>DASZNA010000001.1:0-9500 GCA_035551655.1 Solirubrobacteraceae bacterium
GGCGGGTCAGACCGACGAGGCGATCCGCACGTTCGGCTCGGCGCTCGAGCGGGTGCGCAGCGGCGAGCAGACTCTGATCCCCACCGCCGATCTGGAGCCGGCCCCGGACGTCCCGGCTCTGGAGGAGCTCTCCGAAGCCGATCCGGCGCAGGCGCTCGAGGCGGTGGCCCTGGTCAAGCTGAACGGCGGTCTGGCCACCTCCATGGGCCTGCACCAGCCGAAGTCCCTGGTGGAGGCTCGCGAGGGGCGCACGTTCCTGGAGATCATCATCGGGCAGACCATGGCCCTGCGTCGCCGGCACGGCGTCCGCCTCCCGCTGGTGCTGATGAACAGCCAGGCCACCCGGGAGGCTACGGCGCGAGCTCTCGATGAGCACCCGGAGATCGCCACTGAGGGGGTGCCGCTGGACTTTCTCCAGAGCATGGTCCCCAAGCTCGACCCTGACACGCTCGAGCCGGTGAGCTGGCCGGATGATCAGTCGCTGGAGTGGAATCCACCCGGCCACGGTGACGTGTACGCAGCCCTCCGCGGCTCGGGCATGCTGGCCACTCTGTTGGAGCAGGGCTTTCGCTACGCGATGATCTCCAACGCCGACAATCTCGGCTCGACGGTAGATCCACGGATCGCCGCCCACATGGATGCCGACGGGATCCCGTTCTTGATGGAGGTCGTGCAGGGCACCGAGGCCGACCGCAAGGGGGGCCACATCGCCAGGCGCCGCCAGGACGGCCAGCTGGTACTGCGCGAGACCGCTCAGACCCCCGAGGATGATCAGGAGTCCTTCCGCGACTACCGGCGCTGGCGTTACTACAACACCAACTCGCTGTGGGTCGATCTCGAGGCGCTCGAGGACACGCTCTCGGACGGAAACGGTCTGGAGCTGCCGGTGATCATCAACCGCAAGACCGTAGATCCCCGAGACTCCAGCTCGCCGCCCGTGCTCCAGCTGGAGAGCGCCATGGGCGCGGCGATTGCCCGCTTCGCGGATGCCAGCCTCCTGCTGGTCCCCCGCACCCGCTTCGCCCCGGTCAAGACAACCGACGACCTGCTCGTCCTCCGCTCCGACGTTTACACGCTGGACGAGGACTGCCGCGTTCTGCCCCGGCCGGAGCGAGCTCGGGATCTCCCCTATGTGGAGCTCGACGGTCACTACTACAAGCTGCTCGACGAGTTCGAGCGGCGACTGCCGGAGGGGCCGCCGTCGCTGCTCGAAGCCCAGCGATTGGTGGTGCACGGTGACGTGACGTTTGGGCGCGGCGTGATCGTCCGGGGCAGCGTCGAACTGAACGTCGAAGGGCCGGAGAGGTTGGCGGACGAGACCGTCCTCAGCGGCTGAGCGGTGATGGACGGCCAGGAGGTGGAGCGCAAGTGGCTGGTCGCCGAGGTGCCCGGCGAGGTTCTGGGCACGGAGGGCGAGCCGATCGAGCAGGGTTATCTGGCGATCGAGGCAGACGGGGGCGAAGTGCGCCTGCGACGCCGGGCTGGCCGGTGCTTCCTCACGACTAAGTCCGGGCACGGCCTGGTCCGCCGGGAGCTGGAGATCGAGATCGCTCCCGAGCAGTTTGATGTGCTTTGGCCGGCTACCGACGGGCGGCGCCTGGAGAAGACGCGGCGCGTCGTGGAACTGTCCGACGGGAGGCTCTCGGTGGAGCTCGATGAGTACGGCGGCGGGCTGGCCGGCCTGCGGGTCGCCGAGGTCGAGTTTCCCGACGAGGACAGCGCTCGCTCGTTTCGTCCCCCCGCTTGGTTTGCCGATGAGGTCACCGACCGGGGCGAGTACCGGAACCGCAGCCTGGCCGTCCGGGGAACCCCGCCGGCGGCCGAATAACGCGGCGGCGGAGCGTTTGATCGTGCGGGACCGCATAATCTGCGGGGAACTACCGAGGCGGTTAGGCAAATTACGGACGGTGAGGGACGCTTGAGTGAAGCCGTGAACGATCGAGGCCGGACGATCAGCATCGTGCTGGCCGATGATCACCGGGTGGTTCGGGCCGGCCTGCGGCTGCTGCTGGACAGCGAGTCGGACTTCGAGGTCGTGGCCGAGGCCGGTGACGTGAGTGAGTGCCTGCGCAAGGTCAGCGCGTTCCATCCGGATGTACTGATCCTGGACCTCAACATGCCGGGGGAGCCGAGCCTGCAGGCGATTCCGCGGTTCAGGACCAGCGAGCCCCAGACCCAGATCGTCGTGCTGACGATGCAGAACGATCCCGCTTTTGCCCGGGACGCCCTGCGGGCCGGAGCCCTGGGGTATGTCCTCAAGGAGGCGGCCGACGGCGAGCTGGTCCAGGCGGTCCGACAGGCCGCAGACGGAATGACCTATCTGAACCCGATGCTCGGCGCCCGCTTGGCCGCCGAGCCCGCCGAGCGCACGGCGGCTCCCGACATGCTGAGCGCCCGGGAGGTGGAGGTCCTGCGCCTGATCGCGCTCGGCCACACCAACGGCGAGATCGCCAGCCGGTTGTTCCTCAGCGTGCGGACGATCGAGTCCCACCGGGCGCACATTCAGCGCAAGACCGGCCGGATGACCCGCGCCGACCTGGTGGCGTACGCGCAGGAGAACGACCTGCTCTGAAGTCGCGTGCCGGCGGGTGCTCTACGGACGTCCGCGACCGGGAGCGCCGGCCAGCTCGTCGCGGCGCTCGCGCAGGTGGGCCGACCGCGGGACGACGATCTCGCGTCGGGCGCCCGACGCCGTCTCCGCGACGGGCTGTCCCTTGCGGGTGACCCAGGTGACGGTAGCCACGTGGTAGCGCAGCAGCGAGTCCCAGGTGGCCGGGTCCAGCTCGCCGGTGGCGGGCAGGCCGTGCGCGGTCTGGAACCGCTCGACCGCGGCGGTCGTCGAGGTGCCGTAGTCCCCGTCGATCGTGACCCGGTAACCAGCGCTGATCAGGTGCTCCTGGGCCCACACCACCCAGTCACCCTGCGACCCCGGGCCCACCGTGGCCGCTTCGCGGTGGGCCACGAAACCGGGAATCGTCCCGACCGCCTGTGACATGGCGTTCCACTGCAGCGAACCAGCCGATTGCCAGTCCCACCAGCTGACGTTGGGTGCCCGGTAGTAGCGGGAGATCGCGCGGAACCGGCGGATCTCGGTGAGCGGGGGGTTGCTGTAGAGCTGGCCGAGAGGGGCGATCGGACGCTGGTACAGCTCGTTCCACTGATACGTGTGGGCGTACACGTTGACCACCGTCGTGCCAATGTCCTTCCAGTACATCTGCGGGACGTTCACCTGCGCGGCGTGCGGCCCGAGGAACACGGAGTACGGGAACGCCGGGTGGTAGTCCACCCACGGGAAGCCGGCCAGCCCGATGGGGAAGCGGTAGCCGATCTTCTTGCGCAGCGTGCGGATGTAGGCCTGGGCCTGGACGTACTTGCCCTGGTATTCCACTTCGGCGTCGATGACCAGGCAGTTGGCGCCGTCCCGGACCGCCTGCACGCCGACATCGGCTTCGAACACCGGATGGTTGCCGTACACGTACTGCCACGCGCACACCCTGAGCCCGGCGTGGTGCAGTGCGGCCACGGTGGTTCGGTTGAACTGCGACCACATACTCGTGCCGTCGCCGCTCTTGATGAACAGCGTGCTGACGCCGTGCGCCTTGGCCTGGGCGATGATCGAGCCGAGCCGTCCGCCGTCAGAGCTCGACAGCATCCAGATCCACATTCCACGGCCCTGGAACGGCCGGATCGCCTTTCCGGCCGGCACGGTGAACGGCGGAGGAACGGTACCCGCAGTCGTCGCCCTGGCCTTTGAGGCCAGGGCTTGGGGCATCGCGGGGCTCGCCGCGCCGGCCACCAGCGCACCGGCCAGCAGGCAGAGCGCGAAACGGATCCGGCGAGACGCGATGCGGAGGCGATTACGCGCCGGGATGTCCCTCACAGGCAGGACCAACACGGTCTGGAACCGGTGGGCCACCGGCAAGTTGCGCTCCACCCGGTGAACCGAACGGCTGTCGCTAGCCTGAAATCTCGATGAGCGCGCGAGCCTGGGCGTTGTTTGCCGCCGTTTCCACCGTCTGGGGAATCCCCTACCTGTTCATCAAGATCTCGGTGGACGGGGGGATGCCGCCGGTGGTGCTGGCCTGGGGCCGGATCGTCCTGGGCGCCGCTGTGCTTCTGGTGTTGGCACATCGTGCCAATGTGATCGGCCAGATGCGCGGTCACCTGAAGGCGCTCCTCGCCTACGCCGTGTTCGAGGTGTGCATCCCGTTTCCACTGATTGCCTCCGGCGAGCAGCACGTTTCCTCGTCGCTGGCCGCCATCATCATCGCCTCGGTGCCGCTCAACGTCGCCCTTCTGGCCGTCCGGTTCGACCCGGAGGAGCGGACCACCGGGGTGCGCCTGGTGGGGTTGATGGTGGGGCTCGTCGGAGTGGCCCTGCTGGTCGGCCTGAACGCCTCAGGTACCGGATCGCAGCTCCTGGCCGCCGCAGGCATCCTGGTGGCCGCCTTCGGCTACGCCGCCGGCCCGATGATCCTCAAGCGGGGCCTCCCGGATCTCGACCCCCGCATCGCCATGGGCGGCAGCCTGAGCATGGCCGCGGTGCTGCTCACACCGCTGGCCATCATCGACTGGCCCGCGCGAACTCCGTCCGGCGGCTCGTTCGCCTCGCTGATCGTCCTCGGCCTCATCTGCACCGCGCTGGCCTTCATTCTCATGACTCTGCTAATCCGCGAGATCGGACCGGCCCGGTCCGTGGTCATCACCTACGTCAATCCGCTCGTCGCGGTGATCCTCGGCGTGCTCCTGCTGGGTGAATCGCCCGGCCCGACGGCGATCGGCGGTCTGATCTTGATCCTGGCCGGCTCCTGGCTGGCCACCCGCGCCGGGGCTCGGCCGGCCGAGGCAGTGGAGGCCCCGCCGGCCACGACTGATCTGACCGCCGCCTAACCGCGGCCACAACCACAACTACACGCGCCTCCGCTCAAGACAAGGGGGTAATGCAGTTGTGGTCGCCCATCGACCGAAGCTGCACTAACCCCGTTCAGGGCGCCGGGGTGAGTGCACTTATGGTCCTCCCACCAACGCACCGGGGCGCTGCGAGGGAGGGTGGGCGACGCAGGGAGGGGCGTCGCGCCAGATGGCGCATACGCCCATCCTTGCGGATGCCCACCCGGACCGAGCTACTTGATGAACAGGATCTCCGAGTACTTCGGAAGTGGCCACAGATCGTCGGCCACCACCTTCTCCAGCCGGTCAGCTGCCGTCCGCACCTCGCCCATCGCCGGGAGCACCACATCGTGCATGTACCTGGCATGCGCCAGGATGTCCTCGTGGGGCTGGTTCTCACCCAGGTTGGCGTCATCGAGCGCGCGGATCGCGTCGACGAGCGCCATGGTCAGCTGCTCGGCATCGGCGGCCAGGTCAGGCAGTTGGGCGCCCAGTAGCTCGGCCAGGTAGCGCGCCGCCGCCGGGAGCAGCATCGTCCGGGCCAGGGTGGCCGCCGTCTCCGCCTCGATGTTGAGCTTGGTCACGTACTGCTCGGCGAACACCTCGAAGCGAGACTCGAGCTCCCGCTGGGACAGGACTCCGTAGTTGGAGAACAGGCTGACGGTCTCGTCGTCGGTCAGGTAGTGCAGCGCATCCGGGGTGGCCTGCAGATTCAGCAGCCCGCGCTGCTCGGCCTCGGAGTGCCACTCCTCGGAGTAGTTGTCCCCGCCGAACACGATCCGCTTGTGCTCGGCGTAGGAGCGCTGAAGGATCGGGGGCAGCGCCGACTCCAGGCTGGTCCCGCCCTGCACGGCGTCCTCCAGCTCCTCGGCCAGGTCATCGATCGCGTCGGCCACGATCGTGTTCAGCACGGTGTTGGGCAGCGATAGGGACATCGAGGACCCAAGGGCCCGGAACTCGAACTTGTTGCCCGTGAAGGCAAATGGCGAGGTCCGGTTGCGGTCCCCGCCGTGCATCGGTAGCGGGGGCAGAACCGGGGTGCCCAGTCCCAGGAACGACTCGGGGGTCGACTCACCGGCCTCGCCTCGCTCGATCGCCTCGAACACATCCTCGAGCTGGGTGCCCAGGAAGATGGAGATGATCGCCGGCGGCGCCTCGTTGGCCCCCAGCCGGTGGTCCTGCCCCGGAGAGGCGATCGACGCGCGCAGGAGGCCCTGGTACCGGTTGACCGCCTGGATCACGGCGGCACAGAAGAACAGGAACTGCAGGTTCTCGTGCGGGGTGTCGCCCGGCTCGAGCAGGTTCTCGCCCTGATCGGTGCCCATCGACCAGTTGTTGTGCTTGCCCGAGCCGTTGACACCGGCGAACGGCTTCTCGTGCAGAAGGCACACCAGTCCGTAGCGGCGGGCCACGTTCTGGAGGATCTGCATCGTCAGCTGCTGGTGGTCGGCACCCACGTTCGAGTTCTCGAACACGGGGGCGATCTCGTACTGGTTGGGCGCCACCTCGTTGTGTCGCGTCTTGACGGGCACGCCGAGCTTGAACAGCTCGCGCTCACACTCCAGCATGTAGGCGAGGATACGCTCGGGGATCGAGCCGAAATAATGGTCGTCCAGCTCGTGGCCCTTGGCCGGCTTGGCTCCGAACAGCGTCCGGCCGGTGGTGATCAGGTCTGGGCGCTCGAAGTAGTACTGCTCGTCGATCAGGAAGTACTCCTGCTCGGGACCCACGGTGGTGAACACCCGCTGCACGGCCTGGTTGCCGAATAGCCGCAGGGCGCGCACCGCCGACTTGGACAGCGTCTCCATCGAGCGCAGCAGCGGGATCTTGTGGTCCAGCGCCTCGCCGGTCCACGAGGCAAACGCCGTGGGGATGACCAGAACGGCGCCGTTGGGGTTCTCCAGGATGAACGCCGGGGAGGTGGGATCCCAAGCCGTGTAGCCGCGCGCCTCGAAGGTGGCCCGGATCCCACCCGTGGGGAATGACGAGGCATCGGGCTCGCCCTGAATCAGCTCCTTGCCGCTGAACTCGGCCAGCGCCGTGCCCTCGCCGGTGGGGCCGTAGAAGCTGTCGTGCTTCTCCGCCGTGATCCCGGTGAGCGGCTGGAACCAGTGGGTGTAATGGGTGGCGCCCTTCTCCAGGGCCCACTCCTTCATGGCCAGCGCGACCGCGTCGGCAGTTGACGTATCCAGCGCCTCGCCGCGAGCCAGCGTCTGGGACAGGCGCCGGTAGACGTCGCGGGGCAGCCGCTGGCGCTGAACGGCCGGGCTGAACACGTTCTCGCCGAACACCTGGTTGTCCGGGCTGGTCAGATCCGGCGCTCCGAGCGCACCGCCATTCGGTGCCCACTGGGCGGCGAGGACATTCTGCTGACGGATTCGGGGCATGGGTTCTCCAGTTTCTCTGCAGTTTGCGCGCCGCTGGCGGCCTGGGCGCGCGTTCGTGCGCACGTCGCGGGACGTGCGAAGGCCCAGATTATGTCCCGCTCACCGGGGCGTCACTATCCACATGGATAAACCGGGGCAGGACGGCCTTCGCCCGAGGTCGCAATTTGGGGAAAACCCCCGTAGGGCCTCCGCCGGGGAGGCGTTCGCGCAAGCAAATCAGATCCTCGGCAACCGGATTGCTCGCTGGAACGCGTTTTTGGAGTCCGAGCGAGCACTTCGACGCCCTCAAGATCAGTTTGCTCGCTGGAACGCCATGAGTCGTGCCACGCTGTTGCACCCTGTGACCTCGCGCCCGCGTGACTACAAGACCCGTCCTCTGGACACCTCCACCTGGAGCGCGTTCGCTGACCTGGTGGAGCGCAACAACGGGATCTCGGCGGGTGCTGGTGCATCGCATTTCACCGGGAGTACCGGCGTGGGCACACGGATCCGCGCAGCCTGAAGGAGGAGCTCGTGCGCGCGGGCCGCGCCCACGCGGCTCTGGTGCGCGACGCTCAGGAGCGGGCCCTGGGCTGGTGTCAATACGGCACCCCGGATGAGCTGAAGCTCAAGCACGAACGCGCCTATGCCCAGGACCCGCCGCCCGCTGCCCGGTGGCGGATCGCCTGCATCTTCGTGGACCGGAGGCATCGCGGTCAGGGGGTCGCGCTCGCCGCGGTCGAGGGCGCCCTCCAGCAGATCGCCGCCGCTGGGGGCGGACTCGTGGAGGCGATTTCAGAGACGACGGCCGGCCGGGAGGCTCAGGGCCGCTTCCTGTTCACGGCCACGGTCGAGCTGCTCGAGCAGCTGGGGTTCGCGCGGGCCCGGCAGGTGGGCAAGCACGCGTGGATCGTCAGCCAGACGGTCGCGCCGTCGAAGGGAAGCCCGGGCTAGGGCTTGTTGCCCTTGTTCGTGTAGACGATCTGCCCGTCGTTGTTGACGTACGCCTGGCGGGGGGTGCGGGTGATGTTGACCCGGAAACTGCCGACCACCGGGCCGCTGCCGTCCGTGGTGACCGCTCTGGCCTTGCCGTCCACTCCCGCCGCCACCTCGTACTTGACCATGTAGGTCCCGGACTGCACAGCGGTCACGCCCCAATCGAAGTGTGCGGTGTGTCCGGGCGGCAGCTTGCCCAGCGCCCATGTGTTGGAGTAGGCCGTGACGGCAGCGCCCGGTCCGCTGTTCTTGCAGCTGTACCCGCAGGGGCCGGGGGGCCGGGTGACCACCCAGGCCGGCCGCGAGCGACTGGCCAGCACGGGCTGACCGGGCTGGGAGGTGGGCAGGAGGGTGCCGAACGCCTCGGCCGCGGTTCCGGCGGACGGGTTGACGATCGTCACCGCGATGTTGGGAATCGGCTTACTCCCGGCATTGCGGATGTCGATCACCAGATGAGTGTGTTGGGCGAGACGCTGGGAGGTCGGAAAGCTGGCCTGCGCGACGACCGGAAATTTGCCCGACGGCGTGCTGCCGCTGTTCGACGACCCGCCGCTTCCGCCGCAGGCTGCCACCGCCAGCCCGGTCACCACCAAGCCACAGCTGATTCTCCACCCGCTCACAGCGGCCCGAACATACCACTCCATCCTGCGAACCGGCCCCAGTTCAAGCCGGAAATCCCGGGAATCGGTAGATCGGTGGGGCTGGCACTGTGCAGCCAGCCCACCGCAGCTGCGGTCCGGACGGTGGATGACGGTTCCCCTTTGGTAGTAGGGGCTTGCTTCGCGTACGCTTCCCGTCCTGGCGCCGAAAACCGGCGCCGAGCCGGGAGGACTTCAGAGCAAGTGATTCGGACAACGGTCGATCGAGCGTTCCTGCCCACCAAGGGCGTGCTGGAAGAGGCCGGGAACATGATGATCCTGACCGGCCGGACGATCGTCTCGGCCGTTCGGCGGCCGTACCCGTACGGCCCGGAGTTCGTCAGCCAGTTCATGTTCGCGCTACGGCTGTGCTGGTTCCCGCTGCTGATCTCCACGATCGCCTTCGGCTACGAGGCACCGGGTCTGCAGGCGGCCAACTTCCTGTCCTGTTCGGAGCGATCGATCGGCTGGGTGGCTTCTTCGTGCTGGCCTCGATCCGGGAGTTCGCGCCGTTCGTGGACGCGATCGTTCTGGCTGGGGTGGCCGGCACGGCCATCACCGCCGACCTCGGTGCGCGCAAGATTCGCGAGGAGCTGGACGCCCTCCAGGT
>DASZNA010000002.1:0-12068 GCA_035551655.1 Solirubrobacteraceae bacterium
GCGGCCGAGAGCTGATCGAGCCGCGTGGCCGCCCGCGAAGCGATCGGCGCCTGGGCGCGAGCGTCGCTGATCCGGGAGGTCAGGAAGGGCAGCGATGCCGCCACCAGGATCAGCCCGACGGCACCGCCGAGAGCCACCTCACGGGCTCCCGGGCCCCGCTCGCCGCCGGCCCGGACCCCCAGCCAGCCGGTGGCGAGCTGCGCCAGGCGCACCACCCCAACCCCGGCCAGCACACAGGTCACCGCGGCGGCGGGGAGGTAGAAGCGCTCGAGCCCGGGATAGCCGTCCAGGGTCATCCCGACCACGATCACCCACCACGCGACGACGAAGCCGGCCAGCGTGAGGGTCAGACGCTCCCGGCCGCGGAACCAGGCCAGCGCCACCGCCACAACCGCCAGCACCAGCACCGGGAGGGTCTGGAGGTCGACGCCCCGGTGAAGCACGGTGACGAAGGGACTGGAACCCAGATGGCCGTTGTATGCCTTGGCGTGCGAGGCGGCGAGGAACGGGTCACCCGACCCGATCCACGGCGGCACGAACCAGAAGAACGGAATCGAGAGCAGGCCGAGCACGATCAGTGCTCGCAGCGGCGGTTCGCGCATCCACAGCCAGACCGCGTAGACGAAGAGGAGCGGCCAGGCCTCGGGTCGGATCAGCGAGGCGCCGACCCCGAAGGCGAAGGCGGATCCGCGCCTCCCCGCGAGGTGGCGGTCGATCGCCCACAGGGACAGGCCGATCAACATCGGCTCGGAGGTGCCTCGGAACATGTAGTAGAACCAGTCCTGGGTCAGCATCACCGCCAGGGCACCGAGCACTCCCGCGGCGACCGCCCACGGCGATCGCACACCCGGCCGGTCACCCGCGACCGAAGGCCCCGAGGCACCACCGACCAGCTCCGCACCCAGCCGGTAGGCCGCCACCACCCCGAGCAACCCGCCGGCCCGGGCGGCGATCACCCACAGGGTGGGGGCGGCGCCCCCGAACAGCCCGAACACGGTGGTGAAGATGAACGGCAGCGGCTTCCACGACGGGCCGCCGCCGATGGCGAAGCTCAGGTGAGGATCGGACACCTCGCGGCCCCACACGATCCATGACCACGGGTCATAGCTCGGGACCGTGGGCAGTACGGCCGCCGACAGCGCGGCCAGGACGACGCACAGCGCCAGCGCGAGCGCGAACGGAGATCGGGCCCACTCCCGCCAGGCCACCACCGGGCGATCGCGTCGAGCCGCCGGCGGCGAAGGAGGAGGCGTCTGAGTGACGATCGGGGCCTCCATGCGCCCGGGCCTCAGGCCGGGTAGAGCCGGCAGCGCAGGAGGGTGGCGATCACCCGGAAGCCGTCGAGCGCGGTCAGCTTCTTGCCCTCCTCGGTCGCCCGAGCCCGGTAGTGCACCGGCACCTCGAAGATCCGCTCCCCGTGCTGAACCAGCCGAGCGGTGATCTCAGGCTCGATCGCAAACCCGGGCGAGCGCAACGGCAGGCTGCGGAACAGGTCGGTCCGGAGCATCTTGTGACAGGTCATGATGTCGTGCAGGTACACGTTGAACAGGACGTTGCAGGCAAACGTGACGCCCTTGTTGCCCAGCACGAACAGGAACGAGTGGCTGGTGTATCCGTCGAACGCCCGCACACCGAAGCAGGCGTTGGCCCGGCCGTCCAGCAGGGCCGGCATGAGCAGGGCCAGATCGGCCGGGTCGTACTCGAGGTCGGCATCGAAGATGCAGGAGAACTCGCCGCGGGCCTCACGCAGAGCCGTCTGAACGGCGGCGCCCTTGCCTTGATTGACCTCGTGCTCGAACAGCCGCACCCGGGGCCCCCACTCCCGGCTGCGCAGAATCTCCGTGGTGCCGTCGCTCGAGCCGTCGTTCACCACGACCAGCTCGAACTCGCTAGGGAGCTCGGTGGCCAGGACCTCGGCAATCGCCTGCTCCACGCGCTCGCGCTCGTTGTAGACCGGCATCAGGATGGACAGCATGTTTCCTCGTGCGCTCGCCAATGTCGTCTGGGCGGGGACCGGAAAGGTCACCCACAAGGGCCGACGATGCTAGCGGACGCGGCGGAATTGTTGGAGGATGCGCGGATGGATTTCGCGGCAGCCGGACTGCTGGACGGCCTCGAGGGCGATGATCGGGAGGCGCGGCTCAAACTGCTCGAGCGCCTGGAGGAGGACGGTGCCACCGAACAGGAGCTGGTCGAGGCGGTGCGCGAGGACCGCCTGGCGCTGCTGCTGGTGGAGCGCCGGCTGGCCGGCCGCTACACGGCGCGGGACCTCGAGGAGCGCACCGGCGCCAAAGCCGAGGTCCTGCTACGCATGCGCCGCCAGCTGGGCCTGCCGGTGGCCGGTCCGGACGACGTGGTGTTCACCGAGGCCGACATCGAGCAGGCCCGGTCGCTCAGGCGGTTCCTGGAGGCGGGGTTCAGCCTGGAGGCCATGTCGGAGCTGTCTCGCGTGATGGGCGAGAGCATGTCCCGTCTGGCCGCCACCGTGGCCGCGGCCGCCGCCGAGACGTTCCTCCGGGCCGGGGACAGCGAGGCGGAGGTGGCCGAGCGCTTCGACCAGCTGGCCGCAGAGCTCACGCCGGCCCTCACACCGGTGATGGAAGCGGCGTTCAACGCCCACCTGCGGGAGAGCGTGCACCGGGCCAGCCTGGCCCAGGAGGAGCGCGAGACCGGGCGGGTGGCCGGCCAATTCGACCTGGTCGTGTGCTTTGCCGATCTGGTCGGGTTCACGCGCCTGGGCGGTGAGCTGGAGGTGGAGGAGCTGGGCAGCCTGGCCGGACAGCTGGCCGATCTGGCCACCGAGCACACCCACCCCCCGGTTCGCCTGATCAAGACGATCGGCGACGCCGTGATGCTGGTCAGCGCCGAGCACGAGCCGCTCGTGCGCACGGCACTGGAGCTGGTGGAGGCCGTCCAGGAGAAGGACCTGCCCAGCCTTCGGGCGGGGATCGCCTGCGGGCCCACGGTTCAGCGAGCCGGCGACTACTTCGGCCACGCGGTCAACCTGGCCAGCCGGGTCACCGGGGCGGCCCGGCCGGACAGCGTGCTAGCCACCCGGGAGGTTCGCGACCGGACCCGTGAGGCATTCGACTGGTCAACCGCCGGTCGCTTCCGCCTCAAGGGTGTGGCTGACCATGAGCCCCTGTACCGGGCTCACTTCCCCAAGCCTGAGGAGGACGTCAGCCCTTCGAAGAAAGAAGATCGACGACGAAAACGAGCGCCGAATTAGGCGGAATCGTCGAGCCGCTGCCCGACTTGCCGTAGGCCAGCTTGGACGGGATGATCAGCTCCCGCCGTCCGCCCACCCGCATCCCGACCAGGCCCTGATCCCAGCCCGGGATGACAGCGCCCTGGCCCAACGTGAATGGACCGAAGGTCTGGCTGCGCTTCCAGGAGGAATCGAACACCTTGTCGTTCGAGTACAGCTCGCCGGTGTAGTTGACCACCACGCTGGACCCGGACTTGGCCGCCGCGCCGGTGCCCTTGACCAGGTCCTTGATCACCAGCTTGGCCGGCGGCTTGCCGCTCGTCTTGGGCATCACCGGCGCCTTGGCCAGCGGCCCGGAGGTGGGCGTCTTCACCGTGGTCGTCGCCGTGGTGGAGGTGGGCGTCGTCGTGGACGCGCTGGCGGCCTGGGCGGTGGCGCCCCCGGAGGGCACGGTGATCACCCCGGCGGCCTTGGAGCCGCTGCCGCAGCCGGCCAGCCCGATACCGAGCGCGCCGACGAGCACGGCCACCAATCCCTGTCGCTTGGACCTCATCGCGGAGCGAGGGTAGCGGGTGAGATTAAGAAGGGCGCTTAGCCCGCCGGGGATCACCCGGCGATCCGCTCCAGCACATCAGCGTCGACGTCGTAATTGGCGTGGACGGCCGATACGTCGTCGTTGTCCTCGAGGGCGTCGATCAGCTTGAGCAGCTTGCTGGCGTCGGCTTCCTCGAGGGGGACCCGGGACTTGGGTCGCTGGGTGAGCTCGACGCTGTCCAGCTCAACATGAGCGTCCTGGAGGGCCTGCCGGACCGTGGTCAGGTCGCTGGGTGCCGTGATCACCTCGTACACGTCGTCGTCCTGCACGATGTCCTCGGCGCCGGCGTCGATCGCCGGAATCAGGTCGTCCTCGCTGTACTGGCCGGCATCCACCACGATCACGCCCTGCTTGTCGAACAGGTAGGAGACCGAGCCCGGCTCGCCCAGGTTGCCCCCATGCTTGCCCAGCAGGTGGCGCATGTCGGCGCCGGTGCGGTTGCGGTTGTCGGTCAGCGCTTCGATCAGGATGGCCACGCCGCCGGGGCCGTAGCCTTCATACAGGACGGTCTCGAAGCTGTCGGCGTCAACCCCCTCGCCGGTGCCCTTCTGGATGGCGCGCTCGATGTTGTCCTTGGGCATCGAGGCGTCGCGAGCCTTCTGGATGGCCAGGGCCAGCGACGGGTTCCCGTCCGCGTCTCCCCCGCCCTCCCGGGCCGCGACGGTGATCGCGCGGGTGAGCTTGGTGAAGTGCTGGCCACGGCGGGCGTCGACGACTGCCTTCTTGTGCTTGATCGAGGCCCATTTGGAATGTCCGGACATGGTCCTTAGTTTAGTTGGCGGGGTAGCATCGGCCGCGATGAGCGCGCTCAGCGAAGGGGTCTTCAAGGCTTACGACATCCGCGGCAGGCACGGCGAGGAGCTGGACGCCGAGGCGGCCTACCGGATCGGTCGCGCGTTTGCTCGGGTGATCGGCGATCTGGAGGGCAAACCGGTGGGAGAGCTGCGGCTCGGTCTCGGGCACGACATGCGCCTGCCCGCCGAGGAGATGGGCGCCGCCTACGCGCGCGGCATGTCCGACGAGGGGGCCGCAGTGCTGGACGCCGGGATGGTGGGCACCGAGATCCTGTATTTCCTGGTTGGCTCCCGCGATCTGGACGGCGGGCTGATGTGCACGGCCTCGCACAACCCGAAGGCATACACGGGGGCCAAGCTCGTGCGCCGGGGCGCTCTGGCCCTGTCCGGGGACTCCGGCATCGGCGAGGTGCGCGATCTGGTGCTCGGCGGCCTCGAGGAGGACCCCCCCGGTGGCGGCTCGGTCGAGCCGGTCGAGGTCTACGAGGAGTTTCAGGCCAGGGCGCTTCAGTCCATCGACCCCTCGGTGATCCGCCCGCTGAAGGTAGTGGTGGACGGCGGAAACGGGATGGCCGGCCCAATGGTCGGGCCCCTGCTGGAGCGGCTCGGGCTCGATCTGGAGGAGGCCTACTGGACGCCGGACGGCGAATTCCCCGACCATGAGCCGAATCCGCTCCTCCCCGAGAACCGCGAATTCATCATGCGGAAGGTGGTCAGCCGCGGGGCCGACCTGGGCATTGCCTGGGATGGCGACGCCGACCGGTGCTTCTTCATCGACGACACCGGAGCATTCGTGGACGGGGATTTCCTGACCGCGCTGCTCTCCGAGTCGCTACTGGGCAAGAACCCCGGCGCGACGATCCTGTACGACGTGCGGGCCAGCCGGGCCGTGCCGGACCTGATCGAGCGCCTGGGCGGTCGGGCGCTGATCAACCGGGTGGGGCACGCGTTCTTCAAGACCCGGATGCGGGAGGAGGACGCGGTGTTCGGCGGTGAGGTGTCCGGCCACTACTACTTCCGCGACTTCTACTGCGCCGACTCGGGCACGCTCCCCGCACTGCTCATCCTCGAGCTGCTGTCGAGCTCCGGGAAGCGCCTGTCCGAGCTGCTCGAGCCGTTCCGCTCCAAATACTTCATCTCGGGCGAGATCAACTCCGAGGTGAGCGATCCTCAGGGCAAGCTCGAGGAGCTGGCCGAGCGCTACTCCGACGCCGACCAGAGCCGGCTGGATGGCGTCTCGATCGATTACGAGGACTGGCACTTCAACGTGCGACCCTCCAACACCGAGCCACTGCTGCGCCTGTGCCTCGAGTCGCTGGTCTCGCCCGAGGACATGGAGCGCCGTCGCGACGAGGTCCTGTCATTGATCCGGGCGTGACCCCGCCGGATCCGGACCAGCTGCTGGCTGATGCAGCGGCGGCGGGGATCCACCGGCTGCCCATTCCCACGCCATTCCTGGTCGGGCGGGTCAACTGTTACCTGATCCTTGATGACCCGCTGACCCTGGTGGACACAGGTCCCAACTCGGGGACCTCACTCGACGAGCTCGAACAGGCACTGGCCGGGTTCGACGTGCGGGTGGAGGACCTGGAGCGGGTGGTGTTGACCCATCAGCACATGGATCACGTCGGCCTGCTGCACATCCTGTCCCGCCGGTCGGGGGCGGAGGTGGTGGCACTGGCCCCGTTACGGCCGTGGCTGGCCGATTACTCCGCCCAGGCGGCCGGGGACGACCAGTTCGCCCAGGCGGTCATGCGCAGGCACGGTGTGCCCGAGGATCTGTCGATCGTCCTCGGAGCCATGAGTGCCGCCTTCCGGGCCTATGGGTCGCGCGCCGAGGTCACCCGCACGGTGGTGGAGGGGGATGTTCTGGAGTTCCGCGACCGCCGCCTGGAGGTCCTGCATCGCCCCGGCCACAGTCCCTCGGACACCGTCTTCTGGGATGCCGATCGGGCGATCCTGCTGGCCGGTGACCACCTGATCGGGCACATCTCGTCCAACCCGCTGATCGCCAGGCCGCTGGGCGGTGGCCTGCCGGGGCTCAGACCGCGGCCGCTGATCGACTACCTCGCCTCACTGCTGAAGACGCGCGAGATGCCCGTGCAGATGACGCTGCCCGGACACGGGGATCCGGTGGCCGGCCACGCGGAGCTGATCGACGAGCGCATGCGCCTGACCCAGCGGCGCGCAGCAAAGATCCTCCGCCTGCTGACCGAGGCGCCAGGGCCGTTGACCGCGCATCAGCTGGCCGAGCAGATGTGGGGCAACGTAGCCGTCAGCCAGGCCTTCCTGACTCTGTCGGAGGTGCTGGGGCACCTCGATGTGCTGGCCACCCAGGACGCCGTGATTGAGGAATTCGACGGCGAGTACTCGGTGTTCCGGCCGGCTTAGCGGAGCCGGCTCAGGTGGAGCTGGCGCCGGTGCCCGCCACCAGCGGCGACACCGTGGCCTTGCCGTCGCAGAACGAGATCGGCTCGGGCAGCGAGATCTTCATGGTGGCCGTGTCGTCGGGGGCGATCACCTGCAGCCCGTGCGCGTTGGCGCAGTCGCTCTGGCTCGAGCCGACATCCGAGGTGACCATCCGGAAGCTGGCTTCCTGTCCCGGGGCCAGGGTGATGGCTGACTCGGGAAGATGACCGGCGAAATCGTCGCTGGTCCGGGTGGCGTTGGTGGTGAGCAGCGCGCCGGCCTGGCTCAGGAACGCCACTCCGGGATAGCCGTAGGTGCGGCAGGAGCTCGAACCGGTGTTCTTGAGCACGAAGGCGATGACGATGTGACCGGTGGCCCCGTTGGAGTTGAGAAAGCCCGGGGTCAGATCGGCCGCGGTGCAGGCCGAACCCGAGACGGGCACGCCGCCGGAATTGCTGGTGGTCGTCGTGGTCTGCGCAGTGGTGGTGGAGGACGCGCTGGTGGTGGTCGTGCCCGACGCCTGCGTGGTCGCGGCCGGCGAGCTGGCGGTGGTTTGTCCGGAACCGGTCGAGGCCGGCTTGGGTGAGGTGGTGGCGGCGGAGTTCGAGCCGCCGCACCCGGCCAGCGCGAGGGCCAGCACTGTCAGCATGGCCCCGGTCACGGTGGCGGTTCGAGTCCTTCTCATCAGGAGATGATTCGCGGTGTGGGGGTCGGGATCCTGCTCGCGATATACGGTAGAGGCGTGGTGGACCTCGAGTCAGACATCCAGCGGATCGGCCGCGAGCTGGCCACCGCGTTCCCCTCGGCGGCCCGCCATCCCCTGCGTTCGATGGACGCCCGGGCCCTGGACCTGGCCTCCTCGGATGCCGAACTGAAGGCGGCGCTGTTCCGGTTCGTCGACGTGGCCCCCGCCTGCCGCTCGATGGACGACCTGGCTCGCCACCTGACCAATTTCCTGGAGGAGGTGGATGAGCGCCCGATGCCGATCGCGGCGGCGATGCGGATCGCCGAGACCCGACCCGGGCGGGCCGCTCTGGGTACTGCCGCCGCCCGGGGGGTCCGTCATATGGCCCACCGCTTCATCGTCGGAGAATCGCTGCCCGACGCCGGCCCGACCCTGGGACGGCTGTGGGACCACGGGGTGGCCTCCTCGGTGGATCTTCTCGGCGAGGCCACCGTCACCCCGGAGGAGGCCGACGCCTATGCCGCGCGCTGCGCCGACACCCTGCGCGGATTGACCCACCTGACCGCCCGGTGGCCCGATCGGCCCGTCCTGGAGCAGGACTCCCTCGGACGGTTGCCGCGGGCCAACGTGTCGGTGAAGGTCTCGGCACTGACGCCGCTGCTGCGCCCCGACGCTCCCGAGCTCGGCCGCGAGGATGCCGGCCGTCGCCTGCGACCCCTGCTGGCGCTGGGTCGCGAGCTGGGTGCCCACGTGCACATCGACATGGAGTCTCTCGACTCCCGCGAGGCGGTGCTCGGGCTCGTCCTCGAGCTCCTATCGGATCCGGAGTTCGCCGACGGGCCATCCTCCGGCCTGGTCATCCAGGCCTACCTGCGAGACAGCGGAGACCTGCTCGACGCCGTTTTGGAGTTCGCCCGGTCGGGTTCTCGCCGGCCGCCTCTGCAGATCCGCCTGGTCAAGGGCGCCTACTGGGATCACGAGCTGGTGGAGGCTCGCCAGCATGGCTGGGAGGCGCCGGTGTTCGAAGCCAAGGCGGAGAGCGACCGCAATTTCGAGGCGCTCACCCGGCGGCTGCTGGACGCCCGTCCGGACATCCGCGTAGCGGTGGCCTCGCACAACCTGCGCTCGGTGGCTCACGCGATCGCTTACAACCGGGCGATCGGGGGCGCCGACGCCGACCTCGAGATCCAGGTGCTGCGGGGCCTGGGTGACGAGCTGGCTGACGCCGCGGCCTCGCTCGGCCTACGGGTGCGCGCGTACTGCCCGATCGGCAACCTGGTGGCCGGCATGGCCTATCTGGTCCGGCGCCTGCTGGAGAACACGAGCAACGACTCGTTCCTGCATGCCCAGGCCCGTGGGACCGCCCTCGACCAACTCCTGGCGGCGCCGTGAGCGATCTGCCGGAATTTCGCAATGAGCCGATCCTGGAACTGCGCCGGGCGCCGGTGCGCGAGGGCCTGGCCGATGCGCTCAGCTCTTTGGAGGCCAAGCTCCCGCTCGAAGTGCCGGTGCTGATCGGCAGCGATGCGCGTCCCGGCCAGGATCTGATCTCCACTGACCCAGGAGCGCCCGAGCGGACGGTGGCTCGCTGTGCGGCGGCCTCGTCCGAGGAGGTCGACCGGGCGGTGGCGGTGGCCGGCGACGCGTTTGCCGGGTGGTCGGGCCGTCCCGCGGCCGAGCGGGCCCAGGCGCTGGTGAGCGCCGCCGCCTGGATGCGCCAGCGGCGAATCGAGCTGGCCGCCCTGGCCGTGCGGGAATGCGCCAAGCCGTGGCCCGAGGCTGACGCCGACGTGTGCGAGGCCATCGACTTCCTCGAGTACTACGCCCAGCAGGCCATCGACCTCGAGCGCCCTCGGCCGCTCATGCAGGTGGCGGGCGAGCGCAACGAGATGCGCTACGTGGGTCGCGGAGTGGCGGCCGTCATCTCGCCCTGGAACTTCCCGCTGGCCATCGCCTGCGGGATGACGGCCGGGGCGCTGGCCGCCGGGAACGCCGTGGTGTTCAAACCGGCCGAGCAGTCGCCCGGCTGCGGGCTGGCCGTGGTTCGGGCGCTCCTGGCCGGAGGGGTACCCCCGGCGGTGCTGTCCCTGCTGCCGGGTGAGGGCGAGGTGGGAGCGGCGCTCGTCCGGCACCCGGACGTCCACACGATCGCCTTCACGGGGTCCCAGGCCGTGGGGCTGGAGATTGTCCGGGCGGCCGCGGAGATGGCTCCTGGCCAGAAGCACATCAAGCGCGTGATCGCGGAGCTCGGCGGCAAGAACTGCGTGATCGTGGCCGCCGACGCCGATCTGGACGAGGCGGTGCCCGCGATCATCTATTCGGCGTTCGCCTACGCCGGGCAGAAGTGCTCGGCCGCGGCCCGGGTGCTGGCGGCCCGGGAGATCATCGAACCGCTCACGGAGCGGCTGGCGGGCGCCGCCCGCGTGCTGGTGGTCGGGCAAGCCGATTCCCTGGACACCCAGGTGCCGCCGCTGATCGAGGCCGACGCCCAGGCCCGCCTGCGTAGCTGCGGCGAGCAGGCGGAGGAGCAGGGCCGGGTGGTGGTGGGCGGTGGCTCGGTGCCGGATTCGGGGTGGTTCGCTCCCCCGGTCGTTGTGGCCGATCTGCCCGGCGACTCCGGGCTGTTGCACAACGAGATCTTCGGTCCGCTCCTGAGCGTGGAGGCGGTGCGCGACGTCGAGGAGGCCTGTGAACGGGTGGAGGAGCTGCCGTTCGCGCTCACCGGAGGCCTGTTCTCGCGTGATCCGGGCACGGTCAGGTATGTCAGATCGCGAACCCCGGTGGGGAACCTGTACGTGAACCGCGGGATCACCGGGGCGATCGTGGGACGCCACCCGTTCGGCGGCAATCGCCTGTCCGGAACTGGTTCCAAGGCCGGGGGCCCCGACTATCTGCTCCAGTTCTCGGAGCCGCGTGCGGTGTCTGAGAACACCATGCGCCATGGCCTGGCCGTCTAACCCGGCCGAGATCAGGTCTTGATTTAGCTCGCAGTTGAGCGATCATGAGGCGCGTGTTCGGCGGCCTCGCATCCGGCTGGAAGCTGATACTCACCGCAGGCCTTCTGGTGGCAATTTTGGGCAGCGTCTGCCTGCGGGCCCCGCGGCGCCCGATCGCCCGGTTCGAGCTCAGGCAGCTGGTGCTGAGCGCGATGCTCCTGTACGGGATCGGAGTCGTGGCCTCGGTGGTGCACCGGGGCGGCCTGGCCGGCGTCCTCTACGCGTCCGGGATCGTCGTCTGCTCGGTGGCCGTGTGGCTGTCTCGAGGCTTCGACCGCGGGGACGGACCGGACGGACCCGGCGGCAGCGAACCGCCCACCGACGAGGATCCCTCGACCGGTCCCGACGGCATCCCGCCATGGGATTGGGACGCGTTCGAGCGGGAGCGGGCCGCCTGGAGTGAGCGGAACCCGGCTAGCCGCTGATCAGGCTGAGCAGCAGTTCGTGGAGCCGGCTCTCGCCCGAGAGCTCGGGATGGAACGAGATGGCGATCATGTTGTCCTGCCGGACGGCCACGGGATGGCCGTCGACCTCAGCCAGGACCTTGAGCTTTGGACCGTGCTCGGCCATCCACGGGGCCCGGATGAACACGGCCTGGACGGGCGGACCGGGCACGCCCTCGAGCTGCAGGTCGGCCTCAAAGGACCTGGTCTGACGGCCGAAGGCATTGCGCTGAGTGACGCCGTCGAGGAGGTCCAGGTGGTTACGGTCGAGCATGATCATCCCCGCGCAGGTGCCCAGGGTGGGCGTACCCCGGCGGACGAGGTCGCGGATCGGCTCCGCCAGTCCCTCGCGTTCGATGCCCAGCGTCATCACGGTCGATTCGCCCCCGGGGATGATCAGGGCGTCCAAGCCCTCGAGGTCGCGCGGGGTTCGCACCTCCCGGCTGGCGGCCCCCAGCTGGGCGAGGATCTTGGCGTGGGCCTCGAAGTCTCCCTGCAGGGCGAGGACGCCGACCGTCGGCCGGTCGCTCACCAGCCGCGCGGCGAGAGCAGCTGCTCGGTCTCGAGCTTCGACGTCTCGAGGCTCGTCATCGGCTGGCCGAGGCCGCTGGAGGCCGCGGCGACCCGCGCCGGGTCGCGGAAGTGCGTCGTCGCCTCGACGATCGCCTGGCCACGGCGCTCGGGATCCTCGGACTTGAAGATCCCCGAGCCGACGAACACGCCCTCGGCGCCGAGTTGCATCACGAGCGAGGCGTCGGACGGCGTCGCGATCCCGCCCGCGCAGAACAGCACGACCGGTAGGCGGCCATCGGCGGCCACCTGGCGGACCAGCGCAAGCGGGGCGCCGAGCTCCTTGGCGGCCGTCGGCAGCTCCTCTGGGTCGAGCACGCCGAGGCGACGGATCTCGCGGCGGATCATCCGCAGGTGGCGCACCGCCT
>DASZNA010000003.1:0-64511 GCA_035551655.1 Solirubrobacteraceae bacterium
GAGGGCACATTCGGTATTAGCCCGAGTTTCCTCGGGTTGTCCCAATCATCAGGGCAGGTTACCCACGTGTTACTCACCCGTTCGCGGCTTTGCCCCAGGCCGAAGCCTGGTTCGTCGCTCCACTTGCATGTGTTAGGCACGCCGCCAGCGTTCGTCCTGAGCCAGGATCAAACTCTCCGTGAAGAACTACTCGGCGGATGCTAGGCACCCACCGTTCACAAAGAGTCGTCAGAGATTCTCGTCCGCTCCACTTAGGAGACGGACAAACTCTGGGCCTGCCTTGGCAGGTCAGGCCCTTACGCCGACCAGCGATCAAGATCGCCGGCCACCGGCCATAGCGGCCGGAGGGAGCCCTTCGTACACAACGAACTCCCAACGCAAGACGGGGTCAATTCTGGCACCGCCGAAGTCGTCCGCCGGATGGCGACCGAGTTCGACGGCGTCGAACCTGGACACACTCTCGACCGAGGGTACGGTCGAGGTGCATGCTGTTGAGTTTTCAAAGACCGCCGCGCCTCCGGGAAGAGGAAATTCCTCTCAAGGGCACGTCCGGGGTCCGACTTGCGGATCCCGGCGCAGACATCCCAATATATCACTGGGAGGCGATCCGGCGGGATGGGCTCGCTCGCTGGTCCGAATCTGGACCCCAGCCTTCCTGGCCGAGCGGCTTCCCCTCTGGTTCGCGCCTCTAGCGTAGCTGGTGCGGGCTGAGGAGGCGGGCTGCCTGGCGCGCCACGGGCCCGCGGCGATCAGGAGACGACGTTGACGGTGACCGTCCGCGAGCGCGGCCGGTCGTCGAAGTCGAGCAGGACGATCTGCTGCCAGGTCCCCAGAGCCAGCCGCCCGTCCACTACGGGTACCGTCTCCGAAGGGCCCACGACCGCCGCCCGGAGGTGCGCGTGGGCGTTGGTGTCGTGGTTACGAGCGTTGTGCTCGTAGCTGTCGCCGGCCGGGATCAACCGCTCGAGCAGGGTCTGCAGGTCGCTCACCCCACCCGGCTCGAACTCCATGGTGGTGATCGCCACCGTGGAGCCGGTGGCGAACGCGGTCACCACCCCGCGGCCCACCTCGGAGGCGGCGACAATCCGGGAAATCCCCTCGGTGATGTCGACGATCGCCCCCTGGCCGGTCGTGTCCAGCCGGAGCATGCCACCGTGAACCGGCACGCGATCAGCCGACCCGCACGCGCTTGAAGCGCCGCTTGCCGAGCTGCAGGACCTTCCCGTCCAGGGCGTCAGTCGGAAGGTCAAGGGGCTCCCCGGAAACCACCTCGCCGTCCAGGCGCACGCCCCCCTGAGCCAGCGTCCGCCGCGCTTCAGAGCTGGAGACATCAAAGGCCGCCGCGATCAGAGCCGGCAGGTGAATCATGCTCTCATCCGACGGTGAGGCACGCACCTCCTCCACCTCGGCCGGGCGCTCGCCCCGGATATGAATCCGATCAAAGCTCGACTCCGCCTCCGAGGCCGCCTCCGCTGAGTGAAACCGGTCCACCAGGGCCCGGGCCAGCGCGCGCTTGGCGTCTCGTGGTGAGAGGCTCGTCTCCGCGGGCCGGCCGAGCAGGAGGGAATACCAGGCCTCCAGGGAGCTGTCGGGGATGCTCAGCGTCTTGCCGTACATCTCCTCGGGGGAGTCCGCGACACCTATGTAGTTACCGAATGACTTGGACATCTTGCGCTGGCCATCGGTCCCGGTTAGCAGCGGCAGCGTGAGGATCACCTGTCCCGGCTGGCCGTATGCGCGCTGGATGTCCCGGCCCAGCAACAGGTTGAACTTTTGGTCGGTGCCCCCCAGCTCGACATCGGCCCGGACGGCCACCGAGTCATAGCCCTGGAGCAACGGATACAGCAGCTCCAGCATCGAAATGGGTGCCCCGGCAGCCAGCCGCTTGGCGAAGTCGTCGCGCTCTATGACGTGCGCCACGGTGGTGGTGCGGAGCAGGCGGAAGAGATCCTCCATCGGCATATCGAGCCATTCGGAATTGAATCGGACCTCGAGACGCGCAGCGTCGAGCACCTTGAGCGCCTGTTCCCGGAACGTCTGGGCGTTTGCCTCGATCTCCGCCGGGCTCAGAATGGGGCGGGTACTCGAGCGGCCGCTGGGATCTCCCACGCGAGCGGTGTAGTCCCCGATGATCAGAACCACCTGATGCCCCAGGTCCTGAAATTCGCGCAGCTTCTGCAGCACGACTGTGAATCCCAGGTGTATGTCGGGGGCCGTGGGATCGATACCGAGCTTGATCCTCAGCGGCCGGCCCTCGGAGAGCTTGTCCGTCAACCCTCCCTCGGGCAGGCAGTCCACCGCATTGCGGGTCAACCAGGTCGCGGCCTCGGCCGGGGATGCCGGATCGCCGGAGAGCACCGGCTTCACCATGTGCAAGTGGCCACCCGGCTGGGCTTCGGGGGCATCGGTGGGAAAGGCTCGGTCCACGGGTGGCAATGCTAGACTCTCGCCCCCGGCAGGACCCGATGCCCGTGCCGTCAGGCTGGGGTCCGCTCCAGGCGGTGAGCTCGCCCTGGTACGAAGGCCGAGCACTGTGACTGGGGCGCCGTGATTGCATGAGCGTCGACCACGACATCCTGACCGAGGACGACCAGGCCCCGGCTGACCCGTCGCGCCCTTCCCCGCGCCGGCGCGCTCGTCGCCCGCGCAGCCCCGGCGGACCGATTCCAGTCAGACGAGCCCGGCAGCCGTCAACGCTCAGACGCCTGCTCCGTCGCGACCGGGACCGGCCTCGGGTCCGCGTGCGCAAGCTGCGCCTGCTTTTCGTCCTGGTCTTCTTCGTTGTCCTGGCCATCATCTCGGCGCTGTTCGGAATGCTCACCTCGGTGGCGTCAGACCTGCCGCAGTTGGCCAACAGCGCTCAGTTCAAGTCGAGCGTCGAGTCCTACATGTACGACGCCACCGGGCAGCCGATCGGAGCCATCGCCCCGCCCACCGAGCAGGCGGTCGACCAGTGGAAGCAGATCTCGCCCAACATGGACCACGCGATCATCTCCGTCGAGGACCGGCGTTTCTGGAGCGATCCGGGCGTCGACATCAAGGGCATCGCCCGCGCGTTCGTCTCGGACGTCACGGGGGGATCCCGGCAGGGTGCCTCCACGATTGCCGAGCAGTTCGTCAAGAACGCCGAGCAGGAGCAAGACCACCGCACGATCCTCGAGAAGCTGCGCGAGGCGGCCCTGGCGTTCCAGCTCGTGCACCGGTGGAAGCGGACCCGGATCCTCACCTCCTATCTGAACACGATCTATTTCGGCCACGGGGCCGTTGGCATCGAGTCCGCTGCACGCGTGTACTTCGGCCGGGACCACGGCTACGACGCGGCCAATCCCGGCAGCGAGCCCCCGGGCGCCTGCGGGGACCCCACAACCAAGGATCCGCGCCGGCCGGAGTGCGCGCAGGCGCTTTATCCCTGGGAAGCCGCGATGCTGGCCGGCATGGTGGCCAACCCGACCGAATTCGATCCGGCCAACCCGGCTACTCGTCAGGCGGCGTCAGAGCGCCGTGACCTGGTGCTGCACGACATGCTGCTCCAGCACTACATCACGCGCGCCCAGTACGAGGCGGGCCGCAGCAAGCCGCTGCCCACCGCCGCCCAGATCCAACAGCCCCAGGAGCCGGCCGTCGCACCGTACTTCACGAGTTGGGTGCGCCCGCAGATCGTCGACGCTCTCGAGCGCGAGGGCGTCCCCGCCAAGGTGGCCCAGTACCGGGCGTACTACGGCGGGCTCAAGGTGCGGCTGACGATCAACCTGAAGATGCAGCAGGCGGCCCAGCAGGCGGTGAACGCCGAGTTCCCGCCCGGCTCGAACGGGCCGACGGCCTCGCTGGTGGCGATCGACAACCGGACCGGCGAGGTGCGGGCGATGGTCAGCGGAAACAGCAACTACACCCAGAACCCGTTCAACCTGGCCACAATGGGTCACCGCCAGCCTGGGTCGTCGTTCAAGCCGTTCACGCTGGCCGCTGCCCTGACCAGCGGTAAGTACGGCCCGGACTCGATCATCGACTCCGCGCCCCAGGACATCCCGTTCAGGTTGCCGGGGGGCAAGACCGGGCACTTCATCGTGCACAACTTCGGCAACACCTACTCGGGTCCGATCAGCCTGACTCAGGCCACGGCGATCTCGGACAACAGCGTTTTCGCCCAAGTCGGCATGCACGTGGGCACCAAGCGCGTACGCCATTACGCCCACCGGATGGGGATCCGCTCCCCGATCTCGATCAACCCTTCGATGATCCTGGGCGGCCTGAATACGGGCGTTTCCGCCCTGGACATGGCCCATGCCTACGAGACGATCGCCACCGGCGGCCTCAAGGTCTACAACCCCACTCTGGGCGACACGGGGGGCGGGCCGATTGGCATCCACTCGATCCTCTGCCCCGCGTGCCGTAACCACCGGCTGGTTAACCGCCCAACGACCCAGCGCGTCCTCCCCGGCTCGGTGGCGGCCACGATGAAGACGATGATGGAGGGCGTGGTCGGCCCGGGTGGCACCGCGCCGACGGCGGCGATCCCCGGCGTCGTGGTGGCAGGCAAGACCGGCACCACCTCCAATTACGTCGACGCCTGGTTTGTCGGCTGGACGCCGCAGATGACCGTCGCCGTCTGGGTGGGCTATCCGGACAAGGCCGTCCCCATGGCCACCCTCTACAACGGGGCCCCGGTGGAAGGCGGCACGTTCCCGGCGATCATCTGGAAGAACTTCATGGTGCAGGCGTTGCAGATCCTGGCCGATCAGCACCCGTCCAGTACCTCGACGCTCCCCACGACCACCCCGACCGTGGTGACCCCGACCGTCAGCACCACGCCGGCGGCGCCGGTCACCCCAACGACCGCGGCTCCTGTCACGCCGGTCACGCCCGCCCCCACTCCTCCGGCTGCCGGCGGTACCGGGCAGACTGGCGGCGGCACGGGAGGCACCGGCGGAGGCACGGGCGCCGGCGGTGGCACAGGCGGCGGAACCGGTGGCGGCACCGGTGGAGGTGGTGGGACCGGCGGGGGCACCGGCGGAGCCGGCACCGGCGGGGCAGGCGGCGCCCCCCCAAGTGGCTAGCCAGCCGGCTTGAGCACCGAGAGCCCTAGGCCGGCCGGACCGGCGCGGACAGGTGGCGATTACCCGCTGCGCAGAACCGCCACGGCAACTCCACCGCTTTGGTGATCCCAATGCGGGGCCCGGCCACCACGTCGGGGTCGCTCCACTTCCCTTCCCGGCGGGAGATCACTACGGGACCGCGTGCCAGGTCACACCGGTTGTCGCGCAGCTCGATGCCCAGCGCCTGCGTCAGCTTCCCCGGACCTGAACACAGGTCACGCACGCGCCCTGGGCTCATCCCCCGCCTAGCGGCCATCTGGTCCAGCCCCCGAACCGGCTCGAGCGCCCGGATCAGGACGGCTGCCCCCACACCCGGGGGTTCGCAAACGGCGTTCAGCAGCGCGTGGATGCCGTAGGAGCGATAGACGTAGGCCAATCCGGGCGGCCCGAACAGCGTGGCCGTCCGGGCGGTCAGCCCGACGAACGCGTGGCAGGCCGGCTCGGAGTCGTGGTAGGCCTCCGTCTCGACGATCACTCCGCTGCATCCGCCGTGGCTGACCACGCATCCGATCAGGTCGCGGGACACCTTGAGTACGGGTCGGTCGTAAAACTTGGCGGGCAGGCCCGGAGGGCCCGAGCTCATCCGCCCGCCCGGGCTGCCCGCAGCCGTTCCCGAGCCTGCTGGATCTGGCGGCGCACCATGGCCAGGCTGGTGCCGCCCGCGGAAACCTTCGACTCCAGCCAGGCCTGCTGCGCGAGCAGCTCGAACACCTCTTGGTCGAGCAGCTCGCTGGATTGCCGAAGCTCCTCGAGACTCAGATCAGACAGCAGCCGGCCTTCCTGGAGGACCCGCCGCACCAGGCCGGCCACCACGCCGTGGGCTTCGCGAAACGGCAGGCCACGTCTGACCAGCAGGTCGGCTATATCTGTGGCGGCCAGGAACTCATCGGCCGCCGCGGCGGACAGGCGCTCGCGGTCGAAGCGGATCGAGCCCATCATCCCCCGGGCGGCGGCCAGCGAAAGCTCCAGCGTGTCCGCGGCGTCGAATAGGTGCTCCTTGTCCTCCTGCATGTCCTTGTTGTAGGTCAGAGGGAGGCCGTGCAGGACGCCGGCAAACGCTGAGAAGTGACCACTCACCCGGGGCGCCTTGGCCCGCAGCAGCTCGGCCACGTCCGGGTTCTTCTTTTGGGGCATGATCGAGGAACCCGAGGCCCAGGCATCCGAGACCTCGCAGAAACCGAATTCATCGCTTGACCACAGCACGATCTCAGCTCCCAGCCGGGACAGGTGAGTGGCGCACACAGTGGCGGCGGCCAGGTAGTCGAGCACAAAGTCCCGGTTGGACACGGCATCGATCGAGTTCTCCGCGGGTCGCTCAAAGCCGAGCTCCCGGGCCACCCGCTCACGATCGGTATCGAAGTTCACCCCAGCCAGCGCGCCGGCACCCAACGGGAGCGCCGCGGTCCCCGCCAGGCCGAACCGGAACCGGGCGGCGTCGCGGACCAGCATCCACACGTAGGCCAGGAGGTGATGGCTCAGGTAAACCGGCTGGGCGCGCTGTAGGTGGGTGTAGCCCGGCATCGGCCAGTCGAGGTGTCGCTCGGCCAGCTCGATCAGCGTTTCCGCCAGCTCCAGGCATCCGGCCTCTGTCCGCAGCGTCGCCTCGCGCACGAACATGGCGACATCGGTGGCCACCTGATCGTTGCGCGACCGGGCGGTGTGCAGGCGCCCTCCCGCCCTTCCGGCCAGCTCGGTGACCCGCCTCTCGATGGCCATGTGGATGTCCTCGTCCCCGTCCTGGAAAGGGAACGAGCCGGACCCCAGCTCGGCCTCCACCTGCCGCAGGGCCCGGTCGAGCTCAGCGCGGTCCTCATGGGGGATGATGCCCTGCTCGGCCAGCATGGCCACGTGGGCCTGGGACTGGCGTACGTCAAAGCCCGCCAGACGCCGATCGAACGCCAGCGAGTCGTTCATCCGGCGAAAGGTGTCGCTGGGGGGCTCGCTGAACCGGGACAAGGCGTGAGTGATAGTACGGCGCAGGGCGGGTCCTCCGCCCGGCCGGCCAGCCGGGCGGAGGGGTCTCAGACCGCGATCGAACCGCGAGCGCTGAGCACCTCATGCAACGCTTCGACAACCCGGGCCACCTGTCCCTCGGTCATCGTCGGGAAGAACGGCAGGGCCAGCGACCGCTCGGCCACGTCCTCGCAAACCGGGAACTGGCCCGGCCGGTAGCCGAACGCCTCGCGGTAGTAACTCATCAGGTGGAGCGCCGGGAAGTAAGGCTTGCTCGGAATGTGCCGCTCGGCCAGCGCCTCCATGGTGGCGCGCCGATCGACGCCGCGGGGCAGCTGCACGACGAACACGAACCAGCCGCGGCGCGCCTGTCCCCGCTCCCGGCAGGGCAGCTCGAGTCCCTCAATGCCGGCCAGGGCGCCCAGATACAGCTCGGCCACGCGAGCTCGCCCGGCCAGCAGGTCATCCAGGCGCTCGAGCTGGGCCAGCCCGAGCGCGCAGGCGATGTCGGACAGCCGGTAGTTGAAGCCGAGACGATCATGATCGAGCCAGTCCATGTTCGGGGCTCGACCCTGGTTGCGCTCTGAGTCGATCTGCGGTTTGACCCCGGGTGCCGTGCCGGTGATGACGCCGCCCTCACCGGTGGTCAGCTGCTTGTTGGCGTAGAAGCCGAACACAGCCAGCTGACCGCGTCCGCCCACCGTCCCGCCGTCCTCGTAACAGGCGCCCAGGGCCTCGCAGGCGTCCTCGACGATCGGCAGGCCGAGCTGCTCGAACGCCACCATGTCGGCCGGGTAGCCGAATACGTGCACGGGCATGATCGCCTGCGTGCGCGGGGTGACGGCGGCCTCGACGGCCGCCGGATCCAGGTTGAGGGTGACCGGGTCGATGTCGGCGAACACCGGCCGGGCCCGCTCGTACACCGCCACGTTCGGGCTGGCGGCAAACGAGAAGGGCGAGGTGATCATCTCGCCTCCATCGCTCAGCCCAGCGGCCCGGATGGCCAGGTGCAGCCCGGTCGTCCCCGAGGAGACCGCGCTGGCCCATTCGGCGTCGACCCGGGCCGCGAAGGCCTGCTCGAACTCGCCGAGCCGCGGGCCGAGAGACAGCTGGCCGGAGCGCAGAACCTCCAAGACCAGCTGCTCCTCCCGCTCGCCCATAACCGGGCGGGCCAGCGGGATGTCCCCATCCTCACCGGCCGTCACTGGGCGCGCGCCGCGTCCGGACTGGCCGCTGCCTGACCCCTGAGGCGCCGGGACGCGCCCTGCATGCCGAATTCCAGCGAGTCGACCAGCGCCTCCCAGGACGCCTCGATCACGTTCTCCGACACCCCGATCGACCCCCACACGGCCTCACCGTCGGAGGCGTCGAGCAGGACGCGAGTGACCGCTCCGGTCCCCTTGGCCTCGTCGAGGATGCGGACCTTGAAGTTGACCAGGTCGATGTCGGCCAGGTGAGGGTGGATCTCCACCAGCGCATCGCGGAGGGCCCGGTCCAGGGCGTTCACGGGCCCGTTGCCCTCGGCTGTGCGCACATAGCGCTCCCCGGCGACCCAGATCTTGATCGTCGCCTCGGTCTCGACGCGCCCGTCCGCGCGCTTCTCCACGATCGCCCGCCAGGACTCGAGCCGGAACAGTGGCTCGTACTCGCCCGTCTCCTTGCGCAGGAGCAGCTCGAACGAGCCGTCGGCCGCCTCGTAGTGATAGCCCTGGTGCTCCAGCTCCTTGACGTGCTCGATCACGTTCGCCGCCTGGTTCCCGTCCAGCTCGATACCGGCGTCGGCGGCGCGACTCAGCACAGTGCCCTTACCTGACAGCTCGGAGACCAGCACCTCCCGATCGTTGCCCACGACCCCCGGATCGATGTGCTCGAAGGTGGCGGGGTCGGCGGCCACGCCGGCCACATGCATACCGCCCTTGTGGGCGAACGCGTTGCGGCCCACGTACGGCTGGTCGGGATCCGGCGTGAAGTTGAGCAGCTCGTCGAAGAAGTGAGCCGCCCCGGTGAGTGAGACGAGCTGCGCCGGGGTTACGCAATCGTGGCCGAGCTTCAGCTGAAGGTTGGGAATGATCGTCACCAGGTTGGCGTTGCCGCACCGCTCGCCATAACCGTTCATGGTGCCCTGCACGTGGGTGGCTCCCTCGCCCACACCGGCCAGAGTGCAGGCCACCGCGCAACCGGCATCGTCGTGGCAATGGATTCCCAGGACGGAGGCCTCCCCGGCCATTTCCCGGACGACCGCGGCCATGGTCTCGGCTATCTGGGCCGGCAGCGTCCCTCCGTTGGTGTCACAGCAGGTGACCGTCTGCGCGCCCGCCTGAGCGGCCTCCCGCAGGCACCGTACGGCGTATGCGGGATCGTCGGCGAAGCCGTCGAAGAAGTGCTCGGCGTCATAGATCACCCGCTTGCCGGCGCCGACCAGCAAGGCCACCGACTCCGAGATCATCCGGAGGTTCTCCTCCGGTGTCACCTTGACCACCTTCTCCAGATGGAGCCCCCAGGTCTTGCCGACCAGGGTGCACACGGGAGCGAAACAGTCAGCCAGGATGCGCAGAGCCGGATCCTGATCGGCGGCTACGTCCCGCCGGCGGGTCATACCGAAGGCCGCGATCTGAGCCTGCTGGAAACGCTCGGCCTCCAGAAGCCCGAACAGCTCCAGCTCCTTGGGATTGGAGCTCGGGAATCCGGCCTCGATCAGGTCAATCCCCAGCTCGTCCAACCGGTGGGCAACCCGCACCTTCTCGGCGGCCGACAAAGACATCCCCTCCCCCTGCATGCCGTCGCGCAGGGTGGTGTCGTAGAGCTCGATGCGGCTCATCGAGATCTGCCGGGATTACGCCGGCCCGGCGGCCGGCGCGTGCTGGTCGGCCGGAACGCTGACCACGTCCAGCCACTCGAGGTACCGGGGATCGCGACCATGCAGGGCATCCTCGAACACGCGCTGGAGCTCATGGGTGACCGGACCCGGCTGGCCGGAGCCGATCGTGTGGTCATCGATCTCCCGCACCGGCACCAGCTCGGCCGCTGTGCCGGACAGGAACACCTCTTCGGCCAGATACAGCTCGGCCCGGGCCAGGTCCCGCTCCACCACCTCGAAGCCGAGATCTCGGGCGATCTGCAGGATCGACCGGCGGCAGATCCCGTCGAGGATCCCCGCCGTCTGGGGCGGCGTGACGAGCTTGCCTTCGCGCACCACGTAGATGTTCTCGCCGCTGCCCTCGCAGACAAAGCCATGGGAGTCCAGCAGGATCGCTTCCTGGTAACCGGACTTGGACGCCTCGATCTTGGCCAGCACGCTGTTCAGATACTGGCCCGAGGCCTTGGCGTGCGGGATCAGGGCATCGTGGGGGATCCGCCGCCAGCTGGCCACCTTGGCGCGGACGCCCTTGGTCTTACCCTCCTCACCCAGGTAGGCGCCCCAGGGCCACGCGGCGATCGCTACATCGACCGGGGAATCGAGCGGGTACAACCCCATCTGGCCGTACCCGCGGAACGCGATCGGCCGGATGTAGCACTCATGCAGGCCGTTGGCGGCGATCAGCTGGTGGGTGGCCGAGCGGAGCTCCTCCAGGGAATATGGAATCGGCATGTAGTAGAGCTCAGCCGATTTGAACAGCCGATCCAGGTGATCGGTATGCCGGAAGATGGCCGGGCCGTGCTCGGTCTCGTAGGCGCGTTCGCCCTCGAAGACTCCGGTTCCGTAATGCAGACCGTGCGTCAGTACGTGGACCTTGGCGTCCTCCCAGGCAACCAGTTCGCCGTTGTGCCAGATGAGGTCGGCTTGCTCCACGGAATGCTCCTTAGATGAGGTTGAGAACGGCTTGAGTGGCCTCGCGAGTGGTCGCGCTGCCCCCCAGGTCGCGCGTGCGCAGGCCCTCCGCCAGCGCCCGATCGACGGCCGATTCTACCGCCGCAGCCTGTTCCTCCCACCCGAATCCGTGGCGGAGCATCAACGCCGCCGACAGGATCATGGCCAGCGGGTTGGCCGCTCCGGTCCCCGCGATGTCAGGGGCCGAGCCGTGCACGGGTTCGAAGACGCCCGGTTGACCCGGCTCGCCCAGTGAGGCGCTGGGGAGCAGCCCGATCGAGCCTGTGAGCATGGCCGCCTCGTCGCTGAGAATGTCGCCGAACATGTTCTCGGTGACGATCACCTCGAACCGGGCCGGACTGGACACCAACTGCATAGCCGCGTTGTCGACGAGGATGTGCTCGAGATCCAGCTCGGAGTACTCCTGCTCGTGCACGCCTCGCACGACCTCCCGCCATAGGCGGCTGGTTTCGAGGACGTTGGCCTTGTCGACGCTGGCCACCCGGTGCCGGGCCGATCGGAAAGCGACCCGGGCGATCCGCTCGATCTCGCCACGCGTATACACGCATGCATCGGACGCCTCATCGGCCGTGCGGGTCTTTTCGCCGAAGTAGATCCCCCCGGTCAGCTCCCGCACCACGAGCAGATCGGTGCCATCGATCACCTCGCGCTTGAGCGGGCTTGAGTCATACAGCGCGGGCGATGGCCGGACCGGCCGCAGGTTGGCGAACAGTCCGAGACCCTTGCGCAATCCGAGGAGGCCCTGCTCGGGCCGCGGCTTGTCAGGGTCGGTGGTGTCCCACTTCGGGCCGCCCACTGCGGCCAGCAGGACCGCGTCCGCCTGGCGGCAGGCGGCCAGCGTCTCGTCGGTCATCGCCGCTCCGTACGCGTCGATGGAGGCGCCGCCGAACACCCGCTCCTCGTATTCGAGCTCAGCACCCACCGCGCCCAGCACCTCGACGGCGGCCGGCAGGATCTCGGGACCGATCCCGTCACCGGGCAGGAGCACGACCCTGGGCGCCATCAGACTCGCGCCGCCTGCCGGTCCTCGGCCTCCAGCGGGGGCAGATGATCGGGCTCGCGGCTGAGGTGCGACGGCCACCAGTTCCTCCGGCCCAGCAGGATGACGACCGAGGGCACCAGCAGCGTGCGGACCAGGAACGTGTCCATGAGGATCCCCGCCGCGAGGCCGAACCCGATCACGCGAAGCTCGCTGCCCCCTGACCCACCCCCACCGACGATCGCGAAGACGGCGAACGTGCCCGCCAGGATGACACCGGCCGAGGTGACCGTGGAGCCGGTGCGGCCGATCGCCTTGACCACCGCCTCGCGGAGGGGCAGCTCTCTGGCCTCCTCCCGGATCCGGGTCATCACGAGGATGTTGTAGTCCTCGCCGAGTGCGAGCAGGAAGATGAACATCAGGAAGGGCAGGATGAAGCTGATGCCGCCCTCGCCGGCCAGATCGATGAACACGATCGTGGCGATGCCCAGCGAGGCGAGGTAGGAGAGAGCGACGCTGACGATCAGGTAGAGCGGCGCGACCAGGCTGCGCAGGACCAGCGCCAGCAGGATCCCGATGGCGATGATGGCCGCCGGCACGACTACGGCGAGGTCATGGTTGGCCGTAGCGTTGATGTCGTAGACCGCCGCCGCCTCTCCGGCGACGCCACTGGCGCGGGCTCCCGAACGCGTGGCCGCCAGCCGCAGCACCGACCGGATGCGCGGGGTGGCGTTCAGAGCCGCGGTCGAGTCCTGCGAGCCGGCCCGAAGGGCCGCCTCGAACTGCACCACGCGCCCATCGGCGGATACGAACGTCGCGCTCGAGCGGTAGGCGTTGTACTCGGCTGGGGGTATCCGCGTCCCGGTTGGCTGGGCCACCGGCAGCCGCTGGGGCGGCCCCAACCGCTGATGAAGGGCCGCGAGCTGGGCCGCGGTGAGATTGGTGCCGATGGCGTCGAGCGGTCCGGCGAGCTGGGTGAAGGCTCCGGAAGCCCGCAGCGAGCGCTCAGCGGTCACCAGGCGCTGTGGATGCGCCCACACGGGCGTGTCGTAGGCGAGGATCAGGTTGGCCGGGTTGTTGCTGGTCTGCGGAAAGTGCCGGGCCAGGGCGCCGTTGCCGGCGGCGGCGTCCGAGCCCCGGGGAGCGCTGGTCGCGCCGCCGAACCCGCCTGCCTTGTAGCTGAGCGCGCCCGCGGCTAGGGCCAGGAAGACAAGGACGCCGACCGCGAGTGTGGCGCCGGGATGCTGGACGAGGCGGCCAGCCACCCGTCCCCAGACGCCCTCCCGCTGCAGGCCCGGCCGGACCTTGGACGGCCAGAAGGCGCGGGGTCCGAGAATCGCCAGCAGCGCCGGGAGCAGGGTCAGGCCGATCAGCAGCATCACGGCCACCCCCACCGCCAGCGGGATACCGAGATCGTGGTAGAGACCGAACGAGGCCAGCAGCAGCGTCAGCAGGGCCAGGATCACGGTTCCGGCCGACCCGGTGATCGACTCCCCCACCCGCACCAGCGCCCGCTCCACCGCTTGGTGGGGGTCGGATCCGTCGCGCAGCTCCTCCCGAACCCGGAAGACCAGGAACAGGCCGTAGTCGGTTCCCGCTCCCAGCAGCAGAACGATGATCAGGATGTCGGTGATCGAGGAAATCTTCAGCCCGGCCGAGCCGAGGCCGCCCACCAAGCGCTCGGAGATCACCAGCGCCAGCGCACTGGGGAGAAGCGTGACGAGCGCGGCCGGCAGTGAGCGGAACACGACGAGCAGCAGAACGATGATGAACAGGAACGAGACGATTTGAACCTGCTTGCCGGCCTTGTCCGAGCTGGCTTGGTTGGCTACCACCGTCGCGATCTGACCGGCCAGGTGCAGCCGCAACCCGGATGGCGGATCGGCCTGCCTGAAGGTTCGCGTGAGCGCCGCGATAATCGGCTTGTCCTTGTTGATGTCGTTGACGTTCAGCCGGGCCCGCACGGTGATCAGCGCCGCCTGGCCATCCGAGGAGACGCCGCTCAGCTGAGCGGACTCCACCGTCCGCGCTCGACGCGCCAGCCGCGTCTCTCGTTGCATGGCCGCCAGATCCGCTCGGCTCAGCTGTCCCGGGCGCGTGCCGATGATCGTGATGTCGGACACCCGGCCGTTCGCCCCGGCGCCCAGGACCGGAGTGGCCAGCTGGGCGGCCCGGCTGCTCGGCGACTTGGCGGGCAGGAACGAGCTGTTGTTGTCGTTGATCTGGCTCGACAGCGACGGCAGCGTGGCGCTCGTCAGCACCGCCATGGCGATCCAGAAGGCGACGATCGGCCACCGGAAACGCACGACGAAGCGCCCGAGCGCCTGGTAAGCGGCGTCAACCGTGACTGTCCGGCGCACAGGCCTGATGCTAGCGGCCGGCATCTCTCCTCCCGGCCATGTTGAGTCGCACGTAGTCGAGCACGAACGGCCGCTCGCAGCGGTCGAGGACGGCCGCAATGAAATCGTCGTGCCGTTCCGCCGGCAGGCGGTCGAGGTGGCGGACCAGGCACACCGTGCGCACGAACGGGGCCGGGTCATCCAGCGGCGTCGGACGCTCCTCGAGCCAGGTATGCACGTCGGCGAACCCGGCCGCCCGCAGCCGCTGGTCCGTCTCTGCCGCATCCGCGTAGTTCCAAGGTCCCACCCAGCCCTGGAAATACTCCGCGTAAGGCTGCTCGCTTGCCACCTGATCCGCCGTGCGCCGGAAGCGATCGATGTTCCCCCGCCCACCGCACTGGGCCAGCAGCCGGCCGCCCGGCTGGAGCGCACGGTGCAGGGCGGCGAACAGCGCGTCGTGGTCGGGCACCCAGTGAAACGTGGCGTTGGAGAACACCACGTCGACCCGCTCGGGCAGGTCGAGCTCGACGAGGTCCTGTCGGAGCACCGTGGCCCGGTCCCCGAGGGCGGCCGCCGCATGCTCGGCCATCGAGGGCGCCGCATCCACGCCGTACACCCGCCCGCGGGGCACCCGGTCAGCCAGCAGTGCCGTCACCCGGCCGCTGCCGCACCCGGCGTCGAGCACCACTTCGTCACCCTGCAGATCCAGCCTGTCCAGCTGCTCGAGCGCCCAACGAAACTGGGGATCGGACACGCGGTCGTATGTCCCGGCGTCCCAATCCCGCCGGGGACGGCCGCCGAACTCACAATCGGCGGCTGTCACAGCAAGCTCGTGGTGACCGGCCCGCGCCGCTCACGCTCGTGCTCATATCCCTCGATCGCATCCGATTGCGCCAGCGTCAGGCCGATGTCGTCGAGCCCGTTCAGGAGACGGTGCTTGATCTGGGGATCGATCTGGAAGGTCTCTGACCCCCCCGGCCAGCGCACCGCCTGCTCGCGCAGGTCGACCTGGCACTCGCCCGCTTCGGCGATCGCGCGGCACGCTTCGGCGGACAGCTGCACCGGCAGCAATCCGATCTTCGTGCAGTTGGAGCGGAAGATGTCAGCGAAGCTGGGCGCGATGATCGCCTGAAAGCCGTAATCCTCGAGCGCCCAGGGGGCGTGCTCACGACTCGAGCCGCAGCCGAAGTTCCGTCCCGCCACCAGCACGGGATTCCGGGGCAGCTGCCAGCCCGGCTCCTTGGCCCAGTCATAGAACAGGAACTCCCCGAAGCCGGTCCGCTCGACCCGCTTGAGGAACTGCTTGGGGATGATCTGGTCGGTATCGATGTCGTCCCGGTTGAGGACGGATACACCCCCGGTGATGGTTTCGATCGCCCGCATGTCAGGCCACCGCCCCTTCGCGGCTCCAGGAGCGGATATCCACGAAGTGGCCCTCGATGGCCGCTGCCGCCGCCATCTGCGGCGAGACCAGATGAGTGCGAGCACCGCGGCCCTGGCGTCCCTCGAAGTTCCGGTTCGAGGTCGAGGCCACCCGTTCGCCCGGGGCCGCGATGTCCGGATTCATGCCCAGGCACATCGAGCAGCCGGCCCCGCGCCAGTCAAAGCCCGCCTCCCGGAACACCTCATCCAGACCCTCGGCCTCGGCCTGGTTCTTGACCTGCGCCGAGCCCGGCACCACCATCGCGTACACGCCGTCGGCTACCTGGCTCCCCCGCACCACCTCGGCGGCCGCGCGCAGGTCGCCGATTCGCGAATTCGTGCACGAGCCGATGAACACGCGGTCGAGACGGATCTCCTCGATCGGCGTGCCGGCCTGAAGCCCCATGTACTCGAGGGCCCGCTCATCCTGCTCGGACCCCGGCTGCGGGACGGCATCGGAGACGGGCGCGACCATCCCGGGGTTGGTCCCCCAGGTGACCATCGGGCTTACCTGAGCGGCGTCGATCACCACCTCGCGGTCAAACGTGGCTCCGTCCTCGGTGTAGAGCTCCCGCCACCCATCGGGCACGCTGTCCGGTGCTCCCGGACGGCCGAGTACGTACTCGAACGTGGTCTGGTCCGGGGCGATCATCCCCGCGCGGCCCCCGGCCTCGATCGTCATGTTGCACACGGTCATCCGGCCCTCCATGGACAGGGCCTGGATGGCCGGACCGGCGAACTCCACCACGTGTCCGACCGCGCCGGCGACCCCGATCTGTCCGATCGTCGCGAGGATCAGGTCCTTAGCCGTGACCCCGAAGCCAGGCTCGCCCTCGAAGCGGATGCGCATCGATTTCGGCTTCGATTGGACCAGACACTGGGTGGCCAGCACGTGCTCCACCTCGCTCGTGCCGATCCCGAAGGCCAGGGCACCGAACGCACCGTGCGTGGCCGTGTGGCTGTCGCCGCAGACGATCGTCATGCCCGGTTGGGTGACGCCCAGCTCCGGCCCGATCACGTGCACGATGCCCTGGTGATCGGAGCCCAGCGAGTACACCGGGATGCCGAATTCCTGGCAGTTGCGCTCGAGCGTCTCCACCTGGACCCGGCTGAGCTCGTCTTTGATTCGCGCGGCCACCGGCGTGCCGTCGGTGGGAACGTTGTGATCGGCGGTGGCCAGCGTGCGGTCGGGCCGGCGCACAGCGCGCCCGTTCATGCGCAGGCCGTCGAACGCCTGGGGGCTGGTCACCTCGTGGACCAGGTGCAGGTCGATGTACAGAAGGCCTGGGGCCACCTCGTGGCGCTCCCAGATCTTGTCGAACAGGGTTTTGGGCATGGCGTGTGGTCTAGCTCCTTCGCAGGCCGGCGCTCACGATGGCGAGCAGGACGGCCTCCTCGGTTCCGGGGTTCTCGAAGTGATGATTGAGGTCTGCGTCGAAGGTGACGCAGTCGCCGCTGGATAGCTCGTATTCGCGCCCGTCGCATACGAGCGTCAGCCGGCCGGACTGAACCAGGGCCGTCTCACGGCTCCCCGGCTCGTGCATGGGCGGGTCGCCCGGACCACCGGTGCGGGCGCCCGGTGCGAGCCGGTGGCGAGAGAGCTCGGTCCGCTGACCGGGGAGGGGCGGCGTCAGCACCTCGTAGCTGTGCCCGCGGCGATCGCGCGGGCCATGCCGGCGCTCCGCCGCCCGGACCACGGTGACCGCCCCGTCCTCATCGAGACGGAGCAGTTGCGAGAGGCGCAGCTCGAGGCCTTTGGCGATACGGGCGGCCACCTGGAGGGTGGGAGAGGTCTCCCCCCTCTCCACCTGACTGAGCATCGGCGCGCTGACGCCAGACCGCTCGGCCAGATCCCGCAGCGAAAGGTCCATCGCCTCGCGCAGCAAGCGGATCCGGGCGCCCAGGGCGTCTGCCCCCGGGCTCGCGGTGATCAGCTCAGTCATCCAAACCGTACGTTATCACGTACGGTTGTATGCGATCACTTCCAGCGGAAGCGACGGGCCAGCTTCTTGGCTAGGTGCTCGGCGGCCGTCACCTCGTTGGCCACCGGGAGGGGACCGAACGGGTTTGCCACCTGAATGACGATGCTGTTCAGCCCAGCCTCCACTCCGAGTGAGACGGAGGCGGTGAAGGGCGTCGGGCTTAGGCTGGAATAGGCCTGCTGGGTATAGAGCCAGGCCGACTTCCCTTTGGTGCACGAAACCCGGCGCCGACAGTTGCCCAGGTGCTCCACTGGAACGAAGCCCGACTGAGGCTCCAGGCGCTGGAGCTCGCGGAACTGAACCCGAACGATCGGCTGGCCGGGCACCTGCAGTCCGGACTGCCTCTCCGTGAAGTTGCAATGGAGGACGGGAGCGATTTTCGTCGCCCAGTACGGCTTGCGAGCCTTGACCTGCACACCGAACGTGCGCTGCACCCGGGACTTAGACACCCACCCGCAGCGCGGGATCGGGAATCGGTGCGCACTGGCCGGCGCGGCGCAGGTCAGCATCACCGACGCAGCGGCCAGGGTTCCCAGCGCCGGGCGCAGGCGAATCCCGACGCGGTTGGGGATGTTGACTCCTCCGGCAGACATCGAATCCCAAATCGGCACAAGGGGTGGCCTACTTGAGTGCTCCCGGGGCCATGCGGACGAGATGGGTAGCCTCGATCCAGATGCTGTCCCGACCGGACATCCTGGTGCTCGGAGGCGGCGGCGTCCTCGGCGAGGCGTGGCTCACCGGCGTGCTGGCCGGACTCGAGGACGGCGCCTCCATCGACCTGCGCCGGTGCGAGTACCTGGTCGGTACGTCGGCCGGAAGCATCGTGGCCGCCCGGCTGGCCGCTGGACAGTCCCCGCGCCGCCCCTCGAACCTGCGCGAGACCTGGGCGGAGGCGGAGAACCACGCCAGTCCGACGACTCCGGCTCGCGCCCTGCAGCTGGCCCGCAACGCCGGCGAGTGGGCGGTGGCGCTGAGCACCCCGGTGGCCGCGCTGTCACTCGCCGCCACCGCGTCGGGCGGTGCCCTGGCCCGGGCGGCCGCGCTGCGAGCGATGGGTCGCGGAAAGATGTCGCTCGAACGCCTCGAGCGTGAGGTGGACGGGCTGGGAGCTCGCTTCGATGGACGCCTCCGGATAATCACCGTGAACCGGCGTAACGGCCGGCGGGTGGTGTTTGGGCAGCCCAGCGCTCCGCCGGCCTCTGTCGGCGTTGCGGTGGCGGCATCGTGCTCGGTGCCGTGGCTGTTTGCCCCCGTGCGGATCGGAGATGTGGAATACGTCGACGGCGGGGTCTGGAGCCCGACCAACCTGGACGCCGCCCCAGCCGGGCGCGGCAGCGAGGTTCTGTGCCTGAATCCCACCGCCAGCCTGGCCGGCTACGGCGGCCTGCTTAACGCGGCGCGCTTCACATCGCGCGGTGTGGTGGCCGTCGAGGCGGCCGCGCTACGCCGCCGGGGAGCCACCGTCCGGGTGATCTCCCCGGACCCAGCCTCGGCCTCGGAGATGGGCTGGAACCTCATGTCAGCCGAGCCCAGCGGACGGGTGCTGGCTGCCGGCTACCGCCAGGGCCGCCGGCTGGCCGGTCAGGAAGCGCTTACCGCCTCCTGAGCACTGCCTGCCTCAGCGCTGTTCGCCAGTTCCCTCCGCCGCAGAGCATTGGAGACCGCTCGCACGTAGGCCCGGCCGGCCGCCTCCAAGATGTCGGTGGATACGCCCTGCCCGGAGCCCGTCACGCCCCCCACCTCGAGCACCACTGAGGTCTCACCCAGGGCATCCTGGCCACCGGTGACCGCGTCGACCCGGAACTCTCTCAGCTTGGCGTCGGCGTCGAGCGCCGCGTTGATCGCCCGGAAGATGGCATCGATCGGGCCGTCACCGGTGAACGCTCCGGTCAAGGCCTCACCGTCTGGCGTGTTGATCCCCACTCGTGCATGGGGTGGGCGCCGCGAGGAAGCCTCCACTTCGAACCAGTCCAGCGTGTACCCGAGCTGGGCATCCTCGCGAAGCTCGTCGGTGAGCAGAGCTTCCAGGTCCATGGCCGTGACCTGCTTCTTCTTGTCCGCCAGCTCCTTGAAGGCCTTGAAGGCGGCGTTCAGGTTCTGGCCGGTCACCTCGAAACCCAGTTCGCTCAGCGCCTGTTGGAGGGCGTGGCGGCCCGAGTGCTTGCCCAGCACAATCGAGTTGGCGTCCAGGCCCACGGTTGTCGCATCCATGATTTCGTAGGTGGTGCGCTCCTTGAGCACGCCGTCCTGGTGGATCCCGGCCTCGTGCGCGAACGCGTTGCGGCCCACGATCGCCTTGTTGGGCTGCACCGGGTACCCGGTCAGGCGCGAGACGAGCCGCGAGGTCCGGGCTATCTCCCGCGAGTTGACGCCGGTGCTCAAGCCGAGGTAGGCGGCCCGGGTCTGCAGCACCATCACGATCTCCTCCAAGCTGGCGTTACCCGCGCGCTCCCCGATGCCGTTGATCGCGCACTCGACCTGGCGGCAGCCGGCCCGCAGGCCGGCCAGCGAGTTGGCCACCGCCATGCCCAGGTCGTCATGGCAGTGCACCGAGACCGTCACCTCACGCAAGGCTGGGACGAGTCCCAGGAGCTCGGTGAACATCTCCGCGTACTCCTCCGGCGTGGCGTACCCGACGGTGTCTGGCACGTTGATCGTGGTCGCGCCCTCCTCGATGGCGGCGGAGATCACCTCGGCCATGAACTCGCGATCCGAGCGGAAGCCGTCTTCGGGCGAGAACTCCACATCGTCGACGTATTGCTTGGCGTGAGCCACGGCCGCCCGGGCCTGCCCGAGAACATCCTCGCGCGTGGTCTGCAGCTTGTGGCGGATGTGCAGGTCGCTGGTGGCGATGAAGGTGTGGATCCGCCGGCGATCAGCGTCGCGCACCGCCTCGTAGGCCCGGTCGATATCGCCCGCCGCGGTGCGCGCCAGGGCGCAGATGATCGGTCCGTCGACCTCGCGGGAAATCGCCTGCACGGCCTCGAAGTCCCCGGGCGAGGTGATCGGGAATCCGGCCTCGATCACGTCCACGCCCAGCCGGGCCAGCTGGTGGGCTATCTCCAGCTTCTCCTGCGTGTTCAGCGAGATCCCGGGCGACTGTTCGCCGTCTCGCAGCGTCGTGTCGAAGATCAGTACTCGGTTGGGGTCCTGCTGGTTCATGTCGCTCCTGTCGGTCTGGTCCTGCGGCTTCTCGGCTTAGTTCGCGGCTACGTGCGGCCGCCCACGCTCATTCCCCCCGGAGGGGGAGGAGGAGAAGAAGTCGGAGGTCCAGGCGAAACGACATGTCCACCCACAGTATCGGCCGCGGCCCGGAAACAGTCAACCGTTGCCGCAAGCGCTTGACGGTCATCCGCCAAGCGGTACTTTGAGGTCGCAGTGGGGTCGTTTGCCGCCGTCACCACGATCGGTAGCCGGGCAGCAGCGCTGCCCCAGGCGCACGTGGGAACGCTGCGGCCCGCTCTGGGCGCGATCGCGCTGCTGATCGGCGTGCCCCTGCTCGCCGCTGCGGCGGCCACTTTGCTGGCCACCGCGGGGCGGCACCGTTGGCGCCGGCGTCCTGCCCAGGCTGAACTTCAATCCGCCGCCGAGCTCGAGGAGCGTCTGCGGGCGACCATGAGCGAGCTCTGCCCTCACGGCTGGCGAGCTCAGATCACGTTGTTCGGTCCCGAGGACGAGCTGCCGCCCGATGCCCCGGCCGGCACCCGCTCCCGCGTCTCCCTGGACTGGGCCGAGCTCGACGAGGCGGGAGACGACGCCCTGATCGTGCGCCGGGTGTGGGCCGCCACCGTGGCCGAGGCGATGGAGGCGATGGTCGCCGACCGGCGGACCGACGAGACGCTCGAGCAGATCGAGCGGGCGGCCGTCTGGCCTGACTGACCGGCCTCCAGCGAGCAAATCGGTGGCGGCACAGGCGATGTGCTCGCCCCGGGCCGGTTTTTTGGCCCCCAGCGAGCAAATCGCCACGCCGCCTGCCCGGTCGCTCGCGCGGGGCCGAAAACCTGGCGCTGGTCCTCCCAAGCGCCGTTCAGACAGCCCTACAGCGACACCGTCCGCCCGGCCACGAACCCCTCCCCCGCCGCGATCTCCTGCACCAGCTCCCGCGGGACCGGCCGATCCGTGGTGATCGTCATCGCGGCCAGCGGCTCGCCGCCCAGGTCGTCCTCCCCTTCGGGCTGGCGGCCCACCGCGGCTGAGGCGATGTTCACCCCATGCTGGCCGAGGATCGTGCCTACCCGGCCGATCATCCCGGGCAGGTCCTGATAGCGGAACAGGGTCAAGTGCTCCTCCAGCTGAACGTCGAATCGCAGCCCCCACGCCTCCAGCAGATGCGGGCGCAAGCGGCGGCCGATCAGCGTTCCGGCCACGCGCACCTGATCCTCACCGCCGATCACGCTGACGCGGATCAGGTCGGCGTAGTCCCGCACTCCGGTCTGCTTGACCTCCCGAACCTCGATCCCTCGCGCCTCGGCGATCGACGGGGCGTTCACCTCGTTGACGTCCTCCTCGGTGTGGCCGCGCAGCGCCCCGAGCAGGACGTGGATCGTCAGCAGGCGTGTGTCGTGTTCGGCGATCCGGCCCAGGAACTCGACCTGCAGGGTGTCGATCGACGAGCCCTCGGCCAGAGCCACGGCGATCCGACCCAGCGAGCGGCTCAGCGACATGAAAGGGCCCACCGCCTCCATATCCTCAGCCGACACAGCGGGCACGTTGACCGCGCTGGTTACCACACCCCCCGTCAACGCCGCCACCACCTGCTCGGCCGCCTGGTATCCCGCTCGGTCGGTCGCCTCGGCGGTCGAGGCGCCCAGGTGCGGGGTGACGATCACGTTCGGATAGCCGAACAGGGGGTGCTCGGTGATGGGCTCGGACCGGAACACGTCCAGAGCGGCCCCGGCCACCTTGCCACTGTCGAGCGCCTCCCGCAGATCCTCATCGACGATCAGGGGCCCGCGGGCCACGTTCAGCACGCGGACGCCGTCGCGACACTTGCCTAGCGCCTCAGCATCCAGCCAGCCTTCGGTTTCCGGCGTCTTGGGCAGGTGCAGGGTGAGGAAGTCGGCGGCCCCGTAGACCTCGTCGGAGGACTCCGCCTTGTGCACCCCGAGCTCCCGGTAGCGCTCGGCGCCGACATACGGGTCGTAGGCCGTGACGTGCATCCCGAAAGCCCGGGCCCGCCCAGCCACCAGCTGCCCGATCCGCCCGAACCCCAGAATTCCCAAGGTCTTGTCACACAACTCCACCCCCGAGAACTTCGAGCGCTCCCACTTGCCGGACGTCAGAGAGGCATGGGCCTGGGGCACGTTGCGGGCCAGCGCGAGCAGCAGCGCCATCGTGTGCTCGGCCGCGGTGATCACGTTGGACTGGGGGGCGTTGGCCACCACGATGCCACGCTTCGTGGCCGCCGGCACGTCGACGTTGTCGACGCCCACGCCGGCCCGCCCGACCGCGCGCAGATTCTCCGCCGACCCGATCAGCTCGGCGTCGAGTTGAGTGGCCGACCGGATCAGGAGGCCACTGAACTCGCGCAGCCGCCGGCTCAGCTCCGCCCGGTCCCAGCCGAAGCCAAGCTCCACGTCGAAGTGCTCGCGCAGCAGGTCAATGCCGGACTGTCCGATCTTCTCGGCCACCAGCACCCGCGGCCGCCCGCCGGGAGGGGCCGCCATCACCCCACCCCCGTTCTCGGTGCCGGTCGCGCTCATGAGCCCTGCTCCAGCACCCAGTCGACGCAGGCCGTGAGCGCGTGCACGTCAGTGGGATCGGTGGCCGGGAACATGGCCACCCGCAGCTGGTTTCGACCCAACTTTCGGTAGGGCTCGACATCGACGATCCCGTTGGAGCGCAGCGTGGCCGCCAGCTGCCCGGCGTCCACCGATTGATCGAAGTCGATCGTTCCCACCACCAGCGAACGCTTGGCCGGGTCAGACACGAAGGGGGTGGCCAGCTCGTGGCTCTGCGCCCATCCATACAGGTGCTCCGATGAGGCCCTCGTGCGCGACACCATTGCGTCCAGTCCACCCTGTTCAAGCATCCACTCGATCTGATCTCCCAGCAGGAACAGCGTGGCGATCGCCGGAGTGTTGTACGTCTGGTCCTTGCGCGAGTTCTCCAGCGCGATGCTCAGCGACAGGAACTCGGGAATCCACCGCTCCGGCCCCACCGTGGGGCGCTCGCTCTCCACCTGGGCGATCCGCTCGAGCGCCGCCGGACTGAGCAGCGCCAGCCACAGGCCGCCGTCGGAGGCAAATCCCTTCTGGGGGGCGAAGTAGTACGCATCGGTGGCGGCCACATCCACCGGCAGGCCGCCGGCACCGGAGGTGGCGTCGACCAGGACGAGGGTCTGGTCGTCCAGGTGGGAGGGGCGGGATACCGGCACCATCACGCCGGTGGAGGTCTCATTGTGCGCCCACGTGATCGCGTCAACTGGTGCGGGAGGCGCATCCTGAGGGTCCGGCGCATCGCCCGGCTCGGCCTCGAGACGCATGGGATCGGCCAGGAACGGCGCCCGCCCCGTGGCCGCGGCGAACCTGGAGGAGAACTCCCCGTAGGTCAGATGCAGCGCCCGTTCTCGGACCAGCCCGCAGGTGGCGGCATCCCAGAACGCCGTGGTTCCGCCGTTGCCCAACACCACCTCATAGCCGTCGGGCAGCGAAAACAGATCGCGCAGCCCGCCCCGCACCCGCCCCACCAGCTCGCGGACCGGCTTCTGCCGATGCGAGGTGCCCATCAGCCAGGAGCCCTCGGCGGCCAGCCGAGGCAGCTGGTCAGCGCGCAGACGAGAAGGTCCCGAGCCGAACCGGCCGTCGCGGGGCTTCAACTGCTCCGGGATCTGCAGAAGGGTCTGAGGCACGACGGCGCGGGCAACTGTACCGAACCACCGGCCGGGTCATTGGGCGCGTCCCGCGGGCGGCTTTGAGCACGCCCGCGGGGTGGGTTGGGTCCCCGCGGCTCTTACGCGTCAGTCGTCTGGGTGCGCCAGCCGCCGATCAGCGTGGGCACGATCGCCCACGCCGCCACCACAGCCACCGCCAGTCCGGCTGCCATGCTGATGCCGGCGACGTCGCCGGGCACCGGCATCAGCTGACCCAGCCCAGGGGTCAGCAACGCGTCCCGAGCCGATCCCAGCGACTGGATGTGCAGTAGCAGCTCGGTGGCCACCGTCTGCCACCCGATTACCGTCACGAGCGTGGCGCCCCGAGACCCGGTCGGCGAGCCCACACCTACCGCAAAAGCGCACACGACGGCGTTGCATAGCAAGATCCAGCCGGCGGACTGCAGGATCAGGGACAGGCTGGGGGTCGGCTGCCCGCCGGCCAGTACGAAGCTGAGTGCGATGCTCAGGAGGAACGTGGTGCCGGTGAGCGCGAACGTGACGAGAATCGCCGCCGGGGCGCGCACTCCGAACAGCACCAGCCTCGAACGGCCCGTGGCCACCAGATCCCGGAACACGCCGCTGGAGATGTCGGCGGTCCCGGCCTCTGTCCCGATCAGGGAGGCGGCGAGCAGTGCGAAGTACAGGCCCAGCGACTTGACCGCCCGTCCGAAGCCGAGAAGCCCCCCGGCCGGCCCGTGCTGCGTCGGGTTCGACGCATGCTGGATCGCGTCGTAGCCGAACGTGAGCGCCATCATCCCGAAGGTGAGCAAGCACGCCACCGTCATGATCGTGCGGTTGCGGCGGAGCTTGAGGATTTCCGCCGCCAGCATCCGACGCGTAATGTCGAAATTCATGACTGGGCCTCCCCCACTCGTGATGTGATCTCCAGAAAGCGCTGCTCGAGCGAGTGCCGGACCGGCTCGAGCCGGAACACCGGGACGCCCGATTCGACCAGCGTGCTGTTGATCTGAGCCGCAGCCCCGATCTCGGTGAGGATCAGTCGGATCCCGTCGAGCGTCTCGCGGGCGTTGATTACCGCGGGATGGCCGTCCAGCACATCCAACGCCAGATGGGTCTGGCCGCACCCAATCTCCAATTCGGCCCGGTCCTGAGCCAGCAGGGTGTCGATCGGCCCCTGGGCGATCAGGCGACCACGGTCGATCACGGCGGCGGCGTCACAGGTCTTCTCCACCTCGTCCAGCAGGTGGGAGGACAGGAACACGGTTCGCCCCTCGCCGACCAGGTCCCGGACCATCGTCCGCAGCTCGAGGATGCCGCCCGGGTCCAGCCCGTTCATGGGCTCGTCCAGGATCAGCAGCTCCGGATCGGGCAGCAGGCAGCGCGCCACCCCGAGCCGTTGGCGCATCCCCTGTGAGTAGGTGCGCACCCGGTCATCGCCCCGGTCAAGCAGGCCGACTCGACGCAGCGAGCCCTCGATTCTGTCCATCGCCTCCGACCCTCGAGCGGCCGCGATCACCCGCAAGTTCTCACGTCCGGTGAGGTGCTGGTGGAAGTGCGGCTCCTCGACGATGGCTCCGACCCGGGCGAGCACCTCGGAGTGGGCCTGGGGCAACGCTCGTCCCAGCATGTGCATGGTGCCGGTGGAAGGCGCGGTCAGCCCGAGCAACATCCGGATCAACGTCGTCTTGCCGGCTCCGTTGTGACCAAGAAAGCCGAAGGCGCTTCCTCGGGGTACCTCCAGGTTGAGATCCAACACGGCCTGTCGCTCGCCGAAGCGTTTGCTCAGCTGCTGTGTCTCGATGATCGGCGTGTTTGTCATGACCGGCACGCTATGTCCGGCGGAGGGCCGTGTCGTCGCCCGGGGGTCCGAGGCGCCCCTACGCCCGGTGGCGGATCGCTTGTCACCTTCTCCCCCGAGCGGGGGATGGCGTTCAGGTCGGCGAGCCGGGCTTGACCAGCCCGATCTCGTAGGCCAGCACCACGGCCTGCACCCGGTCACGGAGACCGAGCTTCATCAGCACGTTGGACACGTGCGTCTTCACCGTCGCCTCGCCGACGATCAAGGACTCGGCGATCTCGGCGTTGGACATCCCCCGCGCCAGAAGCTCCAAAACCTCTCGCTCGCGCTCGGTCAGCTGCTCCAGGGTGCTCGGGGTGGCGCTGACCGGTGCCGGCAGCCGTCGGGCCACCCGGTCCAGCAGCTGGCGGGTGATCGCGGGAGTGAGCAGCGCGTCTCCGGCCGCTACAACCCGGACCGCTCTGACCAGCTCGTCCGCCGGCACGTCCTTGGTGATGAAGCCGCTTGCCCCCGCCCGCAGCGCCTCGACGATGTACTCGTCCAGGCCGAACGTGGTCAGCACCAGCACGCGGTGATTGGGTAGCCGCTTGATCGCCTCGATCCCGTCCAGGTTCGGCATCCGCACATCCATCAAGATCACGTCGGGATGCGATGCCTTGGCGCTGATTACCGCCTCCACCCCGTCGACCGCCTCGGCCACCACCTCCATCTCACCGGTGGCCTCGAGCACGGCGCGGAATCCCGCCCGCATCAGCGGCTGGTCGTCGGCGATCAGCACCCTCAGCTTCGGCACGTTCAGGTCGTGGGCAGTAGGGCGTAGACCCGGTAGCCCGGGGCGTCGAGCCGGGGTCCGGCGATCAGCTCTCCGCCGAGCAGTCCCACCCGCTCGCGCATGCCCACCAAGCCATGACCATCGATCGGCGCAGCCGGCACCGGTGCCCCGGCGGACCCGTCGTCGACGACCTCCACCTCCAGACGGCCTGACCGGTAGGCCAGCCGGACCTGGACTTGTTCGGCGTGCGCGTGCCGGATTACGTTAGTCAGCGCCTCCTGGACGATGCGATACACGGAAAGGTCCACCCCCGGCGCTAACTCCCTGGCCTCGCCGATCACGCTGAGTTCGGCACTCAAACCCGTCTCGCCGGCCCGTGAGACGAGAGCCGCCAGATCCCGGACGCCGGGTTGCGGCTCACGATCCGCGCCGACGTCTTCCCGCAAGCGCAGCACGCCGAGCATCCGGTGCATCTCGGACATCGCCTCCCGGCCGAGATCCCCGATCCGGTTCAGTGACTCGGTCTGGGACCCATCGCCGTTGGCTGTGGCGGCCAGCGCCTGGGCCTGTACGACCATCAGGGAAACGTTGTGGGCCACCACATCGTGCAGCTCGCGAGCGATCCGAACCCGCTCGCCGGCCACCGCCTGGTCGGAGAGCAGCTCTCGCTCGCGCTCCACCCGCTCGGCTCGCTCGCGCAGTCCGATGATGTACTCCGCCCGGGTGCGGAGGTACAACCCCGCCGCCACGGCCAGCCCGACCGCAACCAGCTGCGGTACCGCCCCGCGGGCCGCGATGTGCCCCGTGTGAATCGGTGTGGCGACGATCAGCACAACCGCCGCGACCAGGGCGGCAGCGGCCACCCACTGCCGGTCCAGATATTCGGCTACCGTGAAAACGGCGAACAGCACCGGCAGGTCCAGGGCCGGATACCGGCCCACGAGCGTCAGCACGAGCAGCCCACCCAGGACGGCCAGCGGCCACCGGCGCCGCACGGTCAGCGCGGCGGCCATCAGGATCAGAACGACCCCGGCGCCCCCGGACTGCGGCTGGGCCCGGTGCCAGTACGTCTCCGCGACTCCGATGAGAACGATGAAGGCGACCGGCCCGTAGTCGAGCAGCCAGTTCGGGATGCGCCAGCCAAGCGCAGTGTTCAGCGGTCGATCCACACCCGCGAGCGTAAAGCCGCACCGCTCAGCGCGCCATCCCTCCAGACGTTGAAACCGGCCTCCCCCATGAGAGGGAGAGGCGAGGTTCAACCGAACGCAGCGAGGGCAGCTTCGCTGCCGCGGGCGGCGGCTTCGAAGTAAGCGTAGGTCCCGCTCTGCTGGAGTTGCCGGGCTGCTTCGACCAGGGTTCCGTAAGCGGCGAAGGCGAACGCTCCGCCCACGGACAGCCGCCGTACGCCCAGCTCGGCCAGCCGCTCCACCGGAGGCACGCCCGGAAGGGCGAGCACGTTGACCGGGACGCCGGCGCCTCCCACCACGGCCCGAATCTGCTCCTCGCTTCTGATCCCCGGCGCGAACACGACGTCGGCTCCGGCCTCAGCGAACGCCTGCAACCGTTCGACCGTGTCAGCCAGGTCGTCGACGCCATGGATGTGGTTCTCGGCCCGCGCCGTGATCACCAGCGCGCCGCCCGCGGCCTCGACCGCCGCTTGCACCCGCTCCAGAGCCAGGCCTCGCTCGTAAATTGCCGTGCCACTCCAGTCCTCCACCGAAGCTCCAGCGAGTCCCGTGGCCCGCGCCCGCCGGATCGTCTCGGCCACACCCTCCGGAGCGTCGGCGAAGCAATTCTCGAGATCGCCCGAAACCGGCAGCTGCACTGCACCAGCCAGCTCGGCACTGTGGCGAAGCGCCGCCTCGCTTGCCAGGCCCCCGTCGGTCTGACCTCGGGCCGCCGCCGCGCCGCTGCTCGTGGTGGCCAGGGCGCGGAACCCAAGATGCTCGAGGAGCCTGGCCGACCCGACATCCCACGCGTTGGGCATCAGCAGGAGCCCGTCGGCGTGCAGGTGACGGAACTCCTCGGCGCTGCCCATCGGACCGCGGGTCCTACTCGTCGAACGAGGTTTCGATCCAGTCCATCTGCTCGCGGAGCTCCTTGCCCACCACCTCGACCTGATGGGCGGATTGCTCCTCACGCATGCGCTTGAAGTTCTCCTGGCCAGCCCGGTTCTCGGCGATCCACTCGCGAGCGAAGTCGCCGGACTGGATCTCCTCCAAGACCTCCTTCATAGCGTCTCGGGTGGCTTGGCTGATGATCCGCTTTCCCCGGGTCAGGTCGCCGTATTCGGCCGTGTTGGAGATGGAGTAGCGCATTCCGGCGATGCCCTTCTCGTACATCAGATCGACGATCAGCTTCAGCTCGTGCAGGCACTCGAAGTAGGCCAGCCGAGGGTCGTAGCCGGCGTCCACCAAGGTCTCGTAGCCCGCCCGCACCAGTTCGGTGGCCCCACCGCACAGGACGGCCTGCTCGCCGAACAGGTCAGTCTCCGTCTCGTCCTTGAACGTGGTGTCGATGACCCCGCCGCGGGTGTTGCCAATCCCCTTGGCGTAGGCCAGGGCCAGCTGCATCGCCTGCCCGGTGGCGTCCTGATGGACGGCCACCAGACCGGGCACCCCCGAGCCCTCCAGGTACTGCCGGCGTACCAGATGGCCGGGTCCCTTGGGGGCGACCAGGGTCACGTCGATATCGGGCGGGGGGACGATCTGCTCGTAGTGGATCGAGAATCCGTGTCCGAACATCAGCATGTTCCCGGAGGCGATCCCGTCCTTGACCCCGTCCTCCCACACCTGCCGGTGGAGCTCATCCGGCACCAGCAGCATCACCACGTCGCCTTCGCTGGCCGCATCGGCGGGTTCCAGCACGCGGAAGCCGGCCTCCTTCGCACGTGGCGCGCTCTTGGAGTCGCCGCGCAATCCCACGACGACGTCAACGCCGGAATCCTTCAGGTTCAGGGAATGCGCATGGCCCTGAGAGCCGTAGCCGATGATCGCGACGGTCTTGCCGTCGAGCAGGCGGAGGTCCGCGTCGTCGTCGTAGAACATGGCGCCGCAGCCTACACCGCCCGGCCGCGGCGCCCGGATCCGGCTCTCAGCCGCCGCCGAACCGCTGCTGCAGGTCCATCACGCTGTTGACGTATTGCTGGGTGTCCGGATACAGCCCGTGTGCGCGGATCGAGGACAGACCCTGGTAATAGCCCGCGGCGGCCATCGAGTCGCTGCCGGTGACCGACAGCAGAGATCGCAGCAGCAGCACTCCACCGCGTACGTTGTCGGTGGCCGATGCGGGAGCCAGGCTGTTGCCGGCCATGTTCTGCTGGATCCACTGCCAGGTGGAAGGCACGATCTGCATCACACCCACCGCTCCGACGGACGAAACCTCGTTGTTGTTCCAGCCGCTCTCCTGCCAGCCGATCGCCTGAGCCAGCGAGCTGGGTACGCCATTGGCGGCGGCGATGCTGCTGATCTCGGATCCGCTGACCGTCTGGGGTGTCGGGTAAGGCCCACCGGAAGCGGCGGCCGAGACCGGCTGGGCGGTCCCGGTGCTCGTCGTCGTCACGCCGCCTTGGGGCATGGTCAGCGCCCGGCCTGACACCAGGACGCCACTCGGGCTCAGTCCATTGGCGGCCGCGAGCTGAGCCACTGTGGTGCCCGCCCGCTGCGCGATCGAGGTCAGGGTGTCGCCTGGCCGGACCACATAGGCGGAGGACGTGGAGCCAGCGGAGGATGTAGTTGTCGCCGAGGTAGCGGTTCCGGCATCGTTGTCGCCGTCGGTATCAGGGTCGCTGGAGACGCTCCCGCCGCCGGACAGGTTGAGCTTCGTGCCCGCCACCAGTACGCCATTTGGGTTCAGCCCGTTGGCGGCGGCGAGCTGTGAAACGGTGGTGCCGGCGCGCTGGGCCACTGAGGTCAGCGTGTCACCGGCCTGAACCACGTAGGACGCCGGCGACGGGGTCGCGGCGACCTGACCGCTCGTCGCGGACACTGCGGAGCTGCCTGACTGTGGCGGGATCTGGAGGACGGTGCCCGCCACCAGCGGCGCGCTGGGAGACATCCCATTGGCGGCCGCCAGGGCCGAGATGCTGAGGCCGTCCGTGGCCGCGATCGACGTGAGGGTCTCCCCCGGGGCGACCACGTGCGAGTAGTTGGCCGACGCGGCGGCCGGGGTGAGCAGGAAAATGGAAGCGGCCACAGCGGGCCCGAGCTTTCGAGATTGCATGCCTTCAATGTCGCCGAGCCTGCCCTCACATGAAACCCCTGCAAAACACGGCCCATTCTGCAAGCCAGGGTGCGCTTGAAGGGTTCCTAGGGCATAGCTAGACGGACCGGGCGAGGTGGCCTTTTCAGGCCTCGGCCACGGCGACCAAGGACCGCCCGGTGATCATCAGGGAGCCGTCAGGTTGGGCGAACTGGCGTGCCCGCCGGTCGGCCTCGGACAGCACCGCCTGACGCTGGTCTCCGTCGAGCTGAGCCCACACCCGGCCGAACGTCATCGACAGGTCGACGGTTTCGCCGATCCAGTCCCGGACCGAGGGGTAGCGACGCTGGATGGTCACCGTCTCGACCAGCGGATCCACGAAACCCCCATCCCGCAGCAGCTCGTCCAGGGCACCCGCCTCGGACAGTGCGAAGGGGCCCGGCCCCCCGGCGGGCGACGAATCGGTCAGCCCGAGGGCCACGAGCACAGCGCCCGGAAGGGTCATCGCCTGGTTGTGCTCCGGCCCATCCCAGACGGCGAGGGTCAGCCGACCTCCCGGCTTGAGGATGCGCCGGCACTCGCCCACGGCCGCAGCGGGGTCGACCGCCAGCATCATCCCCCACCGGCACAGGACGACATCTACGTCAGCCGTGGGTAGGTCGATCCATTCCAGCTCCAGCTGCTTGAACTCGACGTTGGTCACCCCCAGCTCGTGCGCCCGCTCGCGGGCCACGGCCAGCATTCCGTCGGCGCCGTCGCTGGTGATCAGCGTGCCACCGGGATTGATCAGCTCGGCCGCCATGAAGCCGGTGTCGCCCGGCCCGGCGGCCAGCTCCAGCACCCGCATGCCCGGCTGCAACTCGGCGTGTTCCAGCATCCAGATCGACACGGGCATGCCCTCATCGCGCAGGTGGTCCGCCTGCCGCCCCCAGCCCTGGGAGGCAGACTCCCAAGCTTCGCGCATGCGGGAGCGCTGTTCGTCCGGCTCCTCGATGGTCGTCATGGCGCGCCGTTCTCCACTCCGACCTGAGCGAACGCCGCCCTGATCTGCTCGCGCATACGCCGCTGGAAGATGGCCACGAGGGCATCGGAGGCCAGTGGGAGCAGCCGTTGGGTTGCCTCGTCCAGCTCAGTCCAGCGCTCAGTGGGCATGTCAGCCTCCTGAAAGGGCTGCCACACCTGGGTCACGAACAGCTCAACGAAGGCGTGGGCGGCCGCGTCGCACTGCTGCTGGAGCTCCTCGAAGACATCCAGGGCTGCGTCAAGGTCAACCCCCCCGCCCGCCGCCTCCTCGGCGACCGCCAGCAGCGACGGGCTCGGCACCTCGTAAACGCCCTCTCCGGCCGGCACGAGGACCCCGAGGGTCTCCGCCCTCGCCAGCACGGACGGGGCGACGTCACGTCCCACTCGGAACCGGCGCCCCAGCTCGGCCACACTGAGCTGCTCAGGAGGCTCCTCGGCCAGACGGCTGAGTTCCGACTTGAAACGCATCAGGCGTTCAGCTGTCCCCTCGCTGTCGACCATTAATCGCTTGATCCCGCCCAGATTGAAGCCGTCCTGCTGCAGATCCCTGATCATCTGCAGCTGCGCCAGGTGGTCCGGACCGTAATAACCCACCCGCACACGGACCTCGGGAGGCGACAGAAGGCCCCGAGCCTGGTGGGATCGGATGTTGCGGACCGTCATCCCGGAACGCGCGGCCAGCTCCTCGATGGTCAGCTGATTGGGGGAATCGTCGCCGCCTGACACCAGAGGTGGAGCATATCCCCGTCTGATGTCACATCAGGAGGCGCTATGAGAGCTGCCGGCGCAGGAGCTTGCCGGACACTGTGCGCGGCAGGTCCCGGGCGAACTCCACCTGCTTGGGTACCTTGAAGGCGGCCAGCCGGCTCCGGCACCAGTCGCGCAACACCTCTTCGGTCACGACCGAGCCATCACGCAGGACCACCCGGGCCGTCACGGCCTCCCCCCATTCCGCGTCCGGGCGGGCGAACACGCCGGCCTCGGCCACGGCCGGATGCTCCAGCAGCGCCGCCTCCACCTCGGCGGGCGCCACGTTCTCTCCGCCGCTGACGATCGTCTCCGAAGCGCGGCCGATGATCGTCAGCCGCCCGTCACCGTCCAGGTCGGCCAGATCTCCGGTGTGCAGCCAGCCATCCTCGGCGAGGGCGCCGGGGGCGACGATCGGTCCCCGGACCCACAGCTCTCCCTCGACCGTCCGAAGCTCGACGCCGGGCAGGGGGAGCCCATAGGTGGCGATCTGCGAGCAGCCCTCGGTCATCCCGTAGGTGGGGGCTACGGGCACCACGGCGGCCTGCGCTCTCTCCAGGAGCGGTGCAGGGATCGGTCCACCGCCGAGCAGGGCCCACCTCAGGGTGGGTGGGCGGCGGAGTCCAGCGTCCAGCAGCCGGGCCAGCATGGTGGGCACGAGTGAGACCAGGGAGATCGCCCGATGCGGGTCCATCAGCTCGTTCAGCACCGCTTCAGTGTCGAAGCGCTCGTGCACGACGGCGGTGGTGGCGTAGATCGTGGAACGGAGCAGAATCGACAGTCCCCCCACATGAGCCAGAGGCATCACGCACAGCCAGCGCTCCTGCTGGTCGAGTCCCAGCATCACCGCCGATCCGAGCGCGTTGGCCTCCCAGTTGGCGTACGTGAGCTCTACCGGCTTGGGCGCCGAGGTGGTGCCTGAGGTGTGCATCACCGTGGCCACTTCCGCCCTTTCGGTGGCCATTCCACTGGCCACCCGCTCGGCCTGCTCGGCCCGGCTCAGGCGTAGATCGATCGGAACGGCAGCGGCCTGGGCCAGAAGACATCCGTGCAGGGCAATCGCGAATTCGAGTCGGTCCTCGTTGGCCAGCGGTACCCGCTGGCCGATGGAGAACGCACCGGCAGCTCGCTGGGCCTCCTCAGCCAGCTCGGCGTAGCTCAGCGATCGGCCGGGACCCTCAATCGCCGTTCGGTCCGAATGCCGCGCCCGAGCCCTATGAAGCCAGGAGTGCACGCTTGAACGGTAGTCTGAGCCGCCATGACCACCTGGGAACCTGTCGCCGAGTACGAGGACATCCGCTACGAGAAGTCGCAGGGTGAGGCTGCGGGCATCGCCAAGATCACGATTGACCGGCCCGAAGTCCACAACGCCTTCCGCCCCGAGACGATCATCGAGCTCACGGATGCGTTCACTCGCGCCCGCGAGGACGGGGATGTGGGGGTGATCATCCTGACCGGTGAGGGTCCGCGAGCGTTCTGCTCAGGCGGCGATCAACGCGTTCGAGGGGATACCGGCTACGTCCAGGAGGGCGCGAGCGTCGGGCGCTTCCACGTCACGGACCTCCAAGTACAGATCCGCCGCCTGCCCAAGCCCGTCATCGCGATGGTCGCCGGGTACGCCATCGGCGGAGGCCACGTTCTTCACGTCTGCTGCGACCTTACGATCGCCGCCGACAACGCCCGCTTTGGACAGGCCGGGCCACGGGTGGGCTCCTGGGACGGGGGCTATGGCACGTCGCTGCTGCGAGATCTGGTCGGCCCGAAGCGGGCCAAGGAGATTTGGCTTTTGTGCCGCCAGTATGACGCGGAGCAGGCGCTCGCGATGGGCCTGGTCAACGCCGTTGTGCCGCTGGCCGACCTCGAATCGGAGACTGTGGGCTGGTGCCGGGAGATGCTCGACAAGTCCCCCTTCGCACTCCGGCTGGTCAAGGCGTCCTTCAACGCTCACGAGGATGGCTACGCCGGCATCCAGCAGCTCGCTCACGACAGCAATCTCCTCTTTTACGAGAGCCAGGAGGCGGCCGAGGGCCGACAGGCATACCTGGAGAAGCGAAGGCCAGACTTCTCCCAGTTCCCCCGCCGCCCCTGACGACCCCGACCGAATCGGTGAGGCTCCACCTGTCCCTATCCTCTCTATCTCCAGAAGCTTGTTGACTCCACCGGGATGATCGTGGCTGCCACCAGGGGCTGGTGCGGCCTTCTTGCAGACGCCGTGAGGGGCGGAACTGTCGCAGAGCGGCTAGGCGGGCGATCTGACCCGTTCGGCTGCTTCCTTATCAACTCCGCGTGCGCGAGTGGAGGCGACGCGTCGCGAAACCATGCCGGTGTCCCTGCCCCTCGTCCACTCTCACGCTACCCATGATGGCGCGCGCAGTCTGTTTCTTCACTGACAGCCGTGCCTTCGGCGGCGCCGAAGAGGCGCTCTTCATGCTCGTGGAGGGGTTCGACCGCTCGGAATGGCACGTCTCCCTGCTCGCGCCCCCCACTCCGATCGCGGATGAACTCGCCGACCGATGCGGAGAACTGGGCATTCCGTTCCGGCTGGTAGATCCGATGCCCCTGGGTCTTGACGGCGCCCGACGCGTGCCGAAGTTGATTCGAACGTTGCGTCGAGAGCAGCCGGATGTCTTCCATGCGCATCTGAGTGGCCCAACCGCGGCCAAATATCCGCTTGTAGCAGCCGTTATGGCGCGCGTCCCGGCAGTGGTAGCCACGGTGCAATTGGTTCCGCCGTTTCGCACCGATCGCTCAAACTGGTGGCAGCTCCGCATGCTCGCCCGCAGAGTGGATGGCTATGTGGCGGTTTCGAGAGACATTCAGCAGAGGCTGATCCAAGAACTCGGCTGGCCGCCCGGAAAGGTCGAAGTTGTATATAACGCCGTGCGCCCCGAATACTTTGCGCCGGTCGAGGAATCAGAGTTGCGTAGTAGCCTCACAGGACTCCACGACCGGCCCGTAGTGCTGACCACTGCACGTCTGGATGAGCAGAAGGGGCACGCGCTCCTCCTGGAGGCCGCCGCGGTTGTACCCGACGCGCTGTTCCTGCTGGCCGGAGACGGGCCTTCTCGCCGGCAGCTCGAGGCTAGAGTCGCGGACCTCGGGCTGAGCAAGCGCGTCGTCTTTCTGGGACAGCGCAGCGACATCCGGGAGCTCTTGATGGCGTGCGACGTCTTCGTGTTGCCATCACTGTACGAGGGCTCCTCACTGGCGGTCCTCGAAGCCATGGCGAGTGGTCGGGCGATCGTGGCGACCGGGATCCCAGGAACGGATGAACTCATCGAGGACGGAGTTAGCGGGCTGCTTGTGCCACCCACCGACGACGCTGCTCTGGCGGGGGCGATAAGAAGACTGCTAGACGATGACGAACTGCGCCGGCGGTTAGGCGCAAAAGCGCGGGCCCATGCCGAAGTCGAGTTTACCCGGGATGCCATGGCCACGCGGATTACGTCGACGTATCGCAGGCTTCTCGGCGCTCACGACCCGGCGGTGGCTCCCGCCTCTTCCTCGGCGCTCAACCCGATGCTCCGCCGCCTTGACTGGCGCTTCCTGATTGAGCAGTCTGGCGAGCCGACGATCCTGAACCTGGCTAGGGGTCGGCTCCGTGGAGACCTGGAGGCACTCAGCTCGGAAAAGCATGAGCAGACCGGAGAAGCTGTCGACCTCGTCGTGCTCGACCACCCGACGCCACAGCGGCTCCAGCAGGCCTACGATCGCCTCGCGCCCGGCGGTACCGTCTACGCGGAGTGGCAGATGCCCCGGCCTGGCAATACACGACGGATCTCACAAGCCCTGGCTAAAGCGGGCTTTGAGGACGCCCGAGTGTTCTGGGCCGGGCCCCGTCCGTTTGGCAGTACCCCTGAGTTCTGGGTATCCCTAACGGAGGCAGGACCCCCCCGTTTCCTCCTCGCCAGCCGTCAGAATCGGGGCCCACAATCGAAGCTCGTGCAGACGGTGTGGATGGCTGCCGCGCGTGCGGGGGCGCTGGCCCCTCTAGGTGCCGTGGCCCGTCGCGGTGCGGCCTCGAACGGGCCGCCGCGCAACCCCGGGGCACATCGATCCCCCGGCCTTCTCCTGACACCAGGCCAGCGCAGCATCAACAAGGTCGTCGGACTGGTGTTCGAGGGAGGGCCTCCCGTTGAGGCGTTGAAGTTTGCTCGAGTCCCGGGGGCGGAGCCGGGCTTGGATCGCGAGGCGCGGGTGCTCAGGGAGATCGCCGATCAACGTCCGCAGCTTGAGGGCATCCCTCGGGTACTGGGCACCGAGCGGCGGATGGGAAGACTCGCCGTCCGAGAGTCCGTCCTCGTAGGCACGCCGATGACTGTCTTGCTAAGTCAGCGTCGCTTTCCGGATCTGGCTCGGGCTGTCACTAGCTGGCTCTTGGAACTGGCCGGGAGCAGCATCCCGGTCCAACGATCTGCCTGGTGGGACCGGCTGGTGGAGGCTCCTTTCCGAGAGTTCATCCGGCAGTTCGAGCCTGTCCTCACTGATCAGCTTATGCTCGGACTACGTGAGTCTCTGGATCGGCTCGGAGATCTGCCGGTAGTCCCTGAGCACCGAGACTGTTCCCCCTGGAACATCGTGTGGCTGGGACCCGATAAGCCTGGCCTTCACGATTGGGAGTCAGCCGAGCCGCTCGGACTGCCTGCCCTGGACCTCGTCTACTTCCTGGCCAACTCCGCGTTCATCCTGGACGACGCACTGAGCACAGGCCGCACCCAGCTGTCCTACCGGAACCTCCTGGATTCGAGTACCCCGACAGGGACCGTCGCAAGGACCTGCCTCTCTCACTACTGCGCCGAGCTCGGCCTGGACACCGACCTCATTCCTTCGCTACGCGTGTTGACCTGGATCGTGCACGCGCGTTCGGACTTTCGACACCTTCAGCTGGACGGCATGACCCCGAAGGGCCTTAAGGCTGCTCCGTGCCTAGGTCTGCTCGAGGAGGAGCTCGGAAGTTCGCGACGGAGCCCATGATCCGCTGGCTGCGAGGCGGAATTGAGGAACGTCTGGCGTTCATGGCGCCCACTCGGAGGCTGCGGCTCCGAGACCTTCTTCGAACACTTGGCCGGGAGGGCGCAGCCGAGGACGCTCACGTGCTGGACGCGGGGTGCGGGGAGGGATTGCTGACATTGGCCATGGCCCGCGCCCACCCGGGCTGGCAGCTGCTCGGGGGGGATCTCCGCGACGATCTTCTTGCGGCCGGGCGAGCCCGGGCTCGGGCTCGGGGACACACGAACGTCAGGTTCGTGCGCATGGACCTAACTGAGCATCTTGATTTCGGGCCTTTCGAAGTCGTCGTAGCGATGGAGTGTTTATCGGAGATACGAGACGACAGCGTTGCGCTCCAAATGCTCGCGGCGACGGTCGCGCCGGGAGGACTACTGGCTATTCATGTTCCGGAGCGTTCCTGGCAACCGGTTTTCCGATGGAGCTCTCCCGTCTGGCGCCACGAGGTCCGCCACGGATACACGAGCGAGGAGATGACCCAACGATTGCAGGAGCTGCGCTTCCAGGATGTAACCGTGGCTGCTACCCAGCGGGGAACCGTGACGGCCGCCCAGGAGATCCGCGACCGGACGAAGCGATGGCCGACTTCAATCCGGTTGCTGCTGTATCCCCTCATGTTGGTAGCAGTCCGAGCGGAGGAACTCGGGATGACCTGGGGCCCCCCGCGAGCGCTCCTGATAACGGGCCGGCAGCCCTCCGATCAATGACCCCACGGCCGCTCTTGAGCGTGATCATCGCAACGCGCGACCGGGCGGCGATGCTCGAGCGTTGCCTGCAGGCTCTTGAAAACCAGAGTCAGCCCCCTCAGACCTTTGAGGTCATCGTAAGCGACGATGGCTCAAGAGACACAACCGCTCAGCTTCTCGGCAGGTTCGATCCCGCGTTCCCGCTCCGAGTCACCGAGGGGACCGGTGAGGGGCAAGCCGTGGCGCAGAACAGGGCTATTCATCTGGCCGCCGGGGACATTTGTCTTCTGCTGGACGACGACGTCGTAGCGGGACCGCACGTGATAGAGGCCCACCTGCGGGTGCACACCGCAAGAGCCCGATCGCTCGCCATCGGGAAGCTTGTCCAGCTCCCGCCCGAGAACGGAGATTGGTACGCGCGAAGTTTTGCGGCATCCTGGAACAGGCATTTCGAATCGCTCGTCCAGCGTCCCCTCGACTGGGCCGCCTGCTACGGGGGGAACCTGTCGGTGCCGCGAGATGAGCTGCTCGCGGTGGGTGGGGTCGCCACAGACCTGGAACGCGGCGAGGACTTTGAACTGGCTTATCGGCTCACGCTCCGTGGCTGCCGCCCTGTCTACGTTCCAGAAGCCGAGGCCCTGCACGTGGACTCCAAGGGCGCCCGGCATTTGATCAGGGATGCCCGGGCTCAGGGCCAGAGCCAGGTCGGTCTGACCCGCCACGAACCGAAGATGATGCCCAGGCTGCTCGGTGGATTTGGCGACACGACACGGCGTGAGATCTGGCTGCGTCGCCTGATGATCAGAACCGCGCTGTCATCGGAGCTACTGGCTCGGCTCGGGCCCCTGGTCCCCGGCGCGGACAGACGCCGGGCCTGGTTCGATTTTGTTTCGCGGCTCGCCTTCTGGCAGGGTGTGCGTCAGGCGATGAACGGGGACGGGTGGTCCCGCCTGACTGCCGGCATACCTGTCCTCATGTACCACGCCTTCGGCGCAGAAGATGAAGATGACCGGTACGTCGTGAGAGCGCGATCGCTGTCCCGACAGATGCATCTCCTCAGGCTGCTTCGCTATAAGGTGATTTCGTTCGAGAATCTGGTCGACGCTCGTCGCGCGTCCCGGCTCCCGCCTCGACGTTCGCTAGTGATCACCATCGACGACGGCTATCGAGACAACCTGCAGGTCGCATACCCAATCTTCCGTCGTTTCGGCTTCCCGGTGACGATCTTCGTCGTCACGCGCAGGCTGGGGCACACAAACGATTGGACAGCGGACGGGGCCCTCGCTGGACGCGCTCTGCTCAGCAGGTTGGAGCTGTCCGACATGCTTCGAGATGGTTTGGTCACTCTCGGTGCGCATTCCCGCACCCACGCTTGGTTGACCCGCCTGACCGAACCGCAGATGTGGGATGAGGTGTCCGGTTCACGCCGTGACCTGTGGCCGGAGCTCGGATCATCTCCTGAATCCTTCGCGTACCCATACGGGGATCTAGACGTTCGCGCCGTGGCGGCGGCGGGTCAGGCCGGGTTCTCGGGCGCCTGCACCACGGAGCCTCGCCTCAGTACTCCCGCAGACGACTGCCTGAGAGTCCCGCGCATCGAGATCATGGGCGGAGACTCACTTCTCAAGTTCCTCCTGAAGCTGCGGGGTCTCGCCTGAGCCGGTGCTAGCGCCCTTGCCATCCGGACCGAAACGAATGTCGGGAGGGATGTCCTCGGCCCCCCACGGCCCCCCAAAGGGAACATGAAGTAGGGCCGCGATAATCGGTCCACGGGATGGACGAACGGGGTACCGGCGGGAGGCGAGAGCAATGAGCGTTCGTCGCGGAAGCGGGGACGCGAGCGCTGCCCCGATTTCGGCCTTCGTCGCGCGCTGGCGGTGGTAGCGGATGGACTTCCTCAGCGTCCGCTGGTGCACACGATCCAGGTCGATGGCCTCGCTGGCCTTCTCCAAAACTTGAACCCGATCCCAAAGGCTGGCGAGGCGATCCCCGGTGAGGCCACTCCCCCGCAGGTGGTACTCGTAGTAGGGGCGACGGATCTGTCCGGCCTTTGAACCGGTGAGGATCAGCCTGATCCAACAGTCCCAGTCCTCTGCCGTGCGCAGGGTTTCATCAAACCCTCCAACTTCCAGCAGTCGAGAGGTTCGCACGGCAGGCGTACCTCCAAGGAAACAGCTGCGGAGGATCGCCATGCTCTGATCGTCAACTTCAAAGTGGTTATGTTCCGAGAACCGGCCGAGAGCGCGGCCGTCGCGGCCGACGAAGCATGTGTCGGTCGTGATCAGGTCAAGATCCGGGCGACGGCAAGCCAGCGCCGCCAGCGCAGCCAGCCGCTCCGGATGAAATCGGTCATCGGCATCGAGTAAGGCCACAAACTCGCCTTGCGACAGGCGAATGCCGGTATTCCTGGCCGCCGCCGCGCCTCGGTTCTCCTGCCTAAGCACCTTGAGCTTCTCCCCATACGGGCGGAGCGCGTCCCCGAGCCCGTCCGTCGACCCGTCGTCCACCACGATCACCTCGGCGGCAGGATGCGTCTGAGCCAACACGCTGGTAATCGAGCGAGAGATTGTGCGCGCGGCCTGGTAGGCCGGGATGACAACACTGAAGGTTGGAGGGCGAGTCCGGGCAACAATCGCCCCCTCGGCAAGCGGAGCGTCGATGTCTGGACGGAGCTCGGTCGCTTCGATCACGATGGAAGCCGCCACGTGTGGGGGAGTACGACGACCCCCTCGACCCCGAACGCGGGACTTGGTCGACCGCCGATGACACCCGGTTCGACATTGAAGAAGGTAGCCGCCTGCAGACCATCCTGAATCTGATTGCGCCCTCTGACGAGAATGTCGATGCGATAGCGGCCTGGCAGCAGGGGGAGGGACGGGATCTCGCATTCGACGTGCGGACCGATGTCCTTCAGGCGCTCATCGCCCGGAGCCAGGGCCTGGCTGTCGAAGCTGCACACCGGCTGTCCGAGGCTGTTGAGGATGGTCAAATGGCATTGGATGAGAGGAACCAGCTCGGTGAGGTCCACGCTTATCGTCGCCGGGTTGCCTGAGACGACTACATCCTCGACACCGGTGCGCGCGTCACGGAGACCAAGCCCGCAGACCATCGTGTCGCGATAGCCACGTCCGTCGTGGTCGCTGCGGCTGAGGACGTCTCCCGTGGCGGATCGCTCCAGGCTGCGCAGATATGTCGCCACGGTCTCCCCGATCGAGCCGTCGGCCACCATACCGCCTCGCTCCAGAAGGACCCCCCTCTGGCAAAGCGATTGGATGATGGCCAGGTTGTGGGATACGAAGAGGACAGTTCGGCCCCGGCTGGCCACCTCTCCCATCTTCCCGAGCGACTTACGCTGAAACGCCGCATCGCCCACCGCGAGGACCTCGTCGACGAGGAGAATGCTCGGCTCCAGGTGGGCCGCCACGGCAAAGGCGAGGCGTACTGACATGCCACTTGAGTACCGCTTGACCGGCGTGTCAAGGAACTGTTGGATCTCAGCGAACTCCACGATCTCATCGAAGCGCCGCCGGATCTGCTCACGCCGCATGCCCAGCACCGCTCCGTTCAGGAAGATGTTCTCGCGACCGGTCAGCTCCGGGTGAAAGCCGGTGCCCACCTCCAGCAGCGAGCCCACGTTTCCAGTCACCTCGGCCCAGCCAGAGGTCGGCTCGCTGATCCGCGACAGGATGCGCAAGAGGGTTGTCTTCCCGGCACCGTTGTGACCGATCAGGCCAACAATCTCCCCGTCTGTGATAGTCAGTGACAGGTCGCGCAACGCCCAGAGGATGAGCCTTTCGTTCGGGTCGGGAGGCTGATGAGCGCGACGGAACGCCTGCGAGGCCACACGGCCGAAGCTCTCCCGCAAGGTGTCATAGCCGCGGCGGGCCGTGCCCAGGCGGTAGCTCTTACCGAGGCCGGACGTCTGAATCGCGGTGTCGCTCACGACAGTCGCCTCAGACGAAGTCGGCGAAGCCGCGCTCTACACGGCCGAAGTACGCAAGTCCCGCCACGAGGAGCCCCAGAGAGGTGCCGGCTGAGACGGCGATCAGCGCCCACGGTGCGTGAGGCCGGTCCAGCATGGCCCACCGAAAACCCTCCACCACACCCACCATCGGATTGACGGCGAAAACGGTGCGCCACGGTTCGGGCACCAGGCTGCTCGAATAAGCGACTGGAGTGGCGAACAGCCACAGCTGGACGGTGAACGGCACCGCATAGCGGACGTCGCGATAGCGAACGTTGAGGGCGGCGAGACCAGTACTGACCCCGAGGGCGGCGGCCACTGTGATGGCGATGAGCAGCGGGAGCACGAGCAGTCCGAGGGACAGGTGACCACCCCCGATACCCACCACGACAAACAGGATGACCAGGGCGATGGCGAAATCGACGGTGCCCGCCGCGACGACCCCTGCCGGGATGAAGATGCGGGGGAAGTAAATCTTCGACACGAGGGCTGAGTTGCTCACCAGGCTGTCCGAACCCATCAACAGCGCATTCGCGAAAAACGTCCACGGAACAAGCCCTGAGAGGCTGAACAACGCATATGGTGCGCCGCCGGATGAGACGTGCGCGAGGCTCCCGAAGACCACCGAGAACACGACCATGATGACCAGCGGCTGCAGGATCGCCCACGCCGCGCCGAGAAACGTCTGGCGGTACCTGACAGTGATGTCCCGCATGGCTAGCTGGAGAGCCACATCGCGATATCGCCACAGCTCAGCCGGAGCGAGCAGCCGCGTGAAACCCTTCGTCGCCTGTAGGCGGATCGTGTCGGGCGGGCTCAGACGGCTCGAGACCGAGGACCGCCTTTCCACGTCGTCTAGCTCGTCGTCCACGACCCGAGGATAGAACCGCAACCGGCGGCGGTCAGCTGGCATAACGCCGTACGGCTTCCTGCCAAGCTTCACGGGCGTCAGCTTCGGCGACGTGTGCGTCGAGCGTCGACTCCTGGGTGGCGTGAAAGCGAGTGGCGTAAAAGTTGTGGTAAACGAGCCCCCCGAAGACCGTACCCACATCGCCCGGTCCCCGCTGGCTGGCAACGTCGAAGAAGTGCAGTGCAGGCGCCTCACGGGCCGAGATGACCTCTCCCACGTCCCCAGACGCGTCCCGGCCCGGCGCTCGTGGCTCGTAGCGTGACCGAAAGGAGTGGCGACGTCGCACGAACCGCTCGGTGCGCATTGCCCAACAGCAGGGATGCACGTAGACACGGTTCAGTCTGGCGCCGGAGACCTCGGCTCCCGTACGGAGGGGCCCCAGAAGCTCGGAGAGCCATTCGTCGTGGAGGGGGAACGCGTCCACGTCGAGCGTAACTACGAACTCGGTGCTGCAAAGGATGACGCCGAGGTCGAGCGCGAAGTCATGACCCATGTTGAGCGGCAAGCGGAGGACCCGCACCCCGGGCCACGTCGGCAGAGGCTGCTGCGAGCCGTTGTCCACGACCAGGATCCTGGTCGAGGTCGGGCTGCGCCGCCGTACTGTCGACACCAGCACGCGAAGGTGCTCAGCGGAGTTCCAGTTCACTGTGACCACCGTGGCGCTTCCGGGGTCCAGCCGAGCGCGCCGCATCATGGCCAGCCGGCGCAGCCCCGGGAGCAGTACCGACCACCCCAGCCGGTGAAGCAGTGGCATCAGCAGGCGTGCCGCCCGCTCACGCACCGGCCGGTTCACTCCGGTGCGTGGAGGACACGAACGAGCCCTGCCAGCCTCGGCGACTGGCTGCTCGGCGGATCATCAATCGGCCCGTGAGGTACCCCAGCCCGGTGCTGGTTAGCCCACCGACGATGGCAGCTGCGCGACCGAGGCCTGCAGGGTCGCCATGCCGTCCGAAGTCGGTCAGTCCCCGCCGAGCGCCGGCAGGAAGAACGTAACGGGTGTAGTACAACTCGGAGGCCAGACCCTGCTCGCGTCCCACGAGTCGGGACACCACCGCCTTCGAACCGCCTTCGAAGTAGCAGCGCGCCAGAAAGCGGCGAGGGCGGGTCCGGCTCGCCGGTACGTAGTGCTTAACCTTGGCGGCGGGGACGTAGAGTAGCTTTTTCTCGGGCCATCGCTGGCGCAGCCGGATGCAGAACTCCGTCTCGTCACACCCATAGCCAAGTCGGAACCCGCCGAGTTCCTCGAGCAGGCTGCGGCGAAATGACATGTTGCAGCCAAAAAGATTTCGGACCTCCTCGGCCGTGTGCGGCAGGCCCCGGTAGGAGCAGCCGATTACCCAGTCGAATTCGGCGGGAAACCAGCCCGGCCGCTCGGTCTCCCACGCAGGCTCCGCGCTGCCGCCCACACCGGCCACCAGGGGGTCGGCGTAGGGTGCTGTGATCGAGGCGAGCCAGCCCGGGACGGCAGCGGCATCGTCGTCGAGATAGGCGACGACCGCTCCGGAGGTGGCAGCCAGTCCCGAGTTTCGCGCCCCGCCCAGGCCGGGGGCATAACTGTTGGCGATCGCCACCGCTCCCAGCTCGCTGCGAATCCTCTTCAAAAGGCGCTCATTGTTGTCTACCACCACTACGACCTCATGGACCGGGAGCGTCTGCTCTTCCAACGCTCTCAGTGCCGCTCCGATCTCCCTCCAGCGTCTCTCATCGTGGGCACATACCACCACCGAGACGTCTGTCCCGCTCACCGGCCGACCTCCCCGACCTCCTGAGCCCCCGCGAGCACCACCTCACGTGCCAGTGCCAGCCCCTCAGGGGTACCGATGTCGATCACGGGCCGCGGCAGCCGATAACTCCAGATGATCTTCCCCTCGGCCAGCAGCGCCGGGAAGATATCGGACCCAAAGTCCGAGAAGCCTCCTCCGGCTACTCCATCCAGAACGCTCTCGTTGAGTACATAAATCCCGGAGTTGATCAGGGCGGGACCGTCTGTTTTGCCGCCCTTCTCCACAAAACGCAGGACCCGTCCGCTTCCGGCGACCTCGACGACGCCCTTCCCGGTCGTGCTGGCCGCCCCGTGCACAGCAATCGTCGCCGCGGCATCTGTCGACCGGTGCTGCTCGAGCATGACGTCCACCGGGTCAGGAAAGAGTACATCGCCGTAGATGACCAACAGGGGGCCAGGAGTTAACTCATCGAGTGCGTTTCGTACTCCGCCGGCGGTCCCGAGCAGGCTGACTTCCCGCACACAGGTAACCTCGACTGGAGCGTTATGCGAGGTGATGTAGGCCTCAACTTGGTCAGCGTGGTGATGGAGGTTGATTACCACGCGGTCGACACCCATGGCCGCCAGATAGTCCAGGTGCCTGGCCAGTAGAGGTCGGCCGCCGACATCGATGAGGATCTTTGGCGTCGCAGCGCCGAGTGCGCCCAACCGCGTCCCCAGGCCCGCGGCCAGGATCATCGCATGCATGATCTCCTAGAATAGCCCGATGCCCCCTAAAAACGGACTGGGCCGAACCGCCATCGTCACGGGAGGGGCAGGCTTTATCGGCTCGCACGTGGTGGATGCCCTCCTGGCCGATGGCCTCAAAGTGGTCGTGGTCGACGATCTCTCTACAGGCTCGGCGGACAATGTGGCGGACTCCGCAGATCTGGAGGTCGTGGACATCAGCGATCGACCGGGGCTCGACCGGGTCGTGGACGCTGTCGGCCCGGGGGTGATATTCCATCTCGGTGCACAATCAAGTGTCACTGTCTCGGTCACTGACCCTGAACGCGATTGCGATGTGAACGTCCACGGCACCCTCAACGTTCTGGAAGCCGCTAAGCGACACAACGCGCCACTAGCTTTTACCTCGACCGGCGGGGCCCTTTACGGCAACCAGGCCCCCATCCCGACCACGGAAGACCAACCACCCGCACCAATCTCGCCCTACGGGGCGTCCAAGTGGGCCGGTGAGGCGTACGTCAACACCTGGCGGGAGGCGGGGGGACCTCCTCACTCGGTGTGCCGCCTCGGCAACGTGTACGGCCCGCGTCAGTCGCCGCATGGGGAGGCCGGAGTCGTGGCCATCTTCAGCCATCTTCTCTGGAGCCATCAGCGACCCAAGCTCTTCGGCTTCGGCGAGCCCACCAGGGATTACGTACACGTCAGTGACGTGGCACGCGCTCTGATCGCCTCGATCGGCAAGGGTGGAACCTTCAACGTCTCGACCGGCGTGGAAACGCCCGTCTCGAAGGTCTTCGAGACCCTCCAGGAGATAGCCGGCACCTCGGTAGAGCCGGACCTGGCGCCGCTTCGTCCCGGTGAGCTGGAACGGAGCTGCATGAGCCCGGCCCGCGCCCAGGATCGCCTGGGCTGGCGGGCGCAGGTCGAGCTCGAAACCGGGCTGCGGGAGACCTACGAGGCGCTGGTCGAAGGCTTCGCCGCCGCAGGCTGATCTGAGCTCTGGAGGATCAAGGCGGCGGCCTCCGACAAGGATGCCGCTCCCGCATCGGCACCTGGAACCGGAATCCCTCGCGTGATCTGGACGGTGCGGCACCCTGCGGCCCGCCCCGCCTGAACATCTGTGGCAGAATCGCCCACCATCCAGGTGCGGGTCAGATCGAGGCCCAGCTCCTGCGCTAAGCGGATAAGCATGCCTGGACGCGGCTTGCGGCACTCGCAGGCGTCGTCGAGATCATGCAGGCAGTAACTGAAGGCTTCGATTCGGCATCCGTGGACGGCCAGTTCTGCCTGGATCAGTTCCTCAATGCCCGCTAGCACCGCCGGATCGATCAGGCCCCGCGCCACCCCGCGCTGGTTGGAGACGACGGCCAGGCGAACCCCTGCCCGGGCCAGCGCCACCACGCCATCTACGGCGCCGGGGAGCCACTTGAAGTCTTTCACCGCGGTGACGTACTCATGATCCGCCGGCTTGACGTTCAGCGTGCCGTCCCGGTCCAGGAAGACGGCCTGGATCAAACCACCCAAGGTTGCTCCTCGGCGAGCTTCTTCTGAAAGTACTCGACGAGGATGTGGTTAATGATCAAGTGCAGGTCTTCCACCACGCCGTAGTCCCCCGATGGCACAACAATGGCCAGATCGGCCAGTTCCGCGGCCTGACCACCGTCGAAACCGAGAATGCCGGCCACCTCGGCGCAGCGCGAGCGCGCGTAGCGGATCGCCTTCAGGACGTTGGGAGAGTTTCCGCTGGCCGATACCGCGATCAGCACATCTCCGGCCCGGATGAGGTTCTGTAGCTGCTCGCTGAACACGTTCTCGTAGCCGAGGTCATTGGCCAAAGCGGTGAGAATTGCCGCGTTGTCGTTGAGGCTGGTGATCCGGAAACGAGTCATGTTCGGCCCGATCGTGTTCTTGGCGAGATCGGCCGCGATGTGGCTTGCCGTGGAGGCGCTGCCGCCGTTGCCGAGCGTGAACACCTGTTTCTCGTTGCGGTAGGCGCGGTAGAGCATGTCCCCGAGCTGCGCCAGCCGGTCCGTAGGTAGCCCGTCGATCGCCACCCGGAGCCGATCGAGATAGTCCTGTGCCTGAGACTCCATAACTCTCTAGTTCCCGTCCCAAACCATGATGTGCGTACCCCGAGAGGAGAACCTCAGCGGGACTTCACGTAGGCTGCCGAGTGCGGCCCGCACCGCCGGCTGACGTTCCGCTGGCGCGAAAAGAAGAAGGAATCCCCCGGCCCCGGCCCCCAGGATCTTGCCGCCGGTGGCCCCCGCGTCGGTCGCCGCCGCATAGAAACCGTCGATCCCGCTGTTGCTGACCCCGCCGCCGAGGCCCCGCTTCAGCTCCCAGCTTCGGTGGAGCATCGGTCCGACCCGATCGACCTCGCCTGCAGTGAGGTTCTCGCGCAGCTCATACGCGAGGTCTCGGAGCTCGACGAGGCTCTCGGTCGTGCGCCCCATGCGAGTCCCGTCGCGCTGATCCGACAGCACGGTGTCGGCGGAGCGCTGCTGGCCGGTATAGAACATGATCAGGGAGCGCTGCAGCCGGCGAAAGGTGTCCGCTGACGCAATGACCGGCTCGACGCGCACCCCGCCGCCGCGCGGCATGAACTCAATGAAATTGAAACCGCCAACCGCCGCGGCGTACTGATCCTGCCGCCCGATTGGCTTCCCGAGAACGTCTATCTCGATATGCGCAGCTTCATCAGCCAGCTGTGCCGGAGACTTGAAAGCCCCCTGAAACGCGTACAGCGCGTTCAGCAACCCCACGGTCACGGTGCTGGAGGACCCGAGTCCGGTCCCGTGGGACGGGACGTCTGCAAGCGTGACCACTTCCACGCCGCGAGGAACGCCAGCCAGTCGCATGGCTTCCCGAACGAGATCGTGGTCGACGTGAGCCGCGTCCTCAACAATCTCGGTCCTGGAATAGCTGACCCGGACATCGCCTTCGAACCGGGGGGCGACAATCACATGGATCCACTTGTCGATGCTCGTCGATAGAACTGCCCCGCCGTGCTCCTCATAGAAGTCCGGCAGGTCGCTCCCCCCACCCGCAAAGCTGATTCTTAATGGCGTTCGCGAAACAATCATCCGTGCACAGCCCCTCTCTCGAGACTAGCAGCGTGTTCTGACCTCCCAGCATCGGCAACAGCGTTTGCACGGTTGGCCCAGAGCACTTGATCTCTGCCTGCATCCCGCCACACGATGCTGTACCCGGGATGAGCCGTGGAGGATCGGTTGCCGGCCGCGAACACGAACGCATCTGCCGGGTTGAAATGCGAACCGTTAATCAGCATCACGTGGGTGTGAGGGAGGAACCATTGAGTGACGTAGAGTCCGATGACGTCGTAGTTGGCGAGGTCATAGTCGATCACCCGCATGTGGTATTTCGAGGCCACCGTTTGCGGGCTCTGCCATCCGCTCGGATAAACGGCACGCTGTGACGTAATGACGGGGTTCCATACCGTGTAGGCGATCACCGGCAGGAACAGCGCCATGACCACGACCGGGGCCTGCACGCGCCGCCGTGAGCTCGGGAGCAAGAGTAACCGGGCTCCCACCAGGGCAACCAAGCCGGCGCCGCCGAGCACCCCTGCCCCGAGATCAAAGGTTAGGAATGGAAGGGCCGACACGTCCCAACGGTCGGGCGCGCCGCCACCCACGGCGACGACACGGATCACCGCCACGGCCGCCGTTAGAAGAACGATCACCGCCGCGGTCCAGCGGAAAGGGGGCCGACTGCTGGGTAGCCAGGCCAGCCCGCACGTCACCAGCGGTGGGCAGACGACCTCGACGTAGCGCCCGTAGACGAACATGTCGGGACGAGTGCGTGTCGGGAATGCGGCCGCGGAGACGAGAAGCAGGCCGCCCGTCAAGGCCAGCAACCACGGTCTGAGGGGACCAAGCGGTGGCGATCCTCGGATGGTCGTGCGGTCGGCTCGGCCTGTGGCGAGCCGGGCGAGCACCAACGTCAGACCGAAGGTGGATACAACCAGGTACCAACTCTGACCGACCAGATTCTCGAGTACCGTAACCAGCGGGTGAAACCCGAAGATCGCGCTTAGCCTGGCCCCGGTGCCATCGGTCGCCGATCCGGCGTAGTTGTGAGCGATCAGGAAAGCGTTCAGCGCCTGGACACCTCCAGCGCCTCCGAGCAACACCGCAAGCAGGAGCCCGCCCTCCTTGATCCGGCGGAGGTACAGGAGGCGTACCGCGGCGACCAAAGCCAGCCCGAGGGCTACGACCATCCGGCCGTGGATCGCCCACATGAGTGCAGAGCAAGCCCCGAACAGGACGGCCACCCACATCGGTCGGACGGACCCGCTGAACAGGTCGGCCACCAGCAGCAGCCACACGCACGTGAGAGGTAGAAGCGCGTTCTCGGAAAGCGCGACTTGTGAGAAAGTCGTGACCGCTGGATAGATCGATCCCGCGATTGCCGCAGCGACGGCCTGTTTTGAGGTGACTGGCAAATAACGGGCGACCAACTGGTAAAGGAGCAGCGGGAGCGAAGCCACGAGGGCAGCGTTGACCAGCAATACCAGGTGGTATTGCGCTGTTGGAGCTGAGGACAGCTCCAAGAGCGGCGCGAGGAGAAGCGAATAACCACCTCGGTAAAACGGTGCCTGCTGCAGCTGTCCCGGTACCCCGCCGATCAGCACTCGTGCGTTAGTGAGGTAACCGATTTCGTCTGCGACGAGAACTGGGCCGGTTCGACTGAGCGACAGGAGCCCGCGTCCAAGGAAGAGAGCCACGCTCGCCAGGATGAGCAGCCTTCGCGGACCCGCTTCGCCCCCGAAGCCTCGCATACGAGGATCGTAGTGCAGAGGCCCCACAGGTCGTCCAGTGGCCGGAAACCCTCGATCGATGGTCGGTAGGCACCAGGCCTCATGGATCGGCAGGCAGCAGCAATCGACGCGCGACGCTAACCTTTTCTTCTGACGATCGTAAGAGGTGAGCCGGGGCCGACAAGCCCACCTCGAGATGCGCCGATCCACCTCTCCCTTCTCCTGCGCAGCGCCTGATGAATTCCACCCTCAGCGAGGCGCCCCCCCGTCCAAGCAGCGTTCGTATTTGGATGATGGCCGCGCGCCCCAAGACGCTTCCGGCCGGGGTCGCCCCCGTCCTCGTGGGTACCGCGCTGGCCGGCTACTTTCACGTCTTTCATCCCCTGCGATTCGTGGCCGCCCTCCTCGGTTCGATATTTATTCAGGTCGGCACCAACCTGTCCAACGACTATTCGGACGCCCGCCGCGGCGCCGATACCGAGGACCGGCTCGGACCGCTGAGGGTCACGGCTGGAGGCTTGGTTCCGCCTCGCCAGGTACTGATCGCCACCTACCTGACGTTTGGATTGGCCGTCCTTTGCGGTGTCTATCTCATCGCGGTGGCCGGGTGGCAGCTGCTGCTCATCGGCGTAGCATCGATTTTGGCCGGAGTCCTCTACACCGGCGGACCTCGCCCATACGGCTACGAAGGCTTGGGAGAGGTCTTCGTGTTCCTATTCTTCGGGGTGGCGGCGGTGGCGGGCTCCTACTTCGCCCAGACCCGCTCGTTCGACTGGGAGTCTTTCGCGCTGGCTGTGCCGGTCGGTCTTCTCGCCTCCGCGCTGCTCATCGTCAACAACACCCGCGACATCGATACCGATCGCCGGGCCGGCAAGCGCACGCTGGCAGTCCGCCTCGGACGCCACGCGGCCCGCAACCTCTATACGGCTACCGTCTACCTGGCCTTTCCTTTGGCCCTCATCACTTGGATCTTCGGACCCCTGAAGGCGTGGCTGTGGCTGAGCTGGCTGAGCCTGCCCTTGGCCGTTCGGGTGATCAGGCTGGTGCGCAATCATGCCGACGGTCCGTCGCTCAACCGGGCACTGGCCATGAACGGCCAGCTCCAGCTGGCCTTCTGCGTGCTACTAGCGGCGGGCCTGCTCCTAAGCCGGTGAGAGTCGCGGTCTGGGTGGTGGATGCGCAACTTCGCGCGCCCCTAGTGTCCGCCCACGGGAGTAGCGACTCACGCCGCCTCGTGCAGGTCAGCCTGACCGACGCCCGCGGAAGGTCCGGATACGGCGAGGCGGCGCCGCTCCAGTCGTACGATGGGGTCAGTTTTAAGGAGGTGCTCGGCGTGCTGAAGGCGTGGGGTCCTCGGGACCCAGACCCCGCCCTTCCGCAGGCAGCGGCGGCCTTGGACCTGGCCCGGTGGGATCTGGCTGGAAAGCGGGCTGGAGAACCGGTGTGGCGCCTGCTGGGAGCGAGCCGACCACCCGTCGTCCGGCTTAACGCCACAATCGGAGCCGAGGCTCCCGCAGCGGCTGCAGCTATGGCCTCAAGGGCCCAGGCCGCCGGGTTCACCTGCGTGAAGGTCAAGGTTGGCATGGGGGATGACGTGGGACGGGTTGCAGCGGTGCGAGAAGCAGCCCCAGACATTGAGATTCGGCTCGATGCCAACGGGGCCTGGACTCCGGGTCAGGCCATCACGCTGCTCGATGAGCTGGCGGCGCTCCGCATAGAGTGCTGCGAGGAGCCTGTCCATGGCACGGAAGGTCTCTCCCGGGTGGCGGAGTCCGTGAGCGTCCCGATCGCGGCCGACGAGACGCGCGTGCTGGACAGCCGGATCTGCACGGCGGTATGCCTGAAGATTTCCAGCTCTGGCGGGATTACGGGCCTGTGCCGGGATGCCGACAGGGCGCGGAGGACGGGCTACGAGGTCTACCTGGCTTCCGCTCTGGATGGACCCCTGGGGATCGCCGGCGCCCTTCACGCAGCAGCCGTCGTGCGACCGGACCGGGCCTGTGGCTTGGCCACGCTTGAGCGCTTCGTGGCACCTGACCCGTTACCACCGACGAGTGGAGCAATCAGCGCGCCGTCCACCCCTGGCCTTGGATTGAGTCCAATGATCGCGACGCTGGACGGCGGCTACTCACTGACCACCTGAAAGGACGGCCGCCACCGCGGTCGGGACCTCTATGTGAGCCGCATGTCCTGCGCCGGGGATGACGGCCACCGTCGAGTCCGGGACGCGATCCGCCATCGCTCTGGCTAGCTGCCGAAACTTCTCATCCCGTTCTCCGGCGACAAGCACTACGGGGCACGACAGCTCGGGCAGACGATCCCAGAGACTCGGCAGGGCGCCCGTGCCGAGACCTCGCAGGGCGGCGGCCAATCCAGCTGGATGGTTCCTCCTGCGATCCGCGTGCACCTGCCGGGCGAGCTCGGGCGATAGGCCGGTAAGTACCGGTATCTCTGCCCATCGGCGGGCAAAGGTGTCGATATCTGACGCCTCTATGTCTCCGGCCAGCCTCTCATCGGATTCCCGGCGGGAGGTGCGTTCAGCGGTGTCCTGAAGTCCCGGGCTCCCACCGATGAGGATCAGTCGCTCCACCCGCTCGGGCAGGGCCAGCGCCGCATGCAGGGCGATCCGCGCGCCCATTGAGTAGCCGGCGAGGGTGAACGGCCGTTGGGTCAGTGCGGCTACGTCATCGATCACGGCCTCAAGCGTCACCGGCCGACAGCCGGACGCGCTGCCATGCCCACGGATGTCCGGAGCCATGGCCCGGTACCGTTCTCCCAGCGCCCGGACCACCGGCCGCCAGCTGGCGCCGGTGTTGGTGAAGCCGTGCAGCAGCACGAGCACGGGCGGGTCCTCCATCTCCCCCATCATGACCGCTCTCGATTCCTACCTGATCCTTCGCGCTCTGATCGACGAATTCGCCCGGTCGGGCATGCAGCATGCGTGCACCTCCCCGGGCTCCCGCAACACGCCCATTGTGCTGTCGCTCGCCAGGGATGATCGGATCACGAGTTGGTCGCACATAGACGAGCGCTCAGCCGGGTTTTTCGCGCTAGGTGCGGCCAAGGCAAGCGGCAAGCCCGTCGCAGTCACCTGCACGTCGGGAACGGCGGCGGCCAACCTGATGCCCGCCGTGGTCGAGGCCCGAGAGGCCCGGGTGCCATTGATCATCCTCACGGCCGATCGACCTCCCGAACTCCGGGAGATCGGCGCGGGGCAGACGATCGACCAGATCAAACTGTACGGGGATGCGGTCAAGTGGTTCTTCGACCTCGGGGTCCCGGAAGGTACCCCGGCCCGCCTACGCTGGGTACGCACACTGGCCTGCCGCGCGTTTTGGACGGCCCTCGAGGGCAGGCCGGGGCCGGTGCATCTCAACGTGCCTCTGCGCGAGCCGCTAGTGCTGTCCGAACCGCTCCCGGATGACGACACCGGCCGCCCCGGAAATCGTCCCTACGTCATCGTGGAACCGCCCGGCCCGGCCCCTGAGGGATCGGGCACTGGTCCGCACCCATCGGGGCGCCTGCTTCTCGTCGCCGGCACGGGAGCCCAGGACCCCGCCGAGGTGGCCGCCTACGCGGCTCGTATGCGTATCCCCCTGTTGGCCGACCCGATGTCCGGAGCCCGCCGAGGTAGCGCCGCGATCGTCCATTACGACCTCCTATTGCGGGATCCCCAGTTCGCCCATGAGCACCGACCTGACCTCATCTTCCGGCTGGGCGACCTGCCCACCTCCAAACCGCTACGGACCTGGCTGGCGGCAATGGCTGAGGTGCCGCAGATCGTTGTCGACCCTCAGTGGAACTGGCACGACCCGGGAAGCGTGGTGGGCCTGCGCCTCCGCAGCCGCCTACCCGAACCCGAGAGCCTGGATGTCGCCGACGGGTGGCTGCAATCCTGGCGAAATGCTGATCAAGCTGCCGCCCGGGCTGTGGCACCGGTGCTCAACGCAGGGCTGTCAGAGCCATCGGTGGCCGCATGGCTGAGTCGTGAGCTTCCCCATGACGCGTCCCTGTTCGTCGCATCGTCCATGCCAGTGCGCGACCTGGAGAGCTACTTCCCCGCTCGCGATGACGGCCCGAGGGTTCTGGCAAACCGTGGGGCGAACGGCATTGACGGGATTGTGTCCAGCGCATTCGGGGTGGCTGCGGTGAGCGACGGCCCGGTGGTGCTGCTGATCGGTGACTTAGCCGTCCTGCACGATCTGGGGGGCCTGCTCGCGGCCCGCCGGTGCGGCCTGGGGATGACCCTCGTGGTGGTCAACAACGACGGGGGCGGCATCTTCCACTTCCTGCCGGTCGTCTCCCAGACAGACGTCTTCGAGGAACACATTGCTACCCCCTCGGGGGTGGACTTCAAGGCCGCCGCTGCACTGTTCGGCTGTGCTTACGAACAGCCGCAGGAGCTGGCGGGGTTCGGGGAGGCTGTGTCACGCAGCCTGATCGGCGGCGAGACAACGGTCATCGAAGTCCGCACCGAGCGGGCGGCCAATCGGGAACTGCACCGGGACCTGGAGCAGATGACGCTTAGCGCGGTGCGGCGCGAGCTGCAACGTTGACGCACATCCGTTCGGATGGGATTTAGCCGGCCAGGATGGGCAGGAGCGCCTGCAACTTGGTTTCCGTTTCCGCCAGCTCCGCAACCGGATTGGAATCGGCAACGATTCCGCAGCCGGCAAAGCAAGTTGCCTCCGGTCCGTTTAGGAGCGCGCATCGCAGCGCCACGCAGAATTCCCCATCGCCGGTCTGATCGACCCACCCGACCGGACCGGCATACCACCCGCGATCAAAACCCTCCAGCGCGGGGATGAGCGGTTCGGCGACTTTCCAGGGCTCACCGCCTACGGCGGGAGTCGGATGAAGGACGCCCGCCAGCTCCACCGCGCTCATCGGCGACGCGAGCTGCGCCCGGATCGGGGCGGCCAGGTGTTGAATGTTGGCCACGCGGATCACTGCGGGATCCGGTGCCACGGTGACCCACACGGAGTGCGGAGCCAGGGCCCGGGCGATTCGACGGGCTACGATCGCGTTCTCGTGTCGATCCTTGTCGCTGCGCATTAGACGCTCGCCCAGATGATCGTCGACGGCGGGATCTGCACTCCGTCCTGTGGAGCCGGCCAGTGCCACCGACGTGGCGCGCGAACCCTCTCGGCGGACAAGCAGTTCAGGACTTGCGCCGAGAAAGGTCCTTCCTCCCCTGCCCATCGCGTAGATGTAGCAGGAGGGAAAGCCTTCCCGAAGCACTCCCAGGATCGCAGCTGGGTCATAAGGCGCGGGCGCCTGGACCTCCACCTCTCGAGCCAGGACGATCTTCTCCAGCTCTCCGGCTTTGATGCGCTCCACAGCGCGGACTACGGATTCCTCGTAGTGGGCAGGGGGGATCGGACTGCTCACTCGGAACCGGCCCAATGGGTCCGGATCGAGCAGCGGCAGAGGTCGGCTGTGCAGTTCCTCCAGACGCCGCTCGATGCGGTGCTGCACGTCCTGTACGGTGTCGTCGGGGGCCACGAGCGCGTTGAGGGTGATCCAGGTCTCTCCAGCTCGCCGGGCCAGCGATACCTCCGGCACAGTCAACGAGGCGCTGGGAAAGCCCGTCCAGCGGTGTCCCCGCCCGCCGTTTGCCGCAAACGCGAAGCCGCCGACCGCGGTCACGCCGACGCCGGGCGGCCCGACCACCTCGTCAGCCAGCGCCTCCCGCACGAGGTCCCGCCATCGCTCGGCAAGCGTTTTGAACCGATTGGGTCCGTCAGCCGTGATCTCCTTCGCACAACCGAGTCCGCACACCGCCATTTCCTCCCGCTCCGGCTGCTCCAGACAGAACCACTGGTCGCTCGGCCGGCGGGAGGCCAGCACAGTCTCGGTTGGTGCGCTGGACCCGGGGCAGTGACCAGTCAGGCTGACTAGCACGCTGTGCCCACTCGCCCGCGCCCGCCGGAGCCCGTCGTTCAACCGCCGATTCAGATCACTGCGCAGGGCGCGACGCTGGGCGGGCAAGGTAATGGCAAACATCGGATCCACCGTAGAGCCTCTGGTTTTGGCACACTGACCCGGTTCAAGGGTAACCCGAGGCGAGCGGTGACGTGAACGTACTGGTATGTGGGGTACCCCGCTCTGGGACGAGCTGGGTAGCGGAGGTTCTGAGCGAGGCCGAAGGCGCGAGGCTGGTGAACGAGCCTGATCATCCGCTGACCAGTCCCGCCGGCGGAATCGCGGTCAGGCGCCTGGGGCTCCACCCAGTGCTGGCGCCCGGCGACCCGGCCGAGCCGTACGCGCTCATCTGGGATGTGACCTTTACAGGGGGGTTCCCCGTCAATGCGACCACGCGCCGCGCCTCTCGGATCGTCTACCTGCTGCCGAGCCGTGTCCGGGACCCGCTCATGTCCGCTACCTCACGGCTGTGGCTAGGGCTGCGCAAGCCGTCTGAACACGTGATCGCGAAAACGGTGGCCGGGGTGTTCGCCCTAGAGTGGATCGCTGATCGCTATGGGGCGGCCGTGGTGGTGACCAAGCGCAATCTGCTGAGCGTGATCGGCAGTTGGTTGCGCCTGGGTTTCGTCCCCTACGCGGGGGTTAGCGACCCGGTGATGCTGACGGGGCACCCCGCGGTGCGGCGTGAGTACGTGGAGTCCTTAGATCTCGCTCCGGTAGACCCGGGAGCGCCGATACTGGAACGGGTCACCTTCCACGTCGCTCTCCTAGCCGCCCACCTCGACCGCACAACTGCCGCTCATCCGGAGTGGACGGTCGTCAGTCATGAGGAGTTCGCCGCGGCGTCCGAGACAGCCTTCCGCCAGCTCTTCGACCGGCTTGGTCTGGTCTGGTCTGTGCGGGTGGCCGAGCGGCTCAAGGCGACCAACGCGCCGGGGACGGGGACGACCACCCAACGCACAGCCGGTCAGCTGCATGACAGCTGGCGACGGGACCTCGACTCGGCTCAACTGGCCCGGGTCCAGTCGGTTCTGGCCCAGTTCGGGGATGGGTTTCCCTCGATCACGGAGGCCATGCGGGCGGGGGGTCAGCCCGCGCCATCCTGACGGACCGTCATGCCGCCCGCGCGATCTCAGGCTGGCTCAGTTCTTGCAGCGAGCCGCCGGTGGGCGGTCAATCTGGGCTTCGGCGAGGCCCGTGACCTTGCAGTACACGTTGCCGGCATAGCGCCTGGACTTGATCGCGGTGGAGAAGGCCTGCGCTGCCGCCGTATGGCGGCGCAGGGGAAAGTCCCACCTGTCGGAGACCTGATACCACATGAGCCCCCGGATGTCTGGGTACTGAGTAGGCAGCTCGCGGAACATCTCAGTAATCCAGGCGGCCTCGTTGCCGCCGTGATCGTTCGATGCAACCTCGCCCAACATCATCGGTTTGCGGGGGGCTATGTGATTCACGACCGTGTGGTAGGCAGCGCTGTAAATCGTGCTGAACTGCCTGAACCCGCCCCGCAAAGCACCCGGGCTTCCCCCTCCGGTGGTCCCCCAGTTGTAACCGTCCAAGCACGTCCAATCTACGTAACCCGAGCCAGGATAGACGCTGTAGAGACTGGCCCAATGACCCACATTCGGACACCACAACCAGCGGGCGTTGTGCGAATGGACCTCACTAAATAGATGATGGACGTGACGCCAGGCGGCGACGAACTCCGAGGCGTGGTTGCCGTTGATTCCGACGCCCCAGGGGAACCAATTACCGTTCATCTCCCAGTCGAAGCGTAGGAAGAACGGCTTACCCCACCGCCGGGCAGCCCTCGCGAAGGATTTGATGTAGCCATCGAATCGCCCGCGGATGATCGCCCGGAGGGTGAACCTTGGCTCAACGACCTTCCACGGGATTGACATCGAGCTCCAGTTGATAACCGGGATGGCTCCGTGCGACCGGATCTTCGTCATAAGGTACGCGGGAAAGCGGTAGTGCCCGCATCCTCTCCGCCCGCAGTGCTCGAACGGCAATCCGAAGCTGACCACCGACACGCTCTTGCCCATCGTGTGATCGAAGCTGCGGATCGGGCTCCAGTTCCACGGCGCAGGATTCCCGAAGGAGGCGCCCCACAGCACGCGAGATCCGCTCTGGGCGGCATAAACCGGGCGAGCCTTGGCCGGCGCCCCTGTTCCGAGGCTGCCGAATGCAAAGGCGAGAGCCAGAACACCCAGAACCGGTAGAACTCGTCGCCTCAGAGTTCCAATAGGCCGTGCACGCGTTTCCGCCCCCTCTGCCACTGCGATTACAGTACCAGACCTGCACACCGGAGGCCGCAGCGGATGACGGAGATAACCGTCGTGATTCCCACCCACCAGCGCAGGGAATCCCTCCGACGGGCTCTCGCGTCCCTGGAAACCCAGACGCTCGCAGCAGAAACGTACGAGGTCGTTGTCGGCGTCGACAGGTCGACCGACGGCACGACCGAAATGCTAAAGACTTTGGCGTTGCCATATCTTCTGCGCGTCGTCGAGACGCCTGGACAAGGACGTGCGTCCGCGTTAAACGCAGCCCTTCGGCTCGCCGAAGGAAATCTGGTGGTCATGCTCGACGACGACATGCAGGTCGTGCCGCAGTTCCTCGAGCGTCATCGAAGCCACCATCCCCCGGGGTCCCGGCGCTGTGTTATGGGCGCGGTGCCAGTACGCATCTCGGAAGCTAGCCCGAGGGCGGCCCGGCACATCGCAACGAACTTCGACGCGCATATGAAGCGGCTGGCGGAACCCGGCCATGTGTACGTCCCCAGGGACTTCTACTCCGGTAACGCCTCAGTTTTCATCAATGTCATCGCCGAGGTGGGTTGGTTTGATGAACGTTTTGACGCCTACGGGAACGAGGATGTGGAACTAGGTGTGCGTTTGCGACTCGCAGGCGTTGAGTTCGGTTTCGCCGCGGATGCGGTGGCCCATCAGGATTACGGCAAGGACCTCGTCGAGTTGGCACAGGACACCGTCGCCAAGGGCACGACGACGGTGCGTCTGGCCAGGACGCACCCTGACCTTTTCGCCATGTTGCGGTTGGCAAATCCGAAGGATGGCTCGCGTGCCTGGCTGGCCGCGCGGTCGGTTCTTCTGGCGCTGACCCGGCGACGAGTCGGTTTGCCGCAACTCATATTTCGCGTGGCCGGCGCGCTGGAGCGTGCCGGCCTATGGCGTTACCCGCTCTTCTATCGGGCTGTCCTTGACTACGCCTTCTGGGCGGGAGTGGAGTATGGACTGAACCCCGCGGAGGACTCTCAACCACTGGTCTCCCTCGCCACGGAGCTGCAGCGGGGGCCCCTACGGTTACTACTTGACTGAGGGATAGCTGGCGATGCTGAGGAGGCACCCGGTAATGGACCCGGCGCGACGACGCAGACCGTGGCGGCTCCGCTCTGAGCGCTGGGCTCCGTGCGAGTCAGGGAGCCTCGGGGTCCCTGACGCCGGCTGGGCGTTCGCGGAGCGCGACGAAAGTGCATTTGCCGTAGTCGATTTGCTGCTCCACGAGACGGAAGGCGTCAAATTTGAGAAGAAGTCTCGTGCGAATCGGATGGCCGGCAGAAGGAAGTCGGCAGAGACACTCATGCGCAAGCCGTGACGTCCGGACGGGGCCAGGAACGCCCGCCCGCTCGGACGGTGTGGGACATCCTTGCACGTTGCGTGGTCGTAGTCGCGGACTGCCAGCCAGCACCCCGCGCGAGCGTGCCGAACCCAAGTCAACCTTGAATAACTGAATTGGTTGATTGCTTCAGTCGGCTCGCGCGGGCGGCTGGGCGGGGACCCGGGGCGACGACTTGAGCGTTCGCCGTGGTCCTGGCCGAATCACTGAGAGGGATCCAACAGGCGTCCAGATCCTCATGACGCCGCTCGGTCGCTCGTCTCAAGACCCCGATGCGAGGGCCCATGATCCTCGTCCGTCAGAACCTCAGGCTTTTGGTCCTCACCCTCGCTCTCGTGCTCGGGATCGCGTGTGGCAGCGTCCCCGCCTTCGCGCATACGTCAAAGCATCACAGGCATCATCGGCGACACCACGCCTGCCGGACGACGAAGCATCACCGACGCGCGCGGCGGCGCTGCCGTGCTCGCCATCGTCACCCCGGCATGGTAAGGGAAGGCACACGGAAGAAGGGGACGGGGTCGTCGGGGTCGGGGACGAGCACAGGTTCTGGTACCAGCACGGGGACCACCACCGGTACGAGCACAGGTTCTGGTACCGGCACGGGGACCGGCACATCGACCCATCTGTATTGGGGGGCGTCGATCGGCAAACAGTTCACGGGTTCTCAGCCTCCCTTCAGCATGCAGGCGGTTGCCGACTTCGCGAACCTCGATAGCGCGGGTAAGGCCCCCAGCGTCGTCGGCTGGGGCTCCAACTTCCACTCCACCGCCTACTGCAGCGGTTACTGCAACTTCACGACGAGCCTCTACGACACGGTCCGCAATGACGGCCAGATCCCATGGATCTCATGGCAGTCCACCAGTACCGACGGAGGCAGCGGCTACACGGACGCCGAGATCGCGGCGGGCGCACAGGACGCCTACATCACCCAGTGGGCGGAGGCGGCCCGGGCGTGGGATCACCCGTTGTTCCTCCGCTTCGACTGGGAGATGAACGGGAACTGGTTCCCTTGGTCGCCCGGCCTCAACGGGAACACCGCCGCCACGTATGTCGCGATGTGGCGCCACGTTCATAACATCTTCACCAGCGTGGGCGCCAGCAACGTCAGCTGGGTCTGGTGTCCGAACGTCGATCCGGGCGGTTCACTGACCTCTTTGAGCAGCCTCTACCCCGGAGACGCCTATGTCGACTGGTCCTGCCTCGATGGTTACAACGGCGATAGCCCCTGGAGAAGCTTCCAGAGCCTGTTCCAAACGACCTACAACACGATCACCGGAACGGTGGCTCCCGGTAAGCCGATGTTCATCGGTGAGGTGGCGTCGACAGAAGCGGGAGGCTCTAAAGCCGCTTGGCTCTCGAACATGTTTAGCGCCCTGCCGACGGATTTCCCCGACATTCACGGCCTGCTCTGGTACGACGTCAACAGCTCCGGTCCGGGCGGCCACATCGACTGGCCCATCGAGAGCTCCAGCACGGCGATCAGCGCCTTTGAGAGCGGAGTCGCAAACTCCGCCTACCTGGTCAATGCCTTCTCCGGGCTGAGCGGGCTCGGCGTCCCTATTCCGTCGCCCCTGACCTGAGGCTTTTGCGGGCCATCAGGGAACAGGCCGCGGGCGGCTGTCCCAGACGACCCAGCGCGATGGCGCGGAATCAACGCGTCTACCGGGTAACGGAGTAGAATGTCCTGGGGCCGTGGGATCAGCCGGATGGGCGACGACAGACGCCTAGGAGCAGGGAACGTGATAGGTGGGGCTTCGTGACTAAGGGAAAGGGTACATGCGCGGCCGGGGCCGAGTAGTAGCGGCCGGGCTCGTAGTTCTGGTGCTGGGCTGCTTCGTCCTCAGTCGGGTGGTCCCGACCAGTCAAGGGAGGTCGTCGCCACCCAGCGCAATAGCCTCCGCCACACGGTTCGACCAGAGTCGCGGAGTTCGATTTCCGCATTCGCACTCGATCTACTGGGGCGCCTCGATAAAGACCTCGCAGGCCCAGGCCCCTTGGAACATGGATGCGGCCGAGAGCTTTGATCGACTAACAGGAAAGAACCTGTCGATCATTAGTTGGGGGAGCCTGTTTTATTCCCCGGGGTACTGCGCCGGGGGGTGGTGCAATTTCCAAACCACGGAGTTCGACGCCGTTCGGGGCTATGGGGCCCTCCCCCTGTTCTCGTGGGGACCGACCTGGTCCAGGTCGGTGGATGCCAAGATCGCCAGGGGCGATTACGACAGCTATTTAACTACCTGGGCTAAAGCCGCCAAAGCCTGGGGCCATCCTTTTTTCCTCAGGTTCGCCTGGGAGATGAACGGAAGTTGGTTCCCCTGGGGGGTAGGTGGTAGCGGAATTGCCGCGGGCAACACGCCCTCCTCCTACGTCGCCATGTGGCGGCATGTGTACACGCTGTTTCAACACGCCGGAGCCACCAATGTCACCTGGGTCTGGTGTCCAAACGTGACAGCCAACAGTACTTACCACCCCCTCTCAGCGCTCTATCCAGGTAATCGCTACGTGAACTGGACCTGTATCGACGGCTATAATGGTGACAACCCTTGGCGCAGCTTCGGAAGCATTTACGGTGATACCTACGCGAGCGTCATGTCCGTCGCCCCTAGGAAGCCGATGCTGGTTGGAGAGGTGTCATCGACGGAGGCCGGCGGCTCAAAAGCGGCCTGGATCAATTCGATGTTCGCCACCCTGCCCAGTCTTTTCCCGAACATCCGAGGGGTGCTTTGGTACGAGGCAAATGCGCCCGGTCCCGGCGGGCATCGCGATTGGACAGTCGACAGCTCCCCGTCCTCCCTGCGGGCATTGCGAGCCGGCCTCAAGAGCCCGCTGTACAGATCGAACACGTACAGTGGCGCTCACATTGCGCCGATTCCCGCGCCCTAACTGCGTGCACGGGCCAGCACACGCTCTAGGGCGTGGCGGACACGTCGAGCACGCTCCGATATAGGTCGAGGGTGGCCTCCGCAGTATCGCTCCAAGTGGTCAGCCGCGGGGACTCTTGGGGAGCGGGATGCGACAGCTCCTCCATGATCCGGTTCGCCAGCTGATCGGGAGCAACCCCCAGCGGCGTCATACGCGCCAGACCATCTTCCGCCATTTCGCGCAAACCGGCTCCGTCGTCGGCAACCAAAAGGCGGCGGCGTGCGGCGGCTACCTCGATCGCCACCTGCGGATAGGTCTCAAATTCGCTCATGAGCACGACGATCGAAAGGCGACTCAATAGGGCCGCCATTGCGGAGGTATCGCCGGGTTTAACACTTGTGATCTCGACGCGGTCCTGCACCCCCAGCCGATTGGCTAACTCTCGTAGGGTGGGCTCGTAGGGACCGTGTCCAACGATCATGACACGCGCCTCGGGGCGCGTCTTCAGCACATGTGGTAGCGCCTCGATGAGGCGGTGGTGGCCTTTGTAGTGTTCGAGTCTGCCTACCGACCCGATGATCAGCGGCTCGCCGTCACGCTCTGCTCGCGACTCGGAAGTGGCCGTGAGGTCGGTGCCCACCGGAATGACCCGGAATTTTTCTCTTGGAATGCCGAGGGGCTCGGAGAAAAGCTCTACCTCGAACCTGGCGACGGCGACCAGCGCGGCGGCGCGAGCCAGCAGCGGAGCGAGTAGCCGCCGCTGGAGCGGCCTGGAGCGGTTTCGCAAGTCTGAGGTGTGACCCCCGCCGTGGAACGTGACGCAGTATGGGACGTGCATCCGCAGCGAGTGCACCATGGCAATTGGCGCGACCAAAGTGTGATAGGACTGAATGTGGATGAGATCCCATGGCCGCTTTCGCATCGCGCGCCCTAGGGCCGGAGCGAAGCACCAGTCGCGACCCTGCGGCCAAGCCGGCACGCTCAGGACGAGCAGGCGACCATGCTGGGCGACCCGCGGCTGATCGCGATCGGGGTCCGTGCACAGAACTTGCACCTCCACCCCCCGATCCAGCAGGCGATTCGACAGCTCCCAGACATAACGCTGCACTCCCCCGGGCTGAAGAGGGCTCAGAGGCGTAACCATCAATATCCTGGGTCGGTCGCCGCTCACGTCACAGCTCCGGTGCACCGGAGGACGACGGCGTTCTGACGGCGGCGGCCTCCGCATACACCTGCTCCAGTCTGATGGCCCACGCCTCCGGGCTGTGGTGCCGCTCGGCTATTTCCCGCCCGCTACGGCCAAGATCGCGTCTGAGT
>DASZNA010000004.1:0-18113 GCA_035551655.1 Solirubrobacteraceae bacterium
TTCGGGGTGGTGGCCGCCGGCGGGGGGGCTCAGATGGCCACGGTCATCGGCGAGCCGGGGATCGGCAAGTCACGGTTGGCCGCCGAGCTCCTGGATGCCGTCAGGGACGAGGCGGTCACGCTGGTCGGGCGTTGCCCGCCCCACGGCGAGGGCGTGACGTTCACTCCCGTGCGGGAGGTGTTCCGAGAGGCGGGCCACAGCGCGGCGGACCTGGAGGGCTCGAGCTTCGAGGTATTTGCCGCCGTGCGGCGCCTCCTGGAAGAGGCGGCGCAGTCGAGACCCGTGGTGGCGGTGTTCGACGACATCCACTGGGCGGAGGAGACGCTCCTAGACCTTCTCGAGTACCTGTCCCAGCGTCTGGGGGGAGCGCGCGTGCTGGTTCTCTGCCTGGCTCGCGCTGAGCTCGTCGAACGCCGCCCCCAGTGGGTCAGAGACCCCGCCAGCTCCCTGGTGCTCGACCCGCTCAGCGAGGCGGAGGCGCACGGAGTGCTCGAGGCGCTGGCCACGCCACCGCAGCAACGGGCGCGGATCGCCGAGCTGGCGGAGGGCAACCCGCTGTTCATCGAGCAGCTCGCGCTGTTCGCTCGAGAGGACGATGCCTCGGTCACTCTGGTCGACTCGATCCGGGGGGTTCTGCACGCCCGGCTTGATCGCTTGGCATCTGAGCCGCGAGCCGTGCTGGAGCGGGCCGCCGTGGTCGGCCGCCGGTTCTCGCAGCGGGCCGTGCTGGACATGGTCCAGCCGGGCGAGCGGGATGTCGCCCAGGCCCGCCTGTTCGAACTGGCTCGCCAGGGTCTGATCCATCCAGATGCTTCGCTGCCCGAGGAAGGGTTTCGCTTTCAGCACGCGCTGGTGCGCGATGCCGTGTACGAGGCAATGCCGAAGTCTGTGCGGGCGGAGTTTCACGTGCTGGTGGCCGCCCGCCTGGAGGCTGTGGGCGCGCCCGACTCGGTAGCGGGTTACCACCTCGAGCGTGCATACCAGCTGCGTCGCGAACTCGGTCGCCGTGACCTGGAACTAGGAGGGCGGGCCGGCCGCTTGTTGTTGCGTGCCGGTCAGGAGGCGCTCGGCCGATCCGACCTGCCGGCGGGCATCGCGCTGCTCGAGCGGGCCCGGGCGCTGCTCCCGGCCGACGAGCCTGAGCTGCCCGCGGTTCTGACGGAACTGGGGGACGCCCAGGTCAAGGCGGGAAACATGGCGGCCGCCGCCCAGATCCTGGAGGAGGCGATACAGGTGGCGGCCAGCACAGGCGCCCGGGCGGCCGAGATCCACGCCCGGGTGGAACGGCAGTTCGTGCGGGAGTTCACGACGCGCGGAGCATCGGCGACCGAGAGCGTGGACATCGCGCAGGCGGCTATCGCGGAGCTCGAGAGTCTCGGTGACCACCTCGCGCTGGCCCGGGCGTGGTGGCTGGCCAGCAGCGATGATCTCGCCGCCGCCCGCTGGCTCAATCGCGCCGAGTCGATCGAGCGGGCGCTCGAGCATGCCCAGCAGGCCGAGGCCGGTCTGGCGATGGTCGCGACCCTGGGAGGCCTTCTGGCTCAAGCCCTGATGCACGGGCCCACCCACGTGGATGAGGCCATCCCTCGTGTTGAGCGACTTCCGGGTGAGCTGGGACTGGAGGGCCCCCTGCGAGTCGCGATCGACGCGGCGCTGGCCGGTCTGCTGGCGATGGCCGGCCGGATCGATGATGCGCGCGGCCTCTACCGGGGCAGCATCGCCACTGCCGAGGAGTTTGGCCTGCGGCTGCGCCGGGCGGTCCAGGCCGTGATCGGTGCTCAGATCGAGCTCCTGGCGGGCGATCCGGCAGGCGCCGAGCGAGAGCTTCGGGCGTCCTCACGGGCGCTCGACGAATTCGGAGCGGGCACGTCCGCAGCAACTCATCGAGCGCTGCTCGCCGAGGTTCTGTGCGCGGCCAATCATCATGATGAGGCGGAGGCCCAGGCTCGCGGCGTGGCGGCCGAGGCAGCCGAGGACGACCTGATCACCCAGGTGCTCTGGCGCGCTGCGCTGGCCCGGGCGCTGGCCCGCCGAGGGGACCCGACCGCAGCCCGCACTCCCGCGGAGGAGGCGCTGTCGCTCAGCGCCGGGATGCAGTTCCCGTTTGTCCAGGTGGCGGCCCTGACCGCTGCTGCCGAGGCATCGCCCCAAGAGTCCGCCCGGCACCTGGCGAGCGCCCGCCGGATCCTGGAGGTCAAGGGCAACGCGGTGGAGCTGGCGCGCCTTCGCTCACTGGCCGCTGATCTCGCCTGAGCGAGGCAACCGGCGTTCGGTTAGATTCGCCGACGCGGACCGCTACGAGAGGAGCTGACGATGCATGAAGAGGAGAGGCGCGAGGATAAGCGCCCCCCTGAGGAGCACGACCTCCAGGAACACGGCCTCGAGGAGCACGGTCTGGAGGAACACGGCCTCGAGGAGCACGGTCTGGAGGAACATGGCCTGGAGGAACACGGGTTGGAGGAACACGGCCTAGAGGAGCATGGCGAGGACGCCGAGGACCGGCACTAGCCGGCCCCGCAAGCACACCAAGCTCGCCGGGAGCGAGCGCCGGCGCCCTCCGGAGGCGCGTGACGTCGGCGCGGTCGCGGACGACGAACCCGTAGAGGTGACGGCCATCGTCCGGCCGCGCTCGCCGCTGCCCAAGCCCGAGGACTCCGAGCACCACCAGCTCGCTCACCGGCGCTACCTGACCCGCCGGGAGTTCGCTGCCCGCTACGGTGCCGACCCTCAGGACCTGGCCGCAGTGAACGGCTTTGCGGCCGAGTGCGGCCTCACCGTGCGGCGCGCAGACGCTGCCCGGCGTTCCATCGTGGTCGCCGGACCAGCCAAGCAGATGAGTGAGGCATTCCGCACCCGGCTCGTCCGCTACCGCTCGCCTGGAGGCGAGCACCGGGGTCGCACCGGGCCGATATACGTACCGCGGAATCTGGGCTCGATCGTCGAGGGTGTCTTCGGGTTGGACGACCGGCCCCAGGCGCACTCGAAGGGCCACACGGTCCCGCCTGAGCACGTGGACCGGGTCAGGCCCACGTCGTTCACTCCGAGGCGGATCGCCGAGCTCTATGACTTCCCGGGCCCGTTCGATGGAAGGGGTCAGCGAGTGGCGGTGATCGAGCTGGCCGGCGGGTTCCGCCGGCGAGAGCTGGAGGGCTACTTCGCGGGACTTGGGCTCCAGGCTCCCCGGATCACCACGGTCTCGGTGGACGGAGCGCGCAATCGACCCGGCCATGACAGGGAGGCTGACAACGAGGTGATGGGCGACATCGAGGTGATCGGTGCCGTCGCCCCGGGGGCTGAGATGCGCGTGTACTTCGCACCGCTGAACGACCGGGGGTTCCTCGACGCGCTCACCACGGCGATCTTCGATCGGTATCAACCGTCCGTGATCTCGATCAGCTGGGGTCAGGCGGAGCCGGAGTGGACCGAGCAGGCGCGCCGGGCGATGGATGACGCCTTCCGCGCCGCGGCGGCGCTCGGCATCACGGTGTGCGCCGCGACCGGCGATGCGGGCTGGACCGACAACGTGGACGGCCGGCACGCGCACGTCGACTACCCGGCATCCAGCCCGTACGTGCTGGCCTGCGGCGGCACCAGTCTCACCGAGCAGGAGGACGGGATGACCGAAACCGTCTGGAACAACCACAACGGCAACGCCACTGGTGGTGGGGTGAGCGCGGTGTACGACCTGCCGGCCTGGCAGCGCCGGGCGAACGTCCCTCGCTCGGCTCTGCGAGGTGGCCGCGGCCGCGGAGTTCCCGACGTGGCCGGCAATGCCGATCCCCAGACGGGCTACCTGATCGGTGCCGGCCAGGCCAACTTCGGGTGGGGCGGCACGAGCGCGGTGGCGCCACTGTGGGCAGGCCTGGTCGCGCGTCTCAACCACGGGCTGGGCCAGCGCGTGGGCCACCTCAACCCGCTGCTCTACGAAGGCCTGGCGACGGCCGACGCGTTCAACGACATCGCTCGGGGTGGAAACGGGGCCTATCGCGCGCGGCGCGGACGGTGGGATGCCTGCACCGGACACGGGACCCCGCGCGGGCAGGCGCTCCTCGCCGCCTTGGCCACGTCGGCCTCAGCCAGCTGAGCGCGCGGCCGGCCAGCCGCGCGTAGGAGCGGTCTAGTCCTCGTCGATGTACCGCGACTGGGAGCGCAGCGCTGCCACGCCGTCGACGATCGCCTCAGGCGAGGACTCCTTGGTCGACCACAGGGTCCAGTAGGCCATCGTGGCGCTGGCCGGCCCGACCTCCGCCTTGTCCAGCTTGATGCGCACCGGCAGCGGCACGGCGTCGCCGATCGCCACGGCCTCGCCCACGTCCAGCGTCGGCAGCAGCCCAGCCACGCCGGCGAAGGCGCCGGGCACCAGGTGCACGATCATCTTGTGGTCCTGATCGTTGTTCAGTCGCAGCAGGATGAAGTTGTTGCACTGGCTGAGCACCGTCCGGCTGAGCTCGCTCGGGCGCTGGCTGACGATACCCAGGCAGACGCCGTACTTACGGCCCTCCTTGGCGATCATCTCGAACTTCCGCAGGGCCCCGGCGTACGCTGGATCCGACTCGTTGTCGCGCAGGTAGACATGGGCCTCGTCGCAGACCAGGCACACGGGCGTGCGCGCCGAAGGCTCCATCCAGAACTGGATGCTGTACACGAGCCGGGCCACCAATCCGGCCACCAGGGGGATCAGCGGCGTTGGCACCTCGGAGAGGTCGATCGTCTTGATCCCGCCCGTCCCCTGACCGGCTGAGAGCAGCTTCATCGCCGTCTGGGACAACCATTCCTTGGATTCCGTGGTCTGCGGCGGCTGGAAGATGAAGCCGTATCGAGGGTCGGCTCGGCGGGCCTCCAGACGCGAGACCAGCCCGCGCAGCTTCCCGGTGAACGGGCCGTCGATCACGTTGCCGCTCGGCTGCTGGATGATCCGCTCCACCTCGTCCTTCTCCATCCACTCGATCAGCAGATCGATTGCGTAGGGGACCGGGGAGTCGGCGGTCACGGTGTTCATTGCGTCGAAGCTGCCGGCCGAGGCCAGAGCGGAACGCTTCAGCGTCTCGATGCGATCAATCAGCCACAGGCGCTGATCTGAGGCCCAGGGATCATCCGGGTTGCCGATCAGCGTCAAGAGCTCATCGGCCTCGAACAGCCAGTACGGCAGGTGGAGCACGTCGTCGGCGCCGTAGAGCAAGTCGGCTGGGCCGCCGATCCGCAGCCGGCTGGCCACGCCGGCGGCATCCAGGGGGCCGTACTCACCGTGCAGGTCGAGCACGAGGACGTTGGCGTTTGCGAGCCGGCTGGCCCGCTCCAGCAGCAGCGAGACCGCCCAGCTCTTGCCCGCGCCGCTGTTGCCCAGGATGGCCATGTGACGTTGGAACAGACGGTTGCCGTCCGCCACCGCCTCCGCCCCGTCCGGACCGCCGTAGTGGCCGAGCAGCAGGCGCTCGTCGTGGGCCACACCCTCGGCCAGTGAGGCCATGAAGCCATTCAGCCGCTCGCCGTCCACGAGGTGGCAGTGCGCGCGGATGCGCGGCTGGTGAGCGGCACCCGCCCGGAATGAGCCGCCGCCCCGCGGATCGGGGTAGAACGTACCCACCGGCATGATCTCGGCGGTCACCTGATCGCCGCTCTCGCTGCACACGAGCCGATCGACGATTCCGATCAGGAAGGCATTGGCCGCCTGCAGGGCGACCAGGGCCGAAACGGTGGCCAGCTCGATCGCCGCGTCATCGGACAGCCTGACCAGTACCCGCGAGGCATCGACGCTGGTCACCTTTCCGAGCATCGGGCCTTGATCCAGGTGGAGCGGCGGGATGGCGACTTCCTGAGGTGCGGCTTGCACCTGATTGAAGCGATCGAAGATCGGTCCCGGATCCTCCTCCAGCAGCGGGTGTGTCATCAGGGCTCCGTTAGGGGTGACTCGGCATGGGCATCCGGGCACGGTGGCGCCTCGGACCTCGGATTCATCGGCCGAAGAGGAGCCTGCTCTTTAGATAAGGCGCTCAGGCCTGGACGAGCCGCCCATGCCGAGGGGGCTCAGCGCGCCGGACCTTCCCGGAAGACGAGCAGCCCGAGCACGACGCCACAGGTGATGACGGCAATCGAACATCGTCGAGCGGGGGAGCTCAAATGCCGAAGCCCGGCCGGGTCGACCCCAGCCGGGCTTCGGTACATCTGGGACCAGCGTCGGCTAGCAGCTCCAGGCCGACGCGCCCTGACTTGCGTAGATCCGAGCGGCGATTGCGCTCTGCTCGGCCGGCGAGGCGGCCTGTGGCGAGCCGGTGCCGCCGTACGCGGCCCAGGTCGAGGGCAGGATCTGGTAAGCGCCTCCGGCACCGGAGGATGAGTTCACCGCCGACCAGTTACCGCCCGACTCGCAGCTCACGATCGAGGACGGGATCGAATACCCGTTCGATGCGTTGCTGCTGGTCGGCGCTGCGCCGGAAGCGGTTGACGCCGGGGCGCTTTCCACCGGAGCCGGAGCGGGCGCAGCCAGGTGGAACAGGGTGTCCCACGTCTGCGGACCCGCCACACCGTCGACTTCCAGGTGCTTGCGCTCCTGGAAGTGAACGACCGCCCGGCGCGTGGCCGTGCCGAAGTGGCCGGTCGGCCTGAGATGCAGGGCATGCTGCAACTCGCGCACCTGGCCACCGCGAGCGCCGTTGCCCAGCAGACCAACAATCTGGGGGGCGGCACTCGCGGCGGAGGCGCTGACCAGCATCCCGGCGCCGGCGGCCACGGCAGCCAGGCCGGCAACGCCGCGGGCCGTGCCGGGTCGTCGGATGTCAAGCGGCGAACGCCGCGGGAATTTCAGGGGCATGAACTACTCCTTCTTTCTCGTGCCGGCGGGGTTAGCTGACGGGCTACGCGAGAAAGCTGCGCTCGCCGCACAGGCGGCGTTTAGCCCCGGGGTGAACAGAAGTCCACCCGGCTGGGTCCCCCGCTCCCGGTCGCCGTGGGGGAAGGCAGGCCGGAATTAGGCGTTTGGAAGTTGTTTCACCGTACCAAAGGTCGGCACGGCGTCTGTGCGCTAGCTCACGCTGGCCGCTTGGGGCCGCGTCGGAGCTCGCGCGCGACCGCCGGTGCCTGCCGGGGGGGATCGTCCGGCCAGCGACCGTGCTCGGCCAGATAGACCCGCGCCTGCTCCTCCTCGACCCGTTCCTCGTCGCTCTGGACCCCGAGCCGGTAGAGCCAGTTCAGCATCAGGACCGACAGGCCGGACCCGACCGCCATGGCGAAGCCGTCGATCCCGAAGCCGCCGGGGTTGATGGCCAGGACGATGAAACCGGCCAGGACCAGGATCCCCCCCAGCCCGTAGCGGACCACGAATAGGCCAAGCCGCGGGCGCGGCCGGTCGGGGGCGGAAGAAGGCCCACTCATATCTCCCTACTGTAGGTACCTACCCGCCGTGCCGCCGACAAATGCGCCGCGCTCTATGTCCTCCGGATGACCCCTGAATTGCCCGCGGACGACCCCCTGACCGCCTCGACGGCGGCCACTCGCGCCGTGCGGGCTGCCACCCGCGTGGACCGCGCCGGGATCTCGGCTCGCGCCGGCCTGCTGGCGGCCATTCCGGTGGTCGCCGTCCTTGCCGTGGGAACCCTGGCCGGCCAGCCAGTGGCCGCCGTGACGATGGCCGCCGGCGCGCTGCTCTCCGGGGTGGCCTGGCGAGGGGGCGGGGGCTCGGTCGTCCCGCCGCTCGGAACGATGCTCGCCGCCGCCGGCGGCCTAGCCCTGGCCACCGTGGCGGGGACCCTGACCGGCCAGCTGCTGTGGCTGCACCTCGGGCTGCTGGCCATCCTTTGCCTGGCCGCCGGGCTGTTGACCACGCTCGGCCGGCGCGGCGGTGTCGTGGGGGTCCAGACCGTGATCGCCTTCGTCGTGTTCGGACGCTTTCCGGAGAACGCCGGCGGGGCACTCACGCTGGCCGGCCTGGTGCTGGGCGGAGGGGTCGTACAGATCACCACCGCCATGCTCGTGGCCCGCCCGCCCGCCTGGCGGCGTCAGCGTTCGGCGGTGGCCGGCGCCTATCGGGCACTCGCTGCGCTGGCCGCCGATCCTGGCGGTTCGAACATCCCCAGCGCCGCCGCACTCGACGAGGCCGAGAGCCGGCTGAGTGGCCCGGCGCTGTTTGCCGACCATGCGGCCGTGACCCTGTCGGGTCTCGTCGACGAGGGGCGCCGGATCCGCATCGAGCTTGGGGCGCTCGCCGGGGTCCGGCAGCACCGATTGGTGGCCGAACGGCTGGAGTTGGCCAGGCAGATCCTGGAGCTCATCGGGCGCAGCATCCAGAGCGAAGGCCGGAGCGACCGTGAGCTCGACGAGCGGGCCGCCGGTTTGAGCGGATGGGGCAAATCGCCCGCCGGCCAGCTGTCCGCGGAGGATCTGGCTCCGGTCGTGCGGACGCGGGTGGCGGCTCTGGGCGGGCAGCTGCGGGCCGCGGCGCGGCTCACCACCCAGAGCGCGCGTCCGCCCGGCCTGCGGCATCTCTTCCACCCCTCCCGCGGGTCGGGATCGCCCCGCCATCAGCTCGCGGCTGATCTGCGACGCGTGCGGGCCAGCGCCACCCTCAGCTCAGCCACCGGCCGTCACGCGCTTAGACTGGCCGTTGCCGTGACGCTGACTGAGCTGGTCGCTCAGCGTGCGCACCTCCCGCGCGGCTACTGGGCGGTGATAGCGGCGGCCACCGCTCTGCGTCCGGAGTTCGGCGCTACGTTCACGCGGGGGGCTGAGCGCCTGCTCGGCACGACCGTGGGAGTGATCGTGGCCACCCTGATCGCCGTGGCGCTGCAGCCGGCGGGATGGGGGATGGTCGCGGTGATCGGGGTCCTGGCTTGGGCGACCTACGCGGTGTTCCCCGCCAGCTTTGCCGCCGGCACGGCGGGGATCACAGCGCTTATCGTGTTCCTGCTGCATCCCGTGGCACCGGACTCGACCACCATCGCCCTGGACCGCGGCATCAACACTGCCGTGGGGGGAGCCATCGGCGTAGCCGTCTACCTGCTCTGGCCGACCTGGTCGGGCCGATCGGCCGAACCCCTTCTGGCGGACGTGGTGGCTGCTCAGCGCAGCTATCTCCAGGCCGTCCTGGAGGCGGTCATCGCCGGCGGCCATTTCGACGAGGCCGGCCTGCGCCGGCTGGCGCGGCGGTCGCGGATCGCCTACAGCGACGCCGAGGCGGCCGTGACTCAGAGCGAGTCGGAGCCGGTCCGGGGCATCGATCCGCGGCAGGGACGCGCCGTGTTGGTTGGGCTCCGTCGACTCGTGTACTCCGTTCACGCGATCCGCGCCGATTTGATCAGTGGGACGGACCGTCGCGCTCGTCCTGAGCTCGGGCCGCTGAGCCGAGCACTCGACCGGTCCCTGGAGGTCATCCAGGCCCGGCTCGAGGCGCTGCCGCTCGAGACTCGGCGGCGCCTGGGTCCGGCACGCTCCACGAGTCAGCCCGTGCCGGAAGGCCCCGCTCTCCCGCCGCTCCGGCAGCTGTACGGCGAGGTGATCCCGGGCGCCGAGGCAGCGTCCAGCGAGCCGGTACTGGCGCCGATCGACGAGCTCGTCGATGCGATCGACACGGTGGCCGAAGCGCTTGGGCTCACCGTTCCCTGAGCAAACATCCCCGTTCCGCCAGGGAGGCTGGTAAAAATCCACCCTTGCGCAGGCCAAGCTTTCGTCTTGTTGCGTTGCTGGGCTGCCTGCTGGTGGGGGTTGGGGTGATTGCCTCGCCGGCTCAGGCCGCCGTTGGTATTCGCTGGCACAAGCCCGTCCGGGTGGAATCCTCCGCTAACGGCGGGGTGCAAGCGGTCTCCTGTCCGTCGAGCCGTCTATGCGTGGCCGTCGACGCCTCTGGGCACGCCCTGTTCTCGACCCACCCGACTCGGGGCGCGCACTCCTGGTCGCGGCCCCAGCGGGTTGATGGCAGCAACGCACTGACGGGAGTCTCTTGCCCCAGCACCCGGCTGTGTGTGGCGGTCGACGACAGCGGCAACGTTCTCAGCACCATCCACCCGACCCGCGGTGCCAAGAGCTGGAGCCGGCCCCGGCGTATCGACTCGGTCCAGGGCACAGACGGGGGCTACGCCGGACTGCTGGGCATCTCGTGTCCGACGGTGTCGCGTTGCGTGGCCGTGGACGGTGCCGATGCCGGTAACGTGCTCAGCACCACCCGGCCGCGGGGAGGGGCGGGGGCGTGGCGAACGGTTCGCCTGGGCCAAACATTGACCAGCGTGTCCTGCCCCAGCGCGAGCCTGTGCGTGGTGGCGGGTTCGGCGCACGCGTACTCGACTGCTCCGGGCGGGAGCCGCAGCTCATGGCACTTCACGGGCGGGCCCGTAGGGGGCGGGGTCATCAGCGACCTTGACTGCCCGGCCATCACCCTGTGCGTGGGAGTTGGGTTCGGGGACGCCTCGCCCGGCCTGGCGGTCGCCACCGGGTCGCCGCGGGGCGGGTCGGGGACCTGGAAGACCTCCGACGTGCTGGCCTCCCCACCTCCGGCGAACGCCGAGCTCCTCGACGCCGTGGGTTGCGCCGGCTCGACGTTGTGCGTGGCTTTGGATACGGCCGACAACGCCTACACGTCGAGCACTCCGACAAGGGGCGGCTGGAGTTTCGACGGGCCGATCCGGCCGGGGTCAGCCAGTCAGCAGAACGCCATCTCCTGCACGCCGAAGCTGTGCGTCGTGGTGGACAGCGCTGGGGTGGAGAACACGGGCGTCGTCTCCGGCTGACCTTTCCGAGTCGGCACCCCGTCGCCGCAGCGTCGGTTGAACAGTGGCACCATCCGGGGTAGCTGGGCGGACGCAGCCGTTCATTCGAGGCGGAAGGTGAGGATGGTGGAACTGCTTGACCCCTTTGGGCTCCTGTCTGGGGCCACGAAGTTGTTGGAGCGCTTTGGCGATGAGGCCTACTACGTCGCCCTGTGCATCCGAGCTGGGCTGGTGGGCCCGGAGATGCCCCACAAGGTGGCTCAGATGCTGCTCTCGTTCGAGCGCTACGGGATGCTCGGCGGTGGGATGTCCCTGGCCGGCCTGCGCCACGGGAACCAGCTCGCCCTGATCGATGAGCGGGGGGAGCTCACCTATAAGGAGCTCGACCGGCGAGTCAACTCGCTGGCCACGGCCTGGCGGCGCGACGGGCTGAAGGCCGGTGATGGGGTGGCCATCCTGGCCCGTAACCATCGAGGATTCTTGGAGGCGTTCTTCGCCGCGGCCAAGTGCGGGTCGCGCATCATCCTGTTCAACACGTCGTTCTCAGGCCCGCAGGTCCGGGAGGTGGCCGAGCGCGAGGGCGTTGACCTGTTCGTGTTCGACGAGGAATTCAGCGAGCTGGTGGAGGGCGTCGACCCTCAGCATGGCCGCTGGCTCTCCTGGGCCGACAGCCACCCGGACGCCGAGGACACGCTGGACGCCCTGATCGAGTCTGCGCCTGACCAGGCGCCGCCCAAGCCCGAGCACGCTCCCAAGGTGGTCATCCTGACCAGCGGCACGACCGGGACGCCGAAGGGAGCCGGCCGGGACGTCCCCTGGTCGCTTTCCCCGATCGGAGGTCTGCTCAGCAAGGTGCCATTTCGCGCGCGCGAGGTAACCGAGCTGAGCGTGCCGATGTTTCACGCGCTCGGGTTCTCCCAGGCTCTGCTCGGAGTCGCCCTCGGCTCAACACTCGTCCTGCACCGCAAGTTCGACCCGGCTGAGACGCTGAACAGCCTGCAGGAGCACGGCGCGAGCGCGATGGTCGTCGTCCCGGTCATGCTCCAGCGGATGCTCGGCCTCGATGACTCCGAGTGGGAGGGCAAGGAGTTTCCCAACCTGAGGATCATCTTCGTCAGCGGATCTCAGCTGGGAGAGGAGCTAGCCAGCCGGGTCACCGAGCGGTTCGGGAAGGTGATCTACAACCTGTACGGCTCCACCGAGATCGCGTTCGCCACGATCGCCACCCCCGACGACCTGGAGGCGGCCCCGTCCACGGTCGGGCAGGTGGTACACGGCGCGGTCGTGAAGATCCTCGACGACGAGGGCAACGACGAGGTGAAGACCGGCGAGAGCGGGCGCATCTTCGTGGGCAACTCGATCCAGTTCGAGGGCTACACGGGTGGCGGGAGCAAGGACGAGGTGGGTGGACTGATGGCCTCCGGAGACGTCGGCCACTTCGACGAGAAAGGTCGCCTGTTCATCGACGGCCGGGATGACGAGATGATCGTCTCGGGCGGCGAGAACGTTTTCCCGGCCGAGGTGGAGGAACTGCTCGTCAAGCACGACGGGGTGGCCGAGGCCGCGGCGATCGGCGTCGAGGACGAGGATTTCGGCCAGCGCCTCAAGGCATTCGTGGTCAAGAGCAATGGAGCCGACCTCAGCGAGGACGACGTCAAGGCCTACGTCAAGGAGAACCTGGCCCGGTACAAGGTCCCGCGCGAGGTGGTGTTCATCGACGAGCTGCCGAGAAACGCGACCGGCAAGGTGCTCAAGCGAGAGCTCGAAGAGTCAGACGACGAAGACCCAGACCACGAAGGCACAGACGACGAGCAGAGCGACCACAAGTGACTGACCCGGAGCGGTTCCGCGAGCAGTTCCCTGTCTTTGCGAACACCGCCTATCTGAACTCGGGCACCGAGGGACCCGTGCCGAAGGCCGCCGTCGAGGCGGTGCGCGAGCGTGTTGAACAGGATGCGGCGAGCGGTCGCGCGGGCCGGGCCTACTTCGACGAGGTGATCGATCTGGCCGCGCGCTCCCGCGCCGCTTACGCGACGCTTCTGGGCGCCCGCCCCGAGCAGGTGGCCCTAACCGGATCCACCACCGACGGAGTCAACACCGTGCTCGGGGGCCTGCGGTTCGCGTCGGGCGACGAAATCCTCACCACCGACGAGGAGCACCCAGGGCTGCTCGCCCCTCTGCGCCTGTCCCGGATCCGTCATGGGGTGAGCATCCGCGTGGTTCCGTTCGCCGAGCTGGCGGCTGAGGTCGGCCCGCGCACGCGCCTGATCGCCTGCTCGCATGTCTCCTGGGTGGGCGGGAGGGTGGCCGACGTCCCGGCCCTCGTGGCCACCGGTATCCCCGTCCTCCTGGATGCCGCCCAGGCCCTGGGTGCCATCCCCGTCGACGTCGAGGCGCTGGGATGTGCTTACTACGCCGCCTCCGGTCAGAAATGGCTGTGCGGTCCTGAGGGCAGCGGGTGCCTGTACGTGCGACCCGACCGGCTGGACGACCTCGAGCCGCCGTGGCCCGGCTACGCCACGCTCAGCGATCACGACAACATCCTGGAGTCCGGGCTGGCCGAGGGCGCGCCGCGCCTGGACCACGGGTTCCCCTCGGCGATCCGCAGCACGTGGGCGCTGGCCTCTCTCCAGGTGCTGGAGGACGCCGGCTGGGAATGGGTCCACGAACGGTCGGCCGACCTGGCCGCACGGCTGGCCGACCATCTGAAGGAGCGTGGTCTCACCGTGGCCCCCCGCGGCCGCTCGACGCTGGTCTCCTGGGCCGTGGAGGATGCCGAGGAGGAGGTCAAGCGCCTGGGCGAATCCGGGTTCGTCGTCCGCTCGATCCCGCTCGGCGGCCTGATGCGAGCCGCCGTCGGCGCGTGGAGCTCCGAGGAGGAGATCGAGCGACTGGCGGAGGCTGCCGCCGCGCGCTGACCGCGGACCCGGCCGGGGCCTAATCCTCGACCCGCTCGGGGTGTGTGTAGACGTTCACCCGAGTCCCCCGAGCGAACCCGCACAGGGTCATCCCGCGGTCATCGGCCAGTGACACGGCCAGCGAGCTCGGCGCCCCCACTCCGACCAGGACCGGGGCCCCGGCCACCGCGGCCTTCTGAACCAGCTCGAACGACAGCCGCCCACTCACGCACAGCAGCCGGTCGCTCAGCGGCAGCCACCCCTGCATCAGCGCGTGCCCGATGACCTTGTCCATCGCGTTGTGCCGGCCCACGTCCTCCCGAGCCACGATCGCCCGCCCGTCCCGGTCGAACAGGCCGGTGGCGTGCAGCCCGCCCGTGCGCCGGTGGCCGGGCTGCTCGAGGCCATTCGGCAAGGCCGCCAGCAGCAGACGCGCCACGACCGGCCCCGGCGACAGCTCCGGACTGTCCACGGCCACCTCCTCCAGGGCGCCCTTCCCGCAGACCCCGCAGGAGGAGGTGGTGTAGAACCGCCGCCGCCCCGGGTCCCGGCGCAGTGGCCCCGTCACCTCGATCACGTTGGCCGCGAAGTCAGCCGTCGGCTCCGCCCGGCGGACCTCCCCGATCAACCCCTCGCTGTACAGGAAGCCGAGCGCGAGCTCGTCGTCGTAACCCGGGGTACGCATCGTCACGGACAGCGGCTCGCCGTCGACCCGTATCTCCAGCGGCTCCTCGATCGCCACCTGATCCTCGCCGCCGTCGTGATGCACCGTCGTGTAGACCGTGGCCATTGCCAGGGAATCTAATCCTCACTAGAGTGCTCCGCGGTCCGGAGAACAGAGAGACCTGTCGTTGAGCTGAGCAGATAGGGGCAAATGGAGACCGAGCCGGGATCATTAAACGTCCACGTCGATGCCGTCAGGCCCCAGCCGTCGGACGGGCCGGGGGCGTCCCGGCCGCAGGAGGCCGAGTCCCGGGCCCGGCGCCAGCTGGCCCGTTTGCGCTTCGATCTGCACGATGGCCCTCAACAGGATCTGATCCTGCTGGGAGAGGATCTCCGGCTCCTTCACGAACAGCTGGAACAGGTGCTGGACGCCGGGCCAACCCGCCAGCACGTCCTCGGGCACCTGGACGACCTGCACGCGCGCCTGGCCGCCGTGGATGCCGATCTTCGACGGATCTCCACCCTGATGGTCTCGCCCTTCCTGCCCGACGAATCCTTCTCCAGCGCGCTCAGCGGGCTGCTCGATGACTTCGTGATGCGCACTCAGGTCTCGCCCTCGGCCAAAATCGAGGGCGACTTCGACGCGCTGACCGACTCCCAGCGGATCACGCTGCTAGCCCTGATCCAGGAGGCCCTGCACAACATCCGCGAGCACAGCGGGGCCAGCCGGGTCGACATCAGCGTCGTCGTCACCGACGGCGCGGTCAAGGCCGAGGTACGTGATGACGGATGCGGCTTCGAACTGGACAGCACATATTCCCGGGCGGTCACCGAAGGACACCTGGGTCTGGTGGGGATGCACGAACGCGTGCAGATGCTGGGCGGAACGACCAGCATCGAAAGCCGTCCGGGGGGGCCGACGATAATCTCCGTGCGCCTTCCGTCGGTGGACGCCGTGCCGCCCAGCGGCTAAGCCTCACTCCCAGGACATCGTGCCGCGCATCGCGACCATCATCAACGAGACCCGAGGCACGACCGTCTGTGAGTCGGCGGTGATCGCCGACAACCCGTGGCTGCGCCTGCGTGGGCTGCTGGGCCGGGACACCCTCCCAGCCGGCGAGGGCATCCTGCTGACGCCGTCCCCCTCGATCCACAGCGCGTTCATGCGCTTCGAGTTCGACGCCGTATTTCTGGACAAGGAGCTGCGCGTACTCCGGCTCGTGGAGCGCCTGCCGGCCTGGAAGGCCCGCGGGGCCAAGGGGGCCAAGAGTGTGCTCGAGCTGGCCGCAGGAGAAATTCAGGCCAGAGGGCTTCAGGTCGGGGACGAATTAGCCGTTACTACTGAGGACCGGATAGCGCAGGAAGCCCCCGACACATACTGAACTAGATAGGAATGGATTCCCTTCAGCCGCGCCAGAGCCAAGGATGGCTCCGCCTGACGAGCTTTGGGCCGGCAGAGCGCAGCCCGGCCAAGCTGACCGTTTCTCTCGAGGCAGACCTCCTTGACGGCCACCGGCCGCCCAAGGACCTCCGCCTGGTGGCCCGGCAGGGCAACCAGGTCACCGCTCATCGACCCACGGCCAGCGACCTGGAGCGCATCGCCGGATCCCGGTTTGACCGGCGCAGCCAGGTGTTCCGCTGGCGAGTCTCGTTCGAGGTGCCCGCAGCGGTGGCCGAGGATCCTCGCGTCAGCTTCGAACTGATCGCCGAGGCTCACGCGGCTCTAGACCTGCCGGCGCTCGACGGTGAACCCGGCGATTCGCGGCCGCTCCTCGGGCGTCCGACATCGCGGATGGGCGTGTCTCTCACGTTTGTAGCGGCGCTCCTGGCCGGCCTGGCCCCGACCGGGAGCTTCCGCCTTGGCCCCGAGCCCCTGCCGGCGCTCGAGCTGCCCCCGCTCGGCTGGCAGACCCGCGAGCCGCGCCCGATCTACGAGCGTCCGACCCCCCGGATCGGTGTATTTCTAGCCTCCGCCGCGGCGCTTCTGGCCGGGCTGGCCCCGGGCTTTGCGCTGGCCGATGCGGGCTCTGGCTCTGGCTCGGGCTCGACCACAACCTCCACGACAATCTCCGCCGCGAGCACCCAGTCGCTGACCACGGGAACGACTTCGGCTTCGACCACCACGACCACGACGCGTACAACGCCGGCGACGACGCGTACAACGCCGGCGACGATCACGACGACGAAGCAGCCGCCCAGCACGACCTCGCAGGCGCCGCCTTCCACCACGACGCAGACAACCGCGACGACGACTACGACAACCACCACCACCAGCCCCGGCAAGACCGGCTCCACCGGGGGTCACAGAGCGGGAAAGCACCCGGCGCACCACCGCTCGAGCCATCCGGCCACCCATCGCCATCGCAGGAGCGGGGCCCATCATCCGGCCAAGCGCCGCCCGGCCAAGCGCCGCTCAGCCCAGCATCACACCGGCGGTGCGGCACCCTCTCCACCGCGCGCGCATCACCCGGCGGCTCCCCAGACCGGCGGCGTCGCCGCCCCGGTGGTCAGCTCCGGGACCAGTTTCTCGGCCCCGGTCATCACGGATTTCCTGACCCCGGCTGAGCTGCGCACCTACAACGTCCTGGTGGGGGGCATGGTGGAACCGCCCATCTTCCTGCAGAAGATCTACCGGGCCGCCGGAAAGAAGTACCGGATCCCCTGGCAGGTGCTGGCCGCGATCAACTACGTCGAGACGCGCTACGGAAAGGACCTGGCCGTCTCCTCGGCCGGGGCGATCGGCTGGATGCAGTTCATGCCAGCCACCTGGTCGGAGTACGGAGCGTCGGTCAACCTCCAGGGCAAGCCTGCCCCGGGGATGCCCAACCCGTGGGATCCCACCGACGCGATCTTCGCAGCGGCCAAGTACCTCAGGGCCGCCGGGGCCGGACCGAACCTGCCCGGCGCGGTGTACGCATACAACCACGCCGGCTGGTACGTCCAGGAGGTCCTATCGATTGCCGAGGAGATCAACCGGCACAACATGTGGCCCCAGCGTCACGCCAGCCGCAAGATCGCGGCGATGCTGACCATGGCCCGGCTGCTCAACGGCCTGCCGTACGTGTGGGGTGGCGGGCACGCCAACTTCGCGATGGTCCAGTCGGGCTATGACTGCTCCGGCTTCGTGTCGGCCGTGCTGCACGCCGGCGGCTACCTGGACGGCCCGGTCACCACTCAGGCGCTGCCCGGCCAGCCGCTGATGCTGCCCGGCCGCGGGCGCCACGTGACGATCCGCGATCGCACCTACCTGAGCGCGGACCAGGACCACGTAATCATCGACATCGACGGCCAGTGGTGGGAGAGCGGCGGCTGGGGCGTCGAGTCGGGTCGCGTGCATCGCATGCACAACGTGACTCGCGCCTACCTGGACAGCTTCAACCTGATCCTGCACCCGCGCGGTCTCTGAACCGGCCGACGGGTGGCTCCGGCGGCAGGGCCTGTGAGGGCCCTGCCACCGGCAGTAGCGCGGCTACTGCTCGGACTTGCGCTGCGAGGCCGCCGCGCGAGGGTCCAGGTCGGCCAGCGTCAGCTGATGAGCCGGCGGGCCCTCGAGGATCGTCCTGGTCGTCGCCTTCAGCTCACCGTCGACGTGCAGGAGCTCGCCGGAGTCCAGCGCCCGCCACGCCGGGTCCTCGTCCATCGGTTCGCTGGCCACGACGACCGAAGGGTGGTCGGCCAGGTTGCCCGAGTGGACCCGGGTCTCTCGGGGATCGCCGGAGTGCTCCAGATGATCGTTGCCGCTCTGACCTCCCGCCCGGCGCTCCAGTATGTGGAGCTCATGGGTGTCTGGGTAGCGGAGCGCCCACAGATCCGAAGGCGTGATCAGCACGAAGTTGATGGCGAAGATCGGCAGGTTCTGTGC
>DASZNA010000005.1:0-1708 GCA_035551655.1 Solirubrobacteraceae bacterium
TCCCGATACCGGTCTACTTCGCCGGCTCTCGGATCGCCGGCGTGTACCCCTTCGGGCCCAACGCCGGCGCCGCCGTCAACCTGTCCCTGTTCAGCTGTGCCGACCAGGCCAACATCGGCGTGGCCATGGACCCGGCTGCGATCACCGACCCGGACAGCCTGATGGAAGGCCTGCGCGAGGGCTTCGATGAGGTTCGTGACGTCGGCCGGTAGCGCCGTCAGTTGGGGCGAAACTGCTTGACAGGCGGACGGCTGTGAGACGCAAGCTGTACCCGTGACCGAGCGCCCCAAGTCGATACCGTGCGCGCTCTCCGAGCCCGAGGGTGACCAGCGTGGCGCGGCCTGGCGGGCCCTCGGGCCGCGGGTACGCAGCAGAGCCCGCACCGCCGGCGGCTTCAGGGTGGTCTTCGATCTCGCCGCGCTCGAGCGGGTCGAGCAGCTCGCCGCCGCCGAGCGGTCCTGCTGCGGATGGGCGACGTGGTCCGTCCAGGCTTACTCAGACCGCGTTGCGCTCGAGGTGACTGGCCCGGATGCGCCTGTCGAGGCGCTCGCGGCTGCCTTCAGGGTGTGATCCTCGGTGGCCTCCTCAGCAACTGGAGCCGGCCACACCTGAGATGAACGAGTAAGTGATGAAGCCCTGCCGGAGGTTGCTCTGCCGGCCGCCAGATATGGCGAACTCGTCGCTGACCGGGTAGCCCAGGCAGCTGCGCTCCCAGCCCATCGAGGCCCACTTGGCTCTGATGGCGCCGTGGATGGACCACGCTCCGGTCGACGGCGTCCAGTAGACGGAGCCGCTCTGGGAGAAGTGGTTGAACCGCCCGATGCCGTCAGGCGTCACTGTCTCGTCGGTGACCGGATAGCCGAGGAAGCTGCGCTCCCAACCGAGGGAGGCCCACTTGGCTCTGATCGCCCCGTGGATGGACCACGCCCCGGTCGACGGCGTCCAGTAGATGGAGCCCGCGTTCGCGAAGTGGTTGAACCGCCCGACGCCATCCGGGGTGCCAAGCTCGTCGGTCACCGGATAGCCGAGGAAGCCCGAGGGCCCTCCGAGCGCCAGGTACCTGTCCCTGATGGCCCCGCAGACCTGGTGCGAGCCCGTACTGGGGTTGGCGTACGTCGTGCAGTTCGCGGACGAACGGCTGAACGCGGCGGTCCCGTTCGGGGAGCCCAGGCCGGTGGGGCCGTCATAGCCCGCTCCAGCGGTGCACAGGTAGGAGCCGCCACAGCTCCCGTTGGACCCGCTCGTCACGTCGTTCAACGCGCTCCTGGGCGCTGAGTACGGGTAGGAGGCCCGCTGGTCCGAGGAGGGAGCGTTCCCGGCCAGCCCGTAGAAGGCGGCGATGATTGGCGCGGCCACGCTCGTCCCGGCGACCCCTACCAACCCGGAGCTGTGGTAGGTGTCGTAGGCCCACACGGGGGTGGAGGGGTCTGCGACGGCCGACACATCGGCGACGGTCCGGTTCGCGCAGCCGCCATCGAGTTGCCACGAAGGCTTGGCCATGGAGGTGCTGCACCCACTTCCGGCGCCGTTCCATGTCGTCTCGAACCCGTTGCGCGTGCCCGTGTTGGTGTTCTGCGTCAGTGTCGTCCCCCCGACCGCGGTCACGAACTGCGATGCAGCAGGGAACTGCGCGCCGTAGCCTGTGTCACCCGACGCCACGGTGATGGCCGTCCCGGGATGGTCGTAGTAGGTGGAGCCGGCCGAGCTC
>DASZNA010000006.1:0-2619 GCA_035551655.1 Solirubrobacteraceae bacterium
GCAACCTCGGCCGCAACGCGATCGATCAGACCGCAGAGGTCGTCGGCCTGGTCAGGCTCGAGGTGTCTGAGATAGGGGACCGCCGGGTGGCTTTTGCGGTGATCGATGATGGTCCGGGGATACCTCCGGCTCAGCGCCAGCGCGTGTTCGAACGCCTGTACCGAATCGATCCATCCCGTTCTCGCGGGGCCGGAGGAGCGGGACTCGGGCTGTCGATCGTCAGGGCTATAGCCGAGGCGCACGGGGGAGAGGTGCGCATCGGCTCAGATCCCGGCGTCCGGGGCGCTCGGGTCGAGATAGTTCTGCCGGGGTACACGCCCCAGCGACCCGGACCGGTGGGTCCGGTACCGGTTCCGTCGCCCGGGCGGGTGGGGTCAGAACCGGGCGTAGCTGGGTAGCCCTATATAAAGCGGGCCAGCCTGGCAGGGATCCGGCGGGCCTTTTGGCCCGCGGGCCCCCGGGAAACGGAGGCGAGATGATCTCGACGATCAATTCTCGCACCGCCAGACGTCTGGCCCTTTTGGCCGGAGTCTGCGTGGTGTCTTGCCTGGCTTTTGCCGGCAGTGCCTCGGCGCGGTTCGCGCCGGGCGGGCAGCTGCTCAAGCTCACGCACCTTGGATTCAACACCAACACCAGCAGCAACTGGTTCGGATACCAGCAGGGCTCGGTCGAGCAGGGCGGGAAGCTGTTCACTCAGGTGGCGGGGAATTGGACCGTGCCGACGGCCACCCAGCACACCTCCGGGCAGGCGGAGGACTCCGCCGACTGGATCGGCATCGGCGGCGGGTGCGTGGATGCCAACTGCGCGGTCGGCGATTCCACGCTGATTCAGACCGGAACCGAGCAGGACGTGGCGTCGGGCGGCGCGACGACCTATGACGCTTGGTATGAGCTGGTCCCGGCCCCGGAGTTCCAGATCACCAGCATGACGGTGAAGCCCGGCGACCAGATGCACGCGTTGATCACCCAGGCGGCTCCTGAGGTCTGGAACGTGACGATTCAGGACGTCACTCAGAACGAGTCCTACTCCACCACGGTCCCGTACCCGTCCACCATGGACACGGCCGAGTGGATCGAGGAGACGCCCTTGGAGATCGGCACCAACGCCGGATTCGCGGCGCTGCCGAACCTGACCGATCCGGCGTTCAGCTCGTTGAGCGTCAACGGAGCCAATCCGAACCTCAAGAGCTCGGAGCAGATGCAGCTCACCGATTCGAGCGGCAACGTGATCGGCACGCCGTCCGCGCCGAATTCCACGGGCAACGGCTTCAGCGAGTGCACGTGGACCAGCACGTGCCCGTGAGCTGAGGCGTAGGCAAGAAGTGGTTGTGAGAGGCGCCCCTGTGACGGGGCGCCTCTTTCGTGCACACCGCTGTCGCCGATGGCCCGCAGGCGGGTGGCTTCACTACCCATGATCCGCGATGCGCCGCAACCACCTGACGACGTGGGGTTGAAATTGCAAGCCATCATGTCCTGGTCGTAGCGTCGGCGTTGTATGCGTGCGCCCTGTGAACATGGTGTTATCTGGAGCGATTGCGGGCCACTTGTGCCTGAAGCCGCTCGCTGACCTCGACGTCGTGCGGCAGCGCGCTGAGCTCGGTCCCGTCGATCTCGACCCCATGTTCTCGGAGTCTGTCCGCCAGGAACTGCCAGTGCCCGGCGTCCATCTCAGCCTGGGTGATCTCCCCGTACGCCCCGTCCGGTCCTACGACCATCCGGGCCGTCTCCGCGACGTCCTCTCCGTAGCGGCCAAACGCGGCCGCGCCGCCGCTGCCTGACCACCCCCGGTCGTCTAGGAGCGTGATCCGCATCCCGTCCTGCAACTCGGCATCGAGGCGGGCTCGGATCGATTGCCCGCCGCTCCGGTCATCGATGTCCGCGGAGGTGACAAGACGGGCGACGCGGGTCACGATCGCATCCTCTCACCCAGGAGCGCGGTGGCTAGCATCCGTCACTGTGCAGAAGAGCTATCACCTGACCACCTTCGGCTGTCAGATGAACGAGCACGACTCCGAGCACATGAAGGGGATGCTGGATTCGCTCGGCTACAGCGAGTCGGACTCTCGATCTGAGGCGGACCTGATCCTGTTCAACACCTGCTCGATTCGGGAGAAGGCCGACGAGCGCTTCATCGCCCATCTGTACGAAGCCCGCTCGATCAAGCGCCGGACCCCGGACACGGTGATCGGCGTCGGCGGCTGCTGGGCCCAATCCGTCAAGGACGAGGTGTTCTCCCGATTCCCGTTCGTCGACGTGGCCTTTGGCCCCGGCCAGGTGCACAAGCTGGCCGAGTTCCTGACCAGCGACTCGCTGAGCGCCCAGGGATATTTCGAGTTCGAGGGTTTCACCGGTCACCTGCCCGCCAAGCGGGCCCGGCGCTTCCAGGGATGGGTGCAGATCAGCGTGGGCTGTAACTGTGTGTGCTCGTACTGCATCGTGCCCTCCACGCGCGGTCGGGAGGTCAGCCGGCCGCCTGATGAGCTAGTGGATGAGGTGGTGCGCCTGGCCGGCGACGGGGTGCGAGAGGTGACGCTCCTCGGCCAGAACGTGAACTCCTACGGACGCGATCTGCCCAGCCAGTGCCGGACCTCCTTCGCCGAGCTCCTGGCGCGCCTCGAT
>DASZNA010000007.1:0-1949 GCA_035551655.1 Solirubrobacteraceae bacterium
GACTGAGGACACCACCCGCCGCCAGTGTTCCGAGCTCGGCGGGGCCAGGTGGACGGCGAAGTCCCCAGCGGGAGTCGGGATCTCGACCTCGCCGTTTTGCAGCCAGTCGAACAACCGGCCGATGGTGTTGTCCTGCTTGGCAACGTACCCGTCGAGCGACATGATCGCCTGCGCCACCACCTTGCCCATGGTGCCTCCCCTCATCAGGTGCGCTGCGGCCGGTAGACGTGCACCACGACGCCGCTGGGAAACGACAAGGCCTCGACGAGCTTCAGGTGCCTCGAGTCCGGCAGCTGGCCGAACAGGGCCTGTCCTTGGCCCAGGACCAACGGCTGGACCAAGAGGCGGTACTCGTCGATCAGGTCCGCCGCAGCCAGAGCGCCGGCGAACCGTCCACCGCCCCACACGATCACGTCCGGGCCGGGCTCGGCCTTGATCGTGGCGATCTCGGCCGCGAGGTCGCCCCGCGCAACCCGGGTAACCGGCCAGATCGCCTCGGCGTCGCTGAGCGTCTTGGAGAACACGACCTTTGGGATGTCGTTCATCGAGGCCGCGTACTCGTCGTCCAACTGCGGCCAGTATGACGACATCTCCTGGTACGACGTGCGGCCCATGAGGTGGGCACCGGCCTTGCTGATGTGGTCGAGCTTCCACTGCCTGAGCTCGGCGCCCTCGGGGATCGCGATCCCGGGGTGCTCACGGTCGCTGCCGACGAACCCGTCCAGTGACATCGACATGTAAAGAATGACCTCGCATGACCTATCTCTCCTCCGTCTTGTTCCCGTCAGGTTGACGGTCGCCGGACAACATCCCGAACCCTCGGACGGCCACCGGTGCTCCGGTGTTCTCGAGGACGGACCACAGCAGGACTGCTCGCTCACCGGGGATGCTCCTTTCTGTAGCGATGCCACGAGCTCGGCCTGACGCTCGTAGGCCCGGCGCGCCGCCGGACTCGCAGCGCGTCGCGCGCGGCGATCGATGAGCGGACCCTTGCGCAGCCGAGACCAGGGTTCCCTCGTCCACCGGCTCGATGGGGGTTGGTGTCGATGGCCTCGTCCTCGGGCTTGCCCTCGTACACGAACGACTTGACCAGCCGGTGCGGGCAGTCGATCTCGAGGTAGGCGACGCGGACGGCGAACTGCTGGCCGTCGGGCGCATGAAGGACGAAGCGGTAGCGCCTGCCGACCCGGAGATCGAGCTTGTCGATCACAGCCCGAGGTGGCGTGGATCCACCAGCGGACAGATGCTCGGCCTCGGTGTAGAGCCGGAAGACCAGCTGCGGTGGCTCCTTCACGACGTTCCGGAGCGCAGTCACCTGCTCATCGGCCGGTGCTGGGGGGCCGGCCAGTCGATCGTCCGGTCGGGGCGGCCTGCGAAGCTGTCCATCGAGACCGACATCAGCAGGATCGGCCTGCGGCCGCTCATGACGTCACCCGGTAGCGCAGGTGCGTGACGCCGGGCGCGTCCAGCACGCGCGTCAGCTCGAGCTCGATGCGGTCTGCGCCGAACAGCCGCCGCCCGTCGCCGAGCACGACCGGGATCAGGCTGATCTCCAGCTCGTCGAGCAGGCCCTCGCGCAGCAGCGACTGCGCAAGGCCGGCGCCGTGCACCATCACGTCCTGCTCGCCGGCGGCCGCCTTGGCCTCGTGCATCGCGGTCGCGGCGTCGGGCACGTAGTGGACCCAGCCACTCTGCGGGTCCGGCGGAGTGCCGCGTGTGGGCACGAAGATCGGCACGCCGTGGTGGTCGCCTCCCCGGTGACCGGCGTAGTCGAACGTCTTGCGGCCGACGACGACCGCACCCGTCGCCATCACCTCTGCGAACACCTGCCCGCTCAGCCCCGGAGGGTCGAAGTGCGGATGCTCGGAGACGGGCTCACCGAGCCACTCGTGCAGCCGGAGGCCGCCGGTCCCGAGCCCGTTGCCGGGACCGTCGTCCGGGCCGGTGAT
>DASZNA010000008.1:0-13209 GCA_035551655.1 Solirubrobacteraceae bacterium
CCGAGCTCCTGGCGCGCCTCGATTCGGTGCCCGGGGTCGAGCGGATCCGCTACACGAGCCCGCACCCGAAGGACATGCGGGAGGACGTTATCCGAGCCCACGCGGAGCTTCCGGCGGTGTGTGAGCACATCCACCTACCGCTGCAGTCGGGCTCGAGCGCCGTCCTCAAGCGCATGCGGCGGACCTACACGCGGGAGCGCTATCTGGATCGGGTGGCGCTGATCCGTGAGCACGTGCCCGACTGCGCGCTGACCACCGACATCATCGTGGGGTTCCCCGGCGAGACCGAGCTGGACTTCGCGCAGACGCTCACACTGGCCGAAGAAGTCGGCTACGACGGCGCCTTCACCTTTCTCTACTCACCTCGCCGGGAGACCGAGGCGGCCGAGATGGACGCACAGGTCCCGCACGAGGTCAAGGTGGAGCGTCTCGAGCGGCTGGTGGAGGTGATCCAGCGCCGCGCGGCGCAGCGGGCTCAGCGGTTTATCGGCCGGACGCTGGAGGTGCTCGTGGAGGGTCCATCGCGCACCGACGCTACGAGGCTTCGCGGACGGACCCGGCATAACAAGGTGGTCAATTTCGATGGCCTGGCCGATGAGGGCGATCTCGTGATGGTGCAGATCACCGGCGCGACGAGCCAGACGTTGAGCGGCGAGATGTCGCTGCTCGCGCGGGCGGCTGGCTGACGGCCAGGTCCATCGGGCGCGTGTGCGAACATGTGTTCGATGCGCTGGACCCAGCAGTCACTCGACGGTGATCCCCAGCAACCGCTGCCGGGCTATCAGGACGCCGTCGTCCGCCATTTCGACGCCCCCGAAGCCATCGACACCCGCTTCTACGAGGTGCGCGCCAAGTCGATCCTCAACCGCGTGCCGGAGGTGTCTCAGGTGCCGTTCCGCTGGACGGTCAACCCGTACCGCGGCTGCACTCATGCCTGCACTTATTGCTTCGCTCGTCCCACGCATGAATTCCTGGACTGGAACGCGGGCCGCGACTTCGAACGGGAGATCGTCGTCAAGGTCAACGCGCCGGAAAGGCTGCGGGCCGAACTGGCCCGGCCGACGTGGGAGGGTGAGCACGTGGCGCTGGGGACCAACACCGACCCCTACCAGTGGGTGGAGGGCCGCTACGAGCTCATGCGAGGGATCTGGGAGGCGTTCCTGGCGGCGAGAAATCCCTGCTCCGTGCTCACGAAGTCGCCTCTGCTGCTGCGGGACCTCGACCTGATGCGCCGGCTGAACGAGGTCACTGACTTCAGCGCCGCCCTCTCGATTCCGACCCTGGAGCCCAAGGCGTGGCGTCAGACCGAACCGCGGACGCCCAACCCCCAAGCTCGCCTGGAGGCACTGGCCGAACTCTCAGCGGCGGGGATCCGGACGGGCGTCCTGGTGGCGCCCCTGATGCCGGGGATAAACGACTCGCCCGAGCAGGTCGCGGAGGTGGTGCGCCTGGCCACCGAAGCGGGGGCGGCCTACGTCACCGGGATCGCCCTGCACCTGCGCAAGGGGGTGCGGGACGTGTTCATGAGCTGGCTGGCCGACAATCGGCCCGAACTGGCACAGCTCTACGAGGAGCTGTACCGTCGGGGAGCGTATGCCCCGCTGGCTGAGCGCCGACGGCTGGCGGCCCTCATTGAGGGCCCGCAGCTGTCAGCCAGGCAGCGTGACTGGCCGCTCCAGGCCGCTGGCGGGTCCTCCGCACGCTTCGAAAAGAGGCGAGCTGAGCGACAATCCGACAAGAGGGACTCCGCACCGGCGGCCCCTGGGGAGCCGTCAGCGCCGAGATTATTCTGAGATAGCCCAATGAAGCGCCTTTTCCGCCGACGTCCTGACCTGAGTCTCGACCGCATGTTCGAGACGCGCAGCGACGCCTGGGCCGCGGTGGGCCTCGAATTCGAGGTCAACCGGCGGGAGGTTCAGCGTTCCCGGCGCCGGCTCGGGGTGCTGGTTGTCGCGCTCGCCGCGGTGATTTGGGGCGACGGCAAGATGAACCACCACTTCACGCTGATGGCGCAGGAACATCACTACGCGGTGAAGGGGGTTCCAAAAGCGTGGGCGAGTATCCACGTCCACACCTGGTACCTGCCCCACGGCGTGTTCACGGCGATCGCTGTCATCGCGGTGCTTGTCCTGGGCTGGATGATCTCCCGCGATCTGAGCCGGATCGCCCCCGCTCTGTTCACGCGGCTGGATCCGTCCACGGCCGGTCCGGTGGAGTTCCTGGTCAGGCTGGTTGCCGTCGCCGCTACCGCCCTTGGAGCCCTGGCGGTAGCCGGCATCTCGTTTCACGCCCTGCTGGTCGGCGGTGCGTTCACGGCCGTGGTCGTTGGTCTGGCCGCCCAACAGACGCTCGGCAACCTGTTTGCGGGCATGGTGCTGCTGAGCGCCCGGCCGTTCCGGCTGGGGGAGCGAATCCGGCTTCAGGCCGGCGCGGTGGCTGGATCGGCCGAAGGCATTGTCAGCCAGCAGGGGCTGCTCTACACGACGCTGGCCCGCGGGGATGACCGGATCATGATCCCCAACAACGTGGTCCTGGCCGCCGCCGTGGTCCCGCTCAAGGAGCCCGACTCAGTCGACGTGAAGGTCCGGCTGGGCGCCGGCGTCCGGCCGACTCACGTGCAGGCGATCCTGGACAGCGAGGTCGCCACACCGACGCGGAACCCGCCCAGTGTCCTGCTGGAGGAGATCGACGGTGACGAGGTCGTTGTCCGGGTGCAGGCCACGCCTGAGCGCCGGGAGGAGGGGGCCAAGCTGGCTGACGAGATCATCGCCGCCCTGGCCAGCGTGACCGGCGAACATGATGAGGTCCGGATGGTTGGCGACCAGCCGGGGGGGACAGCGCGGGACGCCCCCCAACCCGGTGCGCCGGGGCGTCCGCAGGACGCTCGGTCTCGAACCTGATCAGCCGGCCGGCCGCTTGGCGGTCTGACCGGCCGCCAGCTGGTGAGCCACTTTGTCTTGACCGGTCAACCGGGTCACGTTGGCCGCAACCGATGGCAGCACCGAAGCGAATCCGGCGCCCACCCGTAGTCCCACCGGCGCCACGGCGATCTCGGCCCGATTGCGCTCCACGGCCTTGACGCACGCGGATGCCACGTCGTCGGGCGTCTTCGTGCCGACCCCGAGCGGCAGCTGGGCCTGAGAGTCCGCGAACATGCCCGCGCCGCTGATGAACCCGGGAAGGATGCTGGACACACCGACGCCGGTTCCCCGCAGGTCCTCGCGAATGGCCAGGGAGAACCCGCGCAGACCGAACTTGGTGGCGTTATAGAGCGAGGAGACCGGCGAGGCCACCTTCCCCGACAGGGACGAAACGAACACCAGGTGGCCGCGGCCGCGCTCCACCATCCCCGGGATCAGCCCTCGGGCCAGGGCTATCGGCGCCCGGAGGTTGACCTCCAGCATGACGTCGAGCTGAGTCTGGGAGAGGTCGGTGATATGTCCCGTGGCCGGCAGGCCGGCATTGGCGATCAGCACGTCCACCGGGCCGACCGAGTCGAGCAGGCGCTGGACGTCCTCGCGTGAGGCCAGGTCACAGGCCATGGCCCGGGCGCCCAGCTGGGCGGCGAGCGAATCCAGGACATCCTGACGCCGAGCCGAGAGAATCACCTGGGCACCGCGTGCGGCGAACGCCCGGGCGATCGCTTGTCCGATCCCCCCGCTGGCGCCGGTGACGAGCACGGTTCGGTTGACCAGCGACATGCGGGCGGGAGTGTAGATACTCCCAGCCGTGGCTCGGGCTCAGGTGATCGCGGTGTTTGGTCCCACCGGCGTCGGTAAGACGGCGGTGGCGCTCGCCCTGGCCGATGGGCTGCGGCGTCACGGCGAGTCCCCGGTGGCCGTATCCGCCGACGCGCTCCAGGTCTACCAGGGTCTCGAGGTGCTGACCGGGACGGCCACGCCGGGGCAGCGAGCCCAGCTGGAGCACCGGCTGATCTCCTTTTTGCCCGTGGACGCCCAGTTCAGCGCCGGCCAGTACGCCGAGCTGGCCCACGCCGAGATAGACGACCTGCTGGCCACGGGGCAGCGCCCGATCGTGGTGGGGGGCACCGGGCTCTACCTGAGGGCCGCCCTCACCAAGTTGTCGCTGCGGCCGCCCCCGCCGGAGGGGATTCGCGACCGTTGGATCGCGGAACTGGCCGAGCGCGGCCCCGAGGCCTTGCACGCGGTGCTGTCCCAGCGGGCGCCCTGGGCGGCGGCCGACATTCAGCCGGGGGACCGTCAGCGGGTGGTGCGGGCGCTCGAGCTACTCGACATGGGGGAGCTCGAGCCGCCCCCCGACGCCTCGGAGCTATGGACAAACACCACACGCGTCGCCACCCTCCTGGTCGGGCTGACCATGGAGCGCAGCGCGCTCTACGCGCAGATCGATGCCCGCGTGGGGCAGATGGTGGCCGAGGGCGCCGAGGAGGAGGTGCGGCAGGCCAGTGCGGCCGGGGCCAGCCCGACGGCCCGCAAGGCGCTGGGCTTCGAGGAGTTGCTGGCCGGGGATTTGGACGCCATGAGCCGGCGTACTCGCAACTATGCCCGTCGCCAGCTGACCTGGATGCGCAAGCTGGCCGGTGTACACGAGATCGATCTGACGCTGCGCTCAGCCGACCAGGCGGCGGCCGACATCCTCCGTCTGTGGCTGTCCGGCGCTGAGCCCACGACAACCTAGACTCGGCGCCGTGAAGTTCGAGAAATGGCAGGCGCTCGGCAACGACTACATCATCGTGGAGGAGTCGGAGCTGCCCTTCGAGCTGACCGCGGGGCGGGTCCGCCGGATGTGCGAGGCCCATACGGGCATCGGGTCCGACGGCGTCCTTCTGCTGTCGCCCAGCCAGGATTCGGAGGTGGTGGCCCAAATGCGGATCTTCAATCCCGACGGCTCGGAGTCGGGCCTGTCAGGCAACGGTGCCCGACAGGCCATCCTGTACCTCCGCCACCGTGGATGGACAGAGGCGGACACGTTCACGCTGGGGACCGCTGCCGGCCCCGTGCGGCCCCGGATCACCTCGCCGACCACGTGCACGGTGGACATGGGCAGGGCCAGCCTGCAGAGCGAGGACTTTCCCTCGGGCGGCCCCGACGGACGGGGCGAGCTGGAGCTGGGTGGGCGCCGCGTGGCTTTCCAGCATGTGCAGGTGGGCAATCCCCAGTGCGTGTTCCGAGCCGAGAACCAAACCGATCTCCAAGGCCTCGACCTCCCAGGCATCGGACCCTCCATCGAGCATCACGCGCTGTTTCCCAACCGCACCAACGTGTCCTGGTACACCCCGCTGAGCGAAGGCCGGATCAGAGCCCGGATCTTCGAGCGCGGCGTGGGGGAGACCACGGCCAGCGGTACCGGCGCGACCGGTGCCGCGGTCGCCTACGTGGTGGGGGGCGGCCAGTCGCCGGTCACCGTGGAACTGGACGGTGGCGAGCTCGAGGTCGAGGTCTCCGAGCAACTGCAAATCAACCTTTCGGGCTGGGCAGTCCCGGTGTTCCGGGGTCGCCTGTCGCCTGAGTTCATCGAGGAGCTGCATGCGACCCAGTAGCCGTCTGGAAAAGATCCCTCCCTACCTATTCGCCGAGCTCGAGCGGAAGATCGCCGCCAAGCAGGCGGCGGGAGTGGACGTCATCAGCCTGGGAATCGGAGATCCCGACACCCCCACCTACGCGCCGATCGTGGCCGCGGCTGAGCGAGCGGTGGCTGATCCCGCCACCCACCGCTATCCGACCAACCGGGGCCGCCAGGACTTTCGGGAGGCGGTGGCCGAGTTCTACGCCCGCCGGTTCGGAGTGTCACTCGACCCGGGCACGGAGGTGATGCCGGCGATCGGGGCCAAGGAGTGCATCTTCAACCTCAACCTGGCCTTCCTGGATCCCGGCGACATCGCGCTGGCCGCCGATCCCGGCTATCCCGTCTACACGGGCGGTCCCTGGCTGGTCGGCGCTCAGCCGGTGCTCATGCCCCTGCGCCCCGAACTCGGGTTCGCTCCCGACCTCGACGCCATCGACCAGGCCACCCTACGCCAGGCCAGGCTGATGTTCTTCAACTATCCGAACAATCCCACCGGAGCGGTCGTGCCGGACGGGCTGTTCGAGCGGATCGTCGAGCTGGCCCGGGCCCATGACTTCCTGGCCGTCCATGACAACGCCTACAGCGAGACGACCTATGACGGCTACCGGGCGCCCTCATTCCTGGCCACCCCCGGCGCCAAGGAGGTTGGGGTCGAGGTCTTCTCGCTCTCCAAGGGCTACAACATGACCGGCTGGCGATGCGCGGCGATCGTCGGCAACGCCGAGGCGATCGCCCAGTTCTGGCGGCTGAAGTCGAACATCGACTCGGGGCTGTTCGAAGCCGTGCAACTAGCGGGTGTGGCGGCCCTTCAGCCCGAGGTCGACGCAGAGGTGGCGGCCATGAACGCCGTGTACCAGCGCCGGCGAGACCTTGTCTGCTCGGCCCTGGCCGAAGCGGGCGTCAACGTCACCCCGCCGAAGGGCACCATCTATGTGTGGGCGCCGATCCCGCCGGGGTTTGATTCCTCGGCCACCTATTGCGAGTACGTGCTCGAACAGGCCGCCGTAGTGATCTCCCCGGGTGGTGCGTACGGGCGCAGCGGGGAGGGGTTCTTCCGGATCAGCCTGACCACGCCGGACGACCGTCTGGTGGAGGCGGTCGAGCGGATCCGCCGTCTGTGAGGTCCCGAACCGCCGAGGGACCGCGGGCTACCATCTGAACGCGTGCAGACACCGCGTGGATCAGACGCCGCAAGCCTGACCAACGGCAGCGGCCCGACAACCGGCAGAGCCCGCCAGCGGGCGATCATGATCGCCGCCCTGCCCACCGGGGACGAGCAGGAGCTGGCCGAGCTCGAGGAGCTTCTGCGTACCGCCGGGGTGGCCGCTGTCGGGCGGCTGGTGCAGCGGCGCGAGCATCCGCATCCCAACACCTACCTCGGCGAGGGCAAGCTGGCCGAGCTGAAGGCGGAGATCGCGGCCAGCGACGCCAACCTGGTGGCCTGCGATGACGAGCTGAGCCCGCGTCAGGAGCGCAATCTGGAGCAGGAGCTCGGGATTCCGGTCATCGATCGCACCGCCATCATCCTGGACATCTTTTCGGCCCACGCCCACTCCGCGGAGGGCAAGCTGCAGGTCGAGCTCGCCCAGCTGCAGTACAACCTGGCCCGAATGCGCGGGCTGTGGTCGCACTTGGAGCGCCTGGGCGGCGGCGTGGGCACCCGAGGACCGGGCGAGACGCAGATCGAGACCGACCGCCGCCTGGCTCGCAATCGCATCGCCGCGCTCCAGCGGCGTCTGTCCCACGTACGGTCCAGCCGCTCAGTCATGCGGGCCGAGCGGGAACGCGCCCACGTCCCGCAGGTCGCACTGGCCGGCTACACGAACGCCGGGAAGTCGACGTTGCTGAATGCGCTCACCGGGGCCGAGGTGGGGGTGAGGGACCGCCTGTTCCACACGCTGGATCCCACCACGCGCGTGTTGCGGACCGGGGGCCGGGACTATCTGCTCACCGACACAGTCGGGTTCATCCGCAAGCTGCCCCACCAGCTGGTCGAGGCGTTCGGCGCCACCCTGGAGGAGACTCGGCGGGCCGATCTGATCCTGCACGTCGTCGATGCCTCGGCTCCCGAGGACGAGCTGCTGATAATGATCGGGGCGGTTGACGATGTGCTCACCGAGATCGGGGCCGACGAGGCGCCGCGGGTTCTCGTGCTGTCCAAGGCCGACCTGGTCGATCCAGACCGACGGGAGCAGCTGATCAACCGTCATCCCGGAGGGGTCCTGGTGTCTCCGGTCTCGGGTGAGGGGCTGGAGGTGCTGAGGGTCCGGATCGAGGACGAATTCTCGCGCACGCTCAGCCAGGTGGAGATGCTGATCCCCTATGACGAGGGTGGGCGCCTGGCCGAACTCCATGATCTGGCCGGGGACCTGGTGCGGGAGGACACCCCCGCCGGCGTGAGGGTTCAGGTGCGGCTGCCACCGGCGGTGGCGGCGCGGTATGCGCCGTTCGTGCTCTCCGGCGGCCGGGCCTAGCGGAGATCCGCCGGATCGGTGGACGCCGCGCGCGAACTCAGCGCCCTGCCCGTTCAACGCCTGGATCCGCGGGCCATCCTGCCCTCACGGGCCCATCCGGGCGACGCCGGCCTTGATCTCCATGCCATCGAGGGGGCCGAGCTCGGCCCGGGGGAGCGAGCCTCGATCGGGACGGGCATCGCGGTGCAGATCCCCGAGGGTTGGGCTGGCCTGGTGCTCCCGCGCTCGGGTCTGGCCGCTCGGCACGGGATCTCGGTGGTCAACGCACCCGGCCTGATCGACGCCGGCTACCGCGGTGAGGTTCGAGTCTTGCTGCTGAATACCGACCCCAAGCGCTCTTGGAAGCTACAGGCCGGCGACCGGATCGCCCAGCTGGTCATCTCGCCGGTGGCGCTGCTCGACCCCGAGGAGGTGCTCGAGCTCAGCTCGACCTCCCGCGGACTGGGCGGTTTTGGCTCGAGCGGCTCTTGAACCAGTCTGCTGCGGGCGTGCGCTTGGAAGCGGCCGGCGGACTCAGGGGGCCGTGGAGGCGCTCAGCAAGCCGTTCTGCTCCAGAAACTGCTTGGCCACGGTGAGCGGATCCATGTGGTCGACGTCGACCTGGGCGTTGAGCACGCGGAGCACCTGCGTCGTGAGCAGCATGTCCACCCGGTTAAGCGTCTCCACGAACACCGAGCCCTCGGCGGCCACCGTGGAAGCGGTGACCACGGGCACGATGTTCCCGAATCCGTTGACATGCTTGGGATCGGTGAGCAGCCGGAACTGAGATGTGGCCAGCTCACCGTCCGTGGTCTGCACGAAGGCGGCCCTGACCTTTCCGGCCAGGAGGTCCTTGTACTGGTCTCCGATCACCACCGTGCTCGTCTGGGCCGGAGTGAGGCCGTAGGCGGATTCCAGGTCCGGCAAGGTGGAGCCGTGGGTGAACTGGAGGGGAGCTCCCAGGCTCAGAGTGGGCGAGAGACGCCCCAGATCGGCCAGCGTCCGCAGGTGGTGTGAGCGCGCGAACGCCGTGGTCACCGCGATCCCGTCGGTATCCGAACCGGGACTGGGTTGCAGCAGCAGCAGCGTGTGTTCGGCCGCCCATGTCTGCCCCACCTCGAAGGCCTGAGCAACGGAGCCGTGTGCGTGCTGGTCGTGCACCACCTGGCTGTTCCACACGTTGAGGTACTCCGGGTACAGGTTCAGGTTCCCCTGCTCGAGCGCCTGATAGGAGACGGCCGGGGGTCCGATGTTGCGCGTTAGGGTGACGCTGAACCCCTGCGCGGAGAGGGCCAGGTCGTAGAGCTCCCCGATGATGAACTGCTCGGTGGTGTTCTTGTCGCCTAGCGTGACCGACGGATGGCCGGTCCCCGGCAGGGTGGTCGTGGTGGAGGTGGTGGCCGAGGTGGTCGTAGTGGTGCCGGTCGAGCTTCCGGTCGTGGGGGAGCCCCCGCCGGATCCGCAGCCCGCCAGGAGCAGGCTCACGGCGGCTACCGTGGCGAGCAGGCCCGGGCGACCCACCACATTCCGCCGCGGGCTCACAGGCCCGCCGCCTTGCACGCCTCGGCGTGGGCCAGCGCTTCGAGCTCGTCGTCGAGCGGGGACAGCGGCTCCTCCAAGCCGAGCGCAGTGGCGATCAACCAGTCGGCGAACCACACGTTCTTGGGCAGCAGCGGCCCGTGCAGATATGTTCCGATCACGTTTCCGGCGCGGACTCCCTCGTAGCCGTCGGCGCCGTTGTTCCCATGGCCGCGCAGAACCCGCCCCAGCGCCGTCGCGCTGGGTCCGAGGTGAGTGCGTCCGCCATGATTCTCAAATCCGGCCAGCACGCGGGGCTTTCCCGGTTCGATCTCCACCTCGATCGCCACGTTACCGATCAGCCGTGGCCCATCGCCGCGCGCCGTGCTGAGGTCCACCAGGCCCACGCCGGGCAGCGACGCCTCGCCCAGCTGGTAGCTGTGGCCCAGCAGCTGATAGCCGCCACACACGGCCAGGATGACGGCTCCGCGAGACGCCGCGGCGTGCAGTGACTCGCGTTTGATCTCAGCCAGATCCCGAGCGCACAGTGCCTGATCGCGGTCTTGTCCGCCACCCATGTAGAAGAGATCGGCCGCCTCGGGATCGAGCTGGTCGCCCAGTCCGACGCCCGTCAGCTCGAAGCCGAGCCCCCGCCAGCGACAGCGGTGCTCCAGCAAAAGCAGGTTTCCGCGGTCGGCATAGATGTTCATCAGGTCCGGGTAGAGCGCGCACACCCGCAGTGTCTGGGTCCCGTCAGGCAGTCAGCATCACCACCTGGCTGCCCACGTGCTCGTGCGTGGGCGGAATCTCGTGCGCGGGCAGGGTGCGCAGCCCCAGGCTCTCGGCCTCCTGTTCCAGCTCGTCCACGGTGAGGCAGTCAAGCGCCACCCGGTCCTGGCTGACCTGGCGGCCGCCCCGGGGGTCGACCGTCTCTCGCCGGCGCTCCAGCACGAACTGATGATCCTCTCGCCGGACCGAGGTGGGCTGGCTGCAGTAGACGACACCGGCGAGCTCGACCAGGTCAGGCAGTGGTGCCGGCTCGCCGTCTCGCACTTCGAAGCCCTCGAGCTCCGCGGTGATGGCCATGGCGATGAGGCCGCCGCTCCGGACGTGGCGCCGCGCACATTCCAGGAAGGCCAGCCGGCCCTCCGAGCCTCCCAGTAGCTGCACCGTCTGCATCGGGACAAGGCAAATGCCCACTGGGTCGGTCAGGTTGAAGTCTCGGGCGTCCGCGCAGATCGTCCGAACCGGCAGGCCCTCGGCCCGCCGGCGCAATTCGCTCAGCAGCGTCTCGTCGGCATCCAGTGCGAGGACGGAATGGCCGGCCCGAGCCAGATCGAGCGTGACCCTGCCCGTCCCGGCGCCGACATCGAGCACGGGACCCTGATAGGCGTCGGCCAGACTGCGCCACAGCGCCAGGTCCTGCCGGTAGCCGCCGCACTCGAGATCGTGCCAGATCACCTCGTTCATGTTGCCTTCACCGACCAGTACTGGGGCACATGACCGCGCCGGGAGAGTTCATCCCGCAGAGCTAGCAGCGCCGTATAGGTCGGCAACGCGAACAGCCGACCGCCGGCGGCAGCGCTGAGGGCCGCATCGAGCGCCTCGGGCAGGTCGGGTATCACCCGGATGCGCTCGGACGGGACACCGCCGTATTTGAACCGGAGGGCCAGCTCCGCCGCGCGCGTCCCCGAACAGACGAGTTCCTCCACGCGGTTCGCCAGCAGTTCGAAGTCAGCGTCCCAGACCCAGGACACGTCGCGCCCGTCGGCCACCCGGTCGTTGAGGACGGCCAGAATTCGCAGCGGCTCTGCCTCGAGCGCCAGGGTGCGAATGATCTCGTTGGCCCCGGCCGGGTTCTTGATCAGCAGGATGGACATGACGCAGCCGTCTAGCGTGATCGTCTCGGCGCGCCCGAAGGCCGCGGTGACCGCCTCGAGCCCAGCGCGCACCTGGTCGAGGGTCGCTCCCAGCGCCAGACACAGGCCGGCCGCGGCCAGTGCGTTGTAAACGTTGTAGAGCCCGGGCAACGGGAGCTTCACCTGACACTCCCCGTCGGGTGTGCGCAGCGTGAACCGAGCCGACGTGGTGCCCTGAAGCGTGATCTCCTCAGCGCGGATTTCGGGCCGAGGCCGTGTCTGCCCGCAGGCTGGACAGTGATACCGGCCCAGGTGCCCCATGTAGATCGCGTCATAGGTGTAGGCGGCGCCACACCGCCGGCAGTGCTTGGAGTCCGACGCGTGCTGCATTTCGGGCACGGCCACGCCGGGGTCCTCGACGCCGTAGTAGCGCACGCCCGGATGGGTACGCCCCAGGTCGGCGACCAGTGGGTCATCGGCATTGAGGACGAGACCAGTCTGCGGCGGCAGGCCGGCCACCACGGCTGACCAGCGGTCAGCGATCGTCTCCAGTTCGCCGTAGCGGTCAAGCTGGTCACGGAACAGGTTGCCCAGCACGATGGCGCGCGGGTCCAGCTGAGCCGTCATCCGGTCGAGCCAGAACTCGTCCACCTCGAAGAGGCCCAGGTCGCCTGACATCCGGCCCCCTGGCCGGGCGGAGGCAAGCAGCGTGGAGGCGATCCCACCGGCCATGTTGGCCCCGGCTCGATTGTGCACCAGGCGCAGGCCCGCCCGGCTGAGGATCGACGCTGTCATCGCGGCGCTTGTCGTCTTGCCGTTAGTGGCGGAGATCAGCGCCGTGCCCTGCGCCAGGCGCTGCGAGAGCTCGGATATCGCTTCAGGCTCGAGCCGGATAAGGACCTTCCCGGGCAGGCTGGTCCCACCGCCGCGCCCCGACCGCCTCACCACCGACCCCACCGCCCGCGCGGCGGCGATCTTGGCGCCCAGGGCGGTCATCGAGCTCCGGCTAGCGCCGGTGCGCGGTCGTGAGCCGGGACCATCACGCGCACCGCGGCCGGGGCCACAGTGGCCTTCACCGGAAGCTCGGCCACTGGATCGCCGTCGGCGTAGACGGTGAACTGGCGGTCGGCCTCGACCTCCACCTCGCGGGCCCGAATGATGCTCACTGCCGGCAGCGTCACGTGCTCGCCCTTGAACACCTTGGGCAGGTGGCGCAGGAACTGGAGCCGGGGCTGGTCGGCGATCAGCACCACGTCGAGCAGCCCGTCGGTCAGCGAGGCTCCGGGCGCGAGAAACATGCCACCGCCGTAGGCGGCCGAGTTCGCGATCGCCACCGTGTACCCAGTCAACGTTCGGGGCTGGCCGTCGATTCGCAGCTGAAACCGGGCCGGGCGCCAACTCATCAGAGCCCGGATGCCGCCGTAGGTGTACACCAGGTTGCCGCGGATCAGGCGGGTCTGATTGGCAATCCGGTTGGCCTCGGAGTCAAACCCGCAGCTGGCGATGCCGATGAACGTGGTCGTCCCGATCTGTCCCAGGTCGAGTGCCCGCACACTGCCCTCCGACAGCACCTGGCAGGCGGCCACTGGATCGAGCGGAATCCCCAGCACGCGGGCGAAGTCATTGCCCCGCCCGCCCGGAAGGACTCCGAGCACACCGTCCGTGTTACGCAGGGCACCAGCCACCGCGCCGATCAGACCGTCGCCCCCGAGTGCCACAGCCATCTCACCGGACTGTTGGGCCGTCCGGGCCAGCTCTCGGGCGTGCTCGAGGCTGCGAGTGAAATCCACATGATGGTTCAGCCCACGGTCATCCAGCGTCCGGCGGACATC
>DASZNA010000009.1:0-15331 GCA_035551655.1 Solirubrobacteraceae bacterium
TCCCGAGATGGACGCGGAGATCTTCAACATGGAGGAGTACGAGGGCGCCGACTGGGTGCTCATCTCCGACGAGACGCCGGTCGACGAGCTGCGCCGTGACGAGCTGCTCGAGTCGTTCCAGATTCGCTACAGCCCCGCTGAGGTGGGGACTGACGACGACGACGAGCCCGAGGAGCACGAAGAGGATTACGAGGACGTGGGCCGCGAGTAGTCCGAGCCAAGCTCGGCGACCCGGCGCTCGACCTCACTCTCAACATCCAGCGGCGGTTCACCCCGCCGGACCCGCCGGTGGTTGCGGGCCACCACCAGATGGCGGATCTCGTCTCGCAGCTCATCGTCCACGGCGGGGGCGGTCAGCCGCTGCAGTTCGCTCTCCACATCCAGCGCCGCCTCGCCCCGGCGAGCCCGCCGGTCATTGCGCGCCTGAAGCATCTGGCGGATCTCGATGTCCCGCTCGGCCAGGCCGGCCGCGCTGAGACCCCCTGAGCGGCCATCGGTGTTCGACGACCGCTCCGTGTCGCGGACCAGGCGGTCGCGGCCGATCTCCTCCCACACCTTGCCGCTGCTCGCCGCAGCCACGACGGCGATCAGGATCCCGACCCCGGCGACTACCCAGATCACGTAGGTGAAGGCGCCCTGCATCCTCCAAGTGTGCCTCACGCGTCTAGGTGCCCTGCCTGAATCCGGCGAGATCTATCCGGTGCGCATGGGGGCGTTGCGCAGACCTTCGCAGTGGCTATCCTCGGGATGGATGGGCAGCACGGCGCGTCACTGGGGGCACCCTGGGCGAGCGCACTCCTGGTCGAGACGATCCCGTCTCACCGGGTGGGCGCTGCTGAGCGGCATCGCTCTGGCGTTCATGATCGCGGCCGTGGCCGGAGCCTTCTCGGCCGGGTCGCCCGCCCCGGCCGGACGACCCGCCTCCGTTCCGGCTGCGCGGTCCGGCTCCTCCGCATCCGGAGCCGCGCTGGCTCCGGCCCAGACGACGTCGCGTCGGCCTCGCCACCCGAACGTCGTGTTCGTGCTGACCGATGACCTGTCGATGAACCTGCTCCGCTACATGCCGCAGGTCCAGGCACTACAGGCCCGCGGGCTCACCTTCCGCAACTACTTCGTCTCGGACTCGCTGTGCTGTCCCTCGCGGACCTCGATCTTCACGGGCAACTTTCCCCACGACACCGGCGTGTACGACAACGTCGGACGCATGGGCGGGATTCGGGCGTTCTACGACCACGGGAACGAATACAACACGTTCAACCTCGCGCTGCAGAAGGCGGGCTACCGGACGGCGATGATGGGCAAGTACCTCAACGGCTACCTGCAGGGCCCCAAGCGCTCTCCGGTCTCCAACCGGTACGTGCCACCCGGGTGGAGCCGCTGGGACGTGGCCGGATTCGCCTACTCCGAGTTCCACTACCGGCTGAACCAGAACGGCAGGATCCGGCGCTACGGCGACGCTCCGGGGGATTATCTGACCGACGTGCTGGCCCGCCACGGGACCAGCTTCATCAACTCCAGCGCCGCCCAGCACAAGCCGTTCTTCCTGGAGATTGGCACCTTTGCCCCGCACCAGCCCTACACGCCGGCGCCGCAGGATGCCAACAAGTTCCCCGGTCTGGTGGCGCCCCGGTCCCCAGCCTTCGACGTCCTCCCCAACAATCCGCCTCGCTGGCTCAGCGGTCACCACCCCTTGACCCAGTCCCAGATCAACACGATCAACGCTGACTTCCGCAAGCGCGTCCAGGACGTGCAGGACGTGGACCGACTGCTCACCCGGCTCGAGGCGGCCCTGTCTCGCCATCACGAACTGAAGAACACCTACATCGTGTTCAGCTCCGATAACGGCTATCACATGGGCGAGTACCGGCTGACGCCGGGCAAGCTGACCGCTTTCGACACCGATATTCACGTCCCCTTGGTCATCGCAGGCCCCGGCATCCCAGCCGGCTCCACGACGGGAGCCTTGGCCGAGAACACCGATCTGGCCAAGACGTTCGAGGGGATGGCCGGCACGTTCAAGCCGTGCGACGGCCACAGTCTGCTCCCGCTGTTCCATGGCGGGATCCCGAAGCACTGGCGCAACGCGGTACTGGTCGAGCATCACGGACCGGCCACCAGCGCCCAGGATCCCGACCAGCAGAATGCGGCCAGCGGCAATCCGACGAGTTACGAGGCGATGCGCACTCCGGGCTTCCTGTACGTCGAGTACCAGGACGGTGAGCGCGAGTTCTACGACCTGCGGCACGACCCGTACGAACTCCACGACCTGGCCGGTCAGCTGTCCGCCACCCAAGTAGGCCGTCTACACGGCGAGTTGCTCCGCCTGGAGAACTGCCACACCGGACGCGCCTGCTGGTCAGCCGAGCACGTCTCGGGCACCCCCTGAAATCCACGTCGACCGCGACGGTCACCCTGGGCGGTAACCGTGGCGACTACATCGGGCCGGCGGCGCAACCTTGGCGCCGCCATTGGTTTACGGATGCTTTATGAGCATCTTCACAAGTGGCCGGCGCAGATCCGCCACCACCGGGTCAGGCGCCACCCGCTGACCCGGCCATCCTTCGGAGGGGAGAGACAATTGCGCGCAGCACGAGCAGGCCGGCGGTCGCGCCGGAGTAGGCGGGTGGCGGCAGGTTTGGCAGCCGGCGCCGCCACGGTAATCGTGATCCCGGCCGCAGCCCAGGCCGCCACGGTGTCGGTTTTCCCGATCCCGGGCAGCAAGCTGGCCACCCCGCAGACTCAGATCACCTTCCGTGGGGTGTCGGCGGCCGAACTCGGGCCGGTGGTGGTGACCGGCTCGCGGAGCGGGGTTCACGCCGGCCGGGTGGCGGGCGATTCCGACGGACAGGGGGCCAGCTTCCTACCGGCCAAGCCGTTCGACACCGGTGAGACGGTCACGGTGACTACCCAGCAGGACGTCCGCAACGGTCACTCGGGGTCATTCAGCTTCAGCGTGGCCACTAACGCGCCCAGCGAGAGCGGCCGGGGCTTCGCCAAGGTGCCCAGGGTCAGAGGTGACGTCCTTCACTTCGTCTCGCGGCCCGGACTGATCCCGCCCGCGGTCAGGATCACCAAGTTCCCCCATCACACCCAGCCGGGGGGCATCTTCGTTGCCTCGCAGGCCGGGCCGGTCCAGAGCGGGCCTGAGCTGTTGGGTCCGTGGGGTGGGTTGGTGTTCTTTCAGTCGGTGCCCCGAGGCGACTCGGCCACCGACTTCCGAGTCCAGAGCTACGCCGGCCAGAACGTGCTGACCTGGTGGCAGGGCTCGGTTTCCAGCGGAGGCACGGGGCGAGGCGTGGATGAGATCTACAACAACCGCTACCAGCGGGTGGCCACGGTCCGCGCCGGCAACGGCCTGCTGGCCGATCTGCACGAGTTCCAGATCACTCCGCAGGACACCGCACTGGTCACCTCCTACCACGCTGTGCGCTGGAACGCCTCCTCGCTCCACGGCGGCTCCAAGCAGCAGGACGTGCTCGACGCGGTCGTTCAGGAGATCGACATTCGCACCGGGTTGGTCCTCTTCCAGTGGGACAGCCTGGACCACGTGGCCATGCGCGACAGCCACGTTCCGCTGCCGCGGACCCGGAATCGGCCGTGGGATTACTTCCACGTGAACTCCATCCAGCCGCTGTCCGACGGGAGCATCCTGATCTCCGGCCGCAACACGTGGTCGGTCACCGACGTCTCCGACCAGACGGCCAACACGAACTGGGTCGTGGGCGGTCGCCACTCGAGCTTCACCATGGCGAGCGGTGCACGTTTTGCCTTCCAGCATGATGCCCGCCTGCGCACGCCCACCGAGCTGACGGTGTTCGACGACGGCGCCGGACCGCCGGCCGTGCATAAGCAGTCCCGGGGACTGACGCTGCGGCTTGATCTGACTCACCACAGGGCCACGGTGCTCCGGCAGGACGAGCACAAGCGATCGCTGCTGGCCTTCTTCGAGGGCAACGTGCAGCTGCTCAGCAACGGGGATGACTTCGTCGGCTGGGGCCAGCAGCCCTACTTCAGCGAGTTCAACAGTCGCGGCCGGGAGGTCTTCGACGGCCGGTTTGTTGGTAATACGGATTCCTACCGCGCCTACCGGTTCATGTGGTCAGGCCAGCCGGCGGCGCGGCCCGCCGTGGCCAAGCGGGTGTCTCGCCACGGCCGCAGGGTGTTCGTCAGCTGGAACGGAGCCACGGACGTCTCACGGTGGCGGGTGGTCGGCGGCCGGGAGCCGACGTCCACGACGTTCATCGCGAGTCACCGCAAGACTACGTTCGAGACGACGATCGGGCTTCCGCACGCTTATCACTACGTGACGGCCGAAGCGATCGGCAGTCACGGCCAGGTTCTGTCGAGCTCCCGGGCGATCAAGGGTTAGGCTTGCCGCCACGGCGGCGACTGACCGTCCCGATCGCGGTCCTGCTGGGGGCCGTCGTGGTGGTCGTGGTTGCCGTGGTGGCCGCGACAGCCGGCGGCAGGCGCCCACTGGTCAGCGTTTATCCGCTGGCCGGCAGCCGGGCCTCGTTGCCCCAGACCCAGATCGCCTTTCGTGGCGTTTCCGCGAGGCGGGTGAAATCGATCAGGGTGCTGGGCTCGCACAGCGGCCCGCACTCGGGACGTCTGCGCCCGGATTCCGACGGACACGGAGCCAGCTTCGTCCCTGCCCAGCCGTTCCGACCCGGTGAGCGGGTGACCGTGCGCACTCCCCTGCGCATCCAGGGGGGCCGGCGGGGGACATACAGCTTCACCATCGCCCGTCCGTCTCCACCGATTCCTGCCGCCCCGCTCCCGGTGCTGCCGGCGCCCGCCACCGCAACGGCGCAGTTTCAGTCCGAGCCCGGCCTCGATCCAGCCGCCGTCACCGTCGATGAGGACCGCGCCCCGGCCCGGGAGGGGGACCTGTTCGTGGCCCCACAGAACGGACCGGTCCAGGACGGCCCGATGATCCTCGGCGCCGACGGCCAGCTCGTCTGGTTCAAGCCATTTCCGGTCTCGAGCCGCACGCTGGTCACCGACTTCCGGGTGCAGACCTACCGGGGCCGGCGAGTGCTCACCTGGTGGCAGGGGCACACTAATCAGGGCAGCGGTCGAGGAGAGGGGGTGATCCTGGATGACCACTACCGTCAGATAGCCACCGTCAGAGCGGCCGACGGGCTTGCCGCGGACCTGCACGAGTTCCTGATCACCCCCGGCGGCGATGCCTACGTGACCGCGTTCTCGCCGGTCAGCGTGCCCGGCGTCGACAAGCCGGTGATGGACTGCGTGGTGCAGGAGATCGACATCCGCACCGGGCTGGTGCTGTTCGAGTGGCATGCGCTTGACCACGTGCCGCTCAAGGACTCGGACTTCACCCCCAAGTCTCCCGGACACATCTTCGACCCCTACCACATCAACTCCATCTGGCCCACCCGGGATGGAGACCTGATCATCTCGATGCGAGACACCTCGGCGATTTACAAGGTCGACCGCCGAACGGGCAGGATCCTCTGGACGTTGGGGGGCAAGGCCTCCAGCTTCAAGATGGGCCCGGGAACCCGCACCGCTATGCAGCATGACGCCATCCTCCACGGTGACGGCACGCTGACGATCTTCGACGACGGCGCCGGACCACCTAAGGTCCACAACCAGTCCCGCGGGGTCCGCATCAACCTCAACACCCAGCGGATGACCGCCACCCTGATCCGACAATACGACCATGACCCCAGGACGCTGGCTGACTTCGAGGGCTCGGTGCAGCTGCTCCAGGACGGGAATCTGGTCATCGGGTGGGGCCAGCAGCCCTACGTCTCGGAGGACAGCCCGTCAGGGCGCCAGATCCTGGCCGCGCATTTCACGTCGCCCAACTCCACCTACCGCGCCTACCGGTCCCCGTGGAACGCCGTCCCGGCCGGCCCGCCGGCCCTCCAGGCGACGAGCGGCCCTACCGGGACCACCGTCTACACAAGCTGGAATGGAGCCACCGGAGTGACCCGCTGGCGGGTTCTCGGGGGCCCAGACGCAGATCACCTGCGAGTCCTGAAAGTGGCCCCGCGAACTGGGTTCGAGACGGAGATCGGCGTTCCCAGCGAGCCGTTCGTCCGGACCCAGGCGCTGGCATCGTCCGGAAAGCTGCTCGGCAGCTCACCGGTCACGCCCGTCGGCTAGCGCCCGCGGCACTGCATCCGAGGCCTGTGCCCGCCGGCTGCCGGCTGCGGGGAGAGAGGTTCCAGCGCGCAATTTGAATCCACACCTGGGCGATCTGCGCGCTCCGACGCCTTAATCGCGTTCCAGCGCGCAACTCGCCAGTCCCGTGACCGCGCTGCGCGCTGGAGCGCCACCGTAGCCACCGAAAACCCTGGCCCGCCGGCCTCCGGACCCCGTCCGACGCGTCCCGCCAGCATGATCCGGTACGCTTGGGGAAGTGATTGACTGACTAGTCAATCGACCCGTTTTCTACAGGAGACGACAGTGGTTGATTTCACGCTCACCGATGAGCAGCGGAACATGCGCGAGATGGCGCACGATTTCGCGGAGAAGGAGATCCGGCCGGTGGCCTGGGACTACGACCGGGACGGCACCTGGCCCCAGGACATCATCGAGAAGGCCTGGGAGGTGGGGCTGATGAACAGCCACCTGCCCGAGGAGTACGGCGGTCCGGGGCTGGGCTTCCTGGATGGCGCGATCATCGAAGAGGAGATCGCCTGGGGCTGCTCGGGCATCGGAACCTCGCTGTCCTGCAACGGCCTGGCCACGGCGCCGGTCATCCTGGCCGCCTCCGAGGAGCTCAAGAAGGAGTACCTGGGCCGCCTGGCCGAGGCTCCGCTGCTGGCCTCCTTCTGCCTGACCGAACCCGACGCGGGCTCGGATGTGTCCGGCATGAAGACCACGGCCACGCGCAAGGGCGACAAGTGGGTGATCAAGGGCTCCAAGTGCTTCATCACCAACGGCGAGTACGCCAACTGGTACACGGTCTATGCCAAGACCGACAAGGAGGCCGGCCACCGCGGCATCTCCTGCTTCATCGTTCCCCGCGATGCCGGCGTGATCGTCGACAAGCACGAGGACAAGATGGGGCAGCGCGCCTCGAACACGGCCACCATCACCTTTCCCGAGGTGGAGATCCCCCTCGACCACTTGGTGGGCGAGGAGAACAAGGGCTTCAAGATCGCCATGATGACGCTGGACCGCACGCGGCCCGGCGTGGCGGCGATGGGCACGGGTGTGGCCCGGGCGGCCATGGAGTTCGCCCTCGAGTACTCCAAGGAGCGCGTGCAGTTCGGCGTCCCGATCGCCATGCACCAGGCGATCCAGTTCATGATTGCCGACATGTCCACCAAGGTCCATCTGGCCCGCCTGGCCACCTGGAACTCGGCCGTCCTGCTCGACCAGGGCAAGCGCAACACCCTGGAGTCCTCCCACGCCAAGCGGTTCGCCGCGGACTCCGCGATGGAGGTGTGCACCGACGCCGTGCAGGTGTTCGGCGGCTACGGCTTCATCAAGGAGTACAAGGTCGAGAAGCTGATGCGAGACGCCAAGATCCTCCAGCTCTATGAGGGCACGGCCCAGATCCAGCGCCTCGTGATCGCCCGGGAGACGCTTCTGCCTCGCCGGGCCCAGGAGCCTGCCGCCGCGGCGGCGTAAGTCACAGCGCCAGTTGCTGGTTGAGGGGCGGCCCGTGAAGGCCGCCCCTCTTTGCTTCCTCAGCCGTGCTGGAACTGACCGCCGGCGTAGATCACGCGCTGGCTGCCGTCCTTGAGCACGGCGGTCACCGTCCGGTCGGTGGTGGAGACGATGTCGGTGTGGACGCTCGAGCGGTTGTAGCCCAGGCGATCCCACTCCTCTTCGCTGACCGTCGTCTCGTCCCCGTCGTAACAGGAGCGGTAGCTGAGTCCGACCGCGATGTGCGTGTTGCCGAATGGGCCACCCATGTTCTCGTCGAACAGCGTGTGGGCCATGAAGTGCGAGATCCGAGACAGGCGGGCGTCGGTGAGTGAGAACTCGCCGACCTTGTCGGCGTTCTCCACGGCCACCATCTCGCGCAGGAGATCCTCGCGCTGGGTGGCCCGGGCGCTGACCACCCGGCCGTCGCGGAACTGAAGCTCGGCGCCCTTGATCAGCGAGCCGTAGGTGTAAAGCGGTTCGCTGAACCGGATCCAGCCCTCGGTGCCCCGCCAGTCGGGGCTGGTGAATATCTCGTAGCTGGGGATATTGCGCCCGCCTCCACCGAGCCAGCGCCGGTGCTCGCCGAGGGTCAGCCACAGGTCGGCGTCCTCGCCCTCGATGTGCAATCGGTCGATCGGGAGTGAGTTGAGGTACGCGCTGTGCTCATCGATCTGAGCGGTGACCTCGCGCCACCGCGCGATCGGATCGGGGTCGTCCAGAAAACAGGCCGACGCGATCTGGCTCCAATAATCCTTCAAAGACAGCCCGGCCTCGGCCGCCATCGCCTCGGTGCCATAAAGGCCCACCGTCCAGGTCAGCTGGCCCGCTCCCTCCTTGGCCTGCTGCCAGTCCATCAGCGGCATGTGGGCCTGGTTGTGACGCATGATCTTCTCGGCCGGGACGCCCTCGAGCCCGTGCGGGTTCACCGGGCTGGTGATCGCCACCAGGTGATCCATCTGGTCCAGCTCACCTCGGTAATAGCGCTCGGGAAAGAAGTCCAGCTGCTCGTCGGAGGCCAGCTCGTAGAAGTCGCGTGACCGCTGCTCCACGGTGTCCTCGGCCGGCTCGTAGACCCGCAGCACGTGTCCGCCCGAACGCCACACCGCGCGGCACACGGCGGTGAACAGAGGCTTGGCATTCTCAGGGCCCACCACCAGCACCACGTCGCCCCGCTTGATCCCCTCCCCGCCGCCCAGCGCGAAGTCGACCAGGACCCTGGCGTACCGCTCGATCAGCTCGGGATCGGGTTCGTAGCCCCCCACGGGTGGGGAAGCCTAACGCCGGCGCGTCAGTCGTGCTGGAAGCGCCCGTCCGCGTAGATGATCTGCTCGCTGCCGTCCTTGAGCACTGCGGTCACCGTGCGGTCGCTGGTGGAGACGATGTCGGTGTGCACCGATGAGGCGTTGAAGCCGAGCCGCTCCCATTCCTCCTCGCTGAGTGCGGCCGGGTCGCCGTCGTAGGCGTGCCTGAGCCCCAGACCGAGGGCCAGATGCGTGTTCCCGTAGCGCCCGCCCACGTTCTCGTCGTACAGCGTGGAGGCCATGAACTTGGTGATCCGCGACAGGCGAGCGTCGGTCAGCGAGAACTCGCCGACTCGGTCGGCCCCGGGGGTGGCGATCATTTCCCGTAGGAGCTTCTCGTTCTCGCCGGCCCGCGAAGCGGTGACGCGGCCGTCCTGGAACTCGAGCTCGATCCCCTTGATCAAAGACCCGAACACGTACAGCGGCTCGGTGAACCGGATCCAGCCCTGCGTGCCCCGCCAATCCGGCGTCGTGAACACCTCGAAACTGGGGATGTTGCGTCCTCCGCCACCGAGCCATTTGCGTTTCCCCCCGAGCGTCAACCACAGGTCGGCGTCTTCGCCCTCGACGTGCAGCCGGTTGGCCGGCAGGACGTTGAGGGCTGCACAGTGAGCCTCGATCTGCTGGTTGACCTCTCGCCAGCGATCGAGCAGGTCGGGGTCGTCCAGATAGCAGGCGGCGACGATCTGTTCCCAGTACTCCTCGATCGACAGCCCCGCCTCGGAGGCCATCGCCTCGGTGCCGTACAGCGCGGCGGTCCATGTGAAGCGCCCCTCGGCCTCCTTGGCCTGCTGCCAGCCGATCGCCGGCTGAAAGGCCTGGCGCCGGCGCATGATCCGGGTCGGATCGATGTCCCGCAGCCCGTGCGGGTCGGCTTCGCTGAGCAGCGCCACCAGATGATCGCTCTGGTCCAAGAGGCCGCGCGAGTACGGCTCGGGAAAGAAGTCCAGCTGTGCCTCTCCGGCCAGCTCGAAGAAGTCCCGGTTGAGGTTGAGTCCGGGTTCCTCGGGCGGCTGGAAGCGGTGCAGCACGTGGCCGCCCGAGCGCCACACGGCCCGGCAAATCTCCGCGTACAGGGGCTTGGAGCTCTCGCCACCCACCACCTGGACGACGTCGCCTCTGGCGATGCCGGCCCCGTCCTCACCCAGCGCGTAGTCGACCAGCAGCCGGGCGTAGCGCTCGAGGTATTCCCCGGAAGGAACGAACGACATGAATCAGACTCCCGTGAACTGGCCGTCGCGGTAGATGACCTGCTTACCGCCGTCGCGCAGGACGGCCGTCACGATGCGATCCGTCGTGGACACGATGTCTGTGTGCACGACCGAGTCGTTGAAGCCGAGCCGTTCCCACTCCTCCGGGCTGACCTCACCGGGATCGCCGTCGTAGCACTGCTTTATGGCCATCCCCACGGCCACATGCGTGTTGCCGAACGGGCCACCCACATTCTCGTCGTACAGCGTGTTGGCCATGAACCGGTTGATGCGGGACAACCGGGCATCGGTGAGCGAGAACTCGCCCACCCGATCGGCGTTCTCGGTGGCGATCATCTCTTTTAGGAGCGCCTCGTTCTCCTGGGCCGAAGCCCTGACCACCCGTCCCTGCTCGAACTCCAGCTCCACGCCGTTGATCAGGGATCCGTAGATGTACAGCGGCTCGCTGAACCGGATCCGTCCCTCGGTGCCCCGCCAGTCCGGACTTGTGAACACCTCGAAGCTGGGGATGTTGGCGCCGCCTCCACCCATCCACTTCCGCCGTTCGCCCAGGGTGATCCACAAATCGGCGTCCTCGCCCTCCACATGGAGGCGCTTGATGGGCAGCGAGTTGAGCCAGGCGGCCCGCTGCTCGATCTCCTGATTGACCTCGCGCCACTTGGCCACTGGGTCCGCCTCGTCCAGGAAGCAGGCCAGCTTCACCTGTTCCCAGTACTCCTCTAGTGACATACGGGCCTCGGCCGCCATCGCCTCGGTGGGGTAGAGCCCGATCGTCCACGTAAAGCGACCGGCGTTCTCCTTCTCGTTCCGCCACTCGACCAGGGGACGGCGCGAGCGGCGCAGGCGCATCAGGCGTTCGGGCGCCACCTCCTGGAGGGCGTTGGGATCGTTCTCAGCGATGATGTGCAGCGAGTGATCGGCCTGGTCGACCAGACCGCGGAAATAGGTGGCCGGGAAGAAGTCGAGTTGCTCTTCGCTCATCGCCTCGTAGCGGATCCGTGAGATCGGCAGCCCGGGCTCGTCGTCCGGGTAATAGCCATCGATCACCTGACCGCCGGCCTCCCACACGGCCCGGCAGGCCTCCACGTACAACGGCTTGGCCGAGTCCGGACAGGTCACCTGGACCACGTCGCCCGGCTTGATCCCTTCGCCGCCTCCCAGGGCGTAGCGAACCAGCAGGCGCGCGTAGCGCCGAAGAACCTCCTGCGAAGTGGCGTATGTCATCCGGAAGAGGTTAGAGTCCGCGTCGTGCGAGCGTTCGTCACCGGGGGAACCGGCTTCATTGGCGGGCGCCTCGTGGCCAGGTTGCGGGAGCGCGGCGATGACGTGGTGGCTCTGGTTCGGTCACCCCAGCGGGCGGAGGCGCTGCGGGAACTCGGGTGCGAACTGGTGCAGGGCGACCTCAGCGACCCCGGACGGATGCGCGAGGCCATGCACGGTTGCGACGGCGTCTTCCATGCGGCGGCGATCTACAAGGTGGGCGTTCCCAAATCAGAACGCCAGACCATCCTCGACTCCAACGTCGAGGGCACCGCGAACGCCCTGGACGCCGCCGTGCAGGCACAGGTGCCTCGCATCGTCTACGTGTCGACGGGAAACGTGTTCGGCAACACGCACGGGAAGGTGGTCGACGAGAGCTACCACCGTGATCTCGGCGAGGGGTTCATGTCGGTCTACGACGAGGCCAAATACCGCGCCCACGAGCTCGCCCTGGAGCGAATCTCCCAGGGCGCCCCGATCGTCATCGTGCAGCCGGGAGGCGTATATGGACCGGGCGACCACTCCGAGCTCGGCAACGCCATCGAGATGACCCGCAAGGGCCGCATGCCGATGATCCCTTTTGCCGATATGCGGATGTCATTCGTCTACGTGGACGACGTGGCCGACGGCATGATCTTGGCCTTCGAGCGAGGCCAGGTGGGCGAGTCCTACATCCTGGCCGGAGAGCGGGCCACCATGCGTGACCTGGTTCAGAACACCGCTCGGCTGACCGGGCGCCGTGAGCCGACACGCGAGATGCCTACGGGAATCATGCGCATCTCGGCGCCGCTCGGGCCGGTGATCGGCCCGCTGATGGGATTCCCGCCCAACTTCAGGGAGCTGATCAGTGTCTCCGACGGGGTCAGCTACTGGATGACCGACGACAAGGCCCGCACGGAACTCGGCTTCTCTCCGCGGGATCTCGAGCAGGGCCTAAAGGACACCCTGGCCACTCAGGGGGCCGAGCCCGCCTCGGCCTGATGGTCACGGTGATCGGCCCGGGTCGGCTGGGCGCAACCGACTGCGCCACACTTTGGGATCGAACGGCACCGCTTCGGTCTCGGCCATGAAGCGGCTCAGCACCGACACGAAGCGCTCAGGCCGCTCGATCTGCGGCAGGTGACCCGCACCGTCGAAGATCTCGAGGCGGCTGCCCGGCATCGCCTCGTGGGCGCTCTCGGCGTGCTGGACGGGGATGATCGGATCCCGGGAGCCCCAGACGATCAGGACCGGGAGTCCCTCGGCCAGGTAAAGGCGATCGCCGGCGTGGACGCGCTGACCCTCCGCGCCGACCACTCCGCGCAGGGTCGCCAGGAACGCTGCTCGGCGGTCGCGGTCGACGAGCGATCCATAGCCGCGGGCCACCTCGGCTAGGTCCGCGCTCGGACGGCGCCCGACGATGGACAGCACTCGTCCGACGGGCTGCCCGATCGCGCGACCCAGGGCGGCGGTGCCGGCGATGAAGGGCCCCGAGCCAGGGAGTGTGGCGGCGCGCAGCAGTGCGCTCACCTCGGTGCCGAGGCCTCCACTGGACACCAGCACAAGTCGCTCCGTCATCTCGGGGAACTGGTAGGAGAACTGCATGGCTATTCCTCCGCCGAGAGAGTGGCCGACGACCGTCGCCCGCTCGTGCCCGAGGGTCAGGAGCAGGTCGCGGAGCCCGGCGGCCATCGCACCAAGCGAGTAGTCCCCCGCTCCCGGACCAGATTTGCCGTGGCCGGGCAGATCGGACGCCACGACGGTGAACTGCTGCGAGAGCGGGCCGATCACACCACGCCAGTTCTCCAACGTCCCCGCCACGCCGTGGATCAACAGGAGCACGGGGCCACTCCCGGCCTGGACGTAGGTCAAACTGCGGCCGTGGAGGGTGACCTCGCGCGGCTCAATGAGGTCCGTCACGCTGCCGCGATCCTTTCGCGCTCGACCGCCCGCACCATCCCAGGAGTATCCCAAGGGCTTCGGTCCGGTGCTCCCGGGGTAACCGGTGTTCATGGGACCCCGCGGGGCGCTGCTGAGCGAAGCACGCGGCGCCGCAGGAGGGCTGGTGGAGGCTTACGCCCGCATGGGCGCCGCGATCGGGTCAGACTTCACTGGCGTCATCGCACGGCGCCCCACCGCCGACCCGTTCGAGGCTCGAGATCCCGCGTACATCGAGAGCACGCTGCCGGCCGGGGAGCTGATGTCCCGTGTCTACTTCCGGGCGGACGTCCGCGGGCTGGAGCACATCCCCCCAGAGGGACCGATCCTGCTTGTGGGAAACCACTCAGGCGGCATCCTGATCGCCGACACGTTCCTCTTCGCCCACGCGTTCTACAGCCACTTCGGGGCCCCAGCGCCCGTTCTACCAACTGGCCCACGACCTCGTGTTCAAGACGCCTGGGTCACGGGCACTCCTCCAGCCCTACGGGACGGTACCGGCGTCTCCGCAGAACATGGCGCGAGCACTGGAGCGCGGTGCCGCCCTGCTCGTGTACCCAGGGGGCGACGACGAGACGTTAGACCGAGTTGGGAGTCGAGCACGATCGACCTGGCGGGGCGCACCGGGTTCATCCAGCTGGCGCTAAAGCACAACGTGCCGATCGCGCCTGTCGTCGCCATCGGCGGCCAGGAGACCGGGCTCTTCCTGGGACGCGGGCGCGCGGCCGCTCGAGCCCTCGGCCTCGGCCGGTTCCGTCTCAAGGTGCTGCCGACCGTCGTCGGGCCTCCGCTCGGCTTGACGATCTGGATCTACCCCTGAGGGTTTCCACTTCCGGCCAAGATCTCGATCCGGGTCCTCAAGCCGATCGACCTGCGTAAGCGACTCGGCTCAGATCCGAGCGTCGAGGACGCCTACCGGCTGGTCACCTCAACGATGCAACGAACCCTGACCAGACTGCCCAACGATCGCAGCCTCCCGCTCCTCGGCTGAGAGGCCTCATGACTCGGATCGGTGGGGCTCATGCTGCCTCCGTGGTTGGGAGCCATTCGCAGGTATGTCCATGCTGACGATTTGATGAGTTAGCGTGGCGCGAGCACTACCGACCGAGGGGGTGGCGGACATGCAGAGGCCAGCGAGGATGCGCCGTCGAGCCGGGGAATGCCGGCGTTCGGAGTTGGTGGGGTTGGTCTGCGCGGCGACCGTCCTGGTCGCGGGTTGCGGCGGAAGCACTCACAAGGCTTCCTCCACCACGAGCTCGTCCACTCCGGCGACGACTCCGACCGCGAGTAAGCCGCCGAGCGGGATCCGAGGCCGCCTGCTGACCAGCGATGAGCTTGCGGGCTTTACATCCAGCGGCGTTGCGGCCTACGGCAGCGCCACGCAGTGGCTGACAAGCCCGGACGAGCAGCAGCCGCCAGCCCAGGCCGCTGCCGAGAAGGCGATGTTTGGTCGGGAGGGGTTTCAGGGGGGTGCGATCGAGAATCTCACGGGCAGTACACCCGACGACGGGTTGTCAATCGTTGAGCAGTTTCGCTCCCCCATGGCGGCTCGAAGCGCGCTGGCCTTCTACATCTCGCAGCAGAAGAAGCCTGGGCTCCAGGCAAGCGAGGGCAAATACGCGCCATTCAAGGTCCCGGGGATCTCAGACGCTGTGGGTTACTCCCTCGGAGGCGTCAGCGGCGGGATCAACATTGCGTTCGCGCGGAGCAAGTACTACTACCTCATCGGTCGCGAAGGAGGCAGCCCTCGTGACATAGCCGGTTTGAACGCCGCTGCCCGGCATCTGTACCAACGCGTGCGCGCCTAGGTCCGCTTCGCGGGACTCACGGCCACAGGCTCGGGTCGCGGTAGGCCAGCCGGCCTTGGCTCACGGTGGCCGCCACAATCGGCACGCCGGGCCGGTAGGCGAAGTGGGCGGGGGAGGGGGCGGCCAGCACGGCGGCATCGGCTCGGCTTCCCGGGACCAGACGGCCGATGTCGTGGCGGCGCAGCGCCTGCGCCCCGCCGGC
>DASZNA010000010.1:0-9734 GCA_035551655.1 Solirubrobacteraceae bacterium
GCCGTCCTTGCCGACCTTGTCGATCGCGTCGGCGATCACGTCGCCGATCTCCTCGTCGCCGGCGGAGATCGTCGCCACGCGGGCGATCTGGTCCTTGCCGGAGATCTCCTTGGACTGGCCGGCGATGTTCTCGACGACCTGATCGACGGCCTTCTCGATGCCGCGCTTCAGAGCCAGCGGGTTAGCGCCGGCGGCGACGTTCTTCAGACCCTGGCGAACGATCGCCTGAGCCAGGACGGTGGCCGTAGTGGTGCCGTCACCCGCGACGTCGTTGGTCGCCGTGGCGACCTCACGCACGAGCTGGGCGCCCTGATTCTGGAATACGTCCTCGACCTCGATCTCCCGCGCAATCGTCACACCGTCGTTGGTGATCGTGGGTGCGCCGAACTTCTTGTCGAGGACGACGTAGCGGCCCTTGGGGCCGAGTGTGACCTTGACGGCGTTGGCCACTGCGTCGACGCCCTGCTCGAGCGCCTTGCGGGCCTCCGCCTCGTACTTCAGTTCTTTATGTGCCATAGCTGTTCTTGGTCTCCTGGACTACTGGACCTTTGCCAGTACGTCGGACTCGCGGAGGACGAGGAGCTCCTCGCCGTCCACCTTGATCTCGGTGCCTCCGTACTTGCTGTAGAGGACCTCGTCGCCCTCGGCGACGTCAAGCGGAGTGCGCTTGCCGGTGTCCTCGTTGACCTTGCCGTCACCGACGGCCAGGACCTTGCCCTTCTGGGGCTTTTCCTTAGCGGTGTCGGGGAGGACGATGCCGCTGGCGGTCGTCTCCTCCTCCTCGATCGCCCGGACGATCAAACGATCGCCGAGGGGCTTGAGCTTCATGTATGCAACCTCCGGGGTGAAAGGATGTCTTCCCCTGGCACTCTTCAGGTCCGAGTGCCAACTGCGCTAAATATAGCTCGCCTTGGCACTCTCCCGTCAAGAGTGCCAACAGGTTTTTTGGCGAATCTTCACTTGACAAACCCAAGTGGTCGGGGAGGCTCTCGGTATGCCAACCAAGAAGCAGGACCCCGAAGACGTCCGCATCGACTACGGCAGCGCCCCCGACCTGGAATACAGGTTCGCAACCGCCTACGCAGTCCAAATGCCCGGCACGATCGTCTATCTGGACTTCGCGCAATACGATCCGGTGGCTGAGAACCATCGCGGTCTCGCACGGATCGCCATGCCCCCGCACGTCGCGAGGGACCTCAACCAGAAGTTATCCGAGCTGCTCGCAGAGTCCGACGACAAATAGCTCCGTTCTGACATATCGCCCGGGGCCGCGCTTGCCACTTGGCGGCTCGCTTGCGGGGAGGAGAACTAGTTGCGGGCGCTGCCGAGGCCGTGGATACGGTCGCGCATCTCCGGCGGGTTCTCGATGATCTGAGAGAACCTGACCACGGTGACCGTGTCGTCCATCGACACCGTGCGGCCGTAGATCTGCTCGAGGAAGTGGACCATCTCGTCCACCCGGCGGAACTCGGGGTTGTCGTGCTCGATGTCCCGGGGGGAGAGGTCGGAAACCCGTTTGACCTCCACTTGATCGATGACCGCGTAGAAGATCTTTTCGCGGGGGGAGTGCTGATAACCAATGGTGACCAGAACGCACTCGTTCTTTTGATACTTGTGGGACTTGTCGCCCAGCCGAATCGTGGCCGTCTTGCGCCCGCGCCGAAGCTGGTCGGCGAACACCGACGAGTAGAAGTTCAGGACCCGCACGGCGCCCAGCCTACAGATCCTGGGGCGGCCGCGACAGGACGCGGCGCACCATCTCGCGCTCCCCTGCGTAGGACAGCTGCTCGGCCGCTTCGGCCAGCGGCATCCACCGCGCATCCTCGATCTCATGGTCGTGATCGGCCAGATCGCCATCGCGGTAGGCGAACAAAAAGAAGGTGACACGCTTGGCGATCCGGCGGCCCCGCCGCTCGTAGGTGTAGCTGACCTCCCCGAGAGGTTCGATCAGATCAACCGTGACGCCCGCCTCCTCGCGCACCTCGCGGATAGCCGCCTGCTCGGCGGTCTCCCCCGCCTCGGGATGACCTTTCGGCAGCCCCAGCACGCGGTGTCCGTTGGCGTCGCGCTTGACCGGCACGATGGTCACCACCTCGTCGCCGCGCACGACCACCCCACCGGCCGAGAACTCCGGCGCCCGATCGTTCCCCCTGGCCTGCGATCCCGAGGCGCTAATAGACGTACCGCTCCAGCGCATCGGGGTCGTGGACGACCAGCTTTCCCCGGCCCTGACTGATGATGCCGGCGCGCTCGAGCACGGCCAGGAAGCGGCTGGCCGACTCTCGGGAGGAACCGGCTAGCTGAGCCAGTTCGGCCTGGGTGGAGACGATCAGGATCCCATCGCCGTCGGCCGGCTCTGCGCGAGCCGCGTCGATCATCTCGGCCAGGACCGACGCCACCCGGCTCTGCACGGTCTGGAACGACTGCCGGGTGAGCCGCTCGTTGGTCTCGCGCAACCGGCCGGCCAGCGCCGCCAATAGATGCACGGCAATGTCCGGGTGCTCGCGCATGAGCCGCCGCATGTCGGAGCCCAGGATGGCGGTGAGCTCGGTGTCCTCCAGGGTCTGGATGGTGGCCGAGCGCCGCTCGTTGTCGAACATGGCCAGCTCTCCGAAGATGTCCCCCGGGCCGAAGTGGGCCAAGGTGATGGAGCGACCATCAGAGTGCTCGCGCACGGCCCGAGCCCGACCGGACCGGACGACGTAGCAGGTGTTGCTCTCGTCGCCCTCGCGAAACACGGTCTGGCCGCCCGCATAGCTGCGCGGCAGGGCGACGTCGGCCACCCGAACGAGCTCGTCATCGGGCAGGCTCGAGAACACCGGCACCCGGCGCAGGGCCGCGACGGTCTGCTCAGCGCGGGTGGGGAGTTCGGACACCCCAGAGGAGGTTACGGATCCCGCTGCCCCAGTCCGCCGTCAACCTGCCGAGGACGATGGATGCGCAGGAGCGGCGGACTGTGGCGGGGCGCATCGTCCGACCAAGAACTCCACTCGCTGCGCGGAGCATCGGTCATCCGCCCGAGCACGGCCACGAGCGGCTCGTACCGGCTGCGCAGTCGCCGGAAGTCCCGCCAGGCCTGCTGGCGATCCTCGACCAGCGGCACCCCGGCCTCGGCCAGACGGTCACAACCGGCCTGGAAGACTGGCTCCGGAAGGGCGATCTCGGCTTCCGGCTCGGGCGGCTGGTGGGGGATGCCAAGGAAGTCAGCGATCGTGATGAGGGCGCTGGCCCCTGCGTCGAGGCACAGTTCGCTCCTGTACTCCCGCTCAACGTCACAGACGGTGATCAGCAGTGCAGCGCCGTCCAGCACCGCCTCGGCGGTCAGGATCCAGTGGTTGTTGGGGTGCGGCGAGCGAAAGAAGCTCAGCTGGGGAAAGCTCGTATGCGACTCGCCCACATCGATGAACCAGTCCTCCCAGTCGTTCCAGAGCAGATCGAGCTGTTCGAAGCGCGCCAGTTCCCAACTGCGGATCAGTAGGCGCGGCCCGTCCGGCGGGGCACCGGTGCGGACCACCAGCTTGGTGACCAGCGCCTCCCGACGGGAAAATGCGCCGTAAACACTGGGGAGGTAGGTGATGACCAGCGCGAATAGCGTGAGACCGACTCCGGCGGCGGCGAACGCGAGCACCTGACGGATCAGGCCGTCCGGAGTGTCGAAGCCGAGGGTGAACAGGGAACTCCCGGCCAGCTCCACGGCACGGGGAACCTCGGCCAGGTTGGCGTGGGTGGCCAGCGCCCAGAAGATTGCGCTGAAGCAAAGGAGGATGAGCACCCCCCAGGCGAACAGCTGTGCGAAGAGACCCAGCGGGGCTTGCAGGGCGAACACCCGGTCGCGGGTCCGGTAATCGTGGTCGCGTCCGATCCTCAGGCGAAGCGTCAGCACCTGGCGCACGGCCAGGAAGACCAGCCGGGCGAGCCGCGCGGGCACCCCGCGGGGGAGCACCACGGTGCGAATCACGGAGGCCAGCACGGCGGCGACGCCGGCCGCGGCCAGCAGACCGACGACTATTCGGAGGACCGCCACGCCCGGGATTCAAGCGGTCGGGCCGCCCGCGTGGGGTCAGGCTGCGTCCAACGCCTGCTCGCGGCGCCGGCGGTGTAGGGCCAGCCGGACCCAGACCGCGAGGGCGATCAGAAGGCCGAGGGGCACCAGGGCAGCCAGCGCGATCAGGGCCACCCCGGCGGCCACGGTTAGGACCTTGACAGCGTCATGAGCCGCTCGGCCGATCGTGAAGCCGCCGCTCGATTGGGAGCCCGAGGCAAGCGGCAGCGGGATGGGACCGCCGTTGATCGTGACGCTGAGCTGGCTGAAGCTGATCTGGTACTGCAAGCGGTGGAGGACGGCCTGGTCCCCGTTGATCTCTGCCTCCACCTGGTGGATCCGCGCCTGAAGGCTGTCGATCTGCGCTTGCGTGGTGGCGGTCGCCAGCTGCTTGAGCAGGGAGGTGTGCAGTGCCTGCGCGTCGGCCAGGCGACGCTGATCTGAGAGGTATGTGCCGTTGACGTCCTGAGTTCCATCGGTGCGGGAGACGACCCGCGAGTGCTCTAAGGCGGACAGCCGGGTCACCGTGCTCGAGAGGTTGGCGCTCGGGATACTCAGGGTGAACGTCGCGTAGCCGCTGCTTGCGGCGGTTGCCGTGACCTGCCCGTTGCGGACCACGCCCTTCTCCTGACCCACGACGTCATACACCTCCTGGGCAACCACATCGATCCACCGGGTGGGCGAGCGAAGCTGGAGCTCAGCGGACTGGATGGTCTTGCGGGCGCTGGGGGTGGGGGCGGGCGTACTTCCGCCTGCGCTGCTGCCTGTCAGCGGAGGCGTGGCGTTGAATGCTTGGGCGCCAGCGGAGGAGCTCTTGCTGTAGCTAGACACAGAAGAACGGCCGTTGGTCGAGGTCGGTCGCTTGGCCAATGGTGTGGGCTCGCCGAAGTTGCCACTCCCCGAGGATGTGCCTGACGAGGAGGAGCCGTGGCTGGCCGAGGAATGGGCCGCCGACGAAGCTGACGAACTCTAGCCCACGACGGCCGGGCCGCTGCTGCTGCCGCCGCTGCTGCCGCCGCCGCTGCTGCCGTTGCTGCCGCTGCTGCCGCTGAGGGCCCCTCCGGATCCCACCACGATGATCAGAGCCGCTGCGGCGGCCACGGTGACGCTCATTCCCGCCACCCAGCCGGACATCCGCGAGCTGCGTCCGCGATTGGCCCGGGGCGCGGACGGGGCGGGCCGGCCCAGGACGCGCTGGTCGAGGGAGTGCGCTCGGCTCGAATCGAGCCGCGGGCGCTCCGCCGCCACCATCACGGTCAGTTCGGCCAGCTCGGCGTACTCCGGGTCGACGATGCGGCCGCTCAGCGTGGCGTCGATCGCCTCGAGCTCGGCCGTCAGCTCCGGATCGAGGGGGAAATCAGGCTGGCGCATTGCAGGCCTTTCTCAGCTTCTGAATCGTGCGGTGAAGCAGCGTGCCGGCGTTCGACTCGCTGATCCCGAGGACGCGGGCGATCTCGGCGTTGGTGAGACCGGCGTGGAACTTCAGAGCGATCAGCTCTCGATCGCGGCCCGAGAGCTCGCTGAGGGCGTGGCGCACCGTGGTGCGGCGGAGGATCACCTCGTCGTCATCGTCGCCGCCGGCGGAAAGAGGACCGTCGGTGTTGCCTTCGCCGGCTGGGTCGAAGGCGAGACTGGCCAGGCGCTGGCGACGGCGGAGCTCGTCCAGGGCGGCGTTGCGAGCGATCCCGAACAGCCAGGCCCGCTCCTCTCCCCGACGCCGATCGAACGTGCGCCGCCGACGGTAGGCCCGCTCGAAGGCGAGGGCGGTGACGTCCTCGGCGGACGCCGGATCCCGCAGCAGGCTCATCACGTATGCGTAGACGTCGTCCCGGCTCGAGCGGTAGAGCGACTCAAACCGCTGCCAGGCCGACCGCCCCTCAACTCCCGGTTCACTCAAGGCTTGCACCACGCCTCTACTACGTCGTTAGACCCGATCCATCACATCATCGCGCCTGGGCTCGTCCACGAACAAGAGGCGGGGTGCAGCGGTCAGGTACGCCGCGGCACCGGGTCGACGGCGTCGTTTCGAAACGGCGTCAGGCGCGGCGGCGGCGGCGCTGGGGCTCCACCGTGTATTTAGGGTCCTTTGCCGAGGCGAACCCGGCCTTGTAGATCGACCAGCGCGTGGCCATCACACCGCCGAGCATCAGCACCCCGCCCACCCGGGCGGCGGCCGCGCTGCGGCGCCCGGCGGTGGCGATCAGGGCCGCTCCGGAGCCGGTCAGCAGCTTCGCCGCCTTGGCGATCTTGCCGTTCTGGCCCTCGTGGAGCGGCTCACCCAGCTCGCCCAGGTGATGGTCCATCAGCTCGGTGGTGGTCAACTCCAGCGCCGCGGCGATCGCGGCCAGCCGGCGAGCGGGCCCGGAGACCGAGTGCGGGGCGATGAGCGTGCTGAGCGCACCGGCTCCGGCGCTCGAGCTGGAGCCGAACAGGAACGGCATGTGGTGGCGAGCTTCGTGCCAGATCGGCACCGACGTGTTGGAGATGAGGACGGCCGTGTAGGTGCTCAGAGGCAGGCCGAGGACGGCAGCCGCACCCCCCGAGGCGAAGCTCAGCTTGGGCAAGCGGCCAGTCAGCATGCCGAAGGTGGACAGGGCGGTGGCCCCGCCGGTAGCGCTGAGGATCCAGGAGCCGACGCTCATCGGCGAGGAGAGCTTCAGCAGGCGCAGCATGTTGTAGAAGCGGGCCGGGCGCCCCAGGTCGGAGATCAGCAGCGGAGGGCTCACGGCGATCATCGCGAAGGCGGCCATTTGAGCGCGCCGGGCCAGCACCTGGTTCCCGCTCAGCCGGGCGGCAAAGCTGAGGCCCGAGGAGATCCCAGACACGCCGCCGGTGACGAAGTACACCGGGATCTCCCAGGTCCACGTGGGCTCTTTGATGATTGGGTGGCCGTAGTAGGAGTTGCTCTTGGGCGGGACCCCTGGTTGGGTGGTGGGGGGAGCGGTGGCTGGGCTGCCGCCATCCCGCGACGCGGTGGGAGTGGTGTCCTGCAGGGTCATCGGCGCCCACCGACGAAGGAGGCGGCCAGGGCCCCGACCAGGGCCGCGCTGGCCAGGGCGGCCGAACGCCACATCCCGCCCACGTCGCGCGTGGTGTCCTTCGGGTCCGGTGGAAGCCCGTACACCTCGGGCTCGTCCAGGAGCAGGAAGAATGCCCCGAAACCCCCGACCCCGTCCTCCGGGCTCTCCCCGTACAGCCGAGCGTCGGCCAGGCCCTGGGCCTTCAGATGCTCCACTCGATCTCGAGCCCGGGCGCGCAGCTCATCGTGCTCGCCGAACTGGATCGATTTGGTGGGGCAGGCCTTGGCGCAGGCGGGCTCCAGATCGTCCTTGAGCCGGTCGTAGCAGAGCGTGCACTTCCACACCCGGCCATCCTCCTCGCGCTTCTCGATGACACCGAACGGGCAGGCGGGAACGCAGTAGCCGCACCCGTTGCAGACGTCCTCCTGGACGACCACGGTGCCGAACTCGGTGCGGAACAGCGCGCCGGTCGGACAGACGTCCAGGCAGGCCGCCTCGGTGCAGTGCTTGCATACGTCGGAGCTCATCAGCCAGCGGAACGAGTCGGCGTCCTGTACGGGCTGCTGCTCGATGAAGGCCACGTGACGCCACCGATTGGCGCCCAGGCCGCCGCTGTTGTCGTAGGACTTGCCAGTGAAGCCGAGCACGTCCTCGGGCACCTCGTTCCAGGTCTTGCACGCCACCTCGCAGGCCTTGCAGCCGATGCAGAGCGAGGTATCGGTGAAGAAGCCCACCCGTGGCTGCTTGGCCTCGCCGTAGGTCTGCTGCACGGATTCGGCTGCCACATCAAGCTGGATGACCGTGTGGCTCACGAGTTCGCCTCCTGTCCGGCCGGCTCGGAGATCCCCGCCCGGCGGCGGTAGTCCTCCACCAGCTCGACCAATCGATGATCCCGCGGCCGGCGGCCCGGCCGGATGTCACAGGTGATGGCCTTGACCTCCTGGATGTGGACGTTCGGATCGAGGGCCAGGTGGAACAGGTCGTTGGCCGCATCGCCCTGGGACAGCCCCTTGAAACCCCAGTGGTACGGCAGCCCGATCTGATGGATCACGCGAGGCGGATCGGAGGCTACCTTGAGCGGCTTGATCCGGTCGGTGACCATGACGCGAGCCTCGATGGCCGCCCGGGCGGTGATGATCGTGGCCCAGTCGCCATGCTGCAGGCCGCGCTCCCGCGCCAGCTGCGGGCTGACCTCGCAGAACATCTCGGGCTGGAGCTCGACCAGGTGAGGGACCGTCCGGCTCATCCCGCCGGCGGTGTGGTGCTCGGTCAGGCGATAGCTGGTGGCGACGTAGGGGAACACGTCGGCGCGCGGGGCCCCGGCGTCCGGGTTGTAGGGGGTGTCCCGGTGCTCGAGGACCTGGCGGGCCGGGTTGACCTGCTGACCGTAGAGCAGGTTCTCCACCGGAGACTCCTGGGGCTCGTAGTGCGTCGGCAGCGGTCCGTCCAGCAGACCGCTGGGCACGAACAGCCATCCCTTGCCGTCGGCCTGCATGATGAACGGCTCATCGCCTCGCAGGGCGTCCTCGGCCTTGGCGCCGTCCGGCGGTATGTAGTCAGGTGGCTTGGTCGCCTTGAAGTCAGGCACGTCGTAGCCGGTCCACTTCTCTTCCTCGGCGTCCCACCAGATGTACTTCTTGCGCTCTGACCAGGGGCGCCCCTCGGGGTCGGCCGACGCCCGGTTGTAGATGATGCGGCGGTTCAGGGGCCATGCCCAGGCCCACTCCGCGGCCACCCAGTCCTGCTCCTGATGGGGCTTGCGACGGTTGGTCTGGTTGACGCCGTCCGCGTAGGCCCCGCAATAGATCCAGCAGCCGCAGCTGGTGGAGCCGTCCGGTTTGAGGTCCAGATAGGTCGAGAGCGGCTTGCCCTCGGCATCCCAGCCGGAGATCTCCTGGAGCACCGCCTCGGCGCTCGGTTCCTCGATCGACCCCTCGGTGGGGTAGGTCCAGGTCAGATCCAGGATCGCCCGGTCCTTGGGGTCGGTCGACCCGGCCAGCTTCTCCCGGATGGTGCGCCCGATGTGGTACATGAACCACAGATCCGAGCGGCTGTCACCCGGCGGCTCGACCGCCTGGTTGTGCCACTGCAGCAGCCGCTGCGTGTTGGTGAACGAGCCGTTCTTCTCCACGTGGGCGGCCGCCGGCAGGAGGAACACCTCCGTGGGTATGTCCTCAGTCTTGAGCTCGCCGGTCTCGATCTCGGGCCCCTCACGCCAGAAATTGGACGACTCGATCTCCCCGAAGTCCCGCACCACCAGCCAATCCAGGTTGGCCATGGCCATTCGGTGCAGCTTCGAGGCCGAGGATCCGACGGCCGGGTTCTCCCCGAACAGGATCATGCCCTTGACCTTCTTCTCGAACATCCCGAGGACGGTCGGGTAGATCGAGTGGTCGCCCGTGATCCGCGGGAGGTGGTCGTAGCAGTAGTCGTTGGCCTCGGTCGCGTGGTCGCCATACCAGGCCTTCAGGAGGCTGATGGCGTAGGCCTCCAGATAGGCCCAGAACCCGGCCTCGGTCTCGGTCTGCTCCACGTACTCCTCGAGCGTCGGATGCGTCTCGGGGTGCGGCATCGGCAGGTAGCCGGGGAGGATGTTGTAGAGGGTGGGGATGTCCGTCGATCCCTGGATCGAGGCGTGACCCCGCAGCGCCATGATCCCGCCGCCCGGGCGG
>DASZNA010000011.1:0-8426 GCA_035551655.1 Solirubrobacteraceae bacterium
TCGTACCAGATGTAGCCGTCCTCGTCGGCCCGGGCGGCGTCCTTGGTGTGGAACCACTCGCCGCCGAACACCTCCTCGGAGTCCTCGGGGCGGTTCCAGTAGCCGAGCGGATAGTGGGGATTGGAGCGCGCGCGCAGGCAGATCTCACCGCGCTCGCCCTGGGCCACCGGCTGCTCGTCCTCGTCGACGATCTGCACGTCCCACCCGGGCAGCGGCTTGCCCATCGAACCTTCGCGTACGTCCATGAACGGGAAGTTCCCGCACAAGGGGTAGGACTCCGACAGGCCGTAGTAGTCGAGCACGGTGACGCCGTACTGGTCCCGCATCCACTTGATCGCCTCCGGGTTCAGCGGCTCACCGGCCGAGCACACGATCCGGAACTTCTGGGGGTAACGGGTGGCGGCGTCCTCGATCGACATCATCGAGCGGATCGCCGTGGGCGTCCCGAACACGTTGGTCACCTGGTGGCGGGACAGGAAGTCCAGCTGCTTGTGGGCGTCAAAGCCGCCCTCGCGCTGGTAGACGCACTGCACCGCCCCGTAGCGCCACGGGCCGATCAGTGGACAGATGCCGGCCGCCCAGGCCCACTCCCCCATACCGTGGAAGCGCTCGCCGTCCCGCACGTCGTGACAGAGCTCGAACTCGTTGTGGGCCAGGATGTACCGGTGGGCGTGGAGGATCCCCTTGGCCAGGCCGGTAGTCCCGCTCGTGTAGTAGAGCTGAGCCGGATCATCCGAGCTCGTCTCGAGGCAGGTGAAGTCCGGTGAGGCTGTCTCCAGTAGGTGGTCGTCAAGGATCAGGACGTGTTCGACCAGGTCCCGGTCGATCCGGTCGGCGTTCTCGGCGTTCGTGAGGAGGACCTTGGCCTGTGAGTCGGCCAGCCGGTGGCGGATCCCCTCGCCCGCATAGAGGACCGACATGGACAGGAGGATCCCGCCCGCCTTCCAGGTCCCCAGGAACGCGGCCGCCGCCTCTGGGATCGGGGGCAGGAGCATGGCCACGCGGTCACCCTTCACGACGCCGTGATCGCTCAGGACGTTGGCCACCTGGTTGGACAGGTTCTGGAGCTCGCCCCAGCTGACTTCGCGCACGGTGCCCCGGGAGTCCTCGTGGATCATGGCCAGCTTGTCCGGGCGGTGGCGGTCGCAGACATCGGCCGCGATGTTGTAGTGGGCCGGGACCTCCCACCGATGGTCCCGCACCGCCTGGTCGTAGGACTGGTATGTCGTCATGGTGGTGAAGCTACGGGATCGCGGGCGCCGGCTCCAGGTCTTCGTCGGCCAGACGCAGTCCGAGGCCCTCGGGCACGTGCAGGGCCAGCATGTCGGCCTCGGCATCGATCTGACGCGGGTCACGCAGCGACACGCCGACCATGGTCAGGAAGGCCAGGGGTACCGAGACGACGGCCGGCTGCTCGAGCAGGGCCGCGGCCCCACCCGTCGGCTCACCCAGGGCCAGCCCGGTGAGAATCGCCGCCGTCGCGGCCACCATGCCCAGCACCATCCCGGCGGCCGCCCCCCGGGCGGTCAGGCCGGTCCACCAGATGCCGAGCAGGAACATCGGGCAGAACGTGCTGGCGGCGATCGCGAAGGCCCAGCCGACCAAGAGCGAGATATCGACGCCGCGGGCGAACAGCGCGAGCGCGGCCGGGATGATCATCGCGCCCAGCGCGGCCAGGCGAAAGTGGCGACGGCGCAGCGCCACGGTGCCGCGGGCGCGGTGACGGACCCGGGGCCACACGTCATGACTGATCGTTCCGGCCAGCGAGACCAAGAGCCCGGACGAGGTGGACAGGAAGGCCGCGAATGCGCCGGCGCAGGTGACCGCAGTCAATACGGTGCCCAGCGTGCCCGGCCAGGCCAGCCGGGGCAGCGTGAGAACCACATCGTCGGTCTGGCCGGTCAGGTACAGCTGCGGGGTGAGCGCCCGCCCGAGCGCCCCGTACACGGCGGGGAACATGTAGAACAGCGACAGCAGCCCGAGCACGCGCACCGTGGTGTGCCGGGCGGCATGCCCATCCGGGTTTGTGTAGAAGCGGACCAGGATGTGCGGGAGCCCCATGGTCCCCAGGAACGTGGCCAGCAGCAGCGAGTAGACCAGCAGCGGCGAGCTCTGGGGAGATCCGCCCACGGGCCGGGACCACCGGTTGCCCCGCTGCGCTGTGATGCCGGTGGCCACGGGCACGGGCGCCTCGGGGCGGAGGCGAATCGGAGTGTGAGCGGGCAGGCGCAGCCGCTGTCCGGCGTGCACCGTCACGGTGCGCCCGCCGAGCTGGAACCGTTCGGCCACTGGGAACTGGGCGGTCTGAGGCGAGCCGAGGCGCACGGTCAGGCCGCGCGATCCGGCGTGAGGCAGCTGGCGACCAAACAGGGCGGCGCGTTCTGGGAGCCCGCCGAAGTGGATCAGCAGCACGACCGCGGGCACCGAGATGGCAAACAGCTTGATCCAGAACTGGAACGCCTGGACGTAGGTGATCCCGCGCATCCCTCCGATGGCCACGTTGATGGCGACGATCACGCCCACCACCACCACGCCCACCCAGTAGGGCGAGCCGACCACCACGTTCAGAGCCAGCCCCGCCCCTTTGAGCTGGGGCACCAGGTAGAAGCCGCCGATGACCAGGACGATCCCCGAAGCGACCAGGCGCAGGCGGCGGTCGTGCAGCCGAGCCTCGGCGAAGTCGGGGATCGTGTAGGAGCCGTAGCGGCGTAGCGGCGCGGCCACAAACAGCAGCAGCGCCAGGTAACCGGCGGTGAATCCCAGCGACTGCCAGAGCGCGCTGGCCCCGACCTGCATCTCCAGGCCGGCGATGCCCAGAAAGCTCGCCGCCGATAGATATTCGCCCGAGATGGCCGCGGCGTTCCACCAGGCGGTGACAGCTCGGGAGGCCACCAGCAGATCCGAGGTAGTGCGGGCAAACCGCACGCCCCAGGCCCCCAGTCCGAGGGTGCCCAGCGTCACCGCCCCGACGGCGGCGAGGACGATGCTCATCGCTCGACCACGTCCCGGAAGGCGTCATCCAGCGCGTCGGCCCGCCGCGCGTACACCCACCCGATGGCCACGAACAGCGGGAGCATCGGCACGACCACCAGCCACAGTCCGAGGGGCACTCCCAGCAACGTGGCGTGCCGGAGGGCCGGGAGCAGGAGCAGGGCCAGCGGAAGTACCCCGAAGACCGCCCCGAATGCCACCAGCGCCATTACCGACAGGCCGAGCTGGGCGCGGCGCAAGCGACGCAGGTAGACCTGGCCGTGGGCAGTGGCCTCGGCCATCTCCTCGCGGGGAGAGCGCGTGCTCACATCCGCAGCCTCCGTCGCAGCTCGGCCACCTGCCGGCGGGCCACCGGGACCTGGCTGCCGTCGGCCAGCACGACCGTGGCCCCGCCGCCCAGCTCGGGCCGTATCTCCACCGCCCGATGCAGGTTGGCCAGGTAGCTGCGGTGCACTCGGACGAAGCCATGCGGTCGCCAGCGCTGCTCGATGTCCGACAGCGAAGCCCGCACCAGGAACCGGCCGCTGTCGGAGTGGATGCGCACGTAGTCGCCCTCGGCCTTGATGTAGAGGACGGTGGAGCGAGACAGCAGCCGGGTGGCGCCCCCGCGCTGATGTTCCACCGGGATGATGTCGTCGGTCGGGCCCGAGGTGGGGCTGGGCATCGGGTCGGACGCGCCGTGCGCGGCCCCGGTCGCCCGCGTGGCGCCGGCGCCGGCGGGTTGCCCGCCGGACACAGCCCGGCCGAGCGCCTGTTCGACCCGGGCACGGGATACCGGCTTCATCAGGTAATCGAGCGGGTGGAGGTCGTGCTCGAAGGCGCCGACCGCGCCGTCCTCGAAGGCCGAGACGAACACCAGATCCGGCGGCTCGGCGAACTGGTTGAGCAGACCGGCCAGTTCGAGGCCGTCCAGGCCGGGCATCCGGACATCCAGGAAGACCACGTCGAAGCGCTCCTCGCCCAGCAGGCGGACGGCATCCCCCGACCCGGCGGCCAGGGTGACCTGATCGACGAGCGGGGAGGTCTCGAGCAGCCGGGCCAGGTCCTTGAGCGCCGGGCGCTCATCATCCACGGCCAGGACGCTCAGACGGGCGGGCGGAGGCGGCTCGGCGGTCATGCCGCCCGAACTCCGGCCCGGAACTTGGGCAGCGTCATGGTCACCGTGGTACCCCGGCCCAGCGCGGTGTCGATCTCCAGGCCGTACTCCGGCCCGAACGTGGCCTGCAGACGAGCCTGGACGTTGGCCATACCGACCCCCGTCCCCCCACCGGCGAGGCTCACCTGAGCCAACTCGGCGTCCATGCCCACGCCGTTGTCGGACACCTGGAGCTCCACATCGGCGTCGATGTGGCGCCCGACGATCTCGATCCGGCCCTCGCCCCGGCGCTCGACGCCGTGCCGGACGGCGTTCTCCACCAGCGGCTGGACGCTGAGGACCGGGACCACGGCCTGCAGCACCTCGGGCGCCACCTGGGTGCGCACCTCGAGCCGGTCTCCGAACCGGGCCCGCTCCAGACGGAGGTAGCGCTCGACGTAGTGCAGCTCATCGGCCAGGGTGACGTAGGGCCGCTGGGTGCGGAATGCGTACCGGGTGAATTCGGCGAAATCTGTCAGGAGCTCCCGGGCCTCCTCCGGATTGGAGTGGATGTAGCCGGCGATCGCCGCCATCGCGTTGTAGATGAAGTGAGGCGAGATCTGGGCCCGCAGGGCCCGCAGCTCAGCCCGGGCCAGGCGCTCTCCCTGCTCCTCCAGCTCGCGGAGCTCCAGCTGGGCGCTGACCAGACTGGCCGCCTCAGCCACCGTGCGGGTGTCATCGGGCGAGATCACTCGGCCCCGGGCATACAGCGCGACAAACGAACCGACCAGCTCGCCCTGGACCAGGAGAGGGGCGGCGATGGCCGGCCCCAGCGGGCAGCCGGCGTGCTCGCAGCGGACCTGGGACTCGACGTGTAGCCGATCCTCCCGGGCCGGGGCACTGATCGGGATCAGCGGATCGCCGGGCGCGTGGTGATCGTCACCGAGCCCCTCGAAGGCCAGTACCCGCTCGCGATCTCCCAGCACGACGGCCGACGCCTGGGTCAGGGTGCGGAGATGCACGATGGCCCGGCCGGCCGTCTCCTCCGACAGGCCGCGGCGCAGATGCGGCAGCATCACGGTGGCCGCATGCAGCGCGGTCTGCATGGCCCGAACCTCCCCGGAGATCACTCGCGGGGGCCGCAGCAGGCGAAACCCCGCCACGACCGAGGCCGCCAGGGCCCAACCGAGCACTACCCCGAGAAAGACCTCCACTCGGTGCCCAGGATATTCCCTTGGGGCCCCTGCCCGAGCCCTGGCTCGTGCGGATCACCACAAGCGGTGGCCGCTCATCGCCTTCCAGCTACCGCTCATCGCAGGACGGTGACCGAACTTCGATTGCCCGCCGGAAGCCGGCGCGCCCCGCGTTTAGCCTGCGCTGAGGTCCGACCCCGCTAGGAGAGGAGACACAGATGGCCACCATCAGCGAACCGCCGGGAGGCGGTATCAGCAATGTCACTCCCGCCGCCGTCGCCAACACGGCCGGCAGCGGCTGGAGTCCGGCCAACCCCGCGCCACTCGGGCTGATGGGGTTTGGCATCACCACCTTCGTCCTCAGCATGATGAACTCCAACCTGGTCAGCTTCGACAAGAACCTGCCGGTCGTGCTCGGCATGGCGATCGCGTTCGGCGGCCTGGCCCAGTTCATGGCCGGTATGTGGGAGTTCCGCACCGGGAACACGTTCGGCGCCGTGGCGTTCACCGCGTACGGTGCGTTCTGGATCTCTTTCTACTTCCTGGTCCAGGTGCAACTCGGAGAGATCGCCAAAGGCGGAGACGTCGGTCACGCGCTCGGTCTGTACCTGTGGGCCTGGGGGATCTTCACCGGCGTGATGTTCCTGTGCTCGTTCCACGCGGCTCGAGCCATATCCCTGGTGCTGCTCCTGTTGACGATCACCTTCATCTTCCTGGCGATCGGCAACGACGGCGGAAGCGCCTCGACCGTCCACGTGGGCGGCTACTTCGGCCTAGCCACGGCGGCGGCCGCCGTCTACACCGCGGCCGGCGAGATCCTGCACTCCTCGTGGGGACGGGACATCATCCCGCTCGGCCGGCCCGCGCCCCGGGTGTGACGGGAAGGGGTGCCCGCGCCAGGTAACAGTGGTATGAAACGTCGGTGGCCTATTCCACCGAACTTCAAGACGTAGATCACAGCGCCCGGTCTCGCCGCCGGGCGCTGTGACTATTGAGACCCGAAGGAGACGAGATGGCAACCGAAGCACCGAGCGAGCGCGACCTGGATCGTGAGCTGGCTGATCTGCTGGAAGTGGAGAAGTTCGACCCTCCGGAGGAGTTCCGCAGCCACGCGCTCCTGAACGATCCCTCCGTCTACGAGGAGGCCGACCGCGACTGGCAGGGCTGGTGGGAGCGCCAGGCGCGGGAGTTGCACTGGTTCAAGGAATGGGACCAGGTGCTGGATGACTCGAATCCCCCGTTCTACAAGTGGTTCGTGGGCGGCAAGCTGAACATCTCCTACAACTGCCTGGATCGGCACGTCGAGGCGGGCCAGGGAGACAAGGTTGCCTTTCACTGGTACGGCGAGGAAGGCGACACACGGGACGTCACCTACGCCGAGCTGCTGGCCGACGTGCAGCGCTTCGCCAACGCGCTCAAGAAGCTCGGCGTGAGCAAGGGAGACGTGGTCGGGATCTATCTGCCGATGATCCCCGAGGTGGTGGTGTCGATGCTGGCCTGCGCGCGCATCGGCGCTGTCCACAATGTGGTGTTCGGTGGCTTCTCACCGGAGTCGGTCAAGGAACGCATGGAGTTCTCCGAGGCCGTGGCGCTGATCACCGTCGATGGGGCGGCCCGCAAGGGCAAGACCGCGCCGATCAAGCAGATGGTCGACGAGGTCATGGGCGGCGGCGAGGTGCCATCGCTGGAGCACGTCGTCGTGGTGCGCTCAAAGAAGACCGACTGCGAGATGAAGGAGGGGCGCGACGTCTGGTTTCACGAGGTGATGGAGGACGCCGGCCCTGAGTGCCCGGCCGAGGAGATGGACGCGGAGGATCCCCTGTATGTGCTCTACACGTCCGGGTCCACGGCCAAGCCCAAGGGGATCCTGCACACCACTGGCGGCTACCTGACCGGCGTCAGCGCGACGCACCGGTATGTGTTCGACATCCATCCCGACGAGGACGTGTACTGGTGCTGCGCGGACGTCGGCTGGGTCACCGGTCACTCCTACATCGTCTACGGGCCTCTGGCCAACGGAGTCACCTCGGTGATGTACGAGGGCGCTCCCGACTACCCGCACCGAGGCATCTGGTGGGAGCTGGTCGAGCGCTACAAGGTGACCAAGTACTACACGGCCCCCACCGCCATCCGGGCCTGCATCAAGTGGGGGGCCGAGCACCCCGGCAAGTTCGACCTCTCGAGCCTCCGGCTGCTCGGGTCGGTGGGGGAACCGATCAATCCGAAGGCCTGGCTCTGGTACCACAAGGTCATCGGCGGGGGGCGCTGCCCGATCGTCGACACCTGGTGGCAGACCGAGACGGGGGCGATCATGATCACCCCGCTGCCCGGCATCGTCGCGACCAAGCCGGGCTCGGCCACGCGCCCCTTCCCGGGCATCCAAGCCGATGTGGTGGACGAGCGGGAGGGCAAGCCGATCGAGGAGGGCCAGGGGCTGCTCGTGCTCACGCGCCCGTGGCCGTCGATGCTCCGCACTCTGTACAAGGACGACGAGCGGTTCGTCGAGGTCTACTTCAAGAAGTTCGGCAAGGAGACCTACCTGGTCGGCGACGCCGCCCGGAAGGACAAGGATGGCTACTTCTGGGTGATCGGTCGAATCGACGACGTCGTCAACGTCTCCGGACACCGGCTGTCCACCGCCGAGGTGGAGTCGGCGATCGTGGCCCATGAGTCCGTGGCCGAGGCGGCGGTGATCGGCCAGCACGACGAGGACACGGGCCAGGCGATCACGGCGTTCGTGACGCTGCAGGGCGATTTGGACGGCTCCAATGAGCTGATCGAGGGCATTCGGGGCACCGTGGCCAACCGGATCGGCAAGTTCGCCCGACCCAAGCGGATCATCTGGGCCGATGACCTACCCAAGACCCGGTCGGGGAAAATCATGCGCCGGCTGCTGCGCGACATCGCGGAGGGCCGCGCGCTGGGCGATGTCACGACATTGCGCGACCCGGCGGTGACCTCTGCGCTGGAGGAAAAGATCAAGGCCGAGCAGGCCGCGGCGGAGGAGTAGCGCCTGGTTCATGCGCCGGGCGCGGGGTGCGGCGTCAGGACCGCCGCAACCCCGCGAGTCCGGTATTCGGGCGTTAAAAAGATCCGCCCCCGGTCAGGGAACCGGGGGCGGATCATCATGCAGGGCTGTTACTTCGGTTAGGGGGAACCGAAACTAC
>DASZNA010000012.1:0-2446 GCA_035551655.1 Solirubrobacteraceae bacterium
TTCGCTCCGGAGCGGCCGGGGGAAGTGCGCCGCAGTTGCCTGGACGTGAGCCGGGCCCGGGAGGAACTCGGGTGGGAGGCGAAGGTGGCGCTACCGGACGGGCTGCGGACGATCCTGGCCGGGATCTGACCGTACTTGCAGGCCAGGCTCGCCAACGACCGGTCGATCGCCGTCATCTTCGTCGGCCGAGGCGGCGCTGACCACCGCCACTACGCCGGCGCCGAAGCTCCCCAGCAGCGCGATCGCCAGCAGCCAGAACGTCCAACTTCCCACCCAGCTCGGATGCCACAGCGAGGCGCGAGGGAACGCGGTCGAAAGCGAGCCGAGGAGGGACCGCTGGTTGTTCAAGAGCACCAGAGAGAACTCGAGGCCGCGGTTGGGGCCGGTCATCACCACATCGGGCTGTTGCGCCGGCGACCCCTCCAGCGAGAATGTGTTCAGCTCGCCGACCACGCAGATCCGAAGCTGCTGGGCGGAGGGCACGGTCGTGTCCAGTCGCGCCGCGTACTCACCAGGTGCGGTGGCCGCGATCCTCCCGGAGGCAAGCGGCCCACCGGTGCTGGCATCACTGACATCGATGCGCAGGCGGGAGAGGCCGATCACCGAGCCGCCCCAGACGCCCACGGCCTGAATCGGCTGGGGGCTGGTCACCGGCCCCTCGCACACCCGCTGGCCGGAATGCAACTGAGCGACCGGCTCCATGTTCGGTGTTCGGAGAACGAACGAGCGCACCGCCACGGTCTGCGAGCCGGCGAGGAGCAGACCGAGGATCGCCACGGCCGCAATCCCGATGCAGGCGAGCAGCGTCCAACGCGCTCTCACAGCGGTCCGCCTCATAGGTAGTACGCCTGGACGATGGTGGCCAGGGAGACCACCTGCAAGGCGATCATCCCGGTGAGCACGAGCCCTGAAGTGGCTGTTCGCGCGCGCCGCGGGAGGCGCGACACGATGGTGGCGACGCCCAGTCCTAGGAGACCGGCGACCGGCAGCAGGTAACGGCCCTGGTTGAACCCGCCGCCGCCGTCAATTACCAACAGGTATTCGCTGACGTGCAGCAGCATGAGCAGGGCCAAGGCTGTGAGCGCAAAGAATCCCAGCAGCGGCAGGTGTCGGCGCTTCAGCAGGCGGCTCAAGAGACCTACGGAAGCGATCGCGATTACCCCGATGGCGACGCTCACGGTCGGATACAGCCAACTCGGCAGATAAACGTCCAGCCAGCCGAACGTGCCGATCCCCTGGCGCAGCCAGACGTCATAGAGCGGGAGGCCCGGAGTGGTCCGAAAGGGGGTGAGGAACGGCAGCCGAGGCAGGTAGAACTGCCAGACGTAGCTGAGGAACTGCCTTATGTTGACGGGGTGGGCGGCGGTCGGACCGATGTTGTTGATTCCCGCGCGTCCCAATGAGTGGGCCAGGGCCAACCATGCGAGCACCGGCAGCGCGAGGACCGCCGCTCCGACTGCGACGGGAATCAGCGCGGGTCGGCGCTCGGCCGGCCGTCGACGAAGCCAACCCGCCGCCACTGCGAGCACGACGGGTGCCACCAGAGCGTACGACGTCGCCTTCGTGAGGATGGCGGCGGCGGTGACGGCGCAGAGGGCGATCACGTCCCATTTACCGGCGCGGCGGTTGATTACGCGCGCTCCCAGCCACAGCGCGAGCGTCCACAGCGTGATCAGCAACGCATCGGGATTTACCGACGAAGAGATGAACGTCATCATCGGGAGCAGGCCCACAACCGCCGCGCAGACCAACTGCGGCAGCCGCCGGCGACCCAAAGTCTCGCCGGCCAGCAGCCACGCCGCGGACGTCGTGACTGCGAGCAGCAGGACGCCCCAGAGCCGCATTGCGTAGAGCCTTCCGAAGGCCGTCCCGCCGTGGTCGAGCAGATAGCCGATGTCGGCGAAGAGGTAGTAAAGGGGCGGGTTCTGATCTGCGCCACTCAGTCCTCCGCCGTCGCCCCGGGCCGGCGGATCGCGCCCCTGTTCGACGGCGAGGTACGCGTCGTAGGCAGAACGGCTCCACTCCGGCGGCGACGCCCCGGGATAGAAGGCTCCACGGCTGGCTCCGACCGAGTGGTCGGCGAAACTCTCGTCACTGGAGTCCTCCTGGCGCCCGGCGGTTCCCGGAATCGAGAAGTTCTCGGCCAGGGTCTCGGCGTACGCGAAGTGATCCAGTTCGTCCGGTGATTGCCACGGAGGGACCGCAAGCGCCCAGCACAGGCCGGCGACAACTACGATCGCGAGCAGCAGGGGCAGGCTCTTCGGCATGGGCCGCCGGAGGAAACGTCGCTCCCGCGCTCCCTTTGCGGAGCGGTGCATGGGAGCGCAGAGTAATGGAGTCCGTTGGAGGGCAAGCTTGACGCCAGAGCAGCTCTCGGATCGACAAGATGGGTTCATGTCCGGTTCCGTGACGGTGGCGATCCCCACCTTGAACGCCGGTCCGGCCT
>DASZNA010000013.1:0-1966 GCA_035551655.1 Solirubrobacteraceae bacterium
ACCACGCCGCTTGATCGGAGACAGACATGAGCAACCGCGGAGTCCGAGGCGTACGGGTCGTAGGCCCTGGCTCGCGTCCGAGCGGGGGCCAATCGTCCGATCGCTCCACCGAGCCTGGCGTCGACAGCGGCTTCGACCCCGCCGAGGAGGCTGCCCTGGCGAGCCTCGACGCCCCGGTCGAGCAGCCGACCTCCACACCGGCGGCGGGACCGGAGCCGGAGACCCAGGAGCAGCCCGTAACCCCCGAGGCCGGCCCCGCAGGCGGTGAGCCCACCCACAGGGCGGCTCCAAGCGGTCGCCGCTGGCCATTCCGGCTGGCGACCGCGGTCGCGGTGCTGGGCGTCGCCGGCACGGTGGGCTTCGGCTACGGCTACTTCCACCTGAACGGTCAGCAGGGCGACGTCTCGGCGGCAAAGAAGCAGGCCCAGAACTACATCGTCGCCTTGACCAACTTCGACCCCAAAGGCCTCGACAACGAGATCAACAAGATCCAGTCCTACACCACGGGCAACTTCAAGAACAGCATCTCCCAGTTCTTCAGCAACCAGGTTCGCCAGACGCTCCTGTCCCGCAACGCCGCCAGCCGGGGCCAGGTCCGCGCCATCTACCCGCAGTCGAACGGCGGCGGGCGGATCACCTTCTTCGCCGTGGTAGATGACACGATCGCCAACAACCAGATCTCCGCTCCCCAGTCGGACGAGATCGACATGACGGTGGACATGGTCAAGACAGGACAGGGCTGGCGGGTGGCCAACAACACCTTCCTCCAGTCGCCGCTGTTCAGCCCCACCCAGTCGGGAGGCGGAGGGTCGTCGACACCCGGTACCACCACACCCAGTCCCTGACGAACACCGGTGGGGCCTGGGGACCGGGGTCGGCCTAGGTCAGCATCCGGCGCATGGTCGGCACCACACCACCGTCGACGAGCAGGTCGCAGCCGGTCATGTAGCCGGCTCCGTCCGACAGCAGGAACTCGACCACCGACGCGACGTCCTCGGGGCTTCCCAACCGCCGCAGAGGGGTGTGCTCGATCATCACCGACATCATCGACTGCTGCTCGAGCTCCTGGCGACCCATCGGCGTGTCGATGATCCCTGGCGACACGGAGCAGAGTCGGGCTCCCACCGCACCCCACGCAGGAGCCTCGCGCTCCACGAGCAGCAGCACCCCCCGCTTGGCCCAGCAGTAGGCGGTGCCGGAATCGGGTGCCTCATCGAAGGCTGCCTCCGCCAAGCGGTTCAGCAGGTCGGGAGCGAGGGGATCCTCGACGATCGCTGTCAGGCGCTTGTCAAGGGGCTCGGGGAGTTGGTGGCCGGCGGTGGACGCGAAGCACACCGCCGCGGTGGAGGAGGTCGCCAGCGGGCGGAGGGTGTTGAGGACCGTGGCCGTCGCCACGAGGTCGACGGTGAAGATGTGTTGCCAGTCGCCCATCGTCGGGGAGACGCCGGCGGCGTGCACCAGCGAGCGGAGCGGCCCGAGACTCTCGACCTCCCGGCCCAGCTCGCCAACGCTGCTCCTGTCCGTGAGGTCGGAGCGCAGGGCACGGACCTCGACGCCGTCGGGCGCGTCAGCCTGGAGTGCCTTGGCTGCATCGGCGAGGGCCGGGCTCAGATCGACGGCGATCAGCGCGCCACCCTGGCGGACGAGGCGTTGGGCACAGGCGTAGCCCATCCCGCTCGCCGCCCCGGTGACGACAGAAACCGCACGGGGGTCAGCGCTCGTTGTCGACATCCCATCCCCCGATGTCCGGCGCTAGGAACCGATCGCTGATCAGCTGGGGCTTAGACACTATCCGATGTGTCGGCTCTCACTCCTCGAGCCTGAAACGCCGCGTCGCCGCCGATGCCCGAGCCCGCTCGGGTGACGGCGACGGGCGGGCCCAGGGTGAGTCCGGTCCTGTTGGTGCTCGAGTGGTCGTGGACCGAGCCTGCGTCGCTTCCGCGCTGCGTTGGCGAGCACCGTCGCC
>DASZNA010000014.1:0-34428 GCA_035551655.1 Solirubrobacteraceae bacterium
GACGACATCCACAGTTGGGTGTACCCAATCGCCCTCGGCGCGGGTAGAGGGATTCTCGACAGCGTGAGCGCGGCCGCCGAGAGGAGCAGCGCAGCCAGGAGCATCGCTCCATTCCGGGGACTGAGTTGGAGCCTGGACGCCACCGTGGGTGACGTAGAGCGCAACCCTGCGGCCGAGTTCCCCTTGCTCTCCACCCCGTGGGCCAGTCCTCGGCCTGCGGGTCGTGGCTGGCGCGCACGGAGAGACTGATTTCGGCCTGAGGCAGGTCTCCGCCGGAAGGCAACCGCACATTCCCCGAGGATGATCAGAAGCAAGGCCACCGCCCAGGAGGCCTCGTTCAGTCCACCGGGCAACAGATTGAGCACCAGTGCCGCGAAGGCCAGAGTCACGAGGCTCATGGCCGGGACCATCATCATATGCACGAGCCAGGACGGGCGAGCACGAGCCATGGCGGACGTGACGAAGGCATAGCCCGGTAAGAACAGACACAGAGGTACGGCAAAGACAGCCCGAATCGGAGTCAGAGGCACAGCGAGCACGATGACCGTACACAGCAGGGTGGTCCCAGTAATGATCCGCAGGTCCGGGTCGAGCACCCTCATTCGATGCCCTTCAGATCGTAGATGTGCAGATCGCCGCTGTCGTACACCCGGGGCGCGGGAATGTCGTCGAATTTCTGTGCCACACCCCTAGGCCACAGGATGTCCACTTCACCGCCGCCCGGTCTGACCGACCAGGCGTAGGCCGCGCTGTTGTCTTGCCCGCGCTCCCGCAAGTCGACGACGGCATAGGGCAGGTCCAGGGTGCGCCAGACGTGCAGGGGACCGACGCCTGGCAGGGATAGCGATCGGAGGGTGTAGTCGATATGGGCGGTGTTGGCCGTCTTGACCCTCACGTTTCCGTCCAGCAGAAGAGCTCGAGCATCCCCGTCGGCCGCCGCAAAACTCGCGTGGGGTAGGCGTTGGCGGACCCACTCTGCAAGCGCCAGCGTCTGACTAGGGAGGTTGACCCCGTCGGCGCGGATCACCGTCGGCGGAGTGAGGATGTCGCTCACTGTGTACCCGGAGATAGTGTCCCCAATCAGAACGATGGCCGCGGAGAGGCCGGCGATCGAGCGCCAGAGCCAGACGTGGCGGAGTGGCCGGTTCATCCAAGCGGCCACCGCATAGGCCACTACGAATCCCAGGCCGACGAATAGGAACTCGTCACTGCGGTTGGCGATCTCCCATGCGCTAGGCGACAGACGAAAGCCCAGGGCGGCGAAGTAACCCACCGCTGCCACGCCGAACAGCAGCGCAAAGGGGCTCCGACGATGGTGTCTCCAGATCTGGTACAGGCCGAAGGGCAGCGCCACAAATAGGATGACGATGGCCGCCAGCGAAACGATCTTCTGGTCGACCGGCGTGGGCGCGCTACCCGTCCCGGCATTGCTGAAGGGCAGATGTGCCGCGGACTCTCCCCTTAGAGTGCTCAGCGTCTCCACGAACGCCGAGTCGATCGTCGGAGCGATGTAGCCCACCGTTTCACTGGCCACCACCAGCAGCCATACCACCGTGATGCTCACCGACCACCAGGCCAAGCGACTGATCCTGAGGCTGCGAATCCTTTGTCGGCTCAGGGACGGAAGAGCCGCCAGCAGCATCAGAAGCACATCAAGCAGGTACGACGTCAGGTGATGCGTGATCGTTACCGCGAACGTCGCCGCCATGAGGGGCACTGCGAAAGCGCGGCGCCGGACATCGCTCATGTCGACGCTCACCGCGATCAACGCCAGGACAAAAACCATGAGCGGAAGCGCCAGCGATTCGTAGGAGAACATGTCCCCGAAGAACAGGAAGTTGCTATTGCCGGCGTATGCCACGGCCGCAAGCCCAGCCACCCGCGCAGAGCCGCTCGCGGACATGAACAGGACGAACAGACTGAGCATGAGTGTGACGTTGGCCGCGGCCACGACTATCGTGCCCGCGCCGAAGCTTGACATTCCGGTCAGCGACATCACGGCGACGGTCGCGCTTTCCAACCCCGGATATCGGCTGGTTGCCGGCAGCAGTGAGTTGAACCCGAACAGATGGTGGCTGGCCGCAATCTGCTGAGCATTGAATGCGTGGATCCACTCGTCAGGCAGGTCGAGCCCGAACGGGTCACGCATCATCTTCACGGCGTACAAGCCGAGACCGACGAGAACGACCAGCGCCGTGCGTTCTCGCACGGACGCTTCAGCGGAGCAGAGCCGGTAGACGGCCGGCGCCACGACCAAGGCTACGCCGGCCCACAGAATCCAAATTGTGGGGCGCATCGTGGCGCGAGACAGCGCGTCGGCGATTGAGCATAGACACAGCCCGAGCGCAGTCAGTAGTGCGACGATGGGGAACTGCCCCATGCCGCGGGCCCTGGAGGGCGGCCCTTCCGAACCAGCCGCAGTCCAGCTGGGCGGTCGTGACTCCTCGGTGGTGGCGGCGGTGAGAGCGCGCCAGCGGACTAGGAACCTATCCTGGACTGGTAGCGTCGTTTGCTCGTCGCCGGCTGAGACGCGGCCGGGGAGGTGGGCTACGTTCAGGTCGATCCGATCCGCGGTGCCGGCGGACCTCTGGTTGCGGGGTTTCACCCGCCAAGCATGCGTTTTGCGGCGAGTCCCGCGTGATCCCTCACCATTAGACAAGTCGCTACGGATTGTAGGCTGGTGGTCGGTGCCCTAGAACGGGCTAGGGTCCCGGTACTAGCGCTTAACGGGAAGATCACGCCTGCAATCGCTGGGACCGGCGTTCCGGGTCGGGAACCGGTCGGTAAACCGTGACCGTCCGAGGCAGGCTGGCCCGGCGGTCCTGCTGGCGCCGCTCAGGTCCGCTGTAGCCGGACTCCCCCGGGCTGGCGTGGCGGCGGTCATGACGCCGCCGGTCGGACCCGGCGGGAAGCCACCCGTCGGTCCCGGGCTCGGCAAGCTGAGCCGGCACGAGGCGAATCGGCTGAGCGAAGCGGCTCCTGGGCTTGGAGCTCCGGGTGCGCTCCTGCAGGATCGTCCGCAGGACGCGCCGGCCATCTCGATAAGCGTTCAAATTCGACTTGCCCGCGCGCCGTTTGAGTTCGAAGCTGGGCACCTCGACGATCGCGAGCTTGGCCTTTACGGCGCTCAGCACCAGCTCAGTCTCGATCTCGAAGCCGTCAGCCGCCAATGCCAGCGCGTCGAGGTTGCGCCGCCAAAACGCGCAATAGCCGTAGCAAAGGTCCGTAAACCTCGTTCCATACATAAGGTTCACCATTCGGGTGAATGCCGTATTCCCGACACCGCGCAGCCGGCTGAGGTCCTCGGACCCCCCGGGAGCCAGGTAGCGCGACCCCTTCACGAAGTCGGCACCGTTCTCGAGCGCACGGACGAACGCATTGATTTCAGTGGGATTCGTGCTGCCATCTGCGTCGATCATGACGATCACATCGCTGGTGGCCGCGCTGAATCCGGCACGGAGGGCGGCGCCCTTACCGCGCGCCGGCTGGTGAACGACCACCAGCTGCCCTCTTACGGAGCGAGCGATGACCTCCGTCTCGTCCGTGGACAGGCCATCAACGAGCACCACTTCGTCGACCCATTTCGGCAGGCGCTCCAGCACCCAGGCCAGGCTGCCTGCTTCGTTCAGTGTTGGCACCACGACGCTTACGGAAGGTCGAGCGCGAGGTGGGACCAGATGCTGCCGCCGACGGTCGTTCTGAGCCGGCTTCTGGTCGACGAGCGCGCCGCCAGGAGCGCCGTACTCATGGATTGCCGACATCGCCAGCCGCGGACCTCGACGCGTCCGCAGTCCGACCCTTGTAAGCAGTAGCACGGCCACGCCCACTAAGAGCGCTACCGAACTTGCCCCAACCAATGATTCAGTCATCCATAACCATCGCTTTCGTGCTCTGGCAGGGAGCGGTCTCCGCTGGCATTAGCCACCATTCGAAAGGAGATTCGGTCTCCGCCCCCGAATACGATCCCTCAACAGACCTGTTGGCCTCGGGATGGTGCCGGAAGCTGAAAATCACCCCCCTTGAGCGATCTGCCAGCGAGGGCGCACAAGCGCCCGACCCCCGGCCGTCCCCGGAAGGGACGGCTACTGCGCAACTTCAGCGCACACTGCCCTGATGCATTCCCCCTGTAGTTCTTCGAGCTTCGCGTCAGACCCGGATGTGGAGCGGGCTCTGGCTCCGGTCGAGCCCCCTTTCCCGGTTCCCCACCGGTCCTAACGCCTCTGCTATGCCTGCTAACAGGGTATCTCATTCGCCCTGGGCGATCAAACAAATTTTGGCGCTTCAGATTTTCCCTGGAGTTACGGCGGATTTCTCGTCACATCGCGTAGCGGGTGCCCCCTCGCCGCCGATTTTGGTCCTCCGGCCTGCAACAATTACGAAGGGGGCCGACAGCCGGGATCTCGGACCTATCACAGGCCCCTTAAGTACGTATTTCTGAACTGAGAAGGGACTATGGACACGAGATTGGCAGCGGATCTGGTACGGCGTTGGCGACTGGTCGATCTTGCGTATCGGAGCGCCGTCCTCGTTGACTCGCTGCGAAACCAGAGTCGCAACCGACGGTTCGCGCGAACCCATCCGGGTTTCGCATTTCCGCCTCCGGGGCTGGTCTACCTGACCGCTGGCAGCAGCAGTTATGAGAATTACTACAACCTTGGACTTGCGCGCGCCCGGGAACTGATGGCTCTGAGCTCCAACGCGAGTCCCGCAACCGTGACGCGGATCTACGAATGGGGTTGTGGAACCGGGAAAACGGTTCGCCGATTTGCCGAGCTCGATCCTGGCTTGGAGGTCTACGGCAGCGACTACGACGAGCGAGTAATCAGCTGGTGCCGCGCGAACATCCCACAGGTTACGTTCACGCTGAACGGGCTCGAACCCCCCCTTGCGTTCGACAACGAGTTCTTCGATCTGTTGTATAGCTTTTCGGTCTACACGCATCTACCCCCGGATCTCCAACGCCGGTGGCTCGAGGAGCAGCTACGCGTCGTACGGCCAGGGGGACTCATTCTCCTAAGCGTCCATGGCGACGCCTACAAGGACCGCCTCACTCCCGCCGAGCGGGAGGCCTACGATTCTCACGGGATGGTGGTGCACGGCGGTACCGGCGCCGGAGGCCCTTGGTTCACGACCTTCAACAGCCCCCGGTGGATGGAGCGCGAACTGCTCGCAGGACACGAGATTATTCACCGCAGCCTCCATGCGGAGGGCGCAGCCAAGGCGCAGGACGTCTGGGTGATGAGAAAGCCGATCACACCCCCGCCTAGCCAACCTCCGACAAGCTAGGTCCGGTGCTCGGAGGGCTGGCCTAAGACGAGGTCCAGAAACTAGCTCGTCTGGACTGATGCGACGAGCTCCGAGGCTGCCCTAGGTTTCGCTGCGCCCGCGAGCGATGGCGATCTCGCCCGTCCGGGCCATCTCGATCAACCCGAACGGTCGGACCAGGCCTTCGAATGCCTCAACCTTGTCATGTGTGCCGGTGACCTCCACGACCACCGAGCGCTTCGTGACGTCCACGACCTTGGCCCGGAATATCTCGCAGATCTGCATAACCTCTGAACGCCCGGCCCCGTCGGCCGCCACCTTGAACAGGGCGAGCTCGCGAGACAGAGCCTCGTCGGGCTCCAGGTCCCGGATCTTCAGCACGTTGACCAGCTTGTGCAGCTGCTTAGTGACCTGATCGATGGGATGCAGAGCACCATCCAGCGTGAGCGTGATCCGCGAGAGAGCCTCATCGTCAGTCGGACCAACGGCCAGGGTGTCGATGTTGAACCCCCTCCGTGCGAACAATCCAGTGATCCGAGTCAGGACGCCCGGTTTGTTCTCCACGAGAATCGAGAGAACGTGCTTGCGGCCAGTCCGGAGACTGCCTGCGGCCTCCAGCTCATCAAGCGACAGCACTTCCTTGGTGGCCGGCTCACCCATTGCGCTCATCCCACCATATCTCTGGCCGCCTCGCCCGACGGAATCATCGGGTAGGTGTTTTCGTCGCGCGTGACCGCGACATCGACCAACACCGGCCCGTCCACGGCCAGCGCCTCCCTCATCCCCTCCACTAGGGTGTTTTTGTCGGTCAGCCGCATGCCGGTGGCCCCGTAGGCCTCAGCCAACTTCACGAAGTCGGGCCACTGGCCCATGTCCACCTGGCTATAGCGCTTGTCCCAGAACAGCTCCTGCCACTGGCGGACCATGCCAAGGTAGCCGTTGTTCATGACGAACACCTTCACGGCAATGTTCTCCTGAGAGCAGGTGGCCAGCTCCTGGATGTTCATCTGCACCGAGCCGTCACCGGCGACGCACACGACCATTTGGTCCGGGCAGCCAACCTTGGCGCCCATAGCGGCGGGGAGCCCAAAGCCCATCGTGCCCAATCCGCCTGAGTTGATCCACCGACGCGGCTTGTGGAAGTCGTAGTACTGCGCCGTCCACATCTGGTGCTGCCCGACATCGCTCGTGACGATGGCATCCCCGCCAGTCGCCTCGTACAGAGCCTGGATCATGTATTGGGGTTTGATCTCAGAGTCCGAGCTGTCCTGGTAAGCCAGCGGATAACGCTTCTGCCAGTTGTGGATCCGGGCCCACCACTCATCCAGGCGCTTGGGATCCGGAGCCAAAGCGCGGTACTCGGCGGTTAGCCGAGGCAGGATGTTGTGGGCATCGCCAACGATCGGAATGTGCGCCGGCACGTTCTTCGAGATCTCGGCTGGGTCGATGTCGATATGAACGAACTTGGCCCGGGGTGCGAACTCCGACAGTTTGCCAGTGATCCGATCGTCAAAGCGGGCCCCGATGCCAATGATGAGGTCAGCCTCGTCCATTGCGTAGTTGGCGGTCCGGGTGCCGTGCATTCCCAGCATGCCCAACCATTGATCGTGCGGCGCGGGAAACGCGCCGAGCCCCATTACGGTGCAGGTGACCGGGACGCGGGCGCAAGTCGCCAGCTCGAGCAGGTCCTCGGATGCCTCCGAGGCCACGACGCCTCCACCGGCGTAGATCACCGGACGACGGGCGTTGGCCATCGCCTTGGCGGCTAACCGGATCTGCTTCTGGTTGCCGTCGGTCGTGGGCTGGTAGCCGGGCAGGTGCACGTCGGTGACCGGCTCGTATGGAATGTCCGCCCGGCTGAGATCCTGGGGGATGTCCACCACCACTGGCCCCGGGCGACCGGTCCGGGCGATGTGGAAGGCCTCATGAATCGAGCGAGGTATCTCCAGCGGATCGCGGATCAAAAAGCTGTGCTTGACGATCGGCATCGTGATGCCAATCGTGTCCGCCTCCTGGAAGCCATCCGTGCCTAGCAGCTCGGTGCGGACCTGGCCGGTCAGAAAGACCACCGGCACGGAGTCCATCATCGCGTCGCAGATCGGGGTCACCAGGTTCGTGGCACCGGGACCGCTCGTACCGAGCGAGACCCCGACCCTGCCGGTGGCCTTCGCATACCCCTCGGCGGCATGTCCGCCGCCGGCTTCGTGGCGGACGAGAATATGGCGGATACCCGCGTCGTAGAAAGCGTCGTAGGTGGGAAGATTGGCTCCGCCGGGCAGACCGAAAACGACGTCGACGCCCTCAGCTTTGAGGCATTCCATGACCGCGTCGACTGCACGCATCGCGCTCAATTCCTTTCGCGAGACCATTACACGCCCGGGGAAACCCGCGGCCAGAGAGCCAGCGAGTCTAACAGCGCCGGGCGCCGCTCACGGTCAGCTGCGAACGGCCATATCAGCCTCAGCCGCGACGGCCACCTGTGGGAACACTAGCTCCTCGCCGCAGGTCATGCATACAGCGTCGTGCAGCCGGACCACACGGTGGCAGCGCGGACACTGGCGTCGTAGCTCCTTGTTCTCGAACCGGTAGAGGATCGCCGTGAGCAGCCCGATGAACGGCACGCAGCCCGAGATCAGGAACCACATCACAAACGAGCTCCCCTTGATCCGGCCCACAATTCCGCCGGCCAACCCGAAGAAGAAGCAGATGACTATGTAGCTGAGCCCGGCGCCGGACACCGGGTCACCAAATGAGCGTCTTGAGCGCCCAGAGCACGGCCACGATCACCGCCACCGCCAGCACGAAGTAGAACACGGCGACGACCAGGCTGACGATGAAGTGGAGGGCGAGCACTACCGCCGCCACCACCACCAGCCCGGCCACCGCGCGCCTCATGATCGAGGGCCGGCGCTCTGGGACGTTCTGCACTTCGGTCCGCATAGGAAGAGCCTAGCGCTCCGCCCCCACCAGCAACTTAGGAAGAGCCGCAGAATCCAAAGCAGTTACAGCCCAAGCTGCGTCCGGATCAGGCGCGTGACCTCTCCCCCATCCGCGCGGCCCTTCGTCTCCCGCATCACGTAGCCGACCAGCGGCCCGATCGCCTTCGTGTTCCCGCCCCGGACGCGCTCAGCCGCGTCGGGGTCAGAGGCGATCGCGGCCGCCACGACTTCGGCCAGCCCGGAGTCCTCGCCACTGACCGCGGCCAGGCCCTCCCGCTCGACGATCGCCTCGGGCTCGCCACCCTCCGAGACCAGGACACTCAGCACCTGGCGTCCGGCGTCGCGGCTGATGCGCCGGGCCCGCACGAGCCCCACCAAGGAGGCAAAACTCGACGGGCTGATCTGACTGTCGGCTGGATCTGTCTCGGATCCGATCCGCTCGACGAGCTGGGGAATCCAGTTGGCCACCGACACGGGATCGACGGACCCTCCGTCCGACGCCAGGACGGCTTCGTAGAAGTCGGCTAGCTCAGTTCGGAAGGCCAGCTCCCGCGCCCGTTCGGCTGGAAGACCCAGCTCACCCTCGAATCGCAAAGCCCGCGCCGCTGGAAGCTCCGGAAGTGCCCCGCGGGCCCCTTCCAGCATTTCATCCGTGGCCACCAGCGGAACCAGATCGGGCTCGGGGAAGTAGCGGTAGTCGTGAGCCTCCTCCTTGGAGCGCAGCGGGGTCAACCGGCCGCTCACCGGGTCGAAGTGCAGGGTCTCCTGGACGACCGGCTCGCCCGCATCCAGCAGAGCCGCCTGTCGCTCGATCTCCGCCAGCACCCCGTCGTGCAGGAACCGAAATGAGTTCATGTTCTTCAGCTCGGTCTTCGTGCCCAGCCCATCGGAAGCGCACGGACGGATCGACACGTTGGCATCGCAGCGCAGCGAACCCTGTGACATGTCGACGTCAGACACCCCGAGCGCCCTCAACGTCGTGCGCAGCAGGACCAACCAGTCCCGCGCCTCCTCAGCCGAATGCAGATCGGGCTCGGTGACGATCTCCACCAACGGCGTCCCCCCGCGGTTGAAGTCGACCACGCTGCGGTCAGACCCGTGGATTCGTCCGCTCTGGCCCAGGTGGGTGAGCTTGGCCGCGTCCTCCTCCAGATGGACCCGGTGGATGCGCACCTCCCCCAGCCGCCCGCCCCGGCACAGCGGAACGTCGTACTGGGAGATCTGGTAACCCTTCGGAAGGTCGGGATAGAAGTAGTTCTTGCGGTGAAACTGCGAGCGCTCGGCGATATCGCAGCCCAGGGCCAGCCCGATCATGATCCCGTAATGAACCGCCTGGGCGTTGACCACGGGCAACGCCCCCGGCAACCCCAGGCACACCGGGCAGGTGTGCAGGTTGGGCTCGTCCCCGAAGGACGGCGAGCAACCACAGAACATCTTGGTTCGCGTGCCCAGCTGGACATGGATCTCCAGTCCGATGACCGGTTCGTAGTCGGCCAGGCTCAAGCTTGACCTCCGGCGCCGCGCGCCGCACTACCGTCGAACCCGATCGCCTGCTCTAGGGCGAACGCGGCCTCGAGCAGTCGGTTCTCGCTGAACGCAGGTCCGGCCAGCTGGAAGCCCACGGGGAGGCCGTCGCTCAAGCCCGACGGGATCGAGATGGCCGGGATGCCCGCCAGGGGCATGGGCACGGTGCAGAAATCGTTGAGGTACATGGCCAGCGGATCATCCAGCTTGGCCCCCAGTTCGAAGGCGGTCCAGGGACTGGTCGGCGTGACCACGAAGTCAAACCGGGAGAACGCCTCGCGGAAGTCGTCGGCGATCTTGGTGCGTACCTTCAGCGCGGTCCCGTAATAGGCGTCGTAGTAGCCACTGGACAGGGCATAGGTGCCGAGCATGATGCGCCGCTTGACCTCCGGCCCGAACCCAGCGGCCCGAGTCTGGCTGTACATCTCCTCCAAGCTGCCGGTTCCGTCCACCCGCAGTCCGTAGCGCACACCGTCGAACCGGGCCAGGTTGGCCGAGGCCTCGGCCGGAGCGATCAGGTAATACGCCGACAGGGCGTGCGGTGCATGAGGCAGCCGGCAGGGCTCGACGCTGGCGCCCAGCCGTTCGGCCAGCGCCACCGTCTCATCGAAGTTCTTGCGCACACCGGGGTCGACGCCCCCTTCGGCACCCACCAGCTCCTCCGGAACGCCGAGACGGATACCGCGAAGATCCTCCCGGGCCGGCAGCCTGATCTCCTCCGGGAACTCCAGCGAGGTCGAATCTCGCCGGTCGTGGCCGACCATGTGGCGCAGCAACAGGGCGCAGTCGGTGACGTCACGGGTCAGGGGGCCGGCCTGATCGAGCGAGGAGGCGAATGCGATCATGCCGAAGCGGGAACACGCGCCGTAGGTCGGCTTCATCCCGACGATCCCGCACAGCGCCGCCGGCTGGCGGATCGAACCTCCGGTGTCGGTCCCGATCGCCCACGGCGCCAGGCCCGCCGCCACCGCGGCTGCGCTGCCCCCAGAGGAGCCGCCCGGAACCCGGGTGCGATCCCATGGGTTCAGCACCGGTCCGTAGGCCGAATTCTCGTTGGAGGACCCCATCGCGAACTCGTCCTGGTTCGTCTTGCCCAGCAGCGGCGCACCGGCGTCGGCCAGCCTCTGTACGACAGTGGCCGTATACGGAGGCCGGTAGCCCTCGAGGATCCGCGACCCAGCCTGCGAAGGCACGCCTTCGGTGCAGAACAGGTCCTTCACGGCCAACGGAACGCCGCTCAGTTTGGTGCCGGCGGCCTGGGCGCTCGCTGGCACTTGGTCGGCCACCCACGTGAACGCGTTCAGCGAATTTTCGGCCGCCCGGGACCTGTACAGCTCGAACAGCTCGTCGGGGTCGAGCTCCCCGGCGCGTACGGCCGCGGCCGCCTGGGCCGCGGTCAGATCCAGCGCTGCGGCGCTCATGACGGATCGGCGCCGGCGCCGGGACTGGGCACGCCAAAGCCGCCCGCCACAGGCTCGGGGGCCGAGGCCAGAGCCACCTCGAGGGGCAGCGATGGCTCCGGCTCGTCGCGCCGGAGGGCGTTGACGACCTCGACCACATGAGAGGTCGGCTCGACCCCGTCCAGATCGAGCTCGCGGATCTTCTCGATGTGATCCAGCACCTTGGAGAGCTCGACGGCCATCCGGTCGAGCTCCTCGTCGCTCAACTTCAGGCGAGCCAGCCGAGCCACGTGCTGGACCTGTTCACGAGACAGCATGGCCCTCGATTCTAGGCGGCCGGTATCAACCCGCACCGCGCGGCGAGGATACGCGCCGGCGCTCCAGCTCCACTACCGCACCGCGCGCCGGCGCCTGATCCTGGCGCAAAGAGAGATACCCGCCGACCAGCACGGCCACCGCCAAGGCCAGGCCGACGAACGCGGCCGGATCATCGTGGGCCACGGGGACCACGGGCCCGGCGATGATCACCCGGTAATACAGCCCGACCACCACGACAACCGACAGCGCGGTCTCGAGCACGACGGCGCAGACCGGAAGAGCGGCGGCCAGGCACCGTCCCTGCAGGTACCAGGCGAGGAAGCCACCCAGTCCGAGCAGAACAATCAGCCAGCGAAGTATCGACAGGCTCTCCCAGCCACTGAAGCTCGAGGCGGCTCCGAGCGACGCCGCCGCGTGGGCGTACCCGGACGGCAGTCCGAACCACGGCACCACGAACAGAATCACCAGCAACGCCAGCGAGGCCGCCCCGATCAGCCACTCCCCAGCGCGCAGGCGAGAGAGCCGGAAGGTCATGGCGTGCCTTCAGGCGTCCTGGAGACCGGCGGCCAGCACGGTGTTGCCCAGCAGCATCGCGATGGTCATCGGGCCTACGCCACCAGGCACGGGGGTGATGAGCCCGGCCGTCTCAGCCGCCGCCTCGAAGTCCACGTCGCCCCGCAGCCCCTCCTCCAAGCGGTTCATTCCCACGTCGATCACCGCAGCCCCCGCCTTGACGTGCTCTCGACCGAGTAGCTTGGGCGCCCCCACGGCGGCGATCAGGATGTCGGCCCGAGAGCACACCTCGGCCAGGTCGCGGGTCCGGGAGTGGCACATGGTCACCGTGGCGTTGCGCTGGAGGAGCAGGAATGCCACCGGCTTGCCGACCAGGTCGGAGCGACCCACCACAACCGCCTCGGCGCCCTCGATCGGCACCTCGTAACGGTCGAGCAGCTCGATCACCCCGGATGGCGTGCACGGCCGCAGGCCGGGCGCGCCCTGCGACAGAAGCCCGGCGCTCAGGGTGGTCAGGCCGTCCACGTCCTTCTCCGGCGTGATCAGACCGGTCAGGGCTTGGCCCTTCAGGGGGGGCGGCACCGGCAGCTGCAGGAGGATGCCGCTGATCTCCGGATTGGCGTTGGCCTGCTGGATGACGTCGGCCACCTCCTCCTGGGTGGAGTCCGCCGGAAGATGCTGATGGAAGTCGGCGATCCCGGCCTCGCCACACGCCTTGCGCTTGTTGGCCACGTACACGGCCGAGGCCGGATCCTCTCCCACCAGGATCGTGGCCAGCCCCGGCGGTTTGCCGGTGCGCTCCACACGCTCACGGACGTCGCGGGCCACCTGCTCGCGCACGCTCTGGGCCACCGCCTTGCCGTCGATGATCTGGGCTGCCATGGGGAGCTGCAACCTAATAGATCGGCGAGCTCAGCGCTTGGTGATCGGCGCCAGGTCAGCCACGAGCTTTCGCTCGGAGCGGTCCTTGCTGAAGCGGATCACCACGATGCCGCCCGGCTCCAGGCCGGTGACCACGCCCTCGCCGAACGACGGGTGGGCCACGTCGTCCCCCAGCCGGTAGGCCATCGGCGCGGGCTCAGGCTCGGCCTCCGCCGCCGCAGAGCCCCACGAGGTGAGCCGTTCGCGGAAGCCGCCCAGGCCCCGGGGGCGCTGCTCCTCTCGGTCGGTCAGCTTGGCGGGGATCTCGGCCAGGAAGCGGCTGGGAATCGCGTACGTGCGGGCCCCGAACACCGTGCGCTGACGGGCATAGGTCAGGTACAGGTCGCGCTGGGCCCGCGTGACGCCCACATAACAGAGGCGGCGCTCCTCTTCCACATCGCCCTCCTCTAGAGCGCGCGAGTGCGGAAACACCCCGTCCTCCACCCCGATGATGAACACGATCGGATACTCGAGGCCCTTGGCGTTGTGCAGCGTCATCAAGGTCACGAGCCCTTCGTCATCCACCCGCGAATCTGCGTCGGCCAGCAGCGCCACCTGCTGGAGGTAGCCGGCCAGCGACAGGTCCTCACCGCCGGAGGCGTCGTACTCGGCCGCACCGTTGACCAGCGCCTCCAGATTCTCGATCCGGCCCTGCGCCTCGATCGTCCGTTCGGCGCGCAGCGCCTCCAGGTACCCGGTCTCCTCCAGCAACTCGCCCAGCAGCTTGGCCACCGGGGCGCCGCTCTCGGCGCGCTCGCGCAGCACGGTCATTGTCTGCATGAACCGTCCGATCGCCTTGACGGCGGCGGCTCCCAGCCCGGGCACCTGGCCGGGATCGACGGCCACATCCCAGATCGCCATACCCATCGTGTTGGCGAAGCTCAGGACGCGAGACATGGAGGTGGCGCCGATCCCGCGGCGGGGCGAATTGACGATCCGGGCGAACGCTCCGGCGTCCTGCGGGTTGATCATCGCGGTCAGGTAGGCGATCGCGTCCTTGATCTCGGCCCGGTCATAGAACTTGGCCCCCCCGATCACCTGGTAGGCGACCTCGGCTCGGCCCAGCACCTCCTGGAGCACCCGGGACTGGGCGTTGGTCCGGTAGAACACGGCGATCTCGCGCCGGGAGATCCCCTCGTCGACCATTCGCTGGATCTCCCCGGTGACGAACCGCGCTTCCGCCAGCTCGTCGTCGAGCTCGCGTACGTGGATCGGATCGCCCTCCCCCAGCTCTGACCACAGCCGCTTTGACTTGCGCCCCCGGTTATTGGCGATCAGACCGTTGGCCGCGTCGAGGATCGTCTGCACCGAGCGGTAGTTCTGCTCGAGCTTGACCACATGAGCGTCGGGAAAGTCGTCCTCGAAGTTGAGGATGTTGCGGATATCCGATCCTCTGAAGCCGTAGATCGACTGATCGGGATCGCCGACCACGGTTAGGTTTCGCTCCTCGCCGGTGAGCAGCTGTAGCCACCGGTACTGCACAGCGTTGGTGTCCTGGTACTCGTCGACCAGGACGTGGCGGAACGCCTCCAGGTACTTCTCGCGCACCTCTCCGAACAGCTCCAGCACGTTGACGGCCCGCAGCAGCAGGTCGTCGAAGTCCATCGCGTTCATGCGGTGCAGCTCACGCTCGTAGCTGGCGTAGACGTCGGCCACCGTCTGCTCGAAGAATGAGCCCACCATCTGCGCGTAGGCCTCGGCGTCCCGCATCCGGTTCTTGGCATCGGAGATCTGCGAGTGGATGGCCGCCGGCGTGAACCGCTTGGGATCGACGTTGTTCTCCTCCAAGCAGCGCTTGACCAGGCGCCTGGAGTCGGCCTGGTCGTAGATCGTGAACTGCCGGGTGTAGCCGAGGCGATCGGCGTGGGCGCGGAGCATCCGGGCGCAGGCCGAATGGAAGGTCATCACCCACATCGCCCGGACCCGGCGGCCGACCAGGAGCTCGGCGCGGTCGCGCATCTCCCCCGCCGCCTTGTTGGTGAACGTGATGGCCAGGATCTCCGAGGGCTTGGCCTGCCCGGTGGCCACCAGGTAGGCGATCCGGTGGGTGAGCACGCGCGTCTTGCCCGAGCCCGCTCCGGCCAGGATCAGCAGCGGACCCTCGGCGTGGGTGACCGCCTCCCGCTGGGGCTCGTTCAGCCCGGCCAGAAGACCCTTGATCTCGTCGCTCTGCTCGGCTTGCTCGGTGCTCATCGCCTGGGCATTCAACGGTAGCTTGCCCACCCGACACCGTGACCCGCCTTGTCGATCAGATCAGAGAAGCCTGCGCCTGGGTGGCCACCCAAGCCGGCCACGTGCGCATCCACCGAGACCGGATCCCCGCCTACGCCGCTTCGCTCCCGCTCATCCCGACCCTCCCCGCCACCCCGGCCCAGGGTCCCTCTGAGAACGCCGCCGACGAGCGGGTCTTCTGGCTGACTCTGGACGCCATCAACTTCGGCTCCGGCTGGTTCCCCACGCTGCGCAAGGCCCCCGGACGCTCGGGCTACTTCACCATCTACGACGGCCTGCGCCGGCGGTTCGAGTCGGCCGGTCTCTGGACGGCCGGCGATCTCGCCGTGCTCAAAGCCGGCGAGATCGCCCAGACCCTCAACCAGGATCCGGAGCACGAGCTGATGGGCCTGTTCGCCGCATCGCTCAACGACCTTGGACACAACATTGTTTTCCATCACCAAGGGTCGTTCGAAGACGCCGTCCAGCCCACGGCAGTCGGCCTGGTCGAGCATCTGGCCGGCTGGAAGTGCTTCGCCGACTCATCCGTCTACGAGGATCGATCGATTCCATTCCTGAAGCGAGCCCAGATCGCCGCCGCCGACCTGCACCGCAACGGCCTCGCGACCTACGGCGACCTCCGGCGCCTGACCATGTTCGCCGACAACCTGGTCCCGCACGTCCTGCGCCTCGACGGGGTCCTCGAGTTCGACGCTGCCCTCACGAACCGGATCGACCGTCAGGTCCTGATCGAGCACGGGTTGCCCGAGGAGGTCGAGATTCGCGCCTGCGCGCTCCACGCGGTCGAATTGATCGCTCAGGCCAGCGGCCGATCCCCCGCCGAGCTCGACCAGTTGCTGTGGGGCCGCGGCGGCCACCCGGACTACAAAGCCCGGCCGCGCCACCGCTCCCGGTGCACGGCCTACTGACCGAGACTTACCAGTGGCGGCGGGCGCCGGTCAGCTCGAGGAAATAGCCGGCCACCGACACCGGGGCCATCACGAACTGGTACAGCAGCACATAGAACACAAAGCCGGAGCGGTTGCGCCGGACCCGCAGTCCGACCTCATTGAAGATCGTGCGCTGACGGACGTACATGGCCGCGCTGATCAGACCGTTGAGGGGCAGCACCAGCAGGGTCATCGGCCCGACCAGCATGAAGTTGCCGGTGCAGGCGAGCACCAGGCCGGGCAGGAACGCGAACGTGAAGCAACAGTCCAGGTAGGGGAACAGGAAATTCGCCCCCACCGCGTGGGAGTACAGCTTGCTCTGCCTGACCAATCCGACGCCGTGATCCCGTAGTCCCTCGATCATTCCCCGCGCCCAGCGGCGACGCTGGCGAACGAACGACTCCCAGCTGTCGGGTACCTCGGTGAACGCCACCGCTGTCGGCTCGAACACGCTGCGCCCGCCCCTGAGCAGCAGCCGCCAGGTGAGCACGATGTCCTCTCCGATCCGGTTCGGCCACCCCCCAACGGACTTCAGGGCACTGGTCCGGTACACGCTGAACGCCCCCTGAGCGACCAGGGTGCCCTGGAGCAGCGATTGGACCCTCTTCACTGAAGCGATGCCCAGGAAGTAGTCCCATTCCTGGGCCCGCGTGAGCAGGTTCTTCCGGGAGTTGCGAGCCAGCACCGAGCCGGCCACCGCGACGGTGTCAGCCGGAGAGACACGCAGGCGGGCCACCGCCCGGGACAGCGAGTAGGGCATCAGGAGCGTGTCGGCGTCGATCGTGGCCACCAGCGGGGTGTCGACCTCCATCAGGGCCGAGCTCAGCGTGTTGGCCTTGCCGCCGTGGTCAGCGCAGAACAGCTGCACTCGCGGATCCCGATCGGCATAGGCCTGGACCAAATCCCGAGTGGCGTCGGTGGAGCCGTCGTCGGCCACGACCACGCGCAACTCGCCCTGGTAGTCCGAGCGCAGGGTGTAATCGAGCGTCTCCTCGATCGCCGCCTCCTCGTTGTAGGCGGCAACCAGCAGCGTGATACCCGGCTCGATGCCCTCCAGCCGCAGCGGCCGTGGCTTGTCGAGCAGGACTCCGGTCAAGAGTTGCACGTTCAGATACCCCGGGATCAGGGCCACGCCGGTGATCACCAGGATCGACATCGGCAGCGTGATGTCATGGCCGAGCTCGACGATCCAGTGGCGCGAGAGCCAGGCGGATAGGCACAGCCAGATGAAGCCGAGCACGAAGGTCAGCCACACCCGAACCCGCAGCGGGACATACCAGCGCCGCCAGTCGGGATGCCGCAGACCGGCTGGCCGGATCGGCCGGTCTAGTGAAGTGGGGGCATTCGTCGTCGACATCCGAGCCGGGCGCCGGGGCGTGTCGGATGCCCCGGGCCTCGGTCTCGGGTCGTCAGCCCTCGCGGATCAGGTCACGCAACGGGCGTTGCCTGGACGGATGATCGAATGATTTGCGGGCTTTTACGGAGACCTAGGCGCCCTGTCGCCAGGGTCACCGACCAAGCCTCAGGAAGCGCTGTCCAGCGCCTGCGCCCGGGCTTCGGCGATCGCCTGAGCCCCCGCTTCGCCCACGAGCAGCTCGGCCCGGGTCGTCCCACTGGCCACCAGGTCGAGCGCCGGGAGGCGACCCGCGGCCGTCAGCAGCGGATCCAGGGCGATCACCGTCGTCTCGCCACCCAGCGGCCGCGAGGATGTGGCAATCACGGTTAGCGAGCCGCCGTCCACGATGTTTCGTGCCGCGGCCAGAGCCTTGTGGGCCGCCTGGGGGTGCAGACCGTCCAGGGTGTCGATGATCACCACGGCATCGGCCCCGCGAGCAGCGATTCGCTTGGCCTGATCCACGACCAGTTCCACGACATGGTCCAACGCATCGGGGGAAGCGGCGAAGCTGAGCGCGCCGCTCGGAGTCAGGGCGCCCTCCCGCGGCCACTCGGCCAGCTCCTCGGGCCGGACCCCCGCCAGGGCCACGAACAGCTGAATACCCTCGACCGCCGCCAGGGCCTCGGCCAGGTTGCGCAGAGCGAACGACTTGCCGGCCCGCGGCCCGCCGGCGATGACCACGCGGGAGCCCCGACCGAACGGGGTGAGAAACTCGATCGCCTTGAGCGTCGGGTCCTCCGACCCGAACCGGAACCGGTCGGCTGGGAACGCGGAGGGCAACTCGTCATATCGCGCTCCCTCGCTCAGCTCGGAGGCCGGCCGGCCGTTGACCGTGTCCACCCGCACGAGCGAAGCGAAGCGCTCTGAGCGCCGGGGCGGTCGCTTGGGACCGGACACCCGGTCACCGCTGACCAACTCGCAGCGCTTGACCTGGGCGGCGGAGATGTAGACGTCCTGCTCGCTGGGATCGGGCGGCGAGGTCCGCACGAAGCCCGACCCGTTGCCGAGCAGCTCGACCACGCCTTCCACGACCTCCTCGGGCGCGGACTCCTCGGTACGCAATTTGTCTCCGGAGCGCCCGGAGTCCCCCCCACGCCCGGAATCCGGCGTGCGCCCCGGACGTTCACCGCGGCGCGAGCGCGAAGGCGGCTTCTCGGACTCGGCCTCCGGTTCGGGGGTCTCCTCCCCGTTCTCCTCAGCGCCCTCAGACTCAGCGCCTGCGGGCTGAGTGCGGCCGCGCCCGCCCCGCCGGCTGCGGCGGCGGCGGCCCGACGCCGGCCCCTCCTCAGCGGTCTCGGTGGCCGAGCCAGGGGTCGGCTCCTCGCCCTCCTCGGCCGCAGTTCCGGCGTCAGTTCCGGCGTCCTCGGCGTCAGCGCGCCCGTCCTGGCGGGCGATGATCCGGTCAATTAGGTCGGCCTTGCGAAGACGGCGAAAGCCATCGATCGAAAGCTCTGAGGCGATGGCGTGCAGGTCAGCCAGAGGGCTGCCTTCAAGGGCATCGCGGTCCAGTACGGTCATGGGTCCTCCCGGGTTTTGGGTTGTTCGGTGGGCTCCGGCCGCGTTGGGGCAGCGGCCAGCGAATCAGGTCCAAGCCTAGCGGCTTAGAGCAGGCTCTTAGCCTTTCTGCGCCTCCCAGCGCATCCCGTCGGCCAAGCGAGCGTCCGGCTCGAGGCGTTCCTCTCCAGTCATTACCGCGCGCACGGCCAGGAAGTCGCGGGCCGCCGCGACGTCATGCACGCGGACCATGTGCGCGCCGTGATCCGCGCCGTAGGCCAAGGCGCCCAGTGTGCCCGCGAGTCGCTCGGCCGGGCGCCGGCCGGTCACGGCGCCGATGAAATCCTTACGGGAGATGGCCAGGAGGATGGGGCGCCCGAATTCGTGTAGCTCCTCCAGGCCCTGCAGCACCTCGACCGTTTGGGCGGGGGTCTTCCCGAAGTCCGGCCCGGGGTCGAGCATCACCTGCTCGGCGGCGACTCCGCGGGACACGGCCAGCTCCAGCCGGTCGGCCAGCAGCTGCTTGACATCGGCCAGCATGCGCCCGTCGTAGGCCCGGTCGAGCAGCTTCTGTTTGGGCTCCGCGCGCGTATGCATGATGACCAGACCGGCGCCGGTCTGCGCGCACACGTCGGCCAGTGCCGGGTCCCGTAGGGCGCTCACGTCGTTGACGATGGCCGCGCCCGCGTCGACCGCGGCTCGAGCCACCGCCGGCTTGTACGTGTCCACCGACACGGTCGCCCCCAACTCGCCGGCCACTCGCTTGATCAGCGGTACGACGCGGTCGATCTCCTCCTCGGGTGAGACGGGCGGCCGGTTGGTGACCCCAGACTCCCCCCCGATATCGATCACGTCGGCTCCGGCCTCCAGCTGTGCCGCGGCCAGCGCCACGCGCTCCTCCAGGCTGGCGTGCCTCCCGCCGTCAGAGAACGAGTCCGGCGTGGCGTTGACGATGCCCATGATCCGCATCCGACCACCGAACCTCAGCTCGCCTCGCTGGGTGCGCAGCGTCAGCGTTTCGCCCGCCCGGGGGGTAACGGTCACGGCACCGCCACCGCGCTCCGGAAGGACGCCTCGTCGCGGAACCCCACCAGCTCCTCCTCGAGCCGGTTCGGAGTCCACCCCAGCTCGCCGGCCATCACCTCGGCCACCCGCTGAGCCTCTCCCCGGCTGGGATCGCTGAGCGCACGGCCGTCCTGGATGCCCAGCCGGGTGCGCCGCATCAGCACGTCGCTCAGGGACCGAGCCTGCTCGTGCCTTACCGCGTACACGGCCTCGGCGAGCAGGTCGATCTGTCCGCCCAGGATGAGCGTGGCCAGCTCCGGCCGGTCGGCGGCGAGGGCCAGGACGCGCTCGGCATCGTGGCCGTAGCGCCCGGCCAGTCCGGCGTAGCTGGCCTCGGGCACTCCCGCTACGCGGGTCAGCCGGTCTGCCGCCACCATCTGTCCGAGGGGGATCTCGGCGGTCCGGCAGGGCGCCAGACGTCCCTCCCGCTCCACCAGCCGGTCCACGGCCAGCTTGGCCATCCGTCTCCAGGTGGTCAGCTTGCCACCGGTAATCGTCACCATCCCGCTGGAGGTCTCATACAGCTCCGCCTTGCGCGAGATGTCCACGGACTTACGGCTGTCGCCGGTGGAGATCAGCGGCCGAACGCCGGCGAACGCGCCGGTGAGATCGTCCGGGGTCAGGTCCGTGGCGAAGAAGCGGTTGACCGCGTCCAGCAGGTAAATGATGTCGTCGGGATCGGGTCGGACCCGGTCCACGTCGCCGGAGTAGTTGTTGTCGGTCGTCCCGATCAGCGACCGGCCGAGCCAGGGCAGCGCGAAGATGGTCCGGTTCTCGCCGGCCGGGACGATCGCTCCGGAGACCAGGGGAAGATCGCGCTGACTGAGCGTGATGTGGGTGCCCCGGCTGGGGCGGATGGTGGGGACCTCGGCTTCGGAATGCAGCTCATCCGGTCGGATCCGGTCGGCCCACACGCCGGTCGCGTTGACCACATTGTCGGCCCGGATCATCAGCTTGCGGTCGGCGTCCTCGACGTCACGCACGCACACACCGGCCGCCCGGCCCTCCTCGTAGGCCAGTTCGGTGACCTCGAGGCGGTTGGCGCACACCGCGCCGAACCGCTCGGCCTCGCCGAGGATGGTCAGAACCAGGCGCGAGTCGTCGGTCTGGCAGTCGTAGAACAGATAGCCGCCGGTCGGGTTGCGTCGCTCCAGCGCGGGCAGCAGCTCCAGGACCTCGGAGCCTGAGATGACCCGGTGACGTTCCGGGCTCCAGTCCGCCTCTTCCAAGCCTGCGGCCGCGGCTCGCCGCGACGCGCGCCGGGCGCGCCGGCGAGTAGTGGCCATGACGTCGTACATGTTGAGGCCGATCCCCGTGAGCCGATCCGGCCGCGCGCCATCGAACGCGGGCACGACCAGCTTCAGCGGCCGCACCAGGTGAGGCGCCAGCTTGACCATCAGCTGGCGCTCGAGCAGGGCCTCGCGGACCAGCCCCAGATCGAAGTTCTGCAGGTAGCGCAGGCCCCCGTGCACGAGCTTGGACGACCGGCTGCTGGTGCCCGAGGCGAAGTCGGCCTTCTCCACCAGTGCCACGCTGTACCCGCGCGACGCCGCGTCGAGCGCCACGCCCGCTCCGGTCACGCCGCCACCGATCACCACCACATCGAACGGCTCGGTCTCCAGCATCTGGAGCGCCGCCTCACGGCTCAACATGAATTTGAGCTTACGCCCGGTCCCGGCGAGCGTTCTGTGCGCTAGGCGCGCCGGCGAGCGTTCCGGCGTGCCGTGTTGTACAGCTTTACCAGGATCTCGTACATGGTGGGCGAGGTCGCCTGGTAGCCCGGGCAGCAGGTCGGGCCGCCCGGCTCGCTGATCCCCACCTCCACATGCGGCGCGCTGGAGATTCCCACGTCACCGCAGCCGATCTCGGCCACCGGCTGGCCGGGCTTCACCTTCGCCCCGACGGCCACGAGGGCCGGTGCGGCGTGCCCGTAGTAGATGTCGCGCCCCTTGTAGGCGCCGGCAGCCACCTTGATGACCGGCGCGTAGTTGCCAAAACCGCTGATCCCCTCCTGCACAACCGTCCCGCCCGTAATCGCCACCTCGACGACCTGCGGGCCGCACATGTTGTTCGTCGTGCCGATGTCAACGCCCTGATCGAGCGTCCAGTCGCTCGGCGGCAGTACCCGGCGCAGCGGCTTCAGCGGAAACACCCACCGGGTCGACTTGGGTCCGGGCTTGACCGGAGTTCCACTCACACCGGCGCCGCCGGTCCCGGGCGCCGCTCCCCTGGTCAATGTCGCGGCCAGCGCGGCCTGGTGCACCTTCCGGCGCAGGCGCACCGCCGTCCGCTGCCCGACCATCCCGCTCGCCCGGAGATGCACGCTGGTCTGAAATCTCTCAACGGCCTCTCTGGTCCTGATTCCAAACACGCCACTCTGGGCCAGCTTGCTGCCCAGGTCATCGAGCCAGATCTGCACGGTCTTCACGTCGTTGCCCCGCTCACCCAGATGCAGCACTCGGCTGAAGATCAGCTTGGTCGGCTTGACCAGGCCGGTCGGCGAACCGATCCCCACCCCTCCCGAGGACGGGTCAGTCGTTGCCGTGGTCGCCAGCGCCAGGCCGGGCAGGGCGAGCAGCCACAACATCGCGAGGCTCGTGACGAGCACGCGACGGACAATGCGGTCTGGCTCTCCTCGGGACATCACAGGGGCACGCGGATCCTGCTGGTGCCTAGATGCCTGCGGGGTTAGCTGACGGGCTCGCGCTCGAGGTTCGAGCGCTTCCGGGGGATCACCACCGGATTCGCCCCTTGTGGGGGTTTTTCGCCTCCCCCAACTTTGGGTTCCCCGCTCCCCCGGCTGGCGACCCGGAGACTCGGCGCGAGAAACCTAACAGGAGCTCGGGCGGAATGCCACGGCTGACGGAAATCGGTCAGTCGCTCGAGTGGGCCGGATCGGCCACACCCTGCTGCTGGCGCTCCTTGACGATCTCCTCGATCCGCTTGACGGTCTCCTCGGACATCCGCCGGATCTCCCAGTGCGTGAGCTTGATGACCATCATCGGCGAGGTGGCGATCACATCGGCGTTGCGCGGTTCTCGGGACAGGAGTCCCATCTCGCCGATCAGGTCGCCCTTGCCCACTGAGGCGATCTTGTTGCCGTCTTGAACGATGTCGGCCGTGCCTTCCTCGATGGCGATGAGCTCCGTGGAGTAGTCGCCCTGCTTCATCAGGATCTGGCCCTCAGCGATGCTCGTCTCGCTGGCAAAGGCCGCCAGTCGCTTGGCCTCTTCCTCTGAAAGTTGCGAGAACAGCGGGATCGCGGTCAGCCGCGAAGGGTCCATGCTCATGGGCACTCCTGGATGTAGTTCTGGGGCACAGGCGGGGACGCGACTCTATATGCCCACGCCCTGTCGGCAAAGTCCGTCGGGCCGTTGGCTCTCGACCCGTTCACAGCGCCTCGACCTCGGACGTGATTTCGCTGACCGACGCTTTCGCGTCGCCGAACAGGAGAGATGTCTTGGGGTCGTAGAACAGGGGGTTGTCGATCCCGGCGAATCCGGAGGCCATCGAGCGTTTCAGGACCACGACGGCGCCTGATTTGTCGACCTCCAGGATGGGCATGCCGTAGATCGGGGAGCCGGGCTCGTTCTTAGCCGCGGGGTTGGTCACGTCGTTGGCCCCGATCACCAGGGTCACGTCGGTGCGCGTGAACTCGGGGTTGATCTCATCCATCTCCTTGAGCAGGTCATACGGCACGTCGGCCTCGGCCAGAAGCACATTCATGTGCCCGGGCATCCGGCCGGCCACCGGGTGGATGGCGAACTTGACCTCCACGCCTTTGCCCTCCAGGGCGCGCTGGAGCTCGCGGACCGCGTGCTGGGCCTGAGCCACGGCCATTCCGTAGCCCGGAGCGATCACCACCAGCCGGGCGTAGGAGAGCTGGATCGCCACGTCCTGGGCGCTGGTGGCCCGGACCGTCCCGCCCTCGCCCCCGGCGCCCGCCGCGGGCGCCGCGACCGCGCCGCCGAACCCCCCGGCGACGATCTCGGGCACCGAGCGGTTCATCGCCTTGGCCATCTGGTTGGTCAGGATCGTGCCTGAGGCCCCGACGATCATCCCGGCCACGATCATCACCGTATTGCCCAGCGCCACGCCGGTGGCCGCCGCCGACAATCCGGTGAACGCGTTGAGCAGCGAGATAACCACCGGCATGTCGGCCCCGCCGATCGGCAGGACCACCGCGTTGCCCAGAATCGCCGAGCACACCAGGATCCCCAGAATGAACAGTGCCTGGGAGTGGGTGCCCGCGCACAGGATGATCCCGCTGGCCACGGCGATCACCAACAACGTCAGGTTGAGGATCGACTGGGAGCGTCCCGGCAGCTTGATCGGCCGGCCCGGGAGGATCTCCTGCAACTTGCCGAACGCGACATTCGAGCCCCAGAAGGACACCGACCCGACGATCGCCCCGAACACCTCAAAGATCTCCGAGCGCAGCGGGTAACCGCCGCCGAACGCGTGACGGTATTCGACCCAGGCGATCAGGGCCACCGCGCCGCCACCCACCCCGTTGAAGATCGCCACCATCTGGGGCATCGCGGTCATCCGCACGTTGCGCGCGGCCGGCACCCCGATCGCCGTGCCGATGATCAGGCCGAGCAAGATCAGCCACCACGTGCCCGATCCGCTGAACTCGTGATTGCGCAACAGCGTGGCCACCACCGCGATGGCCATCCCCACCGCGGCGATCTTGTTGCCCCGCACCGCCGTACGCGGCCCGGTCAGGCCCGTCATGCCATAGATCAAAAGCGCGAACGCGACGATATACAGCGCATCGATCGCGGTGACCCCAATCACAGCCAGCGGCAAAGGCATCTAAGCCTTCCCCTCCGGTTCGCTCTCGCCCGGCTTCGGCGGGTCCTTCTGCTTGAACATCCCCAGCATCCGGTCGGTGACCAGAAAACCGCCGATCACGTTGATCGTGCCGAACGCCACCGCGATGACCAGCAGCAACTTCTCAAACCAGCCGTGCGACTCGGCCATCAACAGCAGGCCACCCAACACCACGATCCCGTGGATCGCGTTCGTGCCCGACATCAGCGGCGTATGCAACGTGTTGGGAACCTTCGAGATCACCGTGTAACCGACAAACCCGGCCAACACCAACACCGCGAGATCAATTACCAGACTGTCCACAAAGTCCTCCTAGCTGACCGCGCTGCCGGCCGCGGCCTTGGCGCCCTCGTGCACGATCTCTCCGTCCCGGGTGATGCACGCGCCCTTGATCACCTCGTCCTCGAAGTCCAGCGCCAGCTGTCCCTCCTCGCTGGTCATCAGCTTGAGCAGCGACTCGATGTTGCGCGCGTACAGCGAGGAGGCGTGCTCGGCCAGCGTCGAGGGCAGGTTGAGCGGCGCGATGATCTTCACTCCGTGCTCGATCACCGTCTCTCCAGGTTGCGAGAGCTCGCAGTTGCCGCCCTGCTCACCGGCCAGATCGACCACCACGGACCCCGGCTTCATCAGCTCCACCGCCTGGGCCGTGACCAGGATCGGCGCCCGGCGCCCCGGCACGAGCGCCGTCGTAATGACCACATCCACTTTGCCGATCGCCTCGGCCATCAGCTCCTGCTGGCGGGCCTGCTGCTCGGGCGTGAGCTCCTTGGCGTAGCCACCGGAACCCTCCAGGTCCCCCCCCAGGTCGAACTCGAGGAACTTGGCTCCCAGCGACTCCACCTGTTCCTTGACCGCCGCCCGGACATCGAAGCCCTGCACCACCGCGCCCAAGCGCCGGGCGGTGGCGATCGCCTGGAGGCCCGCCACCCCGGCGCCCAGCACCAGCACCGTGGCCGGGCGGATCGTGCCCGCCGCGGTCATCAGCATCGGGTAGTAGCGACCCAGCTCCATGGCCCCGATCAGCGCCGCCCGGTAACCGGCGATGTTGGCCTGGCTGGACAGAGCGTCCATCGACTGCGCCCGGCTGATCCGGGGGATCGCCTCCATGGCGAAGCTGGTGGCGCCGGTCTTGGCGATGGCGCTGATCCCCGCGCCGTTGGTCAGCGGCGCCAGGAAGCCGATCAGGGTGCTCTCGGCGCCGAGCTTGCCCGTCTCAGCATCGGTGGGCGCGGCCACCTTGACCACCACACCGGCGGCGAACGCCTCGCCCGGCCCGACCAGCCGGCCGCCCGCCGCCTCGAAGGCCTCGTCGGGAATCAGCGCAGCCTGGCCGGCGCTACGCTCGACCAGCACCTCGTGCTCGGCCTGGGTGAGCTTGCCGACGACCTCGGGAACCAGGGCAACCCGCCGCTCCCCTGCCGCGGTCTCCTTGGGAACACCTATCTCCATGGGGCGGCGGAGCCTACCGTTTGATCCCGGTTGGCGTAATGACCTTCGTCACATACCGATGGGAGCCAGAAGCACCGCCGTGAGCGCCCCAGCGTCGGTGCCCAGCGCCTGGCCGCCCGGGTTGGTGCGCCGCCGCGACACCTGGTGACGGCGCCGAGGTTTGGTCCGCCTTCGGGTGTGGGTCCTGGCGGCTGGGGACCGGTGGATGGCCGGCCGGGTTCGTCGTGCCGGTGACTTGTGGTTCACCGGCACGACCCGTGGCGGGTGTGCCGCCACGGGCAGGGGCGCACCCGCCAGCGCCAAATCGGCCTGGGCGGTCACCCACACGGGGGTCTGGTTCTGGCCGCGCGCGTAGGCGACGTGTCCGTCGGCGCCGATCAGACTGTCCAGGTAGACGAGCGGTGAGTGACGCAGCCTGGCTAGCGGAACCCCCACTGCATCCAGCCCCTGGACCGCGAACGCGGTGGACTGGGCGTTTGAGGTCGTCCCCGGCTGGGCGGGAAATCCGCCGTCGCGGTTCTGCTGGCGGCGGATGAACCTCACGGCCCGTCTGATCGTCCGGTGGTGGCCACTCCCGGCCAGCGCCTCCAGCACGCCACCCGTGTCATCCACGTCTGACTGGCCGCCGGCCGCGGCGAAGTTGAAGCCGCCGTCGGAGTCCTGCTGGTGCACCAGCCATCCGATCGATCGGGCGCCGGGGGCCACGCCGGCCGCCCGCTCGGCCAGGATCGCGAACGCGGTCAGGTTCGTCTGTCCCTGGACCGACCCGTTGGCGTTCACGTGGCGCTCGAGCCGGGCCAGGAGGGCGCCCACGGATCCGCCGCCGGCGTGGATGGCCAAAATCGAGCGCTCCAGTGAGCCAGGATCCGAGCCGGGGTGTCGCTCCACGTAGGTCACGGCGCTCCGGCGCTCGGCATCGGCGGCGGCCAGGGCCAGCGTCGCCCACCCGCTGAACATGGATGAGGATAACTGCCCGGGCGAGGGGCCGAAGCCACCGCTTGCGTTCTGCGCCTTGAGCAGGTAGCTGATCGGCGAGACGGCCGCCCGAGCGGGAGCGCCGACGGTGGCCATCACGCAGACGGCCAGCAACAGCGGGGTCAGCCAGGTGACGTCCAATCGCAAGCGGAAGCGGGAAAGCGAGGCCAGCAGCGCCGGGGCGAAGGCCAGCGCGAATAGCAGGCATCCGGTGGCGTGGACCAGGTCGAACCCGAGCCCCTTGCCCACATAGACCCCCAGCTGACTAAGGCTGTGGTCGCTGTAGGTCACCCAATCGCCGAGGTCCTGCAGGGCTGTGAACCCGAATCCGACCACGAAGCAGATCAGCGCCAGTGGCCACCGGCTGATCCGGTGCTTCGTGACCGTGGCGAGTCCGGCGCCGAGGACGCCGGTCATCCCCCACCCGGCCATCTGCCACGGCGTCCACGGGCCCTGACCGAAGAAGAAGTTCGACGTCAGCGCCGCCACGGCCCCGACCACGAACCCCGGACCCCCTCCGAGGGCGTAACCCGCGATCAGGACGATGTCCGTCGTCGGTTTGACGTTGGGCACGGCGGCGAAGGCAATCCGCCCCAGTGCGGCGAATGCGGCCAGGGTGCCGACCAGGGCGACGACGCGGGCATCCGGCTTGGCCCGCTCATACCAGGCGAAGCCGGCCAGGAGGCCCAGCCCGAGGATGGCGAACGAGGCCACCTGCCAGGTCATGCCGGCACCTCCTGGCGCCGGAGCAGCTCGAGACCCTGATCCGGCGTCAGCGCGGCGCCGTCCAGGATGCGAGCCGTCTCGGTGGCGAAGTAGGTGCCGCCGGCCAGGATCTCCAGCGGACTGCCGTCGGCGATGATCCGCCCGGCGCCCAGCAGGATCACCCGGTCCGCGAACAGGGCGGCGAACTCCGGATCGTGGGTGGCCACGATCAGCGTGATCTCCAGCCCCTTCAGGAGGTCGGCCAGCTCGTCCTTCACCCGGCGGTCCATGCCTCGAGTCGGCTCGTCCAGGCACAAGACGGCCGGCGGGTCGGCGGGGTCACCCAGCACGATGGCCAGGGCCAGCCGCTGACGCTCGCCTCCCGACAGGTCTCGGGGATGGCGCTGGCTGACGTGGTTGAGATGGAACCGCTCCAGGGCCGGTGCGGGAGCCTCTTGCGATACGTGCTCGTGGACCAGATAGTCGTTGGGGTTCTGAAGCAGCAGGGCGACGCGGCCTGGTGTTTTGATGCTGCCTCGGGTCGGCTTCAGGAGTCCCGCTGCGTGCCTCAGGAGGGTGGACTTCCCTGCGCCATTGCGACCCATCAGCGCGATGCGCTCTCCTGGCTTCGCTTCGAGGGAGAGGTCTCTCAGGATCGCCGGTCCGTTCCTGATCTCATGCCACACCCGGTCGACCTTGAGGGCCTCCTTGCGTCCATTGTTCGTTTGGGGGGCAGAGCGCCCACTAAGTGAACAATCGACACGCAAGGCGCCCCTCTCTCTCATTGCCAAACGGGCCCGGCGAACCCCCGGGACAGGGCGAAGCCCGGCCCCCGCCAGCAGTCGAGCCCCCGGCGTGGCCAAAGCGGGAGCGGCCTTCACTGCCCATCCCAGGAACGAAGTCGGATCCCCGTCGAAGACGACAGAACCCGAGTCCAGACCGACCACCCGATCAGCCACCCCCAGGCACCGCTCCAACCGGTGCTCGGCCAGCAGCACGGTCAGCTCCAGATCCTCGTTGAGTCGCCGCAGCAGCCCGATCAGCTCGTCGCCGGCCACCGGATCGAGCTGAGAGGTCGGTTCGTCCAGGCAGACCACCGAGGGCCGGCCGGCCAGCGTGGCGCCCAGGGCGACCCGCTGAAGCTCACCGCCGCTCAGCTCGGCCGTCGAGCGGTCCAGCAGGCCATCGATGCCCAGGGCCAGGGCGGTCTCCTCCACCGCGCGCGCCACCGCCGCTTCGCTCCACCCCTGGTTCTCCAGTGGAAAGGCCAGCTCGGCCCGGACGGTCCCCATCACGATCTGGGTCTCGGGGTCCTGGAACAGGCTGGCCACCTGCGCCGCCAGATCGCCGGGACTGTGCTCCCGTGTGTCAATCTCCCCCACGCTCACCCGGCCCGACACGGTGCCGCCATGGAAGTGGGGAACCAGGCCCGACACGGCTCGCAGCAGCGTCGACTTACCCGATCCGGACACTCCGGCCAGGACGACGAACTCGCCCGGCTCGACCTCCAGCGATACGTCCTGGAGCGCCGCCCGATCGGATCCGGCGTAGGAGAACGAGAAGCCGGAGATGACCACCTGGCTCATGGCTCGATCCCCCGCCGGTCGGCGAACGGCATCAGCGCGCAGGCCACCAGCCCCGCGGTGAGAGACAGCGTCCCGGCGCCGGCGTTCAGGTGCAGTGACGGATAGGCGGTGAAACCGGCTAAGCCGCTCACGCGTCCCACCACGGCCAGGACCACGACAGCCAGGCCCGAGGCCAGAAAGCCGAAATCATGTCTCGACCACGGGCGGCCCCGCCGACCTCCGCCGGCGGGCCTGCCGGCCTCCCGGCTGCGCGACGCTCCGTATCCGCGGACCTCCAGGGCGGCCGCGACATCCAGCGCCCGGTCTAGTACGCCCGCGGTCGTGGCCCGCATGAGGGCCACTCGTCCGGGCGGCGGTCCGGGACGGCAGCGCTGGGCCTCGGCCAACCGAGTCGAGTCGCGAAGCAGCACCGGCAGCATCCGGGTGGCCACGGTGGCGGTCAGGGCGGAACGAAACGACCAGCGGCGCAGTAGCCGCAGCACATCGTCGGGGTCGACGCACACTGAATAAAGGACGCCGCACAGCACGAGCGCGGCCGCCCGCAGGCCCAGGATGCCCCCGTAGGCGGTGGCCTCCAGCGTCACATCGGTCTGCCCCAAAACCGGCAGGTTCCCGAATCGCCAGATGACCGTGAGCCCGTTTCGAGTGACCAGGGCGTTGATCAGGGCCACGGTCATGGCCAGCGGGATCGCCAGCCAGAGCGCGCGGCGCAGCTCCCGGCCGGCGCGGGCAGCGGCCCCGCCGGCGAGGATCGCCACGATCACTCCGCCCAGCACGATCGGGTTTGACTCGAGCAGCGCCGCCACCCCGAGACCGGCGCACCAGGCGATTCCCGCGACGGCCCGCGCGGCATGCAGGGGGCTGACCCGGCGCCGGTAGGTCACTTGGATGCTGAGAGCGGGAGCGGCAGGTCGTGCCCGCCGTAGACCGCCAGCGCGAAGTGGTCTTTGAGGCGGGCGGGAGTCAGCGCGGACGCGGCGGCATTGACCCCGGCCACGTCGGTGCCCGTGATCAGCCAGGTCGGCTGGTTGAGCGAGGGCTGTTCGGTGGCCGCCACCAGGCCGGCCGATCCGTGCAGCGTGCGGACCACCTGGCCGGCCGGGTTGTCGAGCTCGATTGCCTGCCCCTGGGAGCCGACCACCTGGGCGTACACGCCGCTGTGGCTGGGCCCGGCGGCGATGAGCTGGCTGGCCAGGATGCCCTTGAGCTCCCCCCAGGTCCCGACCACGATGGCCAGGGAGTCTGACCCCGAGCCCCCACCCAGCGTCTGGTCGGCGAACGGCACGTGCGCCCGGCCGAGCTCCTCACCGACTCGGCGGCAGGCCGCCTGCACGTTGCCTGCGCAATCAAGCACGGTGGGCAGGCGGCGGCCACCGATCCCACTCGTGAACGGCTCGGGGAACGAGCCCACCACAGCGGGGATCGACTGGGTGGCCCGCCAGTCGTGCAGGTCCCACCAGATGTGATCGCCCTTGTGGACCGCCGTGGCCGCCGCGCCCCGAGGGGCCTGGATGCCGTTCACGTAGAAGAACCAGTCGCGCTGGGCTGAGCTCCCCGACCACCGGCCGACTGACTGGACGAACCCGCCGCCGTACTTGGTGGCGACCGGGAAGTGGCGCTGCAGCAGGCGCATGACCGTCTCCGAGCCTGGGACCTTGTGTTCCACCGCCTGGCCGATCTGGAGTGTGCCGAAGTCTCGGGTGACGTTCAGCGTGGCGTCGCTGGTCCCCGAGCCGGAGCCCAAGCCGCACCCGGCGATCGCCACCGCCCCGAGGGCGGCGGCGATCGCCGGAAGGGTGCGGCGCCGGAGGCTCACCTCAGGAGGCGACCTTGACCACCGTCTCCGAGCGGATTTCGCCCTGCTTGGAGGCGGTGAACACGCGCCGGCCGGTGTGTGTGGTCTTGATGGTGGCGTTGCCCTTGGCGTTGGTCGTCGCCGTGACACCGCCCCCGCGGACCGTCGCCCCCTTCAGCGCGTGCGCCTTTCCGGCGGCGTTGTAGAGGACCACATGGACCGTGAACGGCTGGCCCGCCGTGGCGGTCCTGGACGCGGTGATCCCAGTGGGGAACTCGGTGCCAGTGTCCGGCACCGCCGCCATCAGGAGGTGCTGGCCCTTGGTGATCTTCAGTCCGCACAGGCCGAAGAGGGCGGCCTTGTGGTTGATGAACACCTCCCAGTAGCTCTTGGCCCCGGTGTGGGTCTCCCCGAGGACCTTTGTGATGAACCACCCAGAGCCGGAGTACCACGTGCCTCCCCACCGGCCCTTGGTCGCCAGATTGAACGGGTCGAGCAGGGTGTTGCCGCCACACGAATGACCGTCGCGGCGAACCCGCTTCCCGTTCGGCGTCACCACCTTGTTGCGCAGCAGCGTTCGGGATTTGCCTTCCACCCGCACGCTGACCTTGGGCAGCGAGCCGGCCACGGCGGCCGGCGCCACTCCCAGAGAGAGCGTCGACGCAGCGATCGCCACGCCGCCGAGGATTTTCTTCGTATGCATAGGAGCCACCCCTTTCCACGAGGGCTTGTCGGCTTGTGGTCGGAGTTGGTCTCCTGGCTTCCGGGCCCACCCGCGGCGCCTTCCCGGCGTCTTGACGACGCCAGTGGCCTGCTGCCGCCGGCCTCCCCGGTCACAGTGGCGGGTCCGCACCGGAATCACACCGGCTTCCCATCACTCACGACCTTGGACGTCGATGATCCTACCGGCTCGGCTCGACCGGGAGTTCCTCGCCTTCGGCGTTGCGCATTAGCCACCGGCCGGTGTCCGGGTAGCAAACGTTGGCCGGCAGTCCTGTGGTCGACAGGACCAGCGCCCGAGCGGGATCGCCGCCCCGATTGATCAGCTGATGCGCACCGGATAGGCCCTCCGGGAACGCCAGCACCTCCCCGGCGAAGGCCGAATCCTGGCCGCCGGGATGCCGGACCCGGAGCGTTCCGTCCAGCATCAGCATCCATTGCTCGCGCCCGACCTCGTAGCAATACGGGGTCTCCTGCCCTGCCTTCAGTTCAAGCGCGGACACATCGAGCCAGGATCCTCGAAGGCTTCCTTCCCAGTGACTCACATTGACCACCGTCGGACTGGGCGCCGAATCCGGCTGGCGCACGACCTCGGCCTTCTCCCCCCGCCCACCGTCTCCCTCGCCGTACCAGTAATCGACGCCGGCATCCCGCGGGACCATGATGCGGTCATAGGGCTCTTCGCCCCACCTGGTCGGCGCCACCGAGAGCTTGTCGGAGTCCGGATAGACCGACATCACCGGCGGCCCCTTCTGGGTAGAGAAGATGATGAACCGGCCCGGCCCCTCCATGGTGTGTGCACCCAGGTGCCCGGAGGGAAAGCACACCAGGTCCCCGCGGCCCAGCTCTCGGCGGCCGCCCGCATCTCGAAGTACGGGAGCCCCGGACAGCACGTACAGCCACTCCTCCACTCCGTAGTGGTAGTGGTAGGGCCAGATCGGCACTCCCGCGTCGGCTTCGTAGACGGCTGCCCCGATCCGCTCGGCCCCGATCATCCGGCCGATGGCCGTCCCCCGGTGGCGGAACCCGTTCTGGTCCAGCTCTTCCTCCAGCTCGCAGCTGACCACGCTGACCTTTCGGACCTCCACGAGTGACAGACTAAGTCAATGACGGTCAATCTCACGCGCATTTACACACGCCTGGGCGACGACGGGGAGACGCATCTGGGCGACATGAGCCGGGTGCCCAAGACTCACCCCCGGATCGAGGCCTACGGCACCGTGGACGAGGTCAACTCCCAGATCGGGCTCGCGCTCACGCTCGACACCCTTCCGGACACCTACCGGCCGTGGCTCGAGCACATCCAGAACGACCTGTTCGACGTGGGTGCCGACATCTCCGCGCCCGACGACCCCGGTGGCCGGGAGCGCCTGCGCGTGCTGCCGGCCCAGACCGAGTGGCTGGAGGAGCGCTGCGATGAGGTCAATTCGACGCTGACCCCGCTGAAGTCCTTCGTCCTGCCTGGCGGGAGCCCAGCCGCGGCTCATCTGCACGTCTGCCGGACGGTCTGCCGGCGGGCCGAACGGCTGGCGATCGCCTGCGGCCGGGAGGTCAACGCCGAGGTGGTCCGGTACCTAAACCGGCTTTCGGACCTGCTGTTCATCCTGGCTCGGGGTGCCAACGGCGGCGAGGAGCCGCTGTGGGATCCGGGCCGCTACCGCGGCTGATCAGGCGGACTGATCCCGGTCCCGCGCGGCGCGCGTGACCTTCATCTGCGGGGCGCTGCCGGTCCGGTGCACATGGTCGTAGTGCTCGATGTCCTCCGGCGCGGCCACCTCGACGGTCACCTCGGAGGTCACCTGAAAGCGGGACGACTCGTAGAGCAGCTCCTGGAAGCGGGGCGTCTCAGGGGAGCGCCCCTCCACGTCGAGCTCATGCTCACCGCACCGCAGGGCCCAGCGATCGGAGCGGACGAGCCTCTCGGTGTCGAACTTGATGGGTGGACCGTCACTGCCCCCCGTCCCCCACATTTCGACGTCGTAGCGCTCGCGGGCATGAGCGGAGACCAGGGCCCGGGCCAGGCGATCCAGGTTGCGACCGTAGGGCGCGGGCACGATGGCCACCGGGCCACTCGCGCCCGTCTCCCCGCGGATCGCTCTGGCCACGGCGCCCACCAGGACGTAGTCGACGCGGTTGGCATTCAGCCAGCGGAGCACTGAGACGGCATTGGCCGGGAGATGTTCGAGCCCCTCTGAGGTGACGGCGGGGCGAGAATCTAGGCGGGGAGGGCGGTTGCGGAGAAGCATGGGCACGGTTTCGCGCCGGCGGCCCGGACTCCTTCCGAATATCCGCAGCTGGGCGGGCCCCGCTCCGCCCGGCCCGGTCGCCCATCACACGGCAACGCGTTCTGGTTCAGCCGTGTGGGG
>DASZNA010000015.1:0-23914 GCA_035551655.1 Solirubrobacteraceae bacterium
CAACAACATCCGGGTGATGCTCGACCTCAACCTGGCCGTGCACTCACCCACCATGGAATCGGCCTTCACCGTGGCGGCTCGCAAGGCACTGCCCCGGGGTGACCTCATGGGTGTGGAGATCGGCAACGAGCCCGACCTCTACAAGAATCAGCCCTGGCTGTCCAAGGAGCGGATCTCCAGCACCACCGGTGTGCACGGCAAGTGGCCGCTGAGCTACTCCTATCCCCAGTACCACCGGGACTGGCTCGTCTATGCCCGGGCGCTGCGCAAGGCGGTGCACGGCATCTCACTGGGAGGACCGGAGACGATCTCCTCAAAGCTCCAGTACATCCAGGCCGTGCAGAACGACGGTTCGCTGAACGCCAACTACATCACCATCCACCGCTACCCCTCGTCCAGCTGCTGGCCGAAGGGCTCGCGCTGGTATCCGACGATCAAGATGATGCTGGCTGCGGGCGCGTCCTCCGGAATGGCTCACACCGTGGCCAGTACCGCGTCACTGGCCCACTCGCACCATCAGGCTCTACGTCTCACCGAGGTCAACTCGATCAGCTGCGGAGGCAACAACGGCGTGGCCAACTCGTTTGCCACCGCGCTGTGGGCCCCGGACGCGCTGCTGAACCTGGTCAAGGTCGGAGTGGACAGCATCAACTGGCACATCCAGCCCGACCTGCCGAACTCACCTTTCCACTGGAGCTCGGCCAAGGGGCTCCAGGCGTTGCCGGAGATGTACGGGCTGGCCCTGTTCGGCCAGATGATGAAGCCGGGCGCCTTCCTGCTCAACGGCAGCACAGGCAACTCCTCCGATCCCTCGGTGAGCATCTGGGCGGTTCGTTTCGCGGGCGGCATGCGGGTTCTGGTGATCAACAAGTCGAGCCAGCCCTCGTGGACCACCCTGAACGTCGGCCACCACAAGAGCGCGTTCGCGCGGTCGCTCAACGCGTCGGGTCCCGGGGCCACGAACGGCGAGACCTACGGCGCCCAGCACATCTCGATCACCGGTCACTGGAAGGGCCACGTCAGGTCCCCCTCGGTGCCCTACTCAAACGGCGCGTACCACGTGTACGTAGGCAAGTACAGCGCCACCATGCTGACCCTCTGGCGGTAGGTGCTGGAGGTCTGGCGGGCCGGGAGCGCCGCCGGTCCGCCCCCTCCGGATAGCCTTTCCGCGTGAGCTTCAGCGACGAGGTGCAGTCAGGGCTGGAGGGCGTCGTCGCCTTCGCCACGGAGATCGCCGAGCCCGATCGGGACGGCGATTCGCTTCGCTACCGGGGAGTGGACATCCAGGAGCTCGTGGGCCAGGTGCCCTTCGAGCAGGTCTGGGGTCTGCTGGTGGACGGGCGGCTGCTGCCCGGGCTGCCGCCGGCCGAGCCACACCCACTGAGCGTGCACTCGGGCGACCCCCGGGTCGACGTGCAGGCGGCGCTGGCCATGCTCGGCCCCCAGTGGGGCTTCGGCCAGCTGATCGACATCAGCGATGAGGATGCTCGCAACGACCTGGCCCGCGCCTCGGTGATGGCGCTGTCGTTCGTGGCCCAGTCGGCCCGGGGGATCGGCCGGCCGCCGGTGCCCCAACGGGTGATCGACGAGGCCACGTCAATCCCGGAGCGGTTCCTGATGCGCTGGCGAGGTGAGGCGGATCCCCGTCACGTGCGGGCCATCGACGCCTACTGGATCTCGGCCGCCGAGCACGGCATGAACTCTTCCACGTTCACCGCCCGCGTGGTGGCGTCCACCGGCGCGGACGTGGCGGCGGCGCTGAGCGCGGCCGTGGGAGCCCTGTCCGGGCCGCTGCACGGCGGCGCTCCGGCTCGCGTCCTGCGAATGCTCGACGAGGTTGAGGCGTCGGGTGACGCCGAGGGGTACGTGAAGGACGCGCTGGATCGCGGGCAGCGACTGATGGGGTTCGGGCACCGCATCTACCGGGCCGAGGACCCGCGGGCCCGGGTGCTGCGCAACACGGCGAAAGAGCTGGGAGCCCGGCGGGTCGAGGTGGCCGAGGCGCTCGAGAAAGCGGCCCTGGCCGAACTCCAGGCCCGGCGCCCCGACCGGGTCCTGGCCACCAACGTGGAGTTCTGGTCGGCCGTGGTGCTGGACCTGGCCGAGGTGCCGCCGGAGCTGTTCACCCCCATGTTCACGTGCGCCCGGACGGCCGGATGGTCGGCCCACGTCATGGAGCAGAAGCGGGAGGGCCGGTTGATCCGGCCGACCGCGCGCTACGTGGGCGCCGGGCCGCGGTCGCTGTCCGAGGTGGAGTAGCCAGGGTCTAGACGCCGGCGCCGGCGCCGGCGTATGGGCCGTGGACGTAGTCCTCGAGCATCCGCGCTGCGCTGAACTGCGGGATCAGGGTGATCAGCGAGGAGCGGACCATCTCCAGCCAGCGGGTGGGCAGGCCCCGCTCATCGCGCTCGTAGAAGGTGGGGACGACCTCGTCCTTGAGGAGCTGGTGCAGGGCCTCGGCATGGCGCTGGTCCTGAGCGTCAGGGTCATCGGCGATCTCCCCCTCGATGGCCCAGCCGTTTGAGCCGTCATAGCCCTCGGCCCACCAGCCGTCCAGCACGCTCAGTTGCAGACCGCCGTTGACTGCCGCCTTCATGCCGCTCGTGCCGCTGGCCTCCAGCGGGGGGCGGGGCACGTTCAGCCACACGTCGCAGCCCTGGGTCAGCATCGCGCCCGTGGCCAGGTCGTAGTCGTCCAGGTAGATGACTCGACCGGCCACCTCGGCCGCGGACTTCATGCCGAACAGACGCTGAAGGGAGTGCTTGGCCTCCTCGTCCCGCGGGTGGGCCTTGCCGGCGAGCACGACCTGTACGGGCCGCTCGCCGGAGAGCAGCGAGATGATGAAGTCCGGGTCGCGGGTCAGCAGCTCGAGCCGCTTGTAGGTGGCCACGCGGCGAGCGAAGCCGATCGTCAACACGTCGTCCTGGAAGGCTCGGGCCGCCGCCTCGACGTATTCGCGGGTGTCGCCGCGCAGCAGGCGGTCCTGGGTGCTGCGGCGACGCAGGAACTCAACGGTCTCGGTCCGCTGGGCGTTGCGGGCTGCCCACAGCTGCTCGTCGGGGATCTGGCGGACGGCCTCCCACATCTGGGTGTCGAGCACGCGGTCCGGCCAGCCGGCGCCCAGGTGCTCGTCGAACAGCGCGTGCATCGTCGGTCCGACCCACGTCGGCACATGCACCCCGTTGGTGACGTGTCCGATGGGGGCGTCCTCCGGCGCCCGGGCATCCCAGACCGGCGCCCACATGGCTCTGGACACCTCACCGTGACGTCGGGAGACGCCATTGGCGGCCCGGCTCATGCGCAGCGCCGCCTGGGTGACGCCGAACGGCTCGCTGTTGTTCTCGGGGTGAGTGCGGCCCAGGGCCAGGGTCTGGTCGAGCGGCAGCGGCAGACGGGAGATCGCCTCGCCGACCTGGCCGGCCGGATAGGTGTCGTTGCCCGCGGCCACCGGGGTATGGGTGGTGAACACCGTGCGCGACCGGGCCTCCTGAAGGGCCTCCTCGGACACGTGGTTGTTGGTGGACAGCGTCTCAGCCAGGGCCAGCGGAGCCAGTGCGGCGTGACCCTCGTTGAGGTGGATCACCCCCGGGTCGATGTTCAGCGCGCGCAGCGCCGCCACCCCGCCCACCCCGAGCAGCACGTACTGGGCCAGGCGGATGTGCGGATCGGCCTCGTACAGCCGGGCGGTAATCCAGCGGTCGGTCGGGCTGTTGCGAGAGATGTCGCTGTCCAGCAGGAAGAGCGGCACCCGGCCGACGTCGACCCGCCAGATGTAGGCCTCGACGTCGGAGCCGTAGATCGGCACGGTGATGCTGAGCGGGCATCCGTCGGGACCGGTGACCCGAGCGGCGGGCAGGCGCTGGGGATCGGTGTTGACCCAGTACTCGTGCTGCCAGCCGCCGGCGTCGATCCGCTGGCGGAAGTAGCCCTTGCGGTACATGAGACCGACCGCCACCATCGGCAGCGCTCGGTCGGAGGCTTCCTTGAGGATGTCGCCGGCCAGGGCGCCCAGGCCGCCCGAATAGACGGGCAACGACACGTGGACGCCGTACTCGGCGCACAGGAACGCCACCGGACTGGCGGGGTCCAGGCCGGACTGGAACGGCCGGGCCAGGTCGGCGTCGAGTTGCTCCTCCAGTAACCGGGCCTGACGCACCAGGGCGGGCTCGGAGGCGGCACGCTTCAGAGCCCGGTTCGATGCTTCGCTCAGCAGGCGGACGGGATTCTGCAGGCACAGCTCGAAACGCTCACGGTCGATCGCCGCGAACACATCGGGCCCGCCGGGCTGCCAGGACCAGCGGTAGTTGAATGCCACCCGGGCCAGGGGGGCCAGCGGCTCGGGAAGCCGCTCCGCCAGCTCCCGGCTGGCCAGCTCGACGTCCGCGCGCCCGATGTATCCGCCTGCGTCGTCCACGGTCGCATTATGCATAGCACCACTCGGTGAGATGACCGGAGGTACTGTGCCCGAGGTGAGCGCTCAGGGAGACCGCCTCATGGGGGTGCTGGCCTTCGGGGATTCGATCACCAACGCGGGTGGCGATGTGCAATGGGGCGTGGCCCTGCATTCGTGGGCCCTGTGGGTGGCGCGCGGGTTGGGGCTGCCGTTTAGCGGATACGCGACCGACGGGGCGGTGGTGAGGACTGTGACGGAGCTTCAGATCCCGATGTTCCGCAAGCTGGCCGTCCATGCGGAGGCCGGCTTTGAGCTCGGCCTCCTGTACGTGGGCACCAACGACGTGCGCCAACCTGATTGGGACCCGGGGGCTTTCGCCGCCTCGTTTGATGAGGCGGTTCGGTTCCTGTCCGAGCGCTGCGAAAGGGTGCTGACGCTGACGATCCCGCTGGACATGGGGCGGCCCCGAGCGGTGGCGCGGGTGCAGGAGGCGAACGCGGTCATCTCTGAGGTGGCTGAGTCGGTCGGCGCCCTGGTGGTCGACCTGCGCCGGTTCGGGGGGCGGACGGTGATGATGGCCGACCACGTGCATCCGACGGCCTTCGGGCAGATCGCGATCGCCGAGGCGGCGCTGGACGTGCTGGCGGCTGACGGGATCTCGGTGCGGGCGCGGCCGTGGTCGATGGTTTCGTTCGAGACTTCGTGGTGGGGGCGCGTGCACGGCGACCTGGTTTACGCGTACCGCCATCTCAAGGGGTCGCTGCGAGCGCTGGCTGAGAGCCGAAAACCTGGCTGAGCGCGCAAAGTGAACGTGCACGGTGCGGTTTGCGCGCCAGACCATGAAGAAACCTGGTGGGGCGCGCAAATCGGCGTCAGTGGGGAGAGATTGCGCGCAGGACCAGGCCGGGCTGCTCTTCAATGCCCGGCGTCAACGGGCCGCCGCCTCGGTCAGCTCCCGCAGTCGCTTGGCGTGATCGTTCTTGAGCGCGCCCGGCTCCATCTCCCACCGCCAGTTCCGACCCGTCCGAGACGGGTCGTTCATCCGCGCCCGGCTATCCAGTCCCAGAACATCCTGAGCCTGGACGATCGCCGTCCGGGCCGGCGACTTCAGCGCCAGCTCGATCAGGCCCCACCAGGCCTCCCCTGACCTGATCCCGGCGCGATGTAACTCGGCGTCGACGAACCCGCGATGCTCAGCGCCCAACGACTCGTACCAGCCCCGCGCCGTGTCGTGGTCATGCGTACCCGTGTACACGACCCGGTTGACCAGGTGATTCTCGAAGCGGTGCGGACTGCCCGGATCGTCGGCGTCGAAGCCGAACTGGAGCACCAGCATTCCCGGGAGGCCGAGCTGGTCGCGCAGGCGCTCCACGGGCGGGGTGATGACGCCCAGATCCTCGGCGACCAGTGGCAGATCCGGACCGAGCTCCCGGGCGAAGGCGCGGAACAGCGCGTTCCCGGGCCCGCGACGCCAGGTGCCCCGCGTGGCATCGTCGTCGTGCTCGGGTACAGCCCAGTAGGCGACCAAACCGCGGAAGTGGTCGATCCGGACGGCGTCGTAGAGCTCGAGGGTGCGTCGCACTCGCTCCACCCACCACCGGTAGCCGGAGCGCTGCATGACCGGCCAGTCGTACAGCGGGTTGCCCCACAGCTGCCCCTTCACGGAGAAGGCATCCGGCGGCGCGCCGGCCACGAAGCCCTCCTGGAACTGGCGCGGGTGGCCCAGATGGTCGACACTGCCCGGCGCCACGTAGATGGCCAGGTCGCCCAGCAGGCGGATGTTCCGCTCCGCCGCGTAGGCACGCAGGCGGGCCCACTCCCGATCGAAGCGGACCTGGTCGGCCAGGGCGTCACGCGGGCCCAGCCGGATCCAATCCTCGATCCAGTACGCCTCCCGTTCGCGAAAGGCGATCTTCTCCTCGGCGCTGACCGGCGACCGCGGGTCGGCCAGCAGTCCGGGCCAGCCGGCGAAGGCCGACCGCGACTTGTAGGGCGAGCCGTAGCGGTCGGGGGGACCCACGGGAAGGAGCTGCCACCAGTCCTGGCCGGCCTCGGCCAGCCAGTCGATGAATGCGAGCGCCTCGTCTCCCAGGCGGCGACCGGGTAGCGACGTGACATGGAGGAGCACTCCGCTAGAGCGCTCTGTTATCGCGTGGTGAACGTCGTCTGAGCTATGGATGGGTTTCACCTGGCGTTGTTTACCCGCACGGTCAACCGGGATATGTTCAGGGCACGTGAGTCCTCGCGCCTCCACACCTGACGTCGCGGCCGCGACGCAGACGGTGGCTCAGGCCATGGCAGGTGAGCCGGGCCCGTCCGAGCGGGCCCCCAGCCGGATCGTCATCCAGTTCCCGGCCCCCGCCGTGGATCTGGGGCAGTATGCCGTCAAGCGCTGCGTCGGCGACACAATCGATGTGTCGGTGGACGCATTCCGCGACGGGCACGACATGCTGCGCGCGGTGGTCAAGTACCGCCGAGCGGACGGGTCGAACCGGCGCTGGCGGGAGAGCGAGCTGCATCGGGTCGATGCCGCGGAGGGAGGCGTTCGCTGGGCCGGCCGGTTCGACGTGGACGCCCCGGGCCGCTGGCAGTACACGTTCGAGGCCTGGACGGACCGGTTCGGGACCTGGCGGGACGAGCTGCGCCGCAAAGTCGAAGCGGGTCAGCACGACTTGGCCAGTGAGCTGTCCGAAGGCATCGAGCTGCTGCGTACCGCCGAGCAGACCGCCAAGACCCAGCGCGATCGGGCGGTCGTCCAGCGTGCCCTCGTGGTCCTCGAGGACGGGGAGACTCCCGAGGCCGACCGCCATGCCGCCGCGCTCGACGACGGGCTGTATGAGGCGGTGGAGCGCAGCCAGGAGCGAGACGGGCTCACCGTGATGGAGCCACTCACGCTGGAGGTCGACCGCGTGCGGGCCAGGTTCGGCTCGTGGTACGAGATGTTCCCGCGCTCCTGGGGCGGCCTGCGGGGAGTCGAGGCGCAGCTGCCGCGGCTGGCTGAACTCGGCTTCGATGTGATTTATCTGCCGCCGATCCATCCGATCGGACACACGAACCGCAAGGGTCGGGACAACGCGCTGAGCGCGGCGCCCGGCGACCCGGGGTCCCCTTGGGCGATCGGAGACCAGAGTGGTGGGCACGACGCCATCCACGCCGACCTGGGCACCGTGGACAATCTGTGCTCGCTCACCCGAGCCGCCCGAGAGCTGGACATCGACATCGCGCTTGATTTCGCGATCCAGGCCTCGGCTGACCACCCGTGGCTCACCGAGCACCCAGAGTGGTTTCACCGGCGGCCCGATGGCACCCTGAAGTACGCGGAGAACCCGCCCAAGCGCTACCAGGACATCTACAACTTCAACTGGGACACCGCGGACTGGCGCGGCCTGTGGGACGCCCTCCTGCAGGTCGTCCTGAAGTGGGTGGCGTGCGGGGTGAAGGTGTTCCGGGTGGACAACCCGCACACCAAGCCGGCCCCGTTCTGGGCCTGGCTGATCGAGCAGGTTCACGCCGAGGACCGGGACGTGATCTTCCTGGCCGAAGCGTTCACTCGCCGAGCGGTGATGCGCCACCTGGCCAAGATCGGCTTCACCCAGTCCTACACGTACTTCACCTGGAAGAACGCTCGCTGGGAGCTGACCGAGTACCTGGTCGAGCTGGCCTATTCGGGAGAGCAGGAGTACTTCCGGCCCAACTTCTTCGCCAACACGCCGGACATCCTCCACGAGTACCTGCAGCACGGCGGGCGGCCGGCGTTCGAGGCGCGGCTGGTGCTGGCGGGGACCCTGAGCCCCAGCTACGGCATCTACTCGGGCTTTGAGCACTTCGAAAACGTGCCGGCGCACGCGGGCTCGGAGGAGTACCTGCACTCCGAGAAGTTCGAGATCAAGGAGCGCGCGCTCGACGGACCGATGCTTCCCATGGTGCAGCGGCTGAACCTGGCCCGGCGCGAGAACCCGGCCCTGCAGCGACTGGACAACGTCACGTTCATGGGCACCGAGAACGAGGCAATCATCGCCTACGCCAAGCAGACCGGCGCCAGCACGGTGATCACGGTGGTGAACCTGGACGCGCACAGCACCCAAGAGGGCCTGGCCGTCGTTCCGGCCCATCTTGGTCTGCCCCCGGTGTTCTATGTTCACGACCTGCTGTCCGAGGAGCGCTTCGAATGGCGAATCGGGCGCAACTACGTGCGGCTGGAGCCGGGCGTCCGGCAGGCCCACCTTCTCCGGGTTGAGCTAGCTTGAATTCCGCGGACCGGCCGACCTGACCCCATGTGCGCTTCCTTCCAGACCACCGAGGAGTTCGCGGCCCTGCAACTGCAGGGCATGCGCGCGGCCGCGCAGCCGACGAGCGGCGATGAGGAGACAGCGCCCGGCGTCGCCCAGACCCGGCAGTGGTTCGAGGCCGAGCCGCTGTGGTTCAAGCGCGCGGTGTTCTACGAAATCCACATCCGCGGTTTCTTTGACTCCAACGGTGACGGTTACGGAGACTTCCGGGGGCTGAGCGAGAAGCTCGACTATCTGCAGTGGCTCGGCATCGACTGCATCTGGCTGCTGCCCTTCTACGAGTCGCCGCTCAGGGATGGCGGCTACGACATCGCTGACTTCTACAAGGTGCACCACGACTACGGGACCGTCGAGGACGTGCGCCAGCTGATCGACGCCGCGCATGCCCGGCGAATCCGGGTGATCGCCGACCTGGTCATGAACCACACCTCCAGCGATCACCCGTGGTTCCAGGAGTCGCGGTCCAGCCCGGACAACCCGAAGCGCGATTGGTACGTGTGGTCGGACACGTATGACCGCTACCAGGACGCCCGCATCATCTTCGTCGATACGGAGGCCTCCAACTGGACCTGGGACCCGGTGGCCGGCCAGTACTACTGGCACCGCTTCTTCTCCCATCAGCCGGACCTCAACTACGACAACCCCGAGGTCCAGCAGGCCATGCTGGATGTCCTCCGGTTCTGGCTCGACCTTGGCCTGGACGGCTTCCGGCTGGATGCTGTGCCCTACCTGTACGAGCGGGAGGGGACGATCTGCGAGAACCTCCCGGAGACGCACGCGTTCCTCAAGCGGGTGCGCAAGGAGATCGAGGAGAACTACCCCGACCGGGTCCTCCTGGCCGAGGCCAACCAGTGGCCCGCCGACGTGGTCGAGTATTTCGGCGAGGACGGTGACGAGTGCCAGATGTGCTTCCACTTCCCCGTCATGCCGCGGATGTTCATGGCGCTGCGCCGAGAGCAGGCCACTCCCATCTACGAGATCCTCGATCACACTCCGCCGATCCCCGAGCACTGCCAGTGGGGCCTGTTCCTACGCAACCACGACGAGCTGACCCTGGAGATGGTCACCGACGAGGAACGGGACTACATGTACTCCGAGTACGCCAAGGACCCGCGGATGAAGCTCAACCTGGGGATCCGCCGGCGCCTCGCCCCCCTGCTCGACAACGGGCGCGACGAGATCGAATTGATGACGGCGATCCTGTTCTCCTTGCCAGGCTCGCCGGTTCTCTACTACGGCGATGAGATCGCCATGGGCGACAACGTCTTCCTGGGCGACCGCGATGGCGTGCGGACGCCCATGCAGTGGAGCCCGGACCGCAATGGCGGCTTCTCCCGGGCCGACTTCGCGCAGCTGTACGCGCCGCCGCTGATGGACCCCGTGTACGGGTTTCAGGCGGTCAACGTGGAGGCCGAGCTGCGCACACCCACCTCGCTCCTGCGCTGGATGCACCGGTTCATCCAGCTGCGCAAGGAGCACCCGGTGTTCGGCTTTGGCACCTACGAGCCGATCCCCACGTCCAATCCGCGTATCTTCGCGCTGATCCGGCGCTTCGAGGACGACCTGGTCCTGTGCGTGCACAACCTGGCCCGCTCCGCCCAGGCGGTCGAGCTGGACCTGGCGGCCTTCCGGGGCCGAGTGCCGGTCGAGCTGTTCGGCAACTCGAGGTTCCCGGCCATTGGCGAACTCCCTTACCTGCTCACGCTGGCCCGGCGCGGCTTCTACTGGTTCGCGCTGGAAGCGCCAGAAAACGAGAATTCAAATGCCTGATCCGGCCCAAACTCCCGGTGAGCTACGCCGAGAACCCGCCCAGGCCCTGAGCGAGGCCACCGGCTATTCCGCCGAGCAACTGGCGGCGCTGCTGGACTGCCCCCACCTGAGGGACTGGATCACCAAGCAGCGCTGGTATGCGTCGAAGACCCGGCCGGTGACCGGAATAGACATCGTCGAGGAGATCCCGCTCCGACGTCAGCCGACGCTGGTCCTGGCCCTGGCCCAAGCTCGGTTCGCTCAGGGGACGCACGAGCTGTACCAGCTGCCGCTGGGTGTGGCCCGCCGCGATGAGGAGAGCTCGATTCCGGCCACCCCGATCGGCGAGACCGACGAGCTGGTGGCTTACGACGCGGTGCTCGACCCGGTGCACGCCCGGGAGCTTCTGCGCCGGGTCGAGGAGGGAGGCGACCTCCCCACCTCCGAAGGGATGCTCAGCTTCCGCTGCCTTGACAACGGCATCACGGTCAGCGACGACATGCCCGTGCGGCCGGTGGGCGTCGAGCAGTCGAACTCATCGCTGGTATTCGGGGATCGCTACGTCCTCAAGGTGTTTCGCAAGATCGAGCCGGGGATCAATCCCGAGCTCGAGCTCCTGCGCTTCCTCACCGCCCGCGGCTTCCCCAACATCGCGGCGCTGCACGGCTGGTACGAGTACGAGGGGGCCGCACTGGCCGGCACGCTCGGGGTGGCCCAGCAGTTCGTCCCCGACGCGACCGACGGCTGGACCCTGGCGCTGGATGAGGCCGTGTCGGTTCCCGACCGGTTCCTGGAGCAGCTGGGCGATCTGGGTTTGGCCACCGCACAGATGCACACGGCACTGGCCTCGGATGCCGGAGACCCCGCGTTCTCCCCCGAGGAACCGAGCCAGGAGGCGATTTCACTGCTCACCGCCACGATCGATGAGGACATCGAGCGGATGTTCCTCCGGCTGCCCGAAGACGATCGTCTGGCCCCGATCATCGGGCGCGGAGAGGATGTGCGGGAGCGACTGGCCGCCCGAGCCCAGGTGGGCCTCAGCGGCAAGCAGATTCGCATTCACGGCGACTACCACCTGGGACAGACGCTGTTCAGCCCCCGCGGCTGGGTGATCCTGGACTTCGAGGGCGAGCCGGCCCGAGCTCTACCGGAGCGACGGCAGAAACGCTCGCCGCTGCGCGACGTAGCCAGCATGCTCCGGTCGTTTGCCTATGTCAGCTCGGCCGCGGAGCGGCTGCGCGGGCAGCCCGTCCCCGAGGACTTCGAACGGCGGGCTCGCCTGACCTTCCTGGAGAGCTATTTCAGCGAGGTCGATCCCACGCTTCTGCCCGCGGGCGAGACGGCGGTGCAGAATCTGCTGGCCATCTTCGAGCTGGAGAAGGCGATCTACGAGCTGCGCTACGAGCTGGACAACCGACCCGACTGGGTAGGGATCCCAGTAGCGGGAATCGAACGACTTCTGGAGACCACATGAGTAGCTGGATGACTCACGCGGCCGCCATTCAGGCGAGCCAGCTGGATGATTCGGGCGCTGTCCAATCAGGCGAGGCAGGATGCCGAGCGGACAGCAAGCCCGAAGGCGAGCGGCGGCCATGAGCGTGAGCACCGATCAGCTCGAAGCGATCGTGCGGCGTGAGCACCCCGACCCGCATGCGGTCCTGGGCGCCCACCCCACCACGGACGGTGTGACCATCCGGGCCCACCGGCCCGACGCCCAGGTGATGAGCGTGCTCCTGCCCGACGGCACCAAGGTGGCCATGGAGCAGATCCACCCGGCCGGGGTGTTCGAGGCGACCGTCGAGGCCAGAGAGCTCCCCGTGGCCTACCGGCTGGAGGCCGACTACGGGCCGAGCGGCACCTTCGACTTCGCCGATCCCTACGCCTACGCTCCCACGCTCGGCGAGCTGGATTTGCATCTGATCGGTGAGGGCCGCCACGAGCGGCTCTACGAGTTTCTCGGCGCACACATCCGCGAGGACGAGAACATGGCGGGCACCGCGTTCGCGGTCTGGGCGCCGTCGGCCCGCTCGGTCAGCGTGGTGGGCGACTTCAACTCGTGGGACGGGCGATTGCATCCGATGCGGTCGCTGGGCTCGAGCGGGATCTGGGAGCTGTTCATCCCCGAGATCCAGGAAGGCCAGCGCTACAAGTACGAGATCCTCACCCAGGCCCACGAAATCCGCCTGAAGGCGGACCCCTACGCGTTTGAGACTGAGGTGCCGCCACAGACCGCCTCCGTGGTCAGCCGCTCCCGGCACAAGTGGAGCGAGCGGGAGCAGGCCTGGCTGCAGCGCCGGGGAGAGCAGGCGCCGTTGGACAGCCCGATGTCGATCTACGAGGTCCACCTGGGCTCCTGGCGCCTCAACACGCTCGAGGACAACCGGGAGCTCACCTACCCGGAGCTGGCCGACGAGCTTTCCGCCTACGCCAAGGACATGGGCTTTACACACGTCGAGCTGCTGCCGGTCATGGCCCACCCGTTCACCGGCTCCTGGGGCTATCAGGTGACCGGTTATTACGCCCCCACCCCGCGCTACGGCTCACCCGACGACATGCGCCGGTTCGTCCAGCGCCTGCACGAGAACGGGCTGGGCGTAATCCTCGACTGGGTGCCCGCTCACTTTCCACGCGATGACTTCGCGCTGGCCCGGTTCGACGGCACAGCCCTGTACGAGCACGCCGACCCGCGGCGGGGCGCCCACCCCGACTGGGGCACGCTGGTGTTCAACTTCGGCCGCCACGAGGTGCGCAACTTCCTGATCGCCAACGCGCTGTTCTGGCTGCGCGAGTACCACGCCGACGGCATCCGGGTGGACGCCGTGGCTTCGATGCTCTACCTGGACTACTCGCGCAAGGAAGGGGAGTGGATCCCCAACGAGTTCGGCGGCCGGGAGGACCTGGACGCCGTCTCGTTCCTCAAGGAGTTCAACGAGCGCATCTACGCCCGCGAGCCCGGGGTCGTGTCCGCCGCCGAGGAGTCGACGGCCTGGCCCGGTGTGTCGCGGCCGACGTACCTGGGCGGTCTCGGCTTCGGGTTCAAATGGAACATGGGCTGGATGCACGACACGCTGGGCTACTTCGAGCAGGACCCCATCTACCGCCGCTACCACCACCACGAGCTGACGTTCAGCCTGATGTATGCGTTCAGCGAGAACTTTATCCTGCCCCTGTCCCACGACGAGGTGGTCCACGGCAAGGGCTCGCTGTACGCCAAGATGGCCGGCGACCACTGGCAGAAGCTGGCCAATCTGCGGGCTCTGTACGCCTACATGTGGGCACATCCCGGCAAGAAGCTGCTGTTCATGGGCCAGGAGTTCGCCCAGCCCGGTGAGTGGAATTACGAGCAGTCGCTGGACTGGCATCTGTTGGAGAGCCAGGATCACGCGGGGGTCCAGGCACTGGTTCGCGACCTCAACCGGGCCTACCGGTCCCAGCCCGCGCTATGGGAGCTGGATTCCGAGCCGGCCGGCTTCTACTGGATCGAACCCAACGATGCCGACCGGAACGTGCTGGCCTTCGCGCGGCGAGGCCACGACGCGCAGGCGCCGCATCTCGTCTTCGTCGCCAACCTGGCTCCGGTGCCCCGGGAGGGTTACCGGCTCGGCCTCCCAACCGCCGGGCGCTGGAAGGAGCTGGTGAACACCGACTCGCACTTCTACGGTGGTAGCGACGTGGGCAACCTCGGAGGGGTGGTGGCCGAAACGGTGCCCTGGCACGAGCAGCCGTTCTCCGCCGAGCTCACGCTTCCGCCGCTGGCGGCCCTGTGGCTGGTGCCGGGCGAGGATTGAGCTGGCCGGGACAACCGTTTCCGCTCGGCGCGTGCTGGGACGGAACCGGCACTAACTTTTCGCTGTTCTCTGAACATGCTGAGAGCGTCGAGCTGTGCCTGTTCGACGAGGCCGGCCAGGAGAAACGGCTGCCGATGGATGACCGGCGCGCGCTCAACTGGCACTGCTATGTGCCGGGCGTGGGGCCCGGGCAGCGGTACGGCTTCCGCGTCTACGGGCCCTATGAGCCGGCCAGCGGCCACCGGTTCAATCCAGCCAAGCTGCTGATCGATCCCTATGCCAAGGCGATCGAGGGGACGGTGAGCTGGGATGCCGCCAACGTCCTGCCCTACAGGGCGTCCGCCCAGGCCGAGGACGCCGACCCCGTCCCGGACGGTGAGGATGATGCGGCGGCCGTGCCCAAGGCCGTGGTCATCGACGACGCGTTCGACTGGGAGGAGGACCGGCCACCCCAAGTCCCCTTCGCGGACACGGTCATCTACGAGATCCACGTCAAGGGCTTCACGATGTGCCACTCCGAGGTGCGGGAAGACCTGCGGGGAACCTATGCCGGGCTGGCCTCCGAGCCGGCGGTGGCCTATCTCAAGCAGCTCGGGATCACGGCTGTGGAGCTGCTGCCCATCCACCACATCTCAAACGAAGCCTTCCTGCACGACCGTGGCCTGACCAACTACTGGGGCTACAGCACGATCGGGTACCTGGCCCCGCACTCCGAGTACGCGGCCACGGGACGGCGGGGCGAGCAGGTTCGGGAGTTCAAGGGCATGGTCAAGGCGCTGCATCGGGCTGGCATCGAGGTGATCCTCGACGTCGTTTACAACCATACGGCCGAGGGCAATCACCTCGGGCCGATGCTTTCCTTCCGCGGAGTCGACAACGCCGCCTACTACCGGCTGTCGCCCGAGGAACCCCGCCTCTACGTGGACTTCACCGGGACGGGCAACTCCCTGAATCCTGTGCACCCCAGCGTGCTGCGGCTGATCATGGACTCGCTGCGCTACTGGGTGACGGAGTGCCACGTCGACGGGTTCCGGTTCGATCTGGCGGCGGCGCTGGCTCGGGAGCTTTACGACGTGGACCGTCTGTCGGCGTTCTTCGACGTGATCCATCAGGATCCCGTCCTGTCCCAGGTGAAGCTGATCGCCGAACCGTGGGACGTGGGACCGGGCGGCTACCAGGTGGGGAACTTTCCCGTCCTGTGGTCGGAGTGGAACGGCATGTACCGGGACACGATGCGCGACTTCTGGCGGGGGCAGGGCAACCGCGGGGACTTCGCCCGGCGGCTGTCAGGTTCCTCAGACCTCTATCAATCAGACGGCCGGGACCCGTTCGCCTCGATCAACTTCGTCACCGCTCATGACGGCTTCACGCTGGCCGACCTGGTCTCCTACAACGACAAGCACAACGAGGCCAACCTGGAGGACAACCACGACGGCACCAGCGACAACCGGTCGTGGAATTGCGGCGTCGAGGGCCCGACCGACGATCCGGAGATCCGGGAGCTCCGGGCCCGCCAGCGCCGCAACTTCCTGACCACGCTCCTGCTCTCCCAGGGCACGCCGATGCTGCTCGGAGGCGATGAGTTTGCCCGTTCTCAGCAGGGCAACAACAACGCCTGGTGCCAGGACAACGAGACCTCCTGGTTCCAGTGGGACCTCGACGACGAGGCCCGGGCGCTGCACGCCTTCACCACGCGGCTGATCCGCCTGCGCCACGACCATCCAGTCTTCCGCCGCGACAGCTTCCTGGAGGGCACGGCCGCGGGCGCGGGAATGCTGCCCGACGCCTGGTGGTTTCGAGACGACGGTCTGAAGATGACTCGGCGCGACTGGGAGGACGGCGAACCGGTGCTCGGTCTGTTCCTGAACGGGGCGGCCATCCCGAGTCGGGGACCTCGGGGCGAGACGGTCACCGACGAGACCTTCGTGCTGCTGTTCAACGGATCGGGCAGCGACCGGGAGTTCATGCTGCCGCGCCAGCGGATGGGCAGGCGCTGGACGCTCGAGGTCTCGACCGCCGACCCGGAGGCCCAGCCCGGCTCCAGTGAGCACGTTGCCCACACCCAGGTCGAGTTGAAGTCCCGCTCGATCCTCGTCCTCAGGCAGCTGGCATGAACGAGGCTCCGGCCGGGCTGAGAGCGACCTACCGTCTGCAGCTGACCTCCGAGTTCGGCTTCGAGGCCGCCCGGTCGCTGGTCCCCTATCTGCGGGACCTCGGCATCTCGCACGTGTACCTGTCGCCGTCCCTGCAGGCTCGGACCGGGTCCACGCACGGCTATGACCAGACCGACCCGAGCCGGCTGTCAGAGGCGCTGGGCGGAGAAGCCGCCTTCGGCCGGCTGGCCGACGAAGCCCACGGGGCAGGCATGGGCGTGGTCCTGGACGTGGTGCCCAACCACATGGCAGCCGACGACGAGAACCGCTTCTGGCACGACCGCCGACTGCGTGAACAATTCTTTGACATCGATCGTGTCAGCGGACGGCACCGGCGGTTCTTCGACATCGACGATCTCGCCGCGATCCGCCAGGAGGATCCGGAGGTCTTCGAGGCCACCCATGGCTTCGTCCTCCGTCTGATGCGGGAGGGGGTACTCGACGGCTTGCGGGTGGACCATCCGGATGGCCTGGCCGACCCGGGCCGGTACCTGCACCGCTTGCGGGAGGGCGGCGCCGAGCGTGTGTGGGTGGAGAAAATTCTCTCGGCCGGCGAGGACCTGCGCGATTGGCCGGTGTCCGGCACGGTGGGCTACGAGTTCCTCAACGACGTCTGTGCCCTGTTCGTCGACCCGACCGGCGAGCCGGAGCTGACCGCCTTATGGGAGCGGGTCTCGGGTGATCGCCGCCCGTTCGGAGAGTGGGCGCACGAGGCCAAGCGCGAGCAGGCTACGGGAGTGTTCACGCCCGAGCTCGAGCGGCTGGCCAGGCTGCTCGATCCCGACGAGAGCGTGTGGCGGGAGCGTCTGGTTGATGCCGTCTCGCGACTGCCCGTCTACCGGACCTATGTGGACGCGGCCGCGGGGGGGGTTGACGAAGCCGACCGTCGAGTGATCGAGCAGTCCGGCATGGACCCGGAAATCGCCGCCCGGTTGCTTTTGGAGCAGGAGTCGCCAAAGGAGTTCGTCACCCGGTTCCAGCAGACCACCCCGGCGATCATGGCCAAGGGCGTGGAGGACACCGCGTTCTACCGGTACGGGCGGCTGCTCGCCCTCAACGACGTGGGCGGTGACCCGTCGCGTTTCGGCATCTCAGTGGACCAATTCCACCAGGGCAACCTGAAGCGCGCCGAGCGGTTCCCCGAGGGTCTGCTGACCACCATGACCCACGACGCCAAGCGCTCGGCCGATGTGCGCGCCCGGATCGGCGCGCTGGCCGGGGTGGCCGGCGAATGGACGGAGCGGGTCGAGCGCTGGATGGAGCTGTCCGAGGGACTGCGCAGCGAGCAGGGAGCGCCCGATGACACCGAGCGCTACTTCATCTTCCAGACCCTGGCCGGCGCGTGGCCGATCGAGTCCGAGCGCGTGGACGCCTACCTGGAAAAGGCGTTGCGCGAGACCAAGCGCACCACGAACTGGGTTGAGCAGAACACCGAATGGGAGGACGCGGTCAAGCGGTTCACCCGCCAGCTGGTGGGGGACGAGACCTTCCTGGCTGACTTTGAACCGTTCGTGGAGCGTCTGACCGGACTGGGCCGGCGCGCGGCGCTCGGACAGGTGGCACTGAAGCTCACATCACCTGGCATTCCGGACATCTACCAGGGCGACGAGCTGGAGTTCCGGGCCCTGGTGGATCCCGACAACCGGCGCCCGGTTGACTGGGACCTGCGCCAGGCCCAGCTGGGGCGCCTTATGGGTGGCGGCCAGCTAGGGGCGGACGGCTACAAGCTGTGGCTGATCTCCCGGCTTCTTGGCCTGCGCGCGCGCCGCCCCGAGCCGTTCTCGGGGAGCTATGAGCCCCTCGACGCCGGCCCCGGCACGTGCGCGTTCCTGCGCGGCGACGACGTACTGACCGTGGTGCAAGTGCGAGACGAGGACGGCGAGTTGAGCGACGGACCGGGTGGGCGCTGGCGCGACGTGCTGAGCGGTCAGGAGCGGTCGTTCGCGGGCCGGACCGCGGTTACGCAGGCGGTCGGGAAGCTCGGCGTGGCTGTGTTCGAGCGGCTGTAGACGTCGGCACGCCGGGACCCGGGCGGGTCCGGTAGGGTGCGCTCCCGACCGGCGGCAGGGCGGTCTTCCCGATGCGCGTTCTATTGATCTCATGGGAGTTCCCCCCGGTGATCGAGGGTGGTCTGGGACGCCACGTCCGCAAGCTTTCCGAGCACCTGGTGGATCAGGGCCATGAGGTCCACGTACTCACCCGGGGGGGCGGTCGCCTGCCGGCCGAGGACTGCCGCCGGGGCGTCACCGTTCACCGGGTGCGCGAGCCCCCCTTCCCCCGAGAGCTCGAGGCCTTTCTGAGCTGGGTCTCGGGGATGAACCGGGACATGGCCGAGCTCGGCCTGGCGCTGTGCCAGGCGATCGACTTCGACCTGGTGCATTCCCACGACTGGCTGGTGGCTGAGGCGGCCGAGCAAGTGGCCAGGGATCGCGGGCTGCCCTGGCTGGTGACCGTGCACGCCACCGAGTTCGGCCGTCACCAGGGCTGGGTCCAGAAGTACCCCCAGTCCTACATCCATGGGCTGGAGCGGCGGATGTGCCGGCGGTCGGATCGGCTGATCACCTGCTCGGAGTACATGCGCGGGCACGTCTCCCGCGTGTTTGCCCTGGATCCGGAGCGGGTCACAGCGATCCCCAACGGGATCGACCCGCACGACCTGGCACCGGTGGAGCCGGGTGACCTGGTCGCGCTGCGCGGCCGATTCGCCGAACCCGGCGACCTGTTGGTTCTGCTGGTTGGACGCCTGGTGTTCGAGAAGGGCTTTCATCTGGCCCTGGAGGCGCTGGCCCCGCTCGCCAGGCGCCGCGGCAACCTGCGCTTCGTGGTGGCCGGCACCGGCACGGCCGAGGCCGAGCTCAAGCGCCAGGCGACCCGGCTGGGTTTGGCCCGGCACGGCACGTTTCTGGGTTGGGTCGGAGACGACATGCTGCATTCCCTCTACCGGGTGGCCGACCTGTGCATCGTCCCGTCGATCTACGAACCCTTTGGCCTGGTGGCACTCGAGGCGATGGCCTCGGGATGCCTGTGCGTGGTGGCTGACACCGGCGGCTTGCGCGAGGTGGTTCCGGATGACGGCCGAGCCGGCCTGCGTTTCCCGGCCGCCGATGCCGACGCTCTACGGGCGATCCTGGAGCAGGTGCTGACCGACGATGCGGCGCGGGCGCAGCTGATCGAGGAGGCTCGAGCTCACGTGCTGAGGTTCGGCTGGCCCGAGGTGGCGCGGCGAACGGCCGACGTGTACGAGCAGCTGATGGATGAATCCGTGCAGGCAGAGCGCGGGGCCCGGCTGTGAGGCCGGGCCCCGGCTCCCTCCGAGTCTGAGCGGCCCGATCAGCCGGCCGTAGCGGGCGGCGGCGGCGTCGGCGTAGTGGTCGGGGTCGACGCAGCCTGAGTGATCGGCGTCGCTGCGGGACTCGTGGTTGAGGTGGCGCTGGTGGTGGTCGTGGTCGTGGTCGCCGCCGGCGTAGTGGCGGTCGCCGTCGGTGGGGTGGTGGTAGGTGTGGTGGTCGCGGCCGCTGCCGGCGTGGTGGTGGTCGCTACCGGCGTGGTGGTGGTCGCGGCCGTGGTTGTCGTAGCCGTCGGGGTGGTGGCCGCTGTGGTCGTGGTCACCGTGGCCGGTGGCGAGCTCACCGGCGGTGCGGACTCTGTCGTCGGGGTCGGCTGAGTCGTCGGTGCCGGCGGGGCGGTCGTCACCGGCGGGGCTGACTCTGTTGTCGGCGCCGGCTGGGTGGTCGCGGCCGGCTGGGTGGTCGCTGGGGGCTGGCTGGTCCCCGGCTGGGTGGTTGCTGGTGGAGCTGTGGTCTGCTGGGGCTCGGTAGGAGCTGGCTGCGCGGCCGCGGCCGGCTGGCTCTGGGTCGTCGCAGCAGCCGGCTGGGCGCCCGGAGTGCTGCTGGCGCTGGACTTGCTCGACGTACCGGAGCTCGTCGACGCACTGCTCGCCTGGCTCGCGGTCGCCGCCCGCGCGGTCGTCTTCGTCGTGGTCTTGGCGCTGGCCGTCTTCTTGGTCGTGGAGCTCACCCGGGCCCCCCAGGCGCGCCCGGTGCGATGCTCGGCCAGCATCTTGTCGATCACGGCCAGCATCTTGGATCCCGCCCCCATCGCCCCGGGCGGATAGAAGCCGATCTCCAGGTGCGGACCGGTGGAGATGCCGACGATCCCGTAGCCCACCTCGGTGATCTGCTGGCCTGCCTTGACGTGCTGGCCTACCTTGACCAGGTCCGATCCGGCATGGCCGTAATAGACGATCATCCCCTTGAGCGGACCCGATGTGATCTTGAGGATCGGGGCGTTCGGTCCGAAGCCGCTAATCCCCTCGCCGATGATCACGCCGTCACCCATGGCGTATTCGGGCGTGCCGCCCGGGGCGGCGTAGTCGACCCCCTGATCCACGGACCCGTTGACCAAATACTGACGGGGCAGCGGAAGGGCGACACCGTTGATCAGGACGTAGGTGGAGGACTGAGACGGCGCCGGAGCGGTGGGCGTCACCACCGTCACCGAGCCGCCGGCTTGCGCTCCCGCCCCCGTGCTGGAGCCCGCGACCCCGTGCTCGGCCACCTTGCCGCCCGTCCCCGTGGCCGAGGAAGAGGTGAGGTGGTGGCCGACGGCCGAACCGCTGGCTGGATGAGATGACCGTGACGAGAGGGCGCCGGACGACGCCTGACCGGGCGTGGAGGTGGCAGCCTGGCTCGAAGCAGACGCAGTCGAGGCATCCGTGGTGCCGGAGGCCGATCCAGTGGACGCGGAACCCAGGACGAGCACGGGAGCGCGGAACAGGGCGGCCCAGAGGTTCACGTCGATTGCCCCCGTGGCCGTCGCGCCCTGACGGCGCTGGAAATCCCGGACGGCCGCCCGGGTCTTCGGCCCGAAGATGCCATCCACGGCCAGATGGCTAAGCGGCAGCACCTGGTTCAGGCGCTCCTGCAGGGCGGCGACCAGCCGACCCTCGCTCCCGTACTCGAGCACGATCCGCGAAGCCGCCTGGCTGGACGCGGAATCGCCCGTCGTGCTTCCGGCGGCGGTCGAGCTCGGGCCTCCCTCGGCGGCAGCCACTCCGGTGGAGGCGAGCGGCGCTGCAGCCAGCGTGGCGCTCACGGCCAACGAGACGCTCTTGCGCCTCCGGCGGGCGCGCCGGCCGATCTCGGCCAGACGCCGGCGCTGCCGCGAGCGAGCAATGGAGCGGTCCCACAGCTCGGCCGAGGCGAGGTCGCGCGCGGCAAGAACCCCATGGACGGACACGTCAAGGGACGTTGGGGGCAAGGTGACTCCTTTCGGTTACTGCCTCCGGGGTTAGCTGACGGGCTCGCGCGACCGATCGCGCTACGCCGCACACTGGCGGCGACTCGCCCCAGCGGCTCAATGCCGCAGTGGGTTCCCCGGTCCCTCGGCCAAGGCGGTCGAGAGATTCGGCGTTGAAAAGCTGTTTGAGAATAACGCCCTGGAGCGGCGGAAGTAGCGCGGTTCGTGCCGAAAGGTCAGGGCTCAGGCAGTTCGCGGAGTAGAGCGGGAGTGAGCTGATCGACGCCGTCCACCACCCGAACGGCCAGTTCCAGGGCGTCCGGATCGGGCGGATAGTGGAGATTGGGCACCGCGATCACCTGCATGCCGGCGGCATGCGCCGCCCGCAGGCCGTTGCTGGAGTCCTCGACGGCCACGGAGGCGCGCGGGGGCGCCGACAGGCGCCGCGCCGCCTCCAGGTAGACGTCGGGTGCCGGCTTGCCCCGCGCCACCTCCTCGCTGGACACGGTCACCCGGAAGGCGTCCACGAGCCCGCTCTCCTGGAGGAACAGATCAATGATCTCGCGGTTGGAGGATGAGGCCAGACCGACGGGCCACTCGGCCGCGATCGCCCGCACCGACTCCACCGCGCCCGGAAGCAGCGGCAGCCGCTCGCGGTAGAGGGCCTCCATGCGGGCCACCACCTCGCGGTTCACCTCCTCGGGCTCGAGCGGCACCCCGAGCTGATCTCGGAGATAGGCCGACCACTCCGGAGAGCTCATCCCCATCATGTCCCGCGGCGCCTCCTCGCGCCAGCGGCCGCCCCTCTCCCGGACGAGCTCCTGCTTGGCCTCGTTCCACAGCTGCTCGGAGTCGGCCAGGACGCCGTCGAGGTCGAAGATGACGGCGTCGGGCACGGTGCGAGGTTCTAGCAGGGCACGGTGGATGACTTCGTTGCTATAGCCCCGAAGTCATCCACCGATCCCCGCGTGCACGGAAAAGGGCCCGGCGGCGAAGCCGGGCCCTCTTCCAACGCGACACTCGCCTGTTGGCGAAAGCCTATTCGGCTTACATCATCCCCGACATGTCGGGCATGCCGCCGCCGGCGGGCGCGCCGTCCTTCTCGGGCACCTCGGCGACGATCGCCTCGGTGGTGAGGATGTTCTTGGCGATCGAGGCGGCATTCTGCAGCGCCGACCGGGTCACCATGGCCGGGTCGATGATGCCCTCGGCGATCAGGTCGACCGTCTCGCCCGTGGCGGCGTTCAGGCCGTGGCCCGACTTCGCCTTGCGGACATCGTTGACCACGACCGAGCCCTCGAGCCCGGCGTTCTCGGCGATCTGGCGGAGCGGCTCCTCCAGGGCACGATGCACGATCTTCGCGCCCGTGTTCTCGTCCGGATCGGTGAAGGAGTCGATGTCGAGCTTCTTCTGCGCGTTCAGCAGCGCGACGCCGCCGCCCGGCACGATGCCCTCTTCGAGCGCCGCACGAGTCGCCTGCAGAGCGTCCTCGACACGGTGCTTCTTCTCCTTCATCTCGGTCTCGGTGGCCGCGCCGACCTTGACCACAGCGACACCACCGGACAGCTTGGCGAGGCGCTCCTGGAGCTTCTCGCGGTCGAAGTCCGAATCGGTGTTGTCGATCTCGTTCTTGATCTGGTTGATGCGACCCTTGATGGCCTCGCTCTCACCCGCACCATCGACGATGGTGGTGGTGTCCTTGGCCACGACCACGCGACGGGCGCGGCCGAGCTGCGAGAGCTGGGTGTTCTCCAGCTTGAGGCCCATCTCCTCGGTGATCACCTCGCCGCCGGTGAGGATCGCGATGTCCTCCAGCATGCGCTTGCGGCGATCGCCGAAGCCCGGCGCCTTGACGGCCACGCCGGTGAACGTGCCGCGCAGCTTGTTCACCACCAGGGTCGCCAGGGACTCGCCCTCGACGTCCTCGGCGATGATCAGGAGCGGCTTGCCCGACTGGATGGTCTGCTCCAGGACGGGCAGGATGTCCCGCACGGAGCCGATCTTCTGGTTGGCGATGAGGATGTAGGGATCCTCCAGCGTCGCCTCCATCCGGTCCTGGTCGGTGACCATGTAGGGCGAGATGTAGCCCTTGTCGAACTGCATGCCCTCGGTGAACTCGAGGTCCATGCCGAACGTCTGGCCCTCCTCGACGTTGACCACGCCGTCCTTGCCGACCTTGTCGATCGCGTCGGCAATCACGTCGCCGATCTCGTCGTCGCCGGCGGAGATGGTCGCCACGCGGGCGATCTGGTCCTTGCCGGAGATCTCCTTGGACTGGCCGGCGATGTTCGCGACGACCTCCTC
>DASZNA010000016.1:0-21611 GCA_035551655.1 Solirubrobacteraceae bacterium
ACACCGTCGAGCTCGCGGAGCAGGCCGAGGGTGGACAGCGTCTGGGGCAGCGAAGCGTCCCAGTTGCTGGCCACGACCAGGCGCCGACCCCGGCGCCGAAGCTCCGCCAGCACCTCCGGCACCTCGGGGTAGGGCCGAAACTGAAGCGCGGCCAGGAGCGTCTGGGTGAACTCACCGGCGCCGATCTGGTCGAGGACATGCTCGGCGGCCAAGGCATCGCGCAGCACCTGCGAACAGCGACCCCGGAGCTCGTCGACGCTCGTCTCATCGCGTCCCTCGTGCAGATGGGCGCGGTAGTAGCGGACCTCGGCGGCGATCGCTGCCTCGGCCTGCTCGGGCGTGATGCGGACCCCGAAGCGCTCGGCCAGGACCCGGCGCAGGGCGGGAGCGGGTGGCTCCAGCTCGAGGAGCGTCCCGTGGGCGTCCAGCAAAACCGCCCGGATCGGCCGCTCCGGGCTCAGGCGATGAACCGCCACGTGGCGAAGTCGGCGGAGAACAGTCCGAGCAGTACGGCCATGCTGCCGATGCCGGGGGCAGTCAGCCGCCGGCGGGTCAGCCACACGGCGGCCCACATGAACAGCGGGAACAGCACCACCTCATACCGGGGCAGCGAAGACAGAGGAAACACCCGGGCGGGATAGCTCAGCGGCATGGCCAGCGAGACCACGCAGTAGGCCCCGTAGGCGAACGGCAACCCGCGGAACACCCCGACCAGGGCCAGGGCGCCCAGAACCAAGGAGCCGAACAGCATCAGGTTCTGCGTCCCCACGTGGAGCGGGTTGCCCTGTACCGGGAAGTAGCGCGGCGTCGTCGTGCCGTGAACCAGCTGGCGCAACCCGTCCCAGGCCGCCACCAGTCCCTTCCAGACACCCCCGAACGGTCCCGCGAACTGGCGATTCCAGACTGCTTCCGCGTGAAACGGGGCCAGTCCGTTGCCGGAGCTGAGGGCGAGGAACAGGATGTAGGCGCCCACGCCGGCTGGGATCAGAAGGGCCCACAGCAGCCGAGGATCGAGCCGGTGGCGGGGCAAAAGCCGCCGCCATCCCTCGTACCCACCGGCGACCCAGCGGGCTGTGGCGTGGGCTCGGTCGGTCCGCGGGCCGTACAGGAACAGCAGCACCACGGGGATGATCAGTAGCGCTCCGCTGTTGCGCGATGCCGCGGCCAGGCCGCCGAGCAGGCCGGCCCAGAACCATCGTCCCTTCCGCGCGCACAGCAGGCACCCCACCGACAGGGCCAGATAGAGGCCCTCGGTGTAGACGGCCGAGAAGTAGTAGGCCATCGGGGAGAAGGCGATCAGCATGACCGTCGTTTCCGCCCCCCTCTCACCGAGCTCGAGCCAGGCCAGCTGGTGCAGCAGCACCAGGGCGACGGCGAAAGCCACCATCGAGATGAGGATGCCCGCCACCAGATCCGAGCCGGTGAGGAGTCCCAGCCCGGCCATCAGGCCGGGGTAGAGCGGGAAGAAGGCGGTGCGAGCCAGGTGATGGTCGTACCCGTGCAGCGAAACGGTCAGGTACCACACGGAGTCCCAGCGGGCGAAGGGTGAGACGAGGAGATTGCCCAGGTAGTTGAAGGGAGCCGTGACCCCGGCGGGGTCGTACTTGTGGACCCACGAGGCGTTCCAAATCTCCTCCACGGCGAGCACGCCGGCCAAGAAGACCACCAGGCGGGAGGTCCAGAAGGCTCGCCAGGCCGTCCTGAGGCTGGTCCGCAGCGGCAGCTCGGCGCTGGCGCCGCTTGGACGCGATTCCCGGGAAGCGAGGGCGACGGACACGCGGTCCGAGTGTTCCAGATGGATGCCCGACCGGGGCGGCTTAGCCGACGACAACGATGGAGAGCGGCAGGAGGGGAAGCGTCAGAGCCGAAACACTCGGGTAGATACACTCCAGGGCGACCGAGGCTGTCGCATCCGCCTCTGTCCCGGTCGTTCCTGACCCTCCTGATGAGTCGACGCGAGAGACAGCGGCGCCACCAGCGCAAACGCGGACACCCCGTAAAGCGGGCCGGCCTGGTCGGCCTGGTCATCGGACTGGCCGGGATCGCGCTCGCGGTCATGGGGCTGGTCGGCTGGGTGGTGGCCACGGCCGATTCGGCGCCCAACATCAGCCAGCTGAAGCCCCAGGTGCCCGGACAGGTATCGACCGTGTACGCGGCCAACGGGACGATCCTCGGTTACGTGACCTCCGACATCCTGCGGACCTACGTTCCGTACAGCCAGCTGCCCACCACTCTCCGACGGGCCACCGTGGCGATCGAGGACCGCCGGTTCTGGCACCACGGCGGGGTCGACTACATGGGGATCCTGCGAGCCGGCATCAAAGACGTACTGGGACAGGGGAACGGGCTCCAGGGCGGGTCGACTCTGACCATGCAGCTGGTCGACAACGTCTACCTGCCCCGGCGGATCAAGTCCCACCACAACATCAAGTACAAGATCATCCAGGCCAAGCTGGCCAACGAGCTCCAGGGCGACCACTCGCGTCAGTGGATCCTCGAGCAGTACCTCAACGACGTGGATTACGGGACCGTGGGCGGCCAGACCGCCATCGGCGTGGGGGCGGCGTCCCGGGTGTTCTTCGACAAGCCGATACAGAAGCTCGATCTGGCCCAGTTCGCGCTGCTGGCCGGCCTGCCCCAGGCGCCATCTCAGTACAACCCGTTCACGGCCCCTGCCCTGGCCCGAGCCCGTCGTAACACCGTGCTCCAGGCGATGGCCAACTCGGGCTACGTCACCCAGGCCCAGGCGGATGCAGCGGCCAGATCACCGCTGCAGGTCAAGGCCAACACCGCCTATGACACACACCGTCAGCCCTACGTGTTCGACTACGTCCGCCAGCAGCTGACCCGGAAGCTCGGCTACAAGGCGGTCCACAACGGCGGGCTGAAGATCTACACCACGATCAACCTGGCCGACCAAAGCGAAGCGCGCCGGTCGATCCTGGCCCACGAGGGTGAGCCGGGCGACCCGGCGGCGGCGCTGGTATCGATCGACCCGAGCAACGGACACATCCTGGCCATGGCGCAGTCGACCCAGTACGGCAGCGGCAAGGGGCAGACCACGTTCGACTACGCCACGCAGGCGAACCGGCAGACCGGGTCGTCGTTCAAGCCGTTCGTGATGATGACGATGATGCACGACTACGACGGCGACCCGAACAGCACGTACTACACCTCGAAGCCCCTGACCCCGGGCTGGCTTCCGGGCTACCCCACCTATTCGGTGCATACAGCCGAGGAGAGCTACCAGGGATCGATCAGCGTGACCAAGGCAATGACCGTCTCTGACAACACCGTGTTCGCCCAGCTCGGGGTCGACTTGGGCATGTCCAAAGTGGACAGGATCGCCCACCAGATGGGCATCACCTCACCGCTGTTTGGCAATCCCTCGGAGGCGATCGGCGGCCTCAAGGTAGGCGTCTCGCCGCTGCAGATGTCAGACGCCTACGCCACCCTGGCCAACGGCGGCTCCCACATCTCGCCCACGATCATCAACAAGGTCGTGTTCCCCAACGGCCACATCGACGACCTGGGCGCGCCCAAGCCCAAGCACGTGTTCAGTGACGGGGAGACCTATACGGCCGACCAGGTCCTCAAAACGGTGATCACCAGCGGCACCGGCACAGCCGCCAATTACGGGTGCCCAGCCGCCGGCAAGACCGGCACGACCAGCAACTACACCGACGCGTGGTTCGTCGGGTACACCCCAAAGCTGTCGACCGCCGTGTGGGTGGGCTACCCGACCGCCACCACATCGATGAACGACGTGAACGGACTGGGTCCCGGCTACGGCGGAACGCTGGCCGCACCGATCTGGCACGACTTCATGCAGTACGCCTCCCACGGCTACTGCAGCGACTTCCCGCCGCCGACCACGCCCTGGCAGGGGGTGGCTTACCACGGCGCCCACGCGTCGGGCGGCAGCGCCAGTACCAGCGGGACGAGCACCTCCGGATACAGCGGCGGGGCGACCGCCAACCCCTACACCAACACCACGCTGTACTCGGCGCCGCCGCAAACGGCTCCGACCCCGCTCCCGCCAGCCGCAGCCGGCGGCGGCGGCGGTGGTGGCGGTGGTGGGACCGGGGGGGGCACCACAGGCGGAGCCGCCACGGGCGGCGGCAAGGGCAACGGCGGCGGTAAAGGCAAGCACGGGTAGCGGTCAGGGCCGGCACGGCTAGGGTCGGCCGAGCCGCGAGCCCGGCCTGAGCCAGACCACCTAGAATCGTCCGCATGCCCAAGGAGGAGAAGGTCGAGCTGGAGGGAGAGGTCGTCGAGGCCCTTCCCAACGCGATGTTCCGCGTAAAGCTCGACAACATGGATCGAGTGGTGCTCGGCCACGTGGCCGGCAAGATGCGCCGCTTCCGGATCCGCATCCTTCCCGGCGACCGCGTCCGCGTCGAGCTCTCGCCCTACGACCTGGACCGGGCCCGCATCGTCTACCGCCACCGGTAGCGACATCCGGTCAGTTCGATGCGCGAGCTCGAGCTGATCAACGACCTGAGCCGTCTGCTGGCCCGGGAGGACGCTCGGGTGATCCGCTGGGTGGGCGACGACGCCGCCGTGGTCCGGGCCGCCGGCGCCTACTCGGTCACTTCGGTAGACACGATGGTGGAGGGCGTGCACTTCCGCCGCTCCCAGCTGAGCTGGGCGGAGATCGGGCACCGCGCGCTGGCGGCGGCGCTGTCGGATCTGGCCGCGATGGGCCTTGACCGGGGGGAGGCGTACCTGGCGCTCGGGCTGCCGGAAGGTGTGGAACACGGTGAGTGTGCCGAGCTGATCGGCTCAGCTCAGGCGCTGGCCGCCCGGACCGGGTGCACGATCGCCGGAGGCGACATCACCCGCTCGCCCACCCTGGTCGTTTCAGTCACGGTGACCGGCCACACCGATGACCCGGGAAGTGTGGTGACTCGCGATGGAGCCCGTCCGGGCGATCTGGTCGGCGTCACCGGCACACTGGGCGGATCGGCCGCCGGACTGGCGGTGCTGGACGGGCGCGTCCGGCTCGCGGATGAGCTCGCCCGATCGCTGCGGGCTCGCTACAGCCGGCCGGAGCCCCGCCTGGCGGTGGGCCGCGCCCTGGCCAAGGCGGGCGCCACGGCGATGATCGACCTATCCGACGGGCTGGCGACCGATGCCGGGCACCTCGGGCTCGCCAGCGGGGCGCGGCTGGAGCTCGAACTCGGCCGCCTGCCGACTCCCGGTGGGTTGGCCGAGGCCTGCCGCCAGCTGTCGGTGGTGCCCGGCGAGCTCGCCGCGACCGGCGGGGAGGACTACGAGCTGTGTACCTGCGCGCCGCTCAGCGCCCGCAGCGTGGTGGAGGCGGCGGTGACACAGGCCGATCCGGCCCTCCGAATCACCTGGATCGGCCGGGTCATCCAGGGCGAGCCGGGAGTCAGTTTTTCGGATGCCACGAGCCGGTTGGCCGGCTTCGAGCACGCGGTCTGATCCCGGTCCAGCGGGGCTGGCCGGACGAGGCAAGGGAGGGCGGTGAGCTCCAGAGCGTTGGCCTGTGACAGCTCTGCCCGGACCAGGGCAGCGTCCCGGGACCGGCGCAGAATCGCGTCGGCCACAGCCCGCGGATCGACCGCGTACTCGCCAGAATCGAGGCGCTCTTTGAGCTCGGAAAGCTTCTTGTCTGATTCGGGTTCCATACCTGGGGCTCCGATCTTGCGGCCGGCGGTTACATCGGCAAATGCTTCCCGCGGCTCGACCGAACTGGACGACTTTCAACAGAAATCAACCGCGATGCCCGTCAGTAGTAAACCCGGATGGGCAGACGGGTTAGTACAAACGTTGATTCGGGGGATCGAGGGGTGCGCCCAGCGCTCAGCGCCGTGAGCTCAGCGCCGTGAGCTCAGCGCCGACTCGGTCCCCCCGAGCGAGCCGGGACCGGCGTAGGTGGCCGGTCCCCGCACGGTGACCGGCGTGGCCTGGGAAGGTGCGGGGGCTGAGCGGAGGACGATGATCAGCACGCTGACGGCGCACCCCAGCAGCAGGCAGATGACCAGTCCGGCCAGTGGAGACAGGGCCCCACCCAGCACCATCAGGATCCCGGACCAGACCAGGCCGACCGGCGTGAGACCGAAGGCGTGCACGTAGTAGCCCAGGACCAGGACCGCCGGGACGAGCCCGACCACACCGAGACCCACCATCAGCCAGCGGCGGGTGCGGACACCTTCCTGGGCCAGCCACAGCCACAGGTGCAGGGCGGGGACGAGCAGCAGTGCCGTGAAGGGGTTGGCTAGCCAGAGGATCGCCACCGCGGCGCACAGGACCACCATCAGCGAGACGGCGGCCGCGTCCCCGGAGGAAGTTCCTGGCCGGCCACGGGTGCGCTGACGCTGAGCGAGAAGCTGCACGCAGCGCGGGCGCAGCACGGCGAACGAGACGATGAGGGTGACGGCCAGGACGACCATCAGTGCGATGCCTCCACCGCTCAGCGGGATCGTCCCCGCCACCGGGCCCGGTGGGGTTCCGGAGAGCAGACCCCCGGCGCGCACGATCAATAGCACCACCAGGCACGCCAGGAATGGGATGGACGAAGCCAACACCCAGCCAAGCCAGCGAAGCATCGAATGCCCGCGGCGGCGGGCGCGGGCCACCGCATCGACCACAGCCACCGCGACGGGCACCAGCAGCGCCAGCACCAGCAGCCGGACCGCCCACCCCGGCACCAGCTGCCCGCTCAGCACCAGGTATGACGATGGGGGCGGGACGGTGGGCCCGCTGTCGAGTGCGCTGACGGCTTGGAGGATCGCTTCCTCGGACTGCTGAAGGCGCAGGGCGCTAACTGGCTGGTTGGGTGGCGTGGGGCCGTAGCCCGAGGTGCTGAACTCCACCGCGGGCTGGCCAGCCGCGCCGAACGGTCCCTGCTCACTGCTCGAATAAGGGAAGGCCAGATGGGCCAGCTGAGCCCCCAGCGTGGGGTTGCCCGCGGGCAGGCCGGTGTCCGCTGCGACGTAACGGGAGATGGTCTGGCGCAGGAGCGGCGGCGCCACCACGGCGGCATCCGACCACGGGTCGATCAGCGGCTGCGTGGGATGGACCGCCCCCAGATCCCCAAGCGCGATGACGGCGTCGACGGGTCGCCCGGCCAGCGAGTGAGCCAGCTGCGCGGCTCCCGCGGCTCCCACCGAAGCACTGGTCGAGACGAGCATGATCGTGTGGCTCTCGGTCTGGCCCGCGATCAGGCGGGCCAGATCGAGCAGGACCGCGGTGCCGGACAGACCGGCCAGCCCCCGGCCGCCTGAAGCGTCCCGCTGGGCCATCAAGGCGATCGTTCCGCCGCTCAGCCCGGGCCGCATCGCGGTGACGGTCTCCACCGGACGCTCGCCGCGGGCCGTGCTCAGAGTCTGAGTGGCGGTGGCCACCGTGAATCCGCGCGTGCCCTGGAGCTGGCTGGCCACGGCGGCGGCCAGCCCCCGGTCCCCCGGGGACCCCGGTGTCCGGTTGGGAAACTCCCTGGCCAGGCTCGTCATGTTGGCCAGCAGCGCGGCTCCGTTGAGCGGCACCGGCGCCAGATTGCTCGGGGCGGGGGTAGGTTGACCGGTGAGCGAGAAGGCGAAAACGATCACCGCGACCGCCACCAGGGCCAGCCCGGATCGGTAGATGCGGGAATCCACCATGTCCTGCCAGATTAACCGCGCCGGCCAGATCCTGGCCATCCCCGCCGGGAGCGACCACTAATCTCTGCGCTGATCGTCATGACCGTGGCTGAACGCGCTGCCCGGATCCTCCTCGTGGATGACGAGCAGTCGATCCAGACTCTGCTCTCCTATCCCCTGCGCCGCGACGGCTACGACGTGGTCCAGGCCACGGATGGCCGCCAGGCGCTGGAGCGCTTCGACGAGCAGGCGTTCGATCTGGTCGTCCTCGACGTGATGCTGCCCGGAATCGACGGGCTGGAGGTGTGCCGGCGGCTGCGGAGCCGGAGCTCGGTCCCGATCATCATGCTGACCGCCAAGTCCGAGGAGATCGACAAGGTGGTGGGGCTGGAGCTGGGAGCCGACGACTACATCACCAAGCCCTTCTCCATGCGGGAGTTCTCGAGCCGCATCAAGGCCGCCCTGCGCCGTGCCGAGATGAGCCGGTGGACGGAGGACGGCGGCAGCGAGCCCCCCCTCGAGGTGGGGGACGTGCGGATCGACTTCCTCAAGCGCAGCGTGCGGGTCAGGAGCGGCGATGCACCCCTCACGTTCGTGGAGTTCGAGATCCTGTCCACCCTGGCCCGGTCTCCCGGCCGGGTGTTCACCCGGGACATGCTCCTGGCGCGGATCTGGGGCGATTCCGCCTACCGGGACCCGCGCACGATCGATGTGCACATCCGTCACCTGCGGGAGAAGATCGAGCGGGACTCCAAGGATCCCGAGTACCTGTTCACGGTGCGCGGGGTGGGGTACCGGTTCCGCGACACCGACGAATGACCGGCGGGCCGATACGGCCGCGATTCGAGAGTTGAGCCCTCAGGCATGTTGATCTCGCTTCGCGACCGGCTGGTGCTCGTGTTCTTCGCCATCACGGTGCTGGCCTTCGCGGCCCTGTACCTGTACGTCTCACCTGGCCTGCACAGCCGGCTGGTGGATAGCCGCCTGCACGAGCTGGCCACGGCGGCCCGCGAGTACTCGGGTCCGGTGGCCGGCACGGTGGGAACCTCGGCCACCGGCCGGGCGGTGCGGGCTCGGGTCGATGAGGCCAGCCGCCGCGCCCAGACGAGGGTGACGCTCCTGGCGGTGAGCATCGCCGCCCAGCCCAGCGGGCCTCAGCTCACACCGGTGGCCGATTCGAGCAATCCCAGCACGACAGCCCACCTCGGCTACCCGGTGGCCTGGCGGGCCATCCGCAGCCGGCGGCTGGCCTTTGGCACCGAGACCGACCGGACCGGCCTGGTGGCCGAGGCGGCCATGCCGATCACCTACGCCGGGCACGTGGCTCGGGTGATCGTGTACTCCTCTCCCGCCTCGGACATTCAGCGCACGGTCACGGTGGTGCGCCAGCAGATCCTGGTGGCCGGCGCCATCGCGCTACTCCTGTCGCTGATCGGCGGCTACCTCCTGGCCCGCTGGCTGACCCAGCGGGTCAAGCGTCTGGAGCGGGCAGCCGAGCGCGTGGCCAGCGGCGAGTTCGAGCACTCGATCGCCGTCGATGTACACGACGAGTTGGGGCAGCTGGCCGTCGCGTTCAACGACATGCAGCGTCAGCTCGGCCTGCTGGACAAGGCCCGCAAGCAGTTCATCGCCACGGCCTCGCACGAGCTGCGCACCCCCGTGTTCTCGCTCGGCGGCTTCGTCGAGCTGCTGGAGGACGAGGAACTGGACCCGGCGACCCGGCGCCGGTTTCTCGGCCACGTGTCCGAGCAGGTCGAACGCCTGCGCAAGCTGTCGGTCGATCTGCTCGACCTCTCCCGTCTGGAATCCGGTTCGCTCGAGCTGCGTCCCGAACCGGTGGATCTGGGTGAGCTGACCCGGTCGGTATCGGCGGAGTTCGAGGTGTCACTGGCCCAGCACGACTCTCACCTGGAGCTCCGCCTGCCCCGACAGGTGGAGGCCGTGTGCGATCCGGTGCGGCTGGCCCAGATCGTGCGCATCCTGATCGACAACGCGCTCACCCATACCCCTGCCGGAACCAACATCGTCGTCACCGCCGGACGGTCCAACGGTGCGGTGAGGCTGGCCGTGCGCGATGACGGCTCGGGCATCGACGAGGCGGCGATGCCCCGGGTCTTCGAGCCGTTCTTCACCGCCGACGACGCCCAGGGGTCGGGTCTCGGTCTGGCCATCGCCAGCGAGCTGGCCGAGCGCATGGACGGGCGCCTGCAGGTCGACTCACAGCCGGGGGAGACGGTCTTCACGCTGGAGATCCCCGCCTGAGAGCAGGCCGCCACCTCGACTGGCTCACCCCGGCCGGGGCCTCACGGAAGCGATGTTTGGCGGCCTAGCCGGGCCGCCACCTCCCGCATGCGTTCAATCCGTTTCGCCCGCGTAGTACGGCACGTTTCCGTCTTCGCGGCGGAGCATCAGGTTGTCGGTCGCGCCCGGGACCCAGACCCCGATCTTGTTGCTGTCGGGGTATACCGAGACCGCCGGCTCGTGCGAGCTGGAGAACATCACAAAGCGAGCCGCCTCAGAGCCGTCGGCAGGCGTCGTGACCTTGTGGGCGCCATCCGGCCCAGCGGGAAAGCACACCACGGCGCCGCTGGGCAGCCGCTCGCTGCCCTTCGGGGTCCGCAGGTCCAGCTCTCCGGCCAGGAGGAGCAGCCATTCCTCCACGTACTCGTAGTGATAGGGGCACAGGGATTCTCCGGGCGGCAGCTCGAACAGCTTCAACGCGATCTCCTGGGCTCCGAGAGCGCGGGAGATCATCGCCGCGCCGCCGCGATAGCCCGGCGGATCCTCGTCGTCGTACTCGAACTCAGCCGCATGAAGGTTGGGTCGCTCGCGCATGGCAGGCATCATCTCAACCGTGGCGGCGGACAAAAGCGAACTGGTGTTCTCCCTGGCCTGCGCCGTTCGCCAGGTGGTCCTCCCGCATCTGGGCTCGCTGGCCGGACGGGCCGAGGAGGGCGGCGGAGCGGGAGGTGATGTGACTTTCGCCGTCGACGAGGTCGCGGAGCGCTACGTGGAGGAGTTCGTGCGTGAGCGGGCGCCTCGGTTCAGCTTCTACTCCGAGGACCGGGGGCTGGTCGGCGACCCCGGGGACTCGCACGTGCTCGTGGTGGACCCGATCGACGGTACCCGCCCGGCCATGGCGGGATTGGAGTCCGCCTGCGTGGCGGTGGCTCTGGCCCCGTTGGGCGACGGGCACCCGACGATGGCCGACGTGGAGGTCGGGTGCGTGGTGGAGATCAAGACCGGAGATTGGTTTCTGGCTTCGCGGGGGCACGGCGTGCGGTCTTCGCGCCGGATCGCGCTGAGCCCCAACATCGACGTCGGGCGGATGTTCTGGGGATACGGGTTCCGCGGCCGGCCGGCCCGGGAGACCGTCGAGGTGCTGGGTGACCTGATCGATGCCAGCTCCGTGGGGGGCGGCACGTTCGAGCTGGGTTCCCAAGCCTACGTGATGACGCGGGTGACCACGGGGCAGCTGGATGCGGTGGTGGAGGTGGGATCCCGGCTGATCGAGGACGTGCCGGGCATGCGGGCGAAGTTCGAGCGCGTGGGACGGGGACAGGTGCTCAACAACTCGCCGTACGACCTGGCCGCGGCCTGGCTGTGTCTGATCGAGGCGGGTGGCGTGGTCACCGATGGCTGGGGGCGGGGGCTGGACCGCTACGGACTGCTCGGCTCGGGTCATGAGTTTCAGATCTCCTCGATTTCCGCGGCCACCCCGGCCCTGCATGCCGCGCTAGTCGAGGCCGTGGGCGCCGGCGTAGAACGGCTGCGCCGGCGGAGTGACCCGAGCGGTGAAGCTGGGGCCGAGCGGCCGGATCCCGGGAGCGGCCAGTAGGCTCCGCATCCCGAATGCTGCAGCCCGTCTCTCTCGCCCAGAAGCATCTTTCCGACTACGCCAGCATCGTCGGGCGGCCGCTGGTGGATGAGATCCGCCTCCTGGCCGACCGCATGGCAGGCCGGCGGATACTCCACCTGTCGGCCACCGCGTTCGGGGGCGGCGTCTCCGAGATTCTCTACACCCTCGTGCCGCTGATGGTCGACATCGGCCTGGCCGCCGAGTGGCACGTGATCTACGGGCGGGAAGAGTTCTTCAACGCCACCAAGGTGATGCACAACGCGCTGCAGGGCAGTCCCGCGGATCTGAGCGAGGAGCAGTGGCAGACCTGGACGCATTACAACGAGATCAACGCGCGGGAGCTCAGCGGGGACTGGGATCTCTGCATCGTGCATGACCCTCAGCCGGCCGCCGTGTGCGACATGGCCGGCGAGAAGGCCGATCACTGGGTGTGGCGCTGTCACATCGACCTGTCGACCCCGAACCCGGACACGCTGGCCAGGCTGATGGGACACCTGGACTGCTATCCCGCCGCCGTCTTTCACATGCCGGGGTACGTTCCCGAGGGCTTGGCCGCGCGGCCGCACATCATCCCGCCGGCCATCGATCCGCTCGCCCCCAAGAACATGGCGTTCTCGCCCGATGATGCGGTGTACATCTGCGGCCAGTTCGGCATCGACGTCGACCGGCCGCTGCTCTGCCAGGTCTCCCGGTTCGACCCCTGGAAGGACCCACTCGGGGTGATCGACGCCTACCGGCTGGTCAAGCAGCAGATGCCCGAGGTGCAGCTGGCGCTGGTCGGCTCGATGGCCACCGACGATCCGGAGGGCTGGGACTTCTTCAACGCGACGATTTCGCACGCGGAGGGCGACCCGGACATTCATATCCTCAACAATCTCAACAATGTGGGAGCCATCGAGGTCAACGCCTTCCAGTCCCACTGCGACGTGGTCATCCAGAAGTCGATCCGAGAGGGGTTCGGGTTGACGGTGTCTGAGGCGATCTGGAAGGCGCGACCGTTCGTCGGCGGCAACGTTGGGGGTATCCCGCTCCAGGTGAGTGACGGTGAGTCCGGATTTCTGGTGGATTCTGCCGAGGAGTGTGCGAAGCGCTGCCTGGAGATCCTGCGCGACCCGGGACTGGGACGCCGGATCGGCCGGGCCGGCAAGGAATCGGTGCGCCATCGCTTCCTCACGCCGAGGTTGCTCCGAGACTGGCTCGTGCTGATGGACGGACTGTTCAGCTCATGACCGTGCGGCGCATCATCCGGTTCGACCGGGCCAGGACCATCTGATGGCGTCTCCTCTCGTACTGGTGTCCAACCGTGGCCCGGTGACGTTCCAGCCCGATGGGCAGGTCCGACGCGGCACCGGTGGGCTCGTGACGGCGCTGATTGGGCTGGCCACCCACCGGGACGTGACCTGGATTGCCTCGGCCATGACGGCCGAGGACGTGGAGATGTCCGAGCGCCACCAGGGGGCGCCTTTCCCGGTCCGCGCGCCGGAGGGCGCGGAGTACCGAGTCAAGCTGGTCGCCTCCGAGGATGAGGCCTACGACCGCTTCTACAACATCATCGCCAACCCGATGCTGTGGTTCATCCAGCACTACCTGTGGGACCTGTCCAACGCCCCGGATATCCGCCGCAACGAGACCGAGGCGTTCGAGTTCGGCTACAACGTGGTCAACGAGGACCTGGCTCGGGCGGTGCTGGAGGAGATAGAGGGTGTCGAGCACCCGGTCGTGATGGTTCACGACTACCACCTCTACACGCTGCCGGCCCTGATCCGTCAGGCCCGCCCCGATGCCTTCCTGCATCACTTCGTGCACATCCCCTGGAGCCAGTCCGACTCCTGGCGCGTGCTGCCCTCAATGATGCGAGAGGAGCTCTACCGGGGCATCCTGTCCAACGACATCGTCGGCTTCCACACCCGGTCCTATCGCCACAACTTCCTGCAGTGCTGCGAGGACCTGCTCGGCCTGGAGGTCGATCACGAGGGCGGTGTCGTCCAGGTCGACGGGCGCGAGGTATGGGTACGGGCCTATCCGCTGCCGATCGACTCCCACGCCGTCCAGGCGGTGGCCGCCCGCGAGCGGACGCGGGAGTTCGAGGAGGAGCTGCTGCGCCGGCGACGTGACCATCTGATCCTGCGGGTCGACCGGGCCGACCTCTCGAAGAACGTGCTGCGTGGGTTCAGTGCGTTCGACGTGTTTCTGGAGCAGCACCCCGAGTTCCGCGAGCGGGTGACGTTCATCGCCCAGTTGATGCCGTCCCGGACGGACGTCCCGGAGTACGCCGAGTACCTGGAGCGGATCGAGGCGGTGGTGGCGGTGGTCAACCATCGCCACGGCTCACCGGATTGGATGCCGATCCAGCTCAAGCTGCGCGACGACCTCGAAGAGGCGGTGGCCGCCTACAAGCACTACGACGTGCTGATGGTCAACGCCATGTTCGACGGGATGAACCTGGTGGCCAAGGAGGGGCCGATGGTCAACGAGCGGGCGGGCGTCTCGATCCTGTCCGAGAACACCGGCGCCCACGAGGAGCTCGGCGAGTTCGCGCTGTCGGTCAATCCGTTCGACATCCAGGAGCTGGCCGACTCGATTCACGCCGCGCTGACCATGAACGAGGCCGAGCGCCGGCGCCGGCTGGAGGGCCTTCAGTCGATCGTCACGCGGCGCAACCCGGGTGACTGGATCGACGACCAGCTGGGTGATATCCGCAAGAAGAACGGGGCGACCCGCGACGCGGTGGCCGAGAACTGAGTCACGCGCGGGCGTCGGCTTGGAGCGCTTGACCAGGCTGGCGAGCGCGGAACAGGTGGCCACCGGCTCAATGGAACGAGCGGCCGGCGGCGAGCATCTCGACGTACTGGACGATGCGCCGGGCTCGAGTCTCAGGCCGCTTGGCCTCCTCGATGCGGAAGATGAACGCGTAGCGGTTGGCCGAGGTCAGGCTGGCGAAGTTGCGCTCGGCCTGGGGGTTTTGCCGGAGCGCCGCCAGGAAGTCCTCGGGCGCGACAGCTTTGGAGGGCGAGGCGTAGGCGGACTCCCAGCGACCATCCCGCCTGGCTCGCTCCACCTCAGCCAGCCCGGCTGGGCGCATCAGCCCGCGCTGCAGGAGATCGGTCGCCTTGGCCCGGTTGATCTGCGACCAGCGGCTCCGCGATCCGCGAGGCGTGAACCGCTGGCGGTAGAAGAACTCGTCCAGGCGCCCGACCTGGCTGTCGATCCAGCCGAAGCAGAGAGCCACCTCCACCGCCTCGGCGTAGGAGACCGTGGGGCGTGGGGCACCTCGCTTGGCGAACTTCAGCCACGCCCCGCGGGCCGTGACGTGGTTCTCGTCCAGCCAGGTCACCCAGCCCTGGGGATCCGGGAACTCGAGCAGCGGCAGGTCGTCGGTGGGGGAAGGGGAAGCCATGGGCTCCCATTCTCTCCGGTGGCAGTGGGTTTTGTTTGGCCTGGCCGGTCAGGCCCGGCCGGGGCCCGTTGCTATATTCGCTCGCTGACCGGCCCCCGGTCACGTTCTCATGCCCAGCGATCCCATCGTCTACGACCTCGTGCTGCTCCTCTCGCTGGAGAGCGACGAGGACGCCCGCGGCAAGATCCTCTCCGATGTGGAGTCGGCCATCACGGGCGCCGGCGGTTCGGTGTCTCGCAATCAGGCCTGGGGGCGCCGCCCGACGGCCTATCCGATCCGCCATCAGAGCGAGGCCGAGTTCCACCTGGTGCAATTCTCTGGACCGACCAGCCTGCTCGACTCCCTTTCGCACAGCCTGGGGATCGCTGACGAAGTGCTCCGGTTCCGCATCATCAAGGTGCTGCCCGGTACGCCGCCGGCCCCTGACAGCGCGCCGCCGGTGCTCGTGGGCAGCCCTAGCGGGACCGCTGAGTCAGAGCCGGCTGCCTGAACCGGGCGCCGCGGCTGGCCGAGGCCGGGTTGGTCAGGCTGGCTGGGCAGGGTTGTCAGGGGAAACGTCACGGCTTGTCACGGGCGAGTCACGAGGTGTGTCATCCGTGCACCAATTCTGTGACGTTTCCGCCCATTTTCCGGCTATCGCGCCGGTTGACGCCTGCGGCGGGCCTAGACTCGCGGCCAGGCGAGAGAACTTCTTGAAAGGAGCCATTTCCATGGCAGGCAACATCAACCGGGTGATCCTCACCGGCAACCTGACCAAGGACCCAGAGGTGCGAACTCTGGCCAACTCAGGACAGACGGTCTGCACGCTGCGGATCGCCTGCAACGGCCGCCGTCGCACCAACGAGGGCCAGTGGGAGGACGCGCCCAACTACTTCGACGTGACGGTCTGGGGCCAGCAGGGAGAGAACTGCGGCAAGTTCCTGTCCAAGGGCCGCGGAGTGGCCATCGACGGCCGTCTGCGCTGGCGTTCCTGGGAGACCGACGGACAGAAGCGTCAGGCAGTCGATATCATCGCTGAGACCGTGCAGTTCCTCGGCGGGCGTGACGACGCCTCTAACGGTAACGGCAACGGGAGCGGCTTCTCCAGCAGCGTGCGCGAGGCGGAGAGTGACATCCCGATCGATACCGGAGATTTCGTCTCCGCCTCCGCGGGCTCCGGCGCGGCTGACGACGACATTCCGTTCTGATCGCTCAGCCGCTAAAGCAAGCTTTCGGATAACTCAGGAGAAGCCACGTGGCGAAGCAACGTAGAAGGCCGGTTCGCCGGCGCGACAGGAAGGGCGGGCCGACCTCCGGTCGTCGCAAGCCCTGTCCGTATTGTCGCGACAAGGTCGATCAGGTCGACTACAAGGACATCTCTTCGCTGCGGCGGTTCGTCTCCGACCGAGGGAAGATCCGTTCGCGCCGCATCACCGGCGCGTGCCGCCGGCATCAGAGTCAGGTGGCGCGCGCCGTAAAGCGGGCTCGTGAGCTGGCCTTGCTGCCCTACGTCGGTGAGGGCGGCAATGACCACCGCGAGCGCGGCGGCCGCTCCGATCGAGACCGCTAGGTCAAGGTAGGTTCAGGTGCCTCAGGCCATTCTTCTCCAGGACGTGGACTCGCTCGGCGAGCGCGGAGCTGTCGTGGATGTGTCCGCGGGATACCTGCGGAATTTCCTGGTGCCGCGCAAGCTGGCCGAAGCGGCCACCAAGGGCTCGATCGAGGCGGCGTCTCGCCGGCGCGAAGCGGCGGAGCGAGCCGAGCGCGAGGCTGTGGACAAGGCGCGGGAGAACGCCGCCCTGCTCGGGCGCACGGTGCTGACGATTCCCCAGCAGGCCGGGGACGACGGTCGGTTGTTCGGTTCGGTGACCACCCAGGACATCGCTGACGCCATTCGTGAGGCCAGGGGCCTGCGCGTGGATCGACGGAAGATCCATTTGGAGGAGCCGATCCGCAACGTGGGTACGCACATGGTCGTCGTAGAGGTGGCTGACGATGTCACCGCTACGGTCAAGACCATGGTTGTGGCCGCCTGAGAGGGCGGTCCCCGGCTCAAGCCACCCGCTGCAGAGTCTCAGTCGTTAGCCGGCGATAAGCGTTCCGCGAGTGGCTTTCGCTCGGGACCGCCCTCGCAGGCTGACGGGGGGCTTGACCTGGCCCTGCATCTGGTTGAGCTGGCTGGGCTGAGGCGGTTGCGGGGCTGCGGTGGGGTGATCGGAAGTTGTTGCTGATTGCGGCATCGATGGAAAACGTCCGCCTGTCTGCGACCTATATTCGGACGGCCTCATGAGCGTCGCCACTGCTAGCGCCAACCTTCCCCCGCAGAACCTCGACGCCGAGAAGTCGGTGCTGGGAGCGGTGCTTCTGGACGAGCGCCATCTGCACGCGCTGCTGGTGGACGAGCAGCTGCGACCCGAGCACTTCTACCGGCCCCAGCATGCCGCGATCTTCCAGGCGATGCTGGACCTGTACACCGACGATCGGAAGATCGATCACCTAACGGTGTCCGAGCGCCTCCAGCAGAACCACCAGCTGGAGGAGATCGGCGGGGAGACGATCGAGGAGCTGGCCGCCTGGGTGCCGGCGACCGGCCACGCGTCGGAGTACGGCCGGATCGTCCGCGAGCAGGCCCAGATGCGGGCACTGCTCACCGCCACCTACAGGATCCAGACCGGCGTCCACAACCGGGAGGCTCCCCCGCGAGAGCTTTTGGAGCAGGCCGAGCGGGCCATGCTGGAGGTGGCCCACGACGACCGGCAGCGCACGATCCGGCCGATCGATCAGATCCTTCACGAGGAGACCGACCGGCTTCACTTCCGATCGACTCAGAAGAGCTCCCTGACGGGGACTCCCTCCGGCTTCCGGGACATGGACGATCTGACCGGCGGATTCCAGGCCGGCAACCTGATCGTGCTGGCCGCGCGCCCGTCTATGGGCAAGTCGGCGCTGGTGGCCAACATCGCCGAGAACGCGGCCCTGAGCGGACATCCCGTGGCACTGTTCTCCTTGGAGATGTCCGAGTCCGAGCTGGCCCAGCGCTTCGTGGCCTCTCAGGCCCGAGTCAAGGGGGAGGACCTCCGCCGGGGAAAGGTTCCCGAGGCACGCTGGCAGAAGATCCTGGAGGCCTGCGGGCGCCTGGGCAAGGCCCCGCTGTTCGTGGATGACTCGAGTGACACGGGGGTACTAGAGGTTCGGGCCAAGTCGCGCCGCCTGCACCACCAGCTGCAGGACCAGGGGGGCCTCGGGCTGATCATCATCGACTACCTCCAGCTGATGCGCCATGAGGGACGCGTCGAGAGCCGCGTCGAGCAGGTGGGGCAGATCAGCCGGGGGCTAAAGAGCTTGGCTCGCGAGCTGAAGGTGCCGGTGATCGCCCTCTCCCAGCTCAGCCGCAACGTGGAGCAGCGGGCGGGGGACAAGAAGCCGATCCTGTCCGATCTTCGAGAGTCAGGCCAGATCGAGCAGGACAGCGATCTGGTCATGTTCATCTACCGCGAGGAGTACTACAACCGGGAGTCGACCCGACCCGGCGAGGCGGACATCATCATCGCCAAACACCGCAACGGACCGGTGGGCGAGATCGTCCTGACGTTCCGAAGCGAGTTCCCCAAGTTCATGAACTATGCCGGCCCGGAGTTCACCAGTTGAGCCCCTGCCCGTTTCAGAAGTGCGATGGCTCAGGCTGGCTGTATGACGAGGCGAGCAACACGGCGTATGACTGCCGGTGCCGGCCGCAGATCGTGGCCCGAGCCAAGGCCCGGAGCCTGTCGGCGGTCATCCCCGCCCTCTACCGTGACGTGGCCTTCGACCGCTTCCCGGTCACGGAAATGGACCCGGCGGTGGTCATGGCCACGCGCCGGTTCGCCGGCCGGATAGACGAGGCGCTCGACGCAGGACGCGGGCTGTGGTTCATGGGCCCCAACGGCACCGGCAAGACAACGCTGGCCATGCTGGTCACCAAGGCGGCGCTCAAGGCGGGCCGAACCGCCGCCCGGTACACGCTCCCGGACCTGCTCCGAACCATCCGCCAGACGTTCGAAACCGGCTCGCACGTCGACCTGTTCAACCAGCTCACCGCCGTCGATCTGCTTCACATTGACGACATCGGGGCCGAGCAGTCGACGCCATGGGTGCTCGAGGAGCTCTACTCGATCGTCAACGCTCGCTATGAGGAGGAGCGATCGATGGTCATCACCACGAACATCCTCGATCGCGATCTTCTGTGCGACCAGATCACCGCGCGCACCGTGTCCCGCCTCACCGAGATGTGCGACGAGCTGCCGCTGCTCGGGCACGATCATAGGATGGATCTGCGCATCGCCTGACGGCCTCACCCCGGCAGCCGTGTCTGACCTCCCCCTACACTCCGCGCCATGCCAGGAATAGTGATTGTGGGCGCCCAATGGGGCGACGAGGGGAAGGGAAAGATCACCGACCTCCTGGCTGAGCGAGGAGACGCGGTCGTCCGCTTCCAGGGCGGCAACAACGCCGGCCACACGATCGTCCGCAACGGCGAGACGTGGAAGCTGCACCTCATGCCTTCGGGGATCCTGCACCCGGGAAAGCTGTGCGTGATCGGCAACGGAGTGGTCATCGACCCGAAGGTGCTGACCGACGAGCTCGACGAGCTGCGCCGCCGGGGCATCGACACGAGCAGCGTGCGGATCTCCGCCAACGCCCACCTGATCATGCCCTACCACATGCTTCTGGACCACGCGGGCGAGATCAAGCTGGGCAAGCTCCAGATCGGAACCACCCGGCGCGGCATCGGCCCGTGCTACGCGGACAAGGCGGCGCGCCTGGGCATCCGCGTTCAGGACCTGCTCGACGAGAAGATCCTCAAGAAGAAGATCGTGGCCGCCCTCGAACCCAAGCGCCTGTCACTGCGCGAGTTCGCCAAGGATCCGCGCCTGGACCTCCAGGGCATGACCGACGAGTACCTGACCTACGGCCACCGCCTCGAGGCTTACATCGCCGACACGACGCGGCTGGTCCTGGACCAGCTGGACGCCGGGGACATGGTGGTGTTCGAGGGAGCGCAGGGCGCGCTTCTGGACATCGACCACGGGACCTATCCGTTCGTGACCTCGTCGAACCCGGTGGCCGGGGCCGCCTGCATCGGCGCCGGCGTCGGCCCCAAGGACATCGATGAGGTGTGGGGAGTCACCAAGGCCTACAGCACCCGGGTGGGCGCCGGTCCTTTCCCCACCGAGCTCGAGGGGCCGCTGGCCGACGAGTTGCGCGACCGGGGCGGCGAGTACGGCACGACCACCGGACGGCCGCGTCGGGTGGGCTGGCTCGACCTGGTGGCCCTGCGTTACGCCGCCCGGATCAACTCACTCACCGCGCTGGCCGTGACCAAGCTGGACGTGCTCTCCGGCCAGGAGCGCCTGTGCGTGTGCACGCGGTACCGAGGGGCTGAGGGCGCCGAGTTCGACCACTTTCCCTACCACCAGACGGTGCTGCATCACGCCTCAGGCGAATACGAGGAACTGCCCGGCTGGTCGGAGGACCTGCGCGAGTGCCGTCATGAGGAAGAGCTGCCCGACGCAGCGCGGAACTATTTGCAGTTCATGGCCGACTTCGTCAAGGTGCCGGTCGCGCTGATCGGGGTGGGCCCAGGGCGCGACGAGGTGATCTGGACCAAGGAGAGCCGGGAGATGTACGGCTCGGGAGGGCTGGCCCCAACCGCCCGGGCCTCCGGCTGACCCTCGGGCGCGGCGCCCTGACCCGGTCGAGCGGCGGAGCGCCCGGCTATCGCCAGCGCTCGAGCAGCTCGTCGTCTCCCACCTGGCGCATCACCCGGGCGGGCACTCCGGCAACCAGCGCGCGCGGCGCCACGTCGCGCGTCACCACGGCCCCGGCGGCCACGAACGCCTCCTCACCCACCACCACGCCGGGCACCAGCACCACCCCGCCGCCAATCCGGCACGCCCGGCGGAGGACCGGCGCGTGCAATCCCTCGCCGCGGGCGTGCCGGCCCATCGTGTCGTCGTTGGTCATCAGCGCCCCAGGCCCGATGAACACATCGTCCTCGACAATCGCGCCGCCGGTCACGTAGACCCCGGTCTGAATTGAGACCCGATCCCCGACCTGGGCATCGAAGTCAATGCAGGAGCTCCGGCCGACGACCGCGCTCTCGCCGATGCGGGAGCGCTCGCGCACCTGCGCCTGGTCACCCACGATCGAGCGCGCTCCGATCTGGGCCGCGGCGTAGACGACGGCGCCGGCACAGATCGTCACGCCGTCCGCAATCACAAGGTCATCGGTGATGGCGCCCTCCGCGCTGGAGCCGGCGCGCAGACGCGGTCGCTTGCCGAGCACCGCGCCGGGTTCCACCACGCAGTCCCGCCCCAGCCGCACCCCCGGCTGGATCACGGCGCCCGCACCGATGACGCACCCGGGCCCGATCCGCACCCCCGGCCCGATCACCGCCGCCGGCTCTACGCTCACGCCCTCGCCGAGCTCGGCGTCCGGCGCCACATGTGACCCTGGAGCCACCGCGGAGCCCCACGGCGATTCAGCCACGGGCACCGCCGCGAGCCGATCGATCAAGCGAGCGCTGAAGCTCCTCGAGGACCCGCACGACGCGCAGCCCGCTGGCCCCGTCCGAACGCGGGGTATGCCCCGTGGCGATGCACTCGATGAAGTGCTCGCACTCGAGCCTCAGCGGTTCGACGTTGGGTAGCCGCGGAGAGAAGATGGCCCCGCTCCGGGTGATGTACTCGCCGTACCCGCGAGCGTCCTCGTCGAAGCCCTTGTCGTAGAC
>DASZNA010000017.1:0-19813 GCA_035551655.1 Solirubrobacteraceae bacterium
CCGAGCAGGCCACCTGGAGCGAGCGTGAGCGGGCTCGGACCCTCGAGGACGAGCTGCGCCGCCGGGTCGACGCGGCGGCCACCCCGGCGGCCGAGCGGCGGCTGGCCGAGGCCGAGCGACGCCACCGCGAACTGCGGGCCGAGCTCGAGCTGGTCCGCCACCGGGCGGCCGAGTTCGAACAGCAGGTTCGCCTGGCGGTCGACGCGGCGTGGCGGTGGCTGGGGGAGACCGGGGATCGGGTCGGGCTGGCCCTGGGCGAGCTCGACTCGCTCCGCGCGCCATCGGAGATTGCGTCGATCCCGGAGCCCGAACCGGCGGCCGCGGACTCTGGGCAGGTTTCTGGCCGATATGGCCATTTAGGCTCTCAGAGTGCCGATGCCGGGCCTGCGGATGAAGTGATTCCCGCGCGTTTCGACGAGGCGCTCAGCCGCCTGCGGGCGCAGGTCGGCCCCGTCCCCGACGGTTCCGAGTAGGCGCTGCCCGGCCCGCACCGGTAACCTTCCGCGCACGTTGGGGGTGGCGATGGCTTCCGCAGCCCCGAAGCCATTACTTAGGAGGTTCAGTTGAGACGGTCACGTTCTCGTGCGGCCGCGATCGGAGTATCTGTCGCGGCCATGGCATTGGCAGGCGCCGGTCAGGCGTCGGCCACGAGTAGTCGTGCACAGCTGAGGCATTCGGCCTCGCCCGCCGCCGCGAGCACCCCCCGGGTGGGCTCGGTGGCCGGCAACACGCGGATCGGCTTCGAGGTCGACCTGCGGCTCCGCCACGCCGCCGGTGCCGCCGCCCTGGCCACCGCGGTATCCAATCCGAAGAGCTCACAGTACGGGCACTTCCTAACGGCCCGGCAGTGGGAGGCGCGGTTCTCTCCCTCGGCGCGCTCCGTCGCCAGGGTGCGCAGCTTCCTGCGCCGCGAGGGCTTCTCGCTGGGCAAGACCTCGGCCGATCGCATGGCGGTCTCGGCCACCGGTACCGCGAGTCGGATCGAATCGGCCTTCGCGACGACGTTGTCGCTGCACAAGGTGCAGGGACAGGTGCTCCGCGTCGCTGACCGCAACCTGTCGGTGCCGTCCAGGCTCGCCGGGATCGTGGGCGGCGTCTCCGGGGTCAACGAGACGCTCGCAAAGCCCGACCACAAGAGCAGCGGCTCCGCCACCCCGGCCACGTCCGGGCCATTTCCGCCCGAGCCGGGGTACCGCACGGCGCCCCAGTGCAGCAGCTACTTCGGCGGGACCCCCGGCGGACCCATGGACCCGGACCTGACCAGCTACGAGGGACGCAATCCGGCCACCTCGCCGTGGGCAGTCTGTGGCTACGTCGGCTCGCAGCTGCGCAGTGCCTACGGGATCGACACGACCAAGACGACGGGCAGCGGTGTCACCGTGGCGATCGTCGACGCTTACGCCGATCCGCACCTTGGATCGTCGCTAGCCACCTACGTCTCCCGGAATGATCCGGGCTATCCGCTGGGGAGCGGGCAGCTGACCGAACTGCTGCCGGCTAGCTACACACAGCCGACGAAGTGCACCGGCAACGGCTGGTACGGCGAGCAGAACCTCGACGTCGATTCGGTCCACAACATGGCCCCGGGTGCCCACATCCTGTACGTGGGGGCCAAGAGCTGCAGCACAGCGGACCTGAACGACGCCATCCGTCACGTGGTAGACGGCGGGCTGGCGAAGGTGATCAGTAATTCCTGGGGCGACAACGGCGGAGACCTGACCGATAGCGCGTCAGACCGGGCATCCACTGACCAGATCCTGGAGATGGCCGCCGGAACGGGGATCAGCGTGCTGTTCTCCAGCGGTGACAACGGCGATGAGTTCACCACCATCGATCGCGTGGCCGCGGACTACCCCGCGACCAGCCCGTACGCCACGGCGGTGGGCGGCACCTCGCTGGCCATAAACTCCTCCCGAGCCCGGAGCGGAGAGTGGGGCTGGTCCACAGCCCGCAGCTTCCTGTGCAACTCCACATACGTGACGCTCGGCGGCTGCTCGAAGTCCCAGGAGGGCACCTGGCTGCCCATCGATCCGGCGTTGGACGGCGGGTCAGGCGGCGGGACCAGCGTGAACTATCCGCAGCCTTCCTACCAGGCGGGAGTCGTCCCGGACAGCCTGTCTGAGGCGGCAGGCAGCGGCGGCCCGATGCGCGTGGAGCCCGACATCTCGATGGATGCCGATCCCGCCACCGGCGAGCTGATCGGTGAGTATCAGGCGTTCCCGGACGGCAACTACTACGACCAGTACCGCCTGGGCGGGACCAGCCTGGCCTCACCGCTGTTCGCCGGTCTGCTGGCCAACGCGATCCAGGCTCGGGGTGGTAGCGGGTTCGGACTGGTCAACCCGGCTCTGTATTCCCTGGCCGGGAACACATCGGCGATTCATGACATCGTGCCGCCGGCCACCACCCCGCTGATCCAGTTCCGGGGTGACTACGCCAACTCGATCGATGACAGTGCTGGCTACCTGTTCACCGCCCGAACGATCGACTACGAGGGCACCGAGGCGTTCTGCACGACCGACGGCAAGACGGGTAAGCCGAAGGCCGGCGCCAAGAGTGGGTGCACGCAAGGCCAGGTGGCTCTGCACACCGGCACCGGCTACGACAACATGACCGGACTCGGCTCAGCCGGCACCGGTCTAGTCGCGGCGCTGGCCGCCACGCACTAAGTCGCGGTAACTCGGGAGAGCCGCCACGCAAGGCGGCTCTCCCGTCCCGCCGTCGCGCCCACCTAGGCTCTGGGCGTGATCGCCAAGCTGCTCGCGCTGGTACTGCCGCTCGGGCTCGACACGTTCGCCGTCGCGGCGGCGTTGGGAATGGTCGGCACGACCCGTGGCGCCCGGTGGCGCGTCTCGGCCCTGTTCACCGCCTTCGAGGGCTGTATGCCGCTGATCGGTCTGGCCGTCGGAGCGCCGCTCGGTCACGCGATTGGCCAGACCGCCGACTACGTAGCGATCGCTGTGCTGCTCGCCTTTGGGCTCTACACGCTGCGCAGCTCCGAGGACCAGGACGAGCAGTCATTGGCCCAGCTCGCCGCCGCCCGCGGTCCCCGAGCTCTGCTCCTCGGTCTCAGCATCAGTCTCGACGAGCTGGCGATTGGGTTCACCGTCGGACTCCTGCGCCTGCCCGCTCTTCTCACGGTCGTGCTCATAGCCGTTCAGGCCTTCATCGTCACCCAGCTCGGCCTTCGCCTGGGCACTCGCCTGAGCGAACGGTTTCGCGAGGGCGCTGAGCGCCTGGCCGGCCTCGCCCTGACCACCCTCGCACTCGTCCTGCTGGCCGAGAAGCTGTCCGCCTGATGCTTCCCGCAAAATGGTGGGGAAGGCTTCGGGCTGGCCTCTGATTCGTCCGGCGCGACACCTAATCTAGGCGTCCTGCCGATGACCCACGCCTGCGCCCACCTCCACGTCCATTCCGAGTATTCCCTGCTCGATGGAGCCGCTCAGGTGGACCGACTGGCCGAGCGCGCCGCGTCGTTCGGACAGCCCGCGCTGGCGCTCACCGACCACGGGGTGATGAACGGGTCGGTGGAGCTGTACAAGGCCTGCCAGAAGCACGGGATCAAGCCGATCCAGGGCTGCGAGGTCTACGTGGTGGACGACCACACCCAGCGGGTGCAGGGCCGGATGCGCTACTACCACCTGACCCTGCTGGCGGCCACACCGACGGGTTACCGCAACCTGGTCAAGCTGTCCTCGGCCGGGTTTCTGGACGGCCTGCAGCGGGGCAAGCCGCTGGTCGACGCCGGGCTGATGGCCCGCCACTCCGAGGGCGTGATCGCGCTCACCGGCTGCCTGCAGTCCCGGTTCTGTCAGGCCCTGGTGGGGGACAGGCCGGCCGACGCCCGGGCGGCCGCCGATGAGCTGATGGGGATCTTCGGCCCGGAGAACGTGTACTTCGAGGTGCAGAAGAACGGGCTGGCCGAGCAGGAGAAGGCCAACCAGGGGATCGTCCGGATCGCCGGCGAGGTCGGCCGGCCGCTGGTCGGCACGGGCGACGTCCACTACCTGGGCCGAGAGGACTTCAATCACCACAAGGCGCTGCTGTGCGTGCAGACCAAGTCCACGCTGGCCGCTCCGAAGATGACCTTCGACACCAACGAGTTCTACCTGCGCTCCAGCGATGAGATGGCGTCGGTGTTCTCGGAATGGCCGGAGGCGCTGGCCAGCACCCTGGAGATCGCCGAGCGTTGCGACGTGGAGATCGAGCTGGGACGCCAGCTGATCCCGCGCTTCGAGTGCCCGGAGGGCATGGCCGAGCGGGACTACCTGCGCCAGCTCGTCTTGCAGGGTCTCGCCTGGCGCTACGGAGACCCGCTGCCGGCCGACGCGGTGGAGCGGGCCGAATACGAGTTGTCGGTGATCGACAAGATGGGCTACTCGGGTTACTTCCTGATCGTGTGGGATTTCATCAAGTGGGCCCGAGACAACGGGATCGCAGTGGGCCCCGGGCGCGGATCAGCCGCTGGCTCGATCGTGGCCTACTCGCTGCGGATCACCGATCTGGACCCGCTTCGGTATGACCTGCTGTTCGAGCGGTTCCTCAATCCCGAGCGGGTATCGATGCCTGACATCGACGTCGACTTCTCGGTGCGGGGTCGTGAGCAGGTCATCCGCTACGTGACCGACAAATACGGCAAGGAGTCGGTGGCCCAGATCGTCACCTTCGGCAAGATGTTCCCCCGCGCGGCCACGCGCGATGCCGCGCGAGTGCTCGGGTTCCCCTACGCGCTGGGCGACAAGCTGGCCAAGCTGATCCCCGACCCCGAGCAGGGCCGCTCACCCAAGTTCGAGGATTGCCTGAAGCCCGGGCAGCCGCTCGAGGCCGAGGTAGGGCGAGATCCCGAGGCGGCCCAGGTGATCGAGGTGGCCCGCGGGCTAGAGGGCATCGTTCGCAACTCCTCCATCCACGCGGCCGCGGTGGTGATCGCGGATCGGCCTCTAACCGACATCGTGCCGCTCCAGCTGGCCGACTCCAACAAGACCGACGAGGATGGCAACAAGGTCTACCGGACGGTGACCCAGTTCTCGATGAAGCCTGTCGAGGAGCTGGGCCTCCTCAAGATGGACTTCCTAGGCCTGCGCAACCTCGATGTGATCGAGGACGCTCTGGACATCATCGAAGCTTCCACCGGCCGGCGACCGGACATGACGACGCTGCCGCTGGACGACGCCAAGACGTACGAGATGCTGTCTCGGGGCGAGGCGATCGGAGTGTTCCAGTTCGAGTCCGAGGGCATGCGCGAGGCGCTCAAAAAGGTTCGCCCGACCGAGTTCGACGACCTGGTCGCGCTCGGCGCCCTGTACCGGCCCGGGGCCATGGACCAGATCCCGACCTACGCCCGGGGCAAGCACGATCCCGACTCCATCTCCTATCCGGACGACCGGCTCCGCCTGATCCTGGAATCGACCAAGGGGGTGATCCTCTACCAGGAGCAGGCCATGCTCATCTCCAAGGAGATGGCCGGCTTCAGCGGCGCCCGTTCAGACGACCTGCGCAAGGCGATCGGCAAAAAGAACCGCGAGGCGATGGCCAAGCTCAAACCGGAGTTCGTAGAGGGCTGCCGGAAGTCGGGGACCGGCGAGTCGGTGATCGACTGGATCTGGGCGACCAACGAGAAGTCCGCTGACTACTCGTTTAATAAGTGCGCGTCGGGGCAGACGAGGGTCATCCTGCCCGACGGGACCAGGATCCGGCTCTCGGAGGCGTACCGAGCGCAGCCTAGGGAGGTCATGTCGATGTGGTCCGACGGCACGATCCGTCCACATCGCGTGGCAAAGATCGTGAAGACGGGCCGCAAGCAGGTCTACCGGGTCCGGTGCGAGAGCGGCCGGCAGATCCGGGTGACAGCCGAGCACCGTCTTCTCACGACGGCCGGCTACATGCCGGTGGGTGACATGCAGGTAGGGGTCACCGAACTGATCACCACACCGATGATCAGCGATAAACAGCGCGAGGCACGCCGCCGCACGATGACGCGCTTGGCCCAGAGTGCTGAGCGAGCCGAGTGGGACAAGGCAGCGTCGGTGCGGATGAAGGCTTACCAGGAGTCAAGGCCATATGAGGACAAGGCCTCCCATATGCGCAGGATGCACGAGATGTACCCCGAGATGACCCGCAATGCCGTTGCGGCGATGCATGACCGAATCAGATGGCAGTGGGCCAACGATCCCGAGTGGCGGCAGCGCCAGATGGACCGCTCTCTCCGGCAGGTCCGCGTCGCGTACGACACCGGACCTGGCTACGGGCACTGCTCGATTGCCTCGAACGGGATGTGGTGTGCCAGCTGGCCCGAGCGCGAGATGTGTGAGTGGCTGGTCGAGCACGGCGTCGAGTTTGAGATGCACAAGGTGCTTGCCAATGGTCGGATGTGCGATTTCTATTTCGACGGGATCTACTGGGAGATGGACGGCATGGATCGCGTGCCGGAGTACTTCCAGAACAAGTACGAAGACCTGCCCTACGTGGTCGTGACGCCGGAGGACTTTAGGTTCCGCGTCGAACGCCACCTGGCGACCGCCCACGCTGAGAACGGAGATCCGATCATGGCGATCGAGCCGCTCGGCGTCGAGATGACCTACGACGTTGAGATGGAGCCAGGTGGTCCGCTCAACTTCATCGCCAATGGGATCGTTTCGCACAACTCCCACGCGGCCTGTTACGCGCTGATCTCCTACCGCACCGCGTGGCTGAAGGCCAACTACCCGGCCGAGTACATGGCGGCGCTGATCTCCTCGGTGATGGACACCAAGGACAAGGTTCCGTTCTTCGTCGCTCAGGCCGAGCAGATGGGCATCCAGATCCTCCCGCCGGACGTCAACCTGTCCGACCACCGCTTCGTGGTGGTGGACGGGAACATCCGCTTCGGGCTGGACGCCGTCAAGGGCGTCGGCTTCGCGGCCGTCGAGGCCATCAAGGAGGCCCGGGAGAAGGACGGCCCGTTCACCGATCTGTGGGACTTCTGTGGGCGGATCGACAACCGCTGCGTGAACAAGAAGGCGATCGAGGCGCTGATCAAGTGCGGCGCGTTCGGATCGACGGGCGCCAGCCGTCGAGGCATGCTCTCGGTGCTGGAGGCGGCCCAGCAGGCCGGCCAGAAAGCCCAGCAGGACGCCCAGATCGGTCAGGGCTCCATCTTCGATGCCCTCGGGCTGGGGGACGGCTCGGTTGGCGCCGGCGGCAACGGGGCGACCGGTGCGTTTGCCCGGCCGAGCCACGCGCCGATCCCGGCGGGCGAGTTCGAGCGCACCGAGCTGCTGGCCTTGGAGAAGGAGTCGGTCGGTCTGTTCATCTCGGCCCATCCCCTCAAGGACGTGGCCGTAGCGATGCAGGCCAAGGTCGACTTCTCGCTGCTCACTGTGGGCGATGCCCGGGATGGGGACCGGGTAACCGTCGGCGGGATCATCTCCCAGACCAAACGGTTGCGGACCAAGAAGGGTGACCCGATGATGTTCGCCACCCTGGACGATCTCGAGGGCTCGGTCGAGCTGGTGATCTTCGGGCAGACGCTCGAGGAGTGCGCCGCGGCCATCGAGCAGGACGCCATCGTGCTGGTCAAGGGACGCGTCGATCACAAGGACAAGACCAGAACCTGCCTGATCGTGCAGTCGGTGGAGCGCTTCCAGCCCACTCAGGCCGAGCTCGACAAGGCCGAGGCGAAAGCCCAGGCAGACGCGGCCCTGGGGCCGGCCACAGCCCTGCGACTGCGGCTCGACGCCGCAGCGCTGCCGTCCACCGTGATCGATGAGCTCCGCGACCTCTTGATCAGCTTCCCGGGCGAGTCGGAGGTGGTGGTCGAGTTGCGCACCCGGACCGGCCAGCGAATGCTGCGCCTCGGCCCGGACTACCGGGTTGAGCGGAGCACCGGCCTGAATGCCGAGCTTCAGGAGCTGCTCGGCGCCGCCATCCTGGCCCTCGCGGCCGGTGAGGATGGCCTGGTGGCCGGCGCCGCCGCCTAGCGGCCCGTCAGGCGGATCCGGTCAGCACGTCCCGAAGCGCCGCCGCGAACGCGTCCGGATCACCCTGGCTTGTGAACCCGGCGTGGTGGCTGGGGAATGTCACGAGCTGGGTGTCCAGGCTCTGAGCCAACGCCAGGGCGGCCCGGTGGGGGAATGTGCCAACGGAGTCGCCCCCGCCGGCCACCACTAGTCGGGTGGAGGCCTGGCGCAACGAGTCATAGTCCGGCTGATACCGGGGGGCCCAGATCATGTGCGGGCCGAGCAGCGGATGGTCGCGGGCTCCGTCGTCTTCAGCCTCCAGACCAAAGTCGGCCGGATCGCGAGTCTGGTCAGGGAAGTCAGGGGGAAGCGGACCCCTGAGACCGGTAAACGCGATGAACTTGGCCATGGCCCGCCCTCGGCCTTCGCGTTCGTACGTGTTGTGAATGTCTTCGGTCACGTCGAGCACTGCCTCGCGGTCCGGCAAGCCGGCAGCCAAGGGCGGCTCGTGGGCCACCAGCGTCCGCACCGCGGCCGGATGCCGGCTGACCAGGGCGAGCCCGTTCACCGCTCCTCCGCTGCTGCCGAAGACATCCGCGGCACCGCCTCCGAGCTCCGAGATCAACCGATGCAAATCCTTTGCGTGCTCTTCAGGGCGGGCCGCTGTGAGACCGTCTCGTCGCGGGCTGCGTCCCACCCCGCGGGGGTCATACGTCACGACCATCCGGTCCGGGAAGCGCTCGGCCAGCGCGGTGAACCCGCCAGCGTCCATCGGGGCTCCGATCATCAGCAGAGGCGGTTCGCCGGTCCCGGAGCCGGCGCCGTGGACCTCGTAGGTGAGCGTGGCCCCGGGCAGCTCGAGGGTGTGGGTGGTGGAGTTGGTCATGGCAGATCCTCCTCTGGGTGTCGAATATCAGACGAATCAGGGCGGCAGGACTAATCGGTCTTACCGATCCCAGGGTGCGCGGCTATCGGGCCGCGGTCAAAATGGCGTCATGGGACGTGCGCCGAGCCGCGACACCGTCCGGGCGCTCCTCAGTACGCGCCGGACGCTCCTGGCCGACCTAGACCGAGGCTCCGACGGGCCGGAGCGCCTGCTGGCCCTGTCTGACGCGAGCGGAACCGTTCAGCTCTACGAGCGGGTGGAAGGCGAGCTCATCCAGCTCACCGAGCTGCCGGAGCCGGTGAGCAGCGCCCACTATGTTCCGGGTGCCCGCCACGCGGTGCTGGCCATCGACACGGGCGGCGATGAGCGTCATCAGCTCTACCTGCTCGATCTCGACGGCGCGGCCGGGACGCCGCTCTCCGAGTTCGACGGACTGCTCGCCCTGACAGCGTCACCCGAGTTCGGCCACCAGTTCGCCGGGATCTCGCCCGATGGCCGCGCGCTGGCGTATCTGTCCAATCGGGCTAACGGCGTCGACTTCGACCTGTGGGCATGCGACCTACAGAGTGGCGAACACCGCCTCCTGTACCCGAGCGCCAGCTGCTGCGAGCCGGCCTCCGGGTTCTCTCCGGACGGCCGGTTCGTGTCCGTACTCCGGCCCGGCGGGCGGCCGCTGGACAACGATCTCGTTCTGGTGGACGTCCTCTCCGGTGAGGCCCGGACGCCGCTGCCTCACCCGGACGAGGCGGCACTGGTCGGCCCGCCAGCTTGGTTGAGCGATTCGGTCCTCTACGCGTCCTCGAACGTCGGCCGCGACTTTGCCGCCATCGTCCGGCACGATCTGAGAACGGGGGAGACGACTACCGTTTCCGGCACCGGAGAGCGATACGACGCCGAGGTGATTCCCGCCGGCCCTGAGGCGATCCTGGTGATCGAGAATCGGGACGGCGCCAGTGTCATGTGGCGCTTCGACACGGAGAACGAGACGCGCGGCCCAGAAATACCGCTCCCGGAACCGGGGGTGACCCAGGCCTGGTATCTGGACCCGCCCATCACCAGCCAAGGCGGTTCCCGGGTCCATTTCACGCTGAGTACGCCGCGTCTGGCGGGGGACATCTACGAGTACGAGCTCGGCCAGCCCGCCACGCGCCGTCTGACCCACAGCCCGGGTGATTTGGCGCCTAACGAGCTCGCGTCGCCGACATCGCACGAGATCGAGAGCTTCGACGGCGAGCGGATCCCGCTGTTCCTGTTCCGCCCGCCCGGCTCGGACGGGCAGAGGCTGCCGGTCGTTGTCAACGTCCACGGGGGACCCGAAGCCCAGGCGATGCGCTTCTTCGACACACGAATCCAGGCCCTCGTGGTCGCGGGCTTCGCGGTGGTGGTGCCCAACGTGCGCGGTTCGACCGGATACGGAAAGCGCTATGCGTCCCTGGACGACACGACCCGTCGGCTCGACTCAGTCCGGGACCTCCGGGCCATTCACCAAGCTCTGGAGGGGCTCAACCTGGACCGGGCCAGAGCGGCCCTCTGGGGCGGCTCCTACGGGGGTTACATGACGCTGGCCGGGCTCGCCTTCCAGCCCGATCTATGGGCGGCTGGGGTGGACATCGTGGGGATCTCCAACCTGGTCACCTTCCTGGAGAACACCTCCGAGTATCGGCGCGCTCTCCGGGAGGCGGAGTACGGGTCGCTGACTCACGACCGGGACTTCCTCACCGAGGCCTCCCCGATGACCCATCTCGACGCGATCCGCGCACCCCTGTTCGTGATCCACGGCCGCAACGACCCCCGCGTGCCGGTCGGCGAGGCCGAGCAGCTGGTGGCCGGCCTGGCCGATCGAGGCGTGCGCTGCGAGCTGCTCATCTACGAGGACGAGGGCCACGGGCTGGCCCGGCTGGCCAACCAGCTGGATGCCTACCCGCGGGCCATCGAGTTCCTCAGCAACTTGCTCGGCCTAGCCTGATCCCGCGGGGTAGCTTCTGCGCATGACCGACGATGACACCGAGCTCCCGTTCACGCTGTTCATCGCCGCCGCGCAGCTGCTGGTAGGAATCGGGCTGATCGCCTTTGCCAGCTCGGCCGCCGTGCGCATCATCGGCGTGGTGGTGATCGCCTTCGCGCTGCTGACCGGCGGCAGCGCGTGGTATCACGCCCACCGGAGGGGCCAGCGCTTGTTCGGGTACGTCTCGGCGGAGGGTGAGTCGGACGAGTCCGAGGCTCAGCCGAGCCAGGGACCCCGCCAGCCCCCCAACCCGGACGGCAGCTTCTGAGCCGCCTCCGGTCCCCAGGAGCCCTGGGCGTACGTGTGCAGCTCAGGCGGAGAATCGAGTAGAGGCTGGACGATCCGCCAGCTCTCCTCGATGCCGTCCTGGCGAGTGAACGACGACGAGTCTCCGCAGATCGCCGCGTGGAGCAGCACCTCGTACGGGGTGTCTCCCTCCCCGCCCTCCTCGGAGAAGTGCATGTCCAGATGGATGTCCTGGGCTCCGCGACTATCGGCTCGTCGCGCGTCGAGGATGATCTGGATGCCGGTGTCCGGATCGATCTTGACCACGATCTGGCTGGGCTCGGGGCGGCGGGAGGAGTGGGGGATGAAGCCGAGGCGAGGGGGGTACTTGAACACCAGCCGCACCTCCGTCTGCTTGGCCGGCAGGCGCTTCCCAGTCCGGATGAAGAACGGGACCCCGGCCCAGCGCCAGTTGTCGACCTCCAGCCTGAGCGCCGCGAACGTCTCGGTGTCCGAGTCGGAGGCCACGCCATCGATATTCCGGTAGCCGTCGTACTGCCCGCGCACGTAGTGCTGAGGGTTGGCCGGCGGCATCGATCGGAAGACGGCCACCTTGGCGTCCTTGAGGGTACTGGGATCCCCGGCGGCGGGCGGTTCCATCGCGGTCGCGGCCAGCACCTGCAAGAGGTGGTTGACCACCACGTCACGGAGCGCGCCCACCGGCTCGTAGAAGTGGCCTCGGTCCTGTACGCCGACCGCCTCGGCCATCGTGATCTGGACACAGCCCACGTAGTTGCGATTCCATACGGGCTCGAGCATCGCGTTGGCGAAGCGCAGGTAGAGGACCTCCTCCAGGCCCATCTTGCCCAGGAAGTGATCGATCCGGAAGAGCTGGTCCTCGTCTAGGTACTGATGCAGGTCGGCCGCCAGCGCCTTGGCCGACTCCAGGTTATGCCCGAAGGGCTTCTCCACCACGACCCGCTGCTCTCCCCGCTTGACCACTCCGGCCTCGGACAGGCCGGCGATCACGCGGCCGAACAGCGACGGCGGGATCTCGAGGTAGAAAACGGGGTTGCTGTAGTCCTTCAGCTGATCGGCCAGCGTCTGGTAGAGGTCGGGGGAGGCGAAGTCGCCCTGCTGGTAGTGCAAGCGGGCGGCGAAGCGCTTGAACACCGCCTCGTCGAGCTCTTCGCCACTGTCTGAGATCGCCTGCCTGGCCTCCTGCACGAGTTGCTCCACCGTCCAGTCCGAAGAGGCCACGCCGAAGATCGGCTTGTTGAGCAGCTTGCGCCGCTCCAGCCGGTACAGCGAGCGGAACGTCATCTTGTGAGCAAGGTCGCCGCTGATCCCGAAGATGACCAGGGCGTCGGCTTCGCGCGTGGTGGAGCTCACGGCAGCAAACCCTACCCGGGTGGCCGTGCCGCTTATCTGCGGTCAGAGGGCAACAGCCCGTACACGAGCGCGTCCCGGCGCTCTCCGGTGTGACGAACCACCGTGCTCGAACGCAGACACCCCTCCCGCCGGAAACCGCATCGCTCGGCGACGCGCTGAGACGCGACATTGTCCGGGTCGATTGCGGCTTCCAGACGGGCCAGACCGAGGGTTTCGAATGCCCACGCAGCCACGGTCGCAATGGTGGGGGCCATATATCCCTGCCCACGAGCAGGCCCAGCGAGCCAGTACCCGATACTCGCCGTCCCGAGCAGCGTGCTGATGCTTCCGAGGCTTATCCCGCCAAGAACTTCGCCGGTGCCAGTGTGCGAGATCGCGAAGCTGACGCCCTCTCCGTTCTGCCGCGCCATCTCCTCGCTTTGAAGCCAGTCCGACGCATCCCGCTCGGTGTACGGGTGGGGGAGGACCGGAAACCAACGCGCGATCGAGAGATCCTGGCCGAGAGCGACCAGTACCGGCAGGTCGCGCGAGTTCCAGGGGCGAAGTAGCACCTGACCGGCTCGCAGCGGAGGGTCTGGCCACGCCAAGGCGCTCATGAGCCCCGCTAAGAGGCCAGAGGGGGGTTGTGCAGCGAGCGGACCAGGGCGATGTCCTCGGCGGTCACCTTGCCGCCGTCCCGGCCGGTCTCCAGCACGACGGGCAGCCCCTGGAATCGCTTCTCGTTGACGAACTCCGCCAGCCCCTCTCGGCCGAGCTCGCCCTCGCCGGGGACGGCGTGGCGATCCCGATTGGATCCGAGCGGGGTCATCGAGTCGTTCAGATGAAGCGAATGCAGTCGCTCGAGCCCGAGCAGCCGGTCGCACTCGGTCAACGTCTCGTGCAGTCCGGCACCCGTGCGCACGTCATAGCCCGATGCCAGCAGGTGGCAGGAGTCCAGGCACAGCCCGAGGCGAGGATGGCCACCGGCCGCCTCGATCAGAACCGCCAGCTCCTCGAACGAGCGCCCGAGCGTTCCGCCGGCACCCGCGGTGTCCTCCAGATGCAGGGCACAGCCCTGGGTCTCGGCCAGCGCCTCGGCGATCACCGCCCCGGCCCGCTCGATGGCCTGCCCCACGTGGCCGGCCTTGGCCGACCCGGGGTGCAGCACCACGCCCACCGCCCCGATTCCAGCGCCCACGCGCAGCGACTGGATCAGCGAAGCGAGCGTCTTTGCCCGGATGTCCGGATCCTCGGAGGCGCAATTGAGCAGGTAGACGGCATGGATGAGCACGGCCTGGATGGGACTGTCCTGCATGGCCTCGCGAAACGCGGCGAAGTCGTCTTCACCGTAGGCGGTGGGTCGCCACATGCGCGGGGACTGGTTGAAGATCTGGATCGACTCGGCGCCGATCCCGGTTCCCCGCTCGATCGCCTTGGCCAGGCCGCCCGCCGGTGAAACGTGAGCCCCGATCAGCATCCGAGTTCGATTACTAGCATGGGCTCCTCATGCGGGTCCGCTTTGCTCCATCTCCGACCGGCGCGCTGCACATCGGCGGCGCTCGCACGGCGCTGTACAACTGGCTCCTGGCCCGCGGGCCAGGAGCAGAGGGAGGCTCAGACCCCACCGCGCTGGTCCTTCGCATCGAAGATACCGACCGCCAGCGCTCGACGCCCGGGAACGTCGACCAGATTCTGGATGCCCTGAACTGGCTGGGACTCGACTGGGATGAAGGGCCGATCTTCCAGAGCCAGAACGCCGAACGCCATCGAGAGGCCATGGAGCAGCTGCTGGCCGCCGACCAGGCTTATCACTCAAGCGCCACCGCCGACGACGTGCGCGCCTACAAGGAGCGCCACGGCGCCGACCGTGGATTCCGAGGCAAGCCCGAGACCGGTGGCGCGGTGCGCCTGCGCGTGCCCGACGACGGCTACACGATCGTGGACGACATCATCCGCGGTGAGACCCGCTTTCCGAACGCCAGCATCGATGACCCGGTGATCGCCCGGGCCGACGGCTCCACGCTCTACAACTTCGCCGTGGCGATCGACGATCTCGACGCCGGCATCACGCATGTGGTGCGCGGCGAGGATCACCTCTCCAACACCCCCAAGCAGCTGCTGGTGTTCGCTGCCCTGGGCGAGTCGGCTCCCCGCTACGCCCATCTGCCCCTCCTGCACGGCCCCGACGGCAAGAAGCTCTCCAAGCGCCACGGGGCCGCCTCGGTGCAGGAACTCCGGGACGCCGGATATCTGCCCGAGGCGGTCGACAACTACATCGCGCTGCTCGGGGCCGGTTTCGCGCCCGACGAGGAGTTCTTCACGCTGAATGAGCTGGCCGAGCGGTTCCGGCTCGAGCGGGTTTCCAAGAACCCGGCCGTGTTCGATGAGCGCAAGCTCCGTCACCTGAACGGGCGCCACCTGCGCGAACTGTCGATCGATGAGCTGACGCGGCGCCTGGAGAGCTTCACCGGCCGCACCGGCCTGCGTCCGGCCGTGGAGATCACGCGCGAGAAAATCCAGACGCTGGCCGACTTCTGGCCCCTGGCGGGGTTCCTGTTCGATGGTCCCGCCGATGACCCCAAGTCATTCCAGAAGGTGCTGGGCAATCCCGAGGCTCGCGAGAACTTGCAGGCGGCCCGTTCGGCGCTCGCCGATCTGGATCCGTTCACCAGCCAGACCGTGGAGGCAGCGCTGCGCGAGGTGGTGGAGCGGCGAGGCGTCAAGCCGGGACAGGTGTTCCAGCCCGTGCGCGTGGCGATCGCCGGCACCACGGTATCGCCGGGCATCTTCGAGAGCGTCGCCCTGCTCGGGCGTGACCGCACGCTGGAGCTGATTGACCGGGCGCTCGAGCGAGCGGGATAACCCCGTCCTACAGGCCATGAGCCTACGGCGACGAAGCAATTTCTGTAGGCAGTTCGACGGGCGCCGATCTGCATCGTCGAGCCCTCCCGAGGACTAGGCTGCGCTAAACCGGCATCGAACATTTGCCGATATGTGAGTTGCGTGAATCCAGCCGCACCTGCCAACCGCTGCCGATGGACAAATGACTTTGCTTGAGACTGCGTCAGCCCGCATGATCCCGACCGACCCGCAGGCCTCCCGTGAGCGCCACCACAACGAGGGGCACGGTCGCCGCCTGACGGCAGCTTTCGAAGCTCTCGAGGCCTTCCCGGTCATGGCCGAGTCGCGCAACCGGGTGGTGCGGCTGTTCGAGGCCGGCGACCCGTCAACCGCCGACGTGGTGGGGGCGGTGGAGGGCGACGTGGCCCTGGCCATCGCCGTCCTGCGCCTGGCCAACCAGGTGGACGGCCCGACCCGCGGCCGAGTCGACAGCGCTGTGATGGGCGTGGAGGTTCTCTCACCGCCCACGGTTCTGTCGATCGCCAGCCGCGCCCGCACCTATGACTTCTTCGAGCGGACGGCGGTGTGGCAGGGGATTCCCGAGCGTTTCCGCCTCCACGGGATCGCCACCCAGCGGGCCGCCGATCGTTTGGCCGCCGAGGTTGGCTTCGAGTTCCGGGACCGTCTGATGGTCACCGCCCTGCTGCACGACATCGGCAAGCTCGTGCTGGTTCACGCCTACCCGGGCTACCCGCGCCAGGTCCACGGTGACGCGCGAACTCCGGAGGACCGCCTGCAGCGGGAGCGCCGTGAGCTCGGCGTCGACCACGCCCTGGTCGGCGGCGTGCTGGCCCGGCGGTGGGGGCTGCCCAAGTCGGTAGCGCATGTGATCGAGACCCACCACAACAGCGACTGCGACGGCGAGACGGCGATCGTCCGCCTGGCCGACATGCTGGCCCACTACATGCTCGGCAGCACCATTACCCCATCCGAGATGCTCGCCGTGGCCAAGCTGGTCGGCCTGAAGCCGTCCCAGCTGCGCACGGTCATGTACGACCTGCCGCTGCCCTCCAGCGGTTCCCGGCCCCGTCAGGTTGACCCCTGCCCGATGTCGACCCGCGAGGTCGACGTGCTGCGCCGGCTGGCCAAGGGCATGGTCTACAAGCAGATCGCCACCGACCTGGGGCTGTCCACCAGCACTGTGCGGACCCACCTGCACAACGTGTACGGGAAGCTCGGCGCCATGGATCGCGCCCAGGCTGTCCTGATCGCCACCGAGCGCGGCTGGATCTAAGTGCTTCCCCCCGGCGCCGGGGAGAACTAGCCCCAGATACGATCGAGACGTGATCTCGATCACCAGCAAGTCGCCCTACGCCGTGCGCGCTCTGGTCGAGCTTCACCGGCGGGGCGGATCGGAACCGGTGCCGATTGCCGAGCTGGCCCGGCGAGGCGGCATCCCCGTCCAGTTCCTCGAGCAGCTGTTCGCCACCCTCCGGCGCTCCGGCCTGCTCCGTTCCCAGCGTGGGGTGAAGGGCGGCTACAGCTTCGCCCGCTCGCCTGGCCAGATCTCCGTGCTCGAGGTGGTGGAGCTCCTCGACGGGCCGCTTGGCCAGGACGCATCCGGCATCTTTGCCCAGGCCGCCGGCGCGGCTCGAGCGGTCCTGGCCGAGTCCACGATCGCCGATGTCGCCGAGGCCGAGGCCCGGGCGGCCGGCGCCGCGATGTATCACATCTGACCCGGAGGCCTTCGAGCGTTGCCCTTGTCGCGGGATTGACATGGGGCCGCTCCCCAGGAAGAGGAGCGGCCCTTAGCCGTCGAAACAGACCATCCTCCAAGACCTTACGGACCGAGGGTCGTCAGCACTTGCGGCCGGAACCGCTGGCAGATAAGCGGCGCCCATACCGTGTCAAGTGACCCGCCAACAAGGACCGGCTCTCCGGATGCCTCCGGGCAGTCGGGGCGATGCAGAGTGTGTGAGGAGCGGTCGTACAGGAGTGGCTCCTCGGCGTGCCAGCGGAGCGGGGGCAAGGCCACCCAAATGAGCGTGGGTTCGCGCGCGGACACGTTCGCAGGGTTCAAGCGGGGTTCCCGCGGGTAAGTCCCTCTCCCCGCGCGGGACTGCGGGGCAAAGGGGGTTAGGGGGGTCCCGCCGCGTGGCTACAGGCGCGGCGGGCCCTGATTCAGCGTCACATTTGGGTGCCACGGACACTGATCCGCAACGTTTCTTGTAGCAGCGCGTGCTTCGGCCCGTATCTTTCGCGACGGCCACGGAAGGCACTCGGAACAGGAGTTGGTTTCGGCGAATGGGTGACCCCCTTCCCATTGGCTGGATCTGAGGGTGCAGGCTTCCAAGGCGGAGCCTGCACCCTCCTCCGCTGCCCTGGGTCACGGTGAAAGGGACTGCCAAGCCTCGGCCGTGTGGGTTACCACGGACGCCGAAACCGCAATGTCCCCCGTAGCGGCCCGTCCGTGTGGCGAGCATCCTGTGGGTGGGGACCAAGGATGGCCGGGACCGGAGTGACCGCCGCGAATCGGTCACTCTCCTCCGACGCGGAGCGAGGGTTGCGGGCGCCGGCTTGCAGCCCTCCTCCGACTTTCGATTGGGCGCAGTGCAGCCGGATTAGCTGAGACGCCTCTTGACCTCTTCGACAGGGACCGTGACCTTGATCTCGATCTGGTCACTTACCTGCTCGACCGAGGCCTTGGGGGTCGTGCGTGCCCCCTTTTTCTCAAGCGCCGCCTCGACGGCTTCGCGCAGAAGCCCGGAAAGGTTCAGTCCGGCGGCCTTGGCTTGCTCTCGCAGACCATCCGGCTATGGGGCCAACAACGCCGCCGCTGTCTACGACCGCTGGGACGGCCGAAGCCGCAGGATCATCGGCCGCGCCGACTACATACGCCGCCACCGGGAATGTCCCACCGCTCCTGGCCCAGCAACGGTCCAAGGCGCTGTTCGCGCTGGATCCTGGTGGCTGGTGCGGTACTCGATCTCGGGCGCCGAGCTGACCGACTACTGGAGCTACCAGCATGGCCGATGGCTGTTTGACCTCGTCCGCAGCAACCCCCAGGCGGTCCGGCTGTACCGACTTTCGGCACGCAAGTACTTCGCAGCAGTTGGATGTGGCGCCCACCTCTAAACATGCTCCAGAAGTGGTGCAGATTCCCCGGCGAACCACGCGTGCCCACCGCGACGGGCCAGACTTGTGCTCAGGTGCTCGGACCGGGCCCGTTCTTGGCGCGGTACCGGGCCTCCTCGCGCTCCCATACATCCTCCGCGGGCTTTCCCGCCTCGGCGATGTATTCGGGGGCCGGATCGTGTTCTGAAGGGCCCGCCGCGGCGTCGGGAGGCAACCTGCCCATCGACTCAAACTGAAGTCTCGCGTCCGCGATGCGCGCCACCCCAAACGTCCCGGTTACGCGTCGCTTGAACCGCTTCAACATGGATCGATCCTATACCCGCCGGGAGGTCCACCCAGAGGGCCACACTGACTGCGGCTCACACCGGAGCGTATGTGCCTTCGTCGGCGACTATCTCAGGGACGACCGGGACCGGATCGCTGCGCTCAGCCAGCCGCCACGCCTCCTCGACGATCCGCTGCACGCTCAGGCCGTAGCGCGAGAACAGGTAGGGGCGGCTGCCGGACTCCGCGAACCGATCCTCGATGCCCACCCGGGCCAGGCGAGGACCACCGTGCTCGGCCAGGACCTCGGCCACCGCCGAGCCCAGGCCGCCCACGATCGAGTGGTTCTCCGCCGTGATCACCCCGCGGGCACCCAGGCAAACATCCACCACGGTGGCGGCGTCAATGGGTTTGATCACCGGGACGTTCAGGACGGCAGCGGCGAGGCCATGCGGGCGCAGTGTCTCGGCCGCGGCGAGCGCGGCCGGGAGCATCATCCCGGAGGCGATCAGGACGAGGTCACCGCCGGGCACCACAACCTGGGCTTTCTCCAGAGAGAAGTCATGGTTCTCGTCGAAGATCAGCGGGATCTCCCCGCGCTTGAGGCGGAGGTACACGGGACCTGGGTGGTCAGCGATGGCCTGGACGACCTGTCGCGTCTCCGTCGCGTCGGCCACGTCCACCACCGTCATATTCGGGAGGGCCCGCATCAGCGCCACGTCCTCGATCGCCTGGTGACTTGGGCCGCCCGGACTCGACAGGCCGGGCATGAAGCCGATGATCTTCACGTTCAGCGCCGGGTACGCGACGGCCATGGCGATCTGGTCAAAGCAGCGCCTGGTGGCAAACACGCCGAAGGTGGCGAAGAACACGGTGTGGCCGCCGCGAGCCAGGCCGCCGGCGATACCCACCGCATTGGCCTCGGCCATGCCGACGTTGAAGAACCTGTCCGGGAACGTGTCTCGGAACAGGTCGGTTTCGGTCTGGCGGGTCAGGTCCGCGCCGAGGCAGACGACGTCGCTCCGCTCCCCGGCCAGGTCGACCAGCGCCTGCCCGAACGGCTTGAGGACTGTCTCGTAGGGGGGGTCAAGCAGCATGCGGACCTCCGCTGGCCAGGACCTCGTTGCGGATCGCCTGGGTCAAGCTCTC
>DASZNA010000018.1:0-1646 GCA_035551655.1 Solirubrobacteraceae bacterium
GGCGGCCTGCAGCGCCTGCCGGTTCGTGACCGGGTTCGTCCCGACGGTGACGATCCGCGTTACCCCCACCTCCAGCGCCGCCTCCACGAGCTCGGCATCGGGCGGGACGCACAGGTGCAGGTGCGTGTGGGTGTCGATCACGGCCTGCGCGCGGGCTATCGGTCGCGCTTGGGGAACAGCGGGGCGATCGTCTGCACCCGGGCGCCTGAACCGGTCGGAGCAAAATCGGCGGCGGCGTACGCGGTGTCCGGAGCCCCGCAGGCCTCGAGCAGCGTCTCGGTGGCGACGGGCATGAACGGGTGCAGGAGCACGCTGAGCGCCCGGACGCCCTCGTGCAGCGAGGCCAGCGTCTCCTCCAGCTGATCGGTCTGGGCCGGCTCCTTGGCCAGCTGCCAGGGTGCCCGCTCCTCCACGTATCGGTTCAGCCGGCGCACGCGCTGCCAGATCAACTCCAGGGCCTGGGTGGCCTCGGCGCGGTCGAGCAGCTCAGCCACCTGTCGGGGGAGGTCGGCGAACTCGGCCAGCAGGACCGGGTCCGTGCCCACCGATGGCACGACGCCGTCGCGGTATCGGGAGATCATGGCCAGCGAGCGGCTGGCCAGGTTGCCGTACTCGTTGGCCAGCTCGGCCTCGTAGCGGGCGGTCACCCCCTCCATGCCCACCGAGCCGTCTCCGCCCCAGACGACATCGCGCATCAAATAGAAGCGCAGGGCGTCGGCGCTGAACTGCTCCAGGACCTCGAACGGATCCAGCCCGTTGCCCAGCGACTTGCTCATCCTGCGCCCGTCGGCGCCGAGCAGGAAGCCGTGCACGAACACGTGCTCAGGCACGGGCAGGTCGGCGGCCATCAGGATGGCCGGCCAGAAGATCGTGTGGAACTTGAGGATGTCCTTGCCGATCACGTGGAAGCTGGCGGGCCAGTAGCGGTCGGTCAGATCCTCGCCGCGGCGCGCGTAGCTGAGCGCCGTGTAGTAGTTGAGCAGCGCGTCGAACCACACGTAGAAGACGTGGCTCTGGTCCCACGGCACCGGTATCCCCCAGGTCAGCCGGGCGCGGCTGAGCGACACATCCTGGAGACCTTGGGACAGGAAGGAGCGAGCCTCGTTGAGCGGACGGGCCGGCATCACGAAGTCAGGGTGCTCGGCGTACAGCTTCTCCAGCGGCTCCTGGAAGCTCGACAGCCGGAAGAAGTAGTTCTCCTCCGACTCGCGGGTGAGCTCGATCTCGTGGATCGGGCAGCGGTTGCCCTCCAGGATCTCGTTCTCCACCTTGAAGTCCGCGCAGCGCGGGCAGTACCAGCCCTCGTACAGGCCCTTGTAGACGTGACCTTTGTCGTAGACCCGCTGCAGGACCTCCTGGACCTTGGCCTCGTGGGCGGCGTCGGTGGTCCGGATGAAGAAGTTGTTGGAGACGTTCAGCTGGGGCATCAGCGCCTTGAAGCGCTCGGCGTTGCGGTCGGCCAGGTCCTGGGGCTCCAGCCCCTGGGCGTGGGCGGCGTCGGCCACGGGCTCGCCGTGCTCGTCGGTCCCGGTGAGGAAGAACACGTCCTCGCCGCGCTGGCGCATGTGCCGGGCCAGCACGTCGGTGCCGATCGCCTCGTAGGCGTGGCCCAGGTGGGGCTGGGCGTTCACGTATGAGATCGCCGT
>DASZNA010000019.1:0-16744 GCA_035551655.1 Solirubrobacteraceae bacterium
CGCCAGGCCACTCTGCCCCACAACACCGTGTACGCGCTGCTGGGCGCCGGCCTGCTGTGGTTCGGCTGGTTCGGGTTCAACGGGGGCAGCGGCTACACGGTTGGCCACCCGAGCGTGCTGGCGTTCGTCAATACGCTGCTGGCCCCGGCAGCGACCCTGGTCGTGTGGTTCGTCCTCGATGCGTGGCGCGGGCGCCGGGCCACCGCGCTGGGTGCGGCCACGGCGATCGTCGTCGGATGCGTGGGGATCACCCCGGCCGCCGGGTACATCAGCCCGGGCTGGTCCATCCTGCTGGGCGCCCTGGCCGCGCTGCCCAGCTACCTGGTGATCCTGTGGCGGCCCAGGACTCGCCTGGACGAGACGCTGGACGTGCTCCCCGCCCACGGCTTGGCCGGGTTCACGGGGATCCTGTTCATCGGGTTCTTCGCCCAACGATCATGGAATGGCGTGTCCAACGGCCTGCTGTTCGGGCATCCGGCTCAGCTGGGCTGGCAGGCGCTGGCCGCCGTCGCGGCGCCTGCCTATGCGTTCGGGATGACCTATGTGATCCTGCGGGCCATGCGGCTGTTCATGTCGTTGCGGGTGGGCCGCCACGGAGAGGCGATCGGCATGGACGTGGTGCAGCACGGCGAGGAGGCCTACACCTCGGGCGAGGGCGCAATCCTCGTCCACCCGGGCCATCCGGCCGAGGAGGGCGAGGCTGTGGCCGGGCCGCGGTGAGGCAGGCCGCGCTTGGCGTTGCAGCGAGCAAATCGCCCGGACGCCGCCCGGATTGCTCGCCCCGACGCGAAAATCGCGCTCCAGCGAGCAGATCGTCTGGATCACGGATGAATTGCTCGCCCCGACGTCAAACGGCCGGCTCAGCTCACTGTTCGGCGCCGAGGGTGTCTCCCGCCCTCGGCCGCCCAGTTCGCTCGCCTCGCGGCTGGCGCGGCGGCAGCTTGATCGGCGCCGCATGCATGGCCCGCATGCGCACCTCGCGCCAGGACATGCCTTCCTTGAGGAGGGCCGGCATGCCCATCAGGATCGCGGTGGTCACCTCCACCGCCTGGAGGATCACCCCGTAGGCCACGCCGGTGCCAAATCCCACGTGCCATCCGGTGTGCAGGACCGCGGCGCAGGCAGCCTGAAACACGCCGAGGTTGGCCGGGGTGGCCGGCAGGACGGCGGTGATGTTCACCGCGAACAGCACCCCGGCGGCGGCAGCGAAGCCCGTCCTGTTCTGCAGGCCCAGCGCAACCAGGAGCAGATAGCAGGACAGGCACTGCAGAGCCCAGGCGGCCAGCTGGGAGACGGTCGCGATCACACCGAGCTTCGGATCGCGGAACACGACCAGCCCGGCCCGCACGCGGCGCAGCGCCACGTACACCTGCGCCATCGCCTTACGCAGCCGGGTGAAGCGACTGGCGGCGCCGTAGCGCACGATCAGTGGCGCCACCAGGACGAGCGCCAGCAACGCGGCCGGCGCCACGGCCGCGAACACCAGGGCGTTCTCATGTCCGTTGAAGAAGTTGACCGAGGAGAACATGATCACCCCGAGCACGATCAGCGCGACGACATTGAGGATCGTCTGGCAGACGACTGTGCCCAGCACGACCGGGAAGTTCTCCGCCGGTCGGCCGGTGCGCCGAGCCACCACGAGCGCCCGCGAGGGTTCCCCCAGGCGGGCGGGCAGCGTGGATGACATCAGCACCCCGATCATCGTCCCCTGCAGGGCGTCCATCAGCCGGATCCGCGAGCGCGGCAGGGCCGCCTTGAGGATCGCGTCCCACGAGAACCCGCGCATCACCATGGCCAAGCACATGGCCACCAGCCCCAGGATCACGAACGTGGGGCTCGAATCGATCAGCGCGTTCGTGATGTTGCCGATCCCGATCTTGGCCAGCGCCAGGTAGGCCAGGTACACCCCGCCCAACAGCAGGACCACCATGCCAATCCGGCGAACGTAGGCCAGCACTCCCTTGCGCTTGGCGCCTCCCAGCGGTCGCTCCAGGCTGGGCAGCCGCCGAGCCCGCTCACGGGGCTTCAGGTCGGCCGGCTTGACGCCGGCTCGCACGGCGCTGCGATGTAGCGAACCTTCGAGACGCGGCACGGCAATCGCGTCCGCGTAGGCCTCCATGACCTCCTCGGCCACGTGCTCCCAGGCGAATCGCTGGACGGTCTCGGCGGCGGCCCGGGACAGGCGGCGGCGGCGCTCGGGCTCGTGGTAGATGTCACGCAGGGCCTCGGCCAGCGCCTGGGCATCACCGGGTGGCAGCAGCACTCCGTCCGCGCCGTCGTGGACCACGTCCCGGTAGCCCGCTATGTCGGAGGCCACCACCGTGGTGCCGGCGGCAAACGCTTCGGTCAGCACCATCCCGAAGCTCTCTCCACCCAGCGAGGGTGCACACAGAACATCGGCCCGCGCCAGCTCCTCGTGTTTGCGTCGGTCGTCCACCTTGCCCAGTGCGCGCACGCCCTGGGAATCGAGCAGCAGCGGGTCGAGCTCCTGCTGGCTGGGACCGATCACCGTCAGTTCGGTGGGAATGTGCTCCCGCAGCGCCTCGAAGGCGCGGAGCAGCAGTGGGAGGCCCTTGCGCTCCACCGCCTGCCCGACGAACACGATCCGCAGCACGTCCTCATGGTCGGGGTCGTCGTGTCCGGCGCGAGACAGCAGATCGGCGTCGACGTGAACTCCGTTGGGGATGATCCGGTAATGCCCCCCGAACCAGCGTCGCCCCGTCCAGGCCGCGGCTTCGGACACGGCGATCCGGACGTGCAGGTGATTGAGCACTTGGCGAGCCCCGAGCAGGTTGCCCAGCGTGTTGGGAAAGCGCTTGTTGGAGTACGAGTGAAAGGTGCCGACCAGCGGCAGCGGGGTCAGAGCGGCGGCGAACCAGGAGATCACCGGCGCAACCGGCTCGTGGATGTGCACCACGTCGTAGCCACCGGTGCGCAGCTCGCGCTGGAGCCGGATCACGGACTGGGGCGTGACCGACAGGTTGGATACCGCCCCGTTGGCCTTGAAGCCAACCGTCCGGCCCAGCGGGACCAGGTGGGCCGGCACGTCCATGTGCTGCGGATGGGCCCCCCGGTGCATGACGGCGGCCAGCGGGCCGGGCGGGTCGATCGGCGAGAGGACGCTCACGTCGTGTCCCCCCGTACGAAATTCGTCCGCCAGCGCCTCGATGTGTCTGGTCACACCGCCAGGAAACGTCCACGAGTACGGCGAGATCAGGGCGATCCGCATCGCTCTCATCCTACCCGCCAGCGCTTCCCTTCCTGAAGTGCTTCCCCGGGACTGTCATGATTCTGAGCACACCATGCCGACGCGCCATTTCGTCAAGTACACCTTCCTCCAGGTGGACCCCGCCTGGAGGAGGCTCGAGGAGGAGACGCGCGAGCAGCACAAGCGCGAGTTCATGGCGGCCTGTGAGAACTTCGCGGAGGATCACCTGCTGCGCGCCTTCACCCTGGTCGGCACGCGCGGCGACGCTGACATGATGCTCCTCTCCCAGGCCGAGAACCTCGACCGAATCCACGAGTTTCACGTGGTTCTGACTCAAAGCGGACTGATGAAGTGGTGCAGCATCCCCTACTCGTTCCTGGCCATGACCAAGCCCTCGGAGTACTCGGAAGAGTCGCGGCTGGAGGTGCGTCCGGCCCACGGGCGCTACCTGTTCGTCTATCCGTTCGCCAAGACCCGGGCTTGGTACGCGCTGCCGGGCGAGCAGCGGTGGCGGATCATGCAGGAGCACATCAAGGTGGGTCGCGAATATCCGTCGGTCGACCTGAACACGAGCTACTCGTTCGGCCTGGACGACCAGGAGTTCGTCGTGGCCTTCGAAACCGACAATCCGGCGGACTTCCTGGACCTGGTTCAGCGCCTGCGCACGACCGAGTCGAGCGCCTACACGCTGCGTGACACCCCGACGTTCACCTGCATCTCCAGCTCGGTGGAGCGAGCCCTGGGCGCGCTCGATGGCACACCGATGCGTGCTCAGATCGGGTGAGTGACTGGCCACCGCCGGCCGCCGTCGAGGCGCTGCGAGCGGCCGACCCCGTCCTGCAGGCGGTGATTGACCGGGTCGGTCCGGAACCGGTGGCCCGGCGCAATGCCGAGCGTCCCGAAGAGCACTACGGAGCGCTGGTCCGCTCGATCATCGGCCAGCAGCTGTCCACCAAGGCGGCCCGGGCCATCTATACCCGGCTGACCGACCGGTTCGGCGGGCGACCCCCCACCCCCGCGGAGGTGCTCGCCGAGGACCCGGACGAGCTGCGCCAGGCCGTGGGCCTGTCGCGAGCCAAGGTGACGTTCCTGCGCTCGCTGGCCGAGCACGTAGTGGAGGGAACGCTCGATCTGGAGCGGCTGGACGAACTGCCCGACGACGAGGTGATCGCCGAGCTGACGGCCGTCAAGGGGCTCGGGCTGTGGACCGCGCAGATGTTCCTGATGTTCCACCTGGAGCGGCCCGACGTGCTGGCCGTCGGAGACCTGGGCATCCGGCGAGCCTTCATGAACGAGTACGGATTCGCTGAGCTCCCGTCGCCGGACGAGATGCAGGCCGTGGCCGAACCCTGGCGGCCCTACCGGACCGTGGCCTGCCTGTATCTGTGGCGCTCGCTGGACAACACCCCGGTCTGAGCTCGCCGAAGGGCTCGGTCCGGCGACCGGCTGTCTACTTCTTGAGCTTGCCCAGCAGCGAGCCGGCGTCCGTGACCTGCTTGGCCGGGGGTGCCTTGGGAACGGGCTGGGATCCGTAGGACAGGAAGTCCAGGCGGATCTGAGTGCGCAGGCTCTGGCCTGACGCGCGCACGGTGTAGGCCATCGTCAAGCGCCGGACGAGATGCTGGGAATCCACCCACACGTCGACCGGGATCGCGTGCAGTCCGGTCAGCTTCTGGAGCGTGGCAACCGCCTGGCGCATGCTTGCCCGCTCCGCGGCCGGGGCCGCCGCGGGTGCCTTGGCCAGATTGATGGTGGCGTGATAGTGGGTGGCCAGGACGCCGTCCACACTGCCGGTGCCGACCTTGGTCACCCCGCTGGAGGATGTCGTGCGCAGGTACTGGAGGAACTGGCTGGGATTGGTAGAGCCCGAGCCACCGAACAGAGAGGTGAGGTTCTGGATGCCGGCGGCACGGCCCATCTGGTTGAGATTGAGCTTGATCCAGGGTCGGCTGCCGGGCAGCTGGTTGGCTACCTGGGCCGGCAACTTCACGTAGGCCGTCTGGCCGTCCAGGATCTCCTGCACGTGAAGCGTTCCCGCCGATGACAGCGAGCCGGGCAAGCTCAGGCTGAGCGATACTCGGCCGGCGTGCTTGGGCAGATTGAACGATCCGCCTCCGGCCCCGGTGATGTCGCCGCCCAGGGCGCTGGACCCCTCCTGGAAGTTGATCGCCACCCGGTAGCCCGAGGCGGAACTCGACACGTAGGCGGCCCGGGCGATCGCCTGGCCGGCCGACCGCTGGCTGGAGGACTTCGAAGGCGTGGAGCCTGACGAGCCACAGCCCGCGAGCACCAGCGCCCCGCCGGCCACGGCCGCCAGGATCCGGAGGTGTCTTTGCGCCTGGCCTGCCGCCATCACCTTCATGAAGTTAGCGCGCCAGGAGATCATGGGTTGGGGTGGGCCGTATGGTTGGACGACGGAGCCGCGGGCACCGGCACGCCCAGGTAGGACACGTAGTCCTGCTGCAGTGACAGCTGGATAGGCCGGCCACCCGGGCCGGCCGCGCTCATCGAGATGTGGAGCCGTCGGATCAGATGGCTGGCGTCGATCCACACGTCGACCGCCATCAGACCCGATGACTTCTGCGTGGCGGCGGCCTCTAGGGCCGGACCGAGCGTGCCGGCCAGGGCCGCGGGCAAGCCATGAACCGCCTGCGCCAAAGTGGCCAGCGCCTTGTAGTGGGTGGTGTGGATCCCGCCGACCGTGGCCCGCCCGAGCTCGTTCATGGCGGGTGCGAACTGACCGACGTAGGTCAGGTAGGCGGTGGGATCGTCGATCGCAGCGGTGGCTCGAATGAGGTCGCCAATCCGGGGGTTTGCCTCATATGCCGCCAGCCGGTTGATCGGCACGCCCCACCACCGACGACGCGGGGAGACGAGCCGGGCAAATGTCGCCGGGGGCTGCACGTACATGACCCCGTTCCGCACCACCGCCCGCACCAGGTAGCTCTGCCGGCCGCCCTTCGGCCGGTCCAGGGGAACCGTCAAGTGGGCTGTCACCGCGCCGGGACCGATGGCGTCAGAGGCGGTCATCTGCGAGCGCCCGGCGACCGGTAGGCCGGGGCCCCCGACAGTCAGCGTGGAGATCACCCGCAGGCCTGGCTCCGCCTGGGAGAGGGCAACCGCATGCCTGATCAGCGCCGCCACCCCGGGGGGCGCTGGGCGCGGGCGGGGCCGGGCATGGTGAGTTCGGCGCCGGCCGCCCTGGCGCTTAGCGTGGGGCAGCAGGCTCTGATTCAGAGTGTTGGTGGGAGCCGGCGGCGCCGAGCCACCACCGCCCAGCCCGCAGCCGCCGGCGATCAGCGGTAGCGCGACCAGCAGTACCGCCCCGGTGCTCCGGCGCAGGCGCATCTGGAGGCAGAAGGTAACGGCAGCGTCAGACGGCGGAGACTTGCTCCTCGTCCGCCACGCGGAACGAGGAACCACAGCCACAGGCGGCGATCACGTTGGGATTCTCCACCTTGAAGCCGGCGCCCTGGAGGCCGTCAACGAAGTCGATCACCGACCCCCGCACGTACGGAAGGCTCGGGTTATCGACCAGCAGGCGAATGCCCTTGTCCTCAAACACTGTGTCACCGTCACGCTGCTCGTCGAATGCCAGTGCATACTGGAAGCCCGAGCAGCCGCCCCCTCGCACGCCCACACGCAGCCCGGCCGTCTCAGCCACGGTCTCCTGCGTAGCCAGGAACTCCTGGACCTTCGCGGCGCCTTTATCAGTCAGGGTGATCATGCTTCATTCAGTATAGCGCTGGACTTCGGTCGGCTAACCTTCGTTATGTGACCGCCACGCCAGATGAGCTGAAGCAACGTATCGAAGCCGGGATTCCGGGGGCCAGCGCGGAGGTGACCGGCGACGGGCACCACTTCCAGGCGACCGTCAGCGCGCCAGGCTTCGCCGGACTGTCCCGGATCGCCCAGCACAAGCTGGTCTACGAAGTGTTCGGCCCCGAAGTTGGCGATCGCATCCACGCCCTCTCCATCAAGACCACAGCAACGGAGAATTTTCGATGAGCGAGCCAGGCACCACCCCCATGCGCGACGCGATCCAGAACGCGATCGCCGAGAACCCCGTGATCCTGTTCATGAAGGGCACCCCTGACGCCCCGGCCTGCGGGTTCTCCGCCCGGACGGTGTCGGTGCTCCAGTCGCTGGACCGGCCGTTCGCCGCGGTCGACATCCTGCCTGACCCGCGGATCCGTCAGGAACTGTCGGAGCTGTCGGGTTGGCCGACGATCCCCCAGCTGTTCGTTGACGGCGAGCTGGTCGGCGGCTGCGACATCGTCATGGAGATGTACCAGTCGGGCGAGCTGCATTCGGCGCTCGGTCTGGAGAACGCTCCTGGCGAGGCGCCGGCTGAGCCCCAGGTCGAATCGGCTCCCCCGATTTCGATCGAGAACCGCCTCTGAACCAGCCGTCCCAGGCGCTCCGGTACGAGACCGGGGTGCTCTGGGCCCTGGACCAAACCCGGCTGCCCGAGGCCGAGGTCGAGCTGGAGCTGCGCAGCAGCGAGGCGGTCGTCGATGCCATCCGCCGGCTGGCCATTCGCGGCGCGCCCCTGATCGGCGTGGCCGGGGCCTACGGGCTGGCCCTGGAGGTGGCCCGTGAACCCTCGCCCGAGCATGCTCGCTCCGCGGCCGCGCATCTGCGCTCGGCCCGCCCGACGGCGGTAAATCTGAGCTACGCGGTCGACCGGGTCCTGGACGTGGCTCTAGCGGCTTCCCCGGGCGAGCTCGCTTCGGCTTCGCTCGCCGAAGCCCGGCGGGTCCATGAGGACGAGCTGGCGGCCAGCGCGGCCATGGCTCGGCGTGGCGCCGACTTCCTGGGCAGCGAAGTGCGGCGGGTCCTCACCCATTGCAACACCGGCGCGCTGGCTGCCCCCGGGCACGGCACCGCCCTCGCCGTGGTGACCGAGCTGCACCATCGCGGTGGGCTTCAGGCGGTGCTGGCCACCGAGTCGCGACCGCTCCTCCAGGGAGCTCGGCTCACGGCCTGGGAGCTCTCCCGGCTGGGGATCACGTATGAGCTGTGCGTTGACTCAGCCGCCGCCGGCTTGCTGGCCGGGGGCGCCGCCGATGCGGTGGTCGTGGGCTGTGACCGGGTGGCCGCCAATGGGGACGTGGCCAACAAGGTCGGCACCTACATGTTGGCTCTGGCCGCGCAGGCCTCGGGGATCCCCTTCGTGGTCGCCGGCCCGTGCTCGACGATCGATGCTCGATGTCCGTCCGGGGCGGCCATCGAGATAGAGCAGCGAGATCCTGACGAGGTACGGATGGTGCGTGGCCAGTTGCTCACCTTGCCGGGTACGGACGTGCGCAACCCCGCTTTCGACGTGACCCCGGCGTCGTTGGTGAGCGCGCTGGTCACCGAGCGTGGTGTGGTCTCGCCCGTGAACGGCGACGGGATCAGGGCTCTGCTGGCCCGCGCCTGAACTCCAGGTGCTCGAGGATGCGCTTGGAGTCACAGATGGCCTCGCCGTCGATCACCAGGACGGGCACGCGGCGCTGGCCCGTGAGCGCCTCGACCTCGGGACGCTTTGATCGCCGCTGGGGCACCCGCACCTCATCCACGTGAAGTCCCTCGCGCTTGAGCGCGCGGGCCACCTTTCCGCACGGGCACAGCCAGTTGCTCGGCGTCGTACAGCGATACAGCGTCGGCATCGCCTAGAACGGTAGGCGACGGGCCAGCGTTCCGTCCCCGCAGGTACGCCCACCGTATCCCCCGTTGCTAGGGTGCGCCGCGCGCATGTCCGTGGCGATCGTCTCTGACACCTGTCATTACCTGCCAGCTGAGCTGGCCGAGCGCAACCAGATCCATCAGGTGAGCCTCTACGTGCACCGGGCCGGCCAGGCCGAGCGCGAGCGCGACCTGACCGACTACGACGCCTACTACCGGGAGCTGGGCGAGGCCTCCGAGCTGCCGACCACCTCGCAGCCGTCGATCGGGGACTTCCTGGCCGTGTACGAGCCGCTGCTCCAAGCCGGCCACGAGATCGTCTCGATCCATTTGGCCGGAGGCATGTCAGGCACCGTCCGAGCCGCCGAGCAGGCTCGGGATCAGCTGGGAGATCTGGCCCAGCGCGTGCGCGTCGTCGATTCGGCCACCGCCTGCGGCGGCGAGGCGCTGATGCTGCTCGCGGCCGCCGCGGCGGCTCGGGCCGGCGGCACAGGCGCCGAGGTGGAGGACCGGGCCCGGGAGGCTCGGCGCCATCTGAGGCTGTGGTTTGCCATCGACACGCTCGAGTACCTGCGTCGGGGGGGCCGGATCGCCGGCGCTCAGGCCTGGCTCGGCACGGCTCTAAAGATCAAGCCGATCCTTTCGGTGGAATCGGAGATCACACCGGTCGAGCGGGTACGGACCTCGCGCCGTGCCTTCGAGAAGCTGGTGGGGCTGCTCGAGACGTGCCACCGGGAGGGTTCGGACGGCTGGGTCGTGCAGCACATCCAGGCTCCTGAGCAGGTGGCGGAGCTGGCGGCTCGAGGGCGAGAGATCTTTGGAACCGATCCGGTGATGGTCTCGGAGGTGGGGCCAGTGATTGGCACCCACGTCGGTCCAGGACTACTGGGCGCCGGGGGAATCCCTCGGGCGCTGATGAGCTAGCGGGCCTTCGCTAGCGGTTGCGGCGCCGGCGCCCGAACAGCAGGTTGAACGTGGCGCCGACTCCCCCACCGATCAGGAATCCGGCCGCAGCCGCACCGATCATCAGGGGCTGCTGGTTGCGCCGCACCTGAGCTCGCCAGTCGGTCAGCTCAGAGACCTCATCGCGCAGCTTGACGATCGACACGCCGAGGTCCTGGCGGCTCTGCTCGATGGAGGCGCGGATCTCCTCTGGCGTGCGGCCCGGCATCAGGCGCCGGATCCGGGCCGCGACGTGCCCTGCGTGGTGACGGTGGCCTGAACCTTTTTGGCCTCGTCGATGGCCATTGACGGGATCGGCGCCCCCACCTTGAGCTTGCGCCAGGCAAACAGAAAGGCGAGCAGGGCCAGCACCATCAGCACGCCGAACACAATCAGGAAGCCGAGAAACAGGTTGCCGGCGCCGTTGACCAGGATCGCGTCGAGGCCCCAGGCCAGGGTGCTCATGCCGAAGATGATCGCGAACACGCCGAACACCGCCCCGGCGGCGATAGCGATGGCTCCCCGCCCGATGCTCGAGACCTTCTCGGTCACCTCCGCCTTGGCCAGCGCCACCTCATCCTGGACGATCCGGGTCAGACTCTCGGAGATCGCGGCGATGGCCGCCGCGATGCTGTCCGGCTGTCTCGGATCAGCGGGCAAGGCGCTTGAGGATCGTGGCGGCGATCACACCGCCGGCGAACGTGGCGGCGATCCTCACCTCCGGCCGTTCGGCCAGTCCCGGACTCGACCCCGCCGGCGCGAAGTCGACGCCGCTCGAGGCCGCGGTGGGTTGGGCACCCACGAGCGGCTGACCCGTAGGTCCCAGCGGAGGCTCAGGAGGTGACTGCTCGGTCACTCGGGAGGCTCTTCGCCGAACGCGCGCTTCCAAATCAGCGCGGCCAGCCGCGTCGTGGCGACGCTCGACAGGGCTCCCATGCCGGCGAGCAAGCCAGACCACATCAGTCGTTTAACCAGCGGGCTTTCAGACATTTCGGCCATTCAAGCAGATGCACTACCCCCGGCGACTCGGCCGGCAAACCTCGGGGCGGTCCGGGTGGGCTCCAGCCGAGGCCGCCGCGGAGCTAAGCGGCTTGACGGCGCGGGCTCGGTTGCTCGACCCCGCCGCAGATCATTTCGACGATCTCGGTCTTAACCCGCTCGATCTCGGCCGGGGCCGTGGGGCGATCCTCGAAGATCCACGTGGTCAGCACCTGCTCGACCAGGCCGTAGAAGGCCTGGGCAGCGAACATGGCGTCCACCTCGGAGCGGAACAGCCCGTCCTGCTGGGCTCGGCGGACGATGTTGGCGATCCCGGCGTAGGCCTCCCGGATCTTGGCCAGATGGGTGCGGCCGAAGGTGTTGGCAGCGCGAGTGACCTCGACGATGATGACCTTCATCAGCTCCGGGTCGTGACGGTAGGACTCGAGGATGAACGAGGCCACGGCGCGCAGCTTCTCTCGGGGCGGGAGGGCCGCCCCGTCGGCCTCGGCGATCGCGCCGAGCATCACGTCCCAGCGTTCCAGGAACAGCGTGTCCAGGATCTGCTCCTTGGAGGAGAAGTAGTGGTACACGAGGCCGTAGGCCACGCCGGCCTCGTCCGCGATGTCGGCCACCCGGCAGGTGTGAAAGCCCTGCCGGGCGAACACGCGCACCGCGGCGGCCAGGATCACCCGGCGCTTGTCCACGACAGTGGTCATGAGGTCACCCGCTCGTTCGTGTAAAGGCCGTTGGGGCGGCGGTGCTCGAGGACCGGGAGGCGGCGGCGGATGTCCTCCAGCCTCGTGAAGTCGAGATCGGCCAAGATCGCCCCCTCGCCATCGGGAGCCGTGGCCAGCACCACCCCCCACGGATCGACGATCATCGAGCGCCCGCCGGACCGCCGCTGCGGCCCGTGCTCACCGATCTGGTTGGCGGCGAGGACGAAGCACTGGTTCTCGATTGCCCGGGCCCGGAGCAGCACCTCCCAGTGATCTCGAGTGGTGGCCAGCGTGAACGCGCTTGGGACGGTGAGCACCTGCGCCTGGCGCTGCGAGAGCTCCCGGTAGAGCTCGGGGAAGCGCACGTCGTAACAGATGCTCAGGCCGAGCGGTGTCCCGTCGGCCAGTGTCGAGACGATGACCTCCTCGCCAGGCTCCTCATGCTCTGACTCGGCGTACCGGACTCCCTCGACCTCCACGTCGAACATATGCAGCTTCCGGTACACCGCCCGCACGCGGCCGTCGGGCCCGAAGTGCACGCTCGTGTTGGCGGCCCGTGCGGCCTCGGGCCGGTGCTCCACGACCGAGCCCGCCACCAGATCGAGCTCCAGCTCCCGCGCGATGTCCGCGGCCCAGGCCAGCGCCGGACCCGGCTCGGGTGCCACCGGCTCGGCCGCCTCGGCCATGACCTCACCGCGACCCAGCACGTTCCATTTCTCGGGGAGCAGGACGAGCCGCGCGCCCCGCCCGGCGGCCTCCCGAACCAGCCGATCTGCGGCGGTCAGGTTGCGGTCGACATCCTCGGTTGAGTTGAGCTGCACTGCTGCGGCCCGCATGACTGGTCACTCACTCCCACGTCAAAGTCGATTGACTGGTCAGTCAGGATACCGCCAGCAGGGTGCTAACCCGCCGCCATCGCAGCCAGCCCGCGAACCAGGACCTCGAGGCCGAACTCGAAACGCGAGTCGCCCTCCCCGGCCGTGAGGGGGCCGGCCATCGCGACGATGTTGGGAAACCGGTCCACCGGCAGGGCGGCAAAGTATCTGCCCATCTCCTCGGCGTAGGCGGCGATCTGTTCGGGCGTGGCCCCCTCAGCCAGATAGATGCTCTCCTCGTAGGCGATCGCGTTGGCGTACAGCGCGATCAGATCGACGCCCAGAGCGACCACGTCGTCCGGCAGACCCCCGGCGCGCATTACGCCGATGATCCACTCGCTGCCCCGCAGGGCATTCTCGCCCAACGGAACGCGGGCGAACGACGCCCGGGCCAGATCACCGTGGCGGGCGTACACCGCCCGGATCTGGCGAGCCGCTTCCTTGACCTGGTCCTGCCAGCGATCGGGATCCGGCTCGCCGCCGAACCGGATCTCACCGATCACGCGATCGATCAGCAGCTCGATCAGCTCCTCCTTGGACGTCACGTAGGCGTACAGGGAGGCCTGTCCTGTGCGGAGCACGTGCGCGACGCTTCGCATGGTCAGCGCATCGAGTCCCTCGGCATCGACGATGCCCATCGCCACATCGAGGATCGCGTCCCGGCTGAGCGTGCGCTCTCGGGTCGAGCGAGCGGGCCTCGTCTCCCGGGTCGGGAGGCGCGGAGCGGGCGGCAGCTCGGCGTCACTCATCGCTCGAGAGCCTACTTGACAGGAACAGTGTTCCCTTGTTAGAACATAGTTCGTGAACAGCGTTCGTCAGCCATATTCAAAGCGGTGGCAGATCCTCTTCGTAGTCCTGGCCGCCGAGTGCATGGACCTTCTGGACGGGACCGTGGTCAACGTCGCGGCTCCCTCCATCCACCGTGAACTCCACACGTCCTCGACGGCCCTGCAGTGGATCGTCGGTGGCTATCCGCTGGCCCTGGCCGTCGGGCTGCTGATCGGCGGACGGCTGGGCGATCGGTTCGGCCGTCGGCGGATGTTCCTGATCGGCATGATCGGGTTCACGGCCGCCTCCGCGCTGTGCGGCCTCGCGCCCACGACCGGCGTCCTGATCGCCGCCCGGCTGGTCCAGGGTCTGGCCGGCGCGATGATGATCCCCCAAGGGCTGGGGGTGATCCGCGAGGTGTTCCCGGCCGACGAACTACCCAAGGCATTCGGCCTGTTCGGACCGGTGATGGGGAGCGCCGCCCTGCTTGGCCCGATCATCGGCGGTGGCCTCGTGTCGCTGAACCTGCTGGCCGGGGCCTGGCGTCCCGTGTTCCTCATCAACGTCCCGCTGGGACTGCTGGGCACCGTCGGCGCAAACAGGCTGTTGCCGCGTATTTCCGTGCGCCACGTGGAACGTCTCGACCTGGTCGGGGCTCTGCTGGCCGCCGTGGCTTCGCTGGCCGTGATCTATCCCCTGATCGAGGGCCGGGCGCTCGGCTGGCCCGCCTGGACGTATGCGTCGATCGCCGGTGGCGTCGTGCTGTTCGCGGTGTTCGCCGGACATCTCCTGCGACTGCGGCGCCTCGGACGGGACCCCCTGGTGGAGCCGAGCATCTTCGCCCACCGGGGATACTCGGCCGGAGCGCTCGTGTTGATGCTCTACTTCGGCGCGATGATCGGCGTCGTCCTGGCGCTGACGTTGTTCCTGCAGCTCGGCGAGGGCTACAGCGCCATCCACGCCGGACTGACCATGGCCCCGTTCGCGCTGGGCACGGCGATCAGCGCCCCGGTGGGTGGCGGCCTGGTGGACCGCGTCGGCGGCCGAATGCTGGTTCAGCTGGGCGGCCTGGTGTCACTGCTGGCCAATGCCGGATTGGCGCTGATCCTGTCCTCTACCTCGCACGTGAGCACCTGGGGATTGGCCGGTCCGCTGCTCGTGTGGGGGATCGGAATGGGCCTGTTCATCGTGCCTGCCTTCGACACGATCATCGCGGCGGTGAGCGACGCCGAGACCGGATCGGCGTCTGGAGCGCTCAACGCCATTCAGCAACTGGGTGGCGCCATCGGCGTGGCCGTGCTGGGCACGATCTTCTTCAGCGCTCTGCGCCACCACGGGTTTGCCGTGTCGCTGCGGGACACCGTCTGGTGGGAGGTGGCCGGCCTGGGGCTGATGCTGGTTCTGTCCCCGCTCCTGCCGGCGCGGGCCCGGCCGGCGGCCAGGGCGGACGACCCTCTGGCCGAACCCGAGATGACCGTGGCCGCTTAGCGGGGCGCCTGCGGGCGGTCAGCGGCCCACGGTTATCACCGGCCCCGCGGAGGCGCAAGAGCCGCACGATCCCGCTCCCACCTCCGCCGTCGGGGGAAGCTCGTACGTGTGAGTGCCCTCAGGAGTCGTGATTTCCGTCGCGGTAGCGTGGGGGCTGCCAGGCCACCAGACCAGGTACCACCCGTGAGCCACCGTGGCGGTCACGCGGCGGCCGTTGCTCAGATCGAATCGGAGCCTGGTCACCCCGGCGCCGGAGCGGCCGTCCAGCACCGTGGCGTCCTGGGCTCCGCCTGACTCGGTCTGCTCGGTCAGCTGGATCTGCCCCGAGCCAGCTCGAGGCAGTCCGGCCCCGGTGGTTGAGGACCCGCTGACGTGGGGCCCAACGAAGCAGGAGCCGATAGCCGGCTTGAATGGGGGCTCGGGGGGGGACGACTTTACGCGTGGCAGCCCTGGCACCAGCAGGGGCTTCGGATTCGCGTAGACGGCCGCCGTGAACGGCCCGCGGGTGTCGACCAGAACGGGCCGGCCCAGCCGGCACTTAGCGATCGCCGCGGCGGTCTGGCCCGGCCTGGTCGGCGTCGGTGTGGGACTCCAGCCGGCAAACGCCGATGCCGGGCTGGGATTCGATCCCAGCGTGAAGAGCAGCACCAGCCCGACGGCCGCCGCGGCCAGCCCGGCCGCGCCCAGAGCCGGAAGGAGGAGGAACCACCGGGTGCGCGGCCGGTAGTCCACCGCCATCAGGCGACGGCGCACGTCGGGGTCGAGCTGCCCGGCTCGCTTCTCGAAGCTGTCGCGCAGAATCGTTTCTAGGAGGTCGTTCACGGCTGCGGTCCTCCGGACTCGATGGGAAGTGGTGAAAGCGCCTCGCGCAGCCGGGTCAGGCCGCGGGAGGCGCGGCTCTTGACGGTGCCCTCCGAGCAGCCCAGCGTCGTGGCGGCCTGCGCCTCGGTCAGGTCGTTGAAGTAGCGAAGAACGAGCACGGCCCGCTGCTCGCGGGGGAGCCCGGCCAGCGCCTCCATGAGGTCAGCCCGGTCATGCAGGAGTCCCAATGGATCGCTAGACGGTTCGGCGGCTCCGAGCACCGGCTCGAGCTCGCGGCGGCGGCGGGCCCGGTGTGGGCCCGCGTCGATGGCCAGGTTGACCAGGATCCGGCGGGCGTACGCGGCCGGCTGGTCCATGGAGCTGACCCGAGGCCAGCGCCGGGCCACCTTGAACAGGCACTCCTGAACGAGATCCTCCGCCTCCCGCTCGTCCCACGTGATGAGGTAGGCGGTGCGCAGCAGGCTGTCGACGTGCTGCACGACGAACTGTTTGAACTCGCTCATCTACCTGCTTAACCGGAGTGCCGGCGCAAAGGGTTCCCTCGGTCAGTTTCGGCCCCGCTGACGGCGAAGCTCCGCCAGCAGCATCTTCGAGTGCAGCGCGCCGATCAACTCGCGCAGCGGCTCGGCGCCGGACTCAATGATCTCCACCGCCCGGTCGACCTCCACCTGCCCGGCCAGGCGATCGACCAGCACGCTGACCTCCTCGGCCACCAGCGGGGCCAGGGCTTCCCGGTAGCGCAGCGTGTCATAGACCGTGAAGCCCAGAGCCTGCTCGAAGCCTCCGGCCCGGAAGCGGGAAATCGCCTCGATGATCGAGACGTCATCGGGCTCATAGCCCCGTTTGTTCGGGCTGAGCACTCCGATCTCCTCGAGCCGGGCGAGGACGTTAGCCGGAACGTCGTAGGTCTCACGAGCCTGGCGACGGGACATGCGCCGGCTCTCGCCGGCGGCCACGGCCCGCTCGAGGATCCGGTCCTCCAGCTCGATCAGCCGCTCGGCGCGCCCCGGGTCACCGCTGATCAGATCTCCGATCACCCGCAGGGGCAGAAAGCGCTCCTCCTGGAGACGCTTGACCAGCTGGATGCGACCGACGAACTCCTCGGGGTAGTAGGCCATGTTCCGGCTCGTCCGCACCACCGCGATGTCGCCGCCCAACACGCCCTCGCGCAGGTAGTGCCTGATCGTGCCCGCGCTCACTCCGGAGCGCTCGGCCAACTCGCTCATCTTGAGGAGTCCGGTGGCGGCGGTCACGGCCGAACGGGTGCCGCCAGG
>DASZNA010000020.1:0-13705 GCA_035551655.1 Solirubrobacteraceae bacterium
GACTCGGCGTAGGCGATCGAGGCTCGAATCGTTTGATCGAGCAGCTTCTCGCCGAAGTGCTCTCGCAGCGAGTCAAACGCCTCCCGGGAGTGGCGGGTGCGCATGTCGGCGATGTTGAGCAGCACGCCCAGCCACTCCAGATCCGGATTGAGGCTCTCGCGGGCCAACTCGATCACCTCGAGCGCCTGCTCGACGCCCTGCATGGCGAAATACTGAGCCTCGGCTGACAGCAGCGCGTAGTCCGAGGCGACCAGCGCGTTGACCGTGAGCAGACCCAGCGCCGGCGGGCAATCGATCAGGATCAGGTCGTAGCGATCCTTGACGTCCCGCAGCGCCTTCGTGAGGGTCAGCTCGCGGCCCATCTTGCCGCCCAGCGCCAGCTCGGCCTCGGCCAGCCCGAGGTTCGCCGGGACGATGCCGTTGTGCACGGCATCGCGGAGCTTGGCCCGGCCGGCCAGCACGTCCCCCACGGTCGGAGAGGCGTCCGGATCGACGTCCAGATAGTCCGACAGGTTGCCCTGGGGGTCCAGATCGACGGCCAGCACCTCGAGTCCGGCGCGCCGGAACACGTCGGTGAGGGTGCGGACGGTCGTCGTCTTCCCCGTGCCGCCCTTCTGGGAGAGGACCGAAATGGTGGCCATCCGCGGCCACTATAAAAGACCTTCTCGCCGAGGCGTCCTCAGGTCCCCGTCAGGCCGCGGGCGAGCCGCGCGCGCTGGCGGGTGACTAGACCGTGCCCGGCTCGGCCGTCTCGGTGAAGCGCATGCCCGAAACGACCGGGACGTCGAGAAAATGCAGGTGGTGGCGGCCGATCACGACCTCGTCGCCGTCGGCCAGCGTGCTCCACTCCACGCGCTCTCCGTTGACGAACACGCCGTTCAGGCTGCGGTCGTCGAGCACGCGGAGGCCGTCCGGCTGACGGACGATCAGGGCGTGCCGGCGGGACACGGTGGGGTCGTCAAACCGCACGTCCGCGGCGAGACTGCGACCGATCCGGGTCCATTCGCGGCGCAGGTGGAAGGCCACCACCTCCTCGCCGGCCCGGTAGGCCAGGTACTGACCCGGCTCGTCCAGGCCCTCGCGGAGGTCGTCCAGCCAACCCCGGTCCTCGGTGCTGGCCGGCACCTCCACCATCGTGGTCTGCGACGAGGTGAACAGTGAGGCGCGCACAAACTCGCGTCCACCGCAGTTGGGGCAGACGGGAAGCTCGTCCGCCGCGTCGAGTGACACCGGGTATTCACACGCGGTGCAACGGAATGTGCCGGTCCCCGCAAGATTGCCCGACATCCAAGCCTTCATCGACCTTCTCCTTTACGGCTCAGGACTCGCCGTACCGGGTGGGCACGTCGACCGATCATACCCCCTGGTCAAATTCCGGAATCCGGTGTGGACATATCGGCATATGGCGTTTCGCATTCCGTTCAGGTAACGCAAATGGGGGCCAGGAAGTTGGATGGATGCGGCGAACTTCGCCTCATGCAAACCTCCCTCCCAGACATGGCCGACCTCGAGCTGGCCCTGATGAGGCGCAGCCTGAGCGGCCTCTCCGCCACCTCGGAACGGTGTGGTCGCTGCCACCGCACGCTCCTGGTCGGCGAGCGCGTCTACGTGTACGAATCCGGCGCCGTGCGGTGCGAGCTGTGCCGGAGCCAAGAGCAGTCGGCGCCGGCGGATTCCCACACGATCCACGGGCCTGAGTTCGGCCACACGCTGCGCGTCATCGACCAGCGCGCCGCCTGAGCCGGCATTTCCCCAGAGCGCCCGCCCGCCCGCCGGGCCACGCCCGACCAAAACGTCGCATGCCCAGGCAGACCACGAGGGGTGGGAGAGGTTTGTGACCGCATGGGCGCCTAACTTCCATAACCCCCTTCGACCCGAGGGGGTTATGGACGTTTTGGTCGCCAAAATCCGGTGCATCGGCGGCGGCAGAGCGGCGCTGAGCCCGGCGGCAGAGCGGCGCCGCGGGGCGGCCACATAAACTGCCCCGCCGTGGAACCGATCACCGTCTCCGCGACCATCAGCCGCCCGCGCGAGGAGGTCTTCGAGTATCTGGCCGACATCGCGAACCACGCGGAGTTCACCGACCACTACCTGGTCGACTGGCGGCTGACCCGTGAGGACTCCTACGGGCGCGGCGCCGGGGCCCGGTTTCGCATCAAGGCTCCGTTGAACCGGTTCGGGTGGGCGGACATGACATTGGCCGAGGTCCAGCCGCCGTTCCGGATCGTGGAGCGGGGCCGGGGCGGGAAGTTCAACCGGATCAAGATGCTCGGCGTGTATGAGCTCAATCCGGGCGCCGGGGGCACCACGCGGGTCAACTACACGTTCGAGACCCAGCCCGTGCTGCCGTCCGACCGGATCATGGAGATCCTCGGCGGGCGGGTCTGGACCCGGCGCAAGACGGGCAAGGCGATGCGCCGGCTGCGGTCGATCATGGAGGACGGCCGGGGTCGCGGCCACCACGTCTCCGTCTCCGCTCGTTGAGGCGCACCGTGGGTAAACTTCCGCCCGCCGTGAGCGCCCTTTACCTCCGCCGGAACGCCCCGTTCGCCAACCGCCTGTCCGCCTGGGCCCGGCGCGGGGCCGTACTGGCGGGGAGCACTGCCCTGGCCCTAGGGGTGGGGGCGTGCGGGCTGGCCAAGCGGATCAACCACCCAACTTCGGCCGATGCAGCGAACGTCTATGTCAACTCTGGGCCGATCACCTATCAGGTGCAGATCAGCCGGGCGCTGAACCCGTACTCCACCGAGGACGCCCAGTACCTGGCCGGGATCCCCAAGGCCCAGACGATTCCCCCGACCCAGATGTGGTTCGCGGTATTCGTGTGGGCCAAGAACCAATCCGGGCATCCGCAGACGACCAGCGGCCAGTTCACCATCACCGACTCGTCGGGCCGGGTGTATCGCGCTTGGCCGCTCAACGCTCAGGTCAATCAGTACGCCTGGGCCCCTGAGCGGCTCGCCGCGGACGACACCGAGCCCGCTCCGGACACCACCGCCTCCTACGGTCCGACCCAGGGCGGCCTGGTGCTGTTCCGGCTGAGCACGGCGGTCTACTCGAATAGGCCGCTCACCCTGAATATCTATTCGCCGCAGCAGAGCAAGCCGACCACGGTCGCGCTGGACCTGTAGCCCGGGCTACTTGCCCGCCTCGAGCGCGGCCTGAATCACCTGGGCGACGGCCGGAGCGGCCGTCGCGGCGCCGTAGCCCGAGGCCGGATACAGAGCGCAGGCCGCCACCTTCGCGTGGCCGACCGGGGCGTAGCCGACGAACCATCCGTCCGTGTCCTTGGTGGCGTTCGCCTTGCCCGCGGTATTGGCCAGCTCGGCCGTCCCGGTCTTCCCGGCCACCTCTACGCCGGAGATCTGTGCCGCTACACCCGTCCCGTACCGGACGACCGCGACCATCATCTGCTGGACCTCCGAGGCCACCTTGCGGGTGGTGACGGTCACGAATCGAGGCCGGGCACCAGCCAGGAAGGTGGGAATCGGCCGCCGGCCCCCGTCGGCGATCGTGGCGCCCACATCGGCCATCTCAAGCGTGGAGGCCTGTACCTTGCCTTGCCCGATGGCCGAGGAGGCCACGGAGAGCGAGCCGCCGATGTCGGTGGCCGACGGGATCGTGCTCTCGACCGCGCCGGGGATATCGGTCGGGTGGTTGAAGCCGAAGCGCTCGGCCGCGGCGACGAGGCGGGACGCCCCGATCCGTGCGCCCAGCGGCGCGAACACGGAGTTGCAGGACACCGCGAAGGCATTCACCAAGGTGCCTCCGCAGGCCTCGCCCGAGGCGTTCTGCATGGTGTAGCCGCCGATCGTCGCCGAGGTCTGTACCGGGAACTCAGTGCCGGGGTTGACCAGCCTGGCCTGCAGGGCGGCGGTGGCCGTGACGATCTTCATGGTCGAGCCGGGAGGTTGCACCGAGGAGAAGGCGATCCCGGCCAGTCCGAGCAGGGCCCCTGTTCGCGGGTCGATCACCGTCATTCCGGCGAAGTGACCGGCCAGCGCACTGATCGCCGCCTCCTCCACCTTGGGATCGATGGTGGTGCGGACCGTCTGTCCGTTGCGCACCGGCACCGAGGCCAGCAACCGATGCCCCGCCAGCAGTCGGGCGCCCGGCCGGCCCGCCAGCTGCATCTGGAAGATCAGCTCCAGGCCGTCGGTCCCGACCTGGGCCCCCGGTGGATAGCCGAGCGCCCGGTACTGGCGGGCCTGGCCGGCCGGAATGGGGCCCAGCGTCCCCACTATCTCATTGGCCACGCCGGGTAGCGGTGAACTGCGGCCCGGACCGGCGGCCAGCGGGGTCCCGTCATCGGCCAGGATCGTCCCCCGCCGGCTCAGCGATGAGCGCCTCGACAGATGTTCCCCGGCCCGCAAGCCGGGGAACAGCAAAGCCGACGAAAACCGGACCCGGGGTCCGGCCGGGTCGGAGACCATTGGGATCCGCAGGGTCTCGTGCAGCGAGCCGAACAGCCGGGTCCTCACGCCGAAGGCCACCGCTACCACGCTCGAGTCGCCGCCCACCTGTCCAGCCGTCAGTCTCGTGGCGGTCGCCGTGCCGAGGGCGGCGCGGTAGTCGGCCTTGAACCGGCCGTAGCCGATGGCGTGTCGCGACGCGTCGTCCAGCAGCCGGTACATGGCCCGGTAGTCGCCGCCCGCCCAGTCGCGGGCGTACCGTGTCCCGATCGACCGGGCCGAGGTGCCGCCGGTCACGGCCAGGTACACGGCCACCGCTCCGAGCACCACGATCACCAGTGCGGCCACGGCCGGCCAGCGTTTGGGACGGCGGCGAGGCTGGGCGTACAGGGGCGAACCGGGTTGCGTTGCCCGCCGCCCCGGCGTCCTCCGTTGACGCCTCGCTCCGCTTTGCATGGCCACCCTGCGGGAAACGGTAGAAGATGCATAGGACCGCGGGGCGCACTCTTTACCCTGCTGCAACATGACTTTCGTCGACTGGCTGATCGTGGTGTTCACCGTGCTGCTGGCCCTGCGCGGTTACACCAGAGGCTTTCTGGTCGGCGCTCTCTCGCTGGTCGGGTTCGGGGTGGGGGCTTACGTGGGCACGCGGATCGGGCCGCTGCTTTTGCCTCACGGCGCCCATTCGCCCTATGCGCCGCTGTTCGGACTGGCTGGCGCGCTGCTGGCCGGTGGCGTCCTGGCCAGCGGCCTGGAGGGGCTCGGGTGGTCGGCCCGGCGACTGCTGCGAATTCCCGGCTTCGATTTCCTGGACGGCGTCCTCGGAGCCGGCCTGACGGCCTGTGTGGCCCTGGGCATCGTCTGGATCATCGGGGCGATCGTGCTCCAGTCCTCCGGCTCGACGCAGCTGCGCGCCGACGTGCAGCGCTCTGCGATCCTCCGGGCGCTGAACAACGTCCTGCCGCCCTCCAGCCCGATCCTCAACGCTCTGGCCCGGATCGATCCGCTTCCGAGCGTCACCGGGCCCCCGGCCGATGTGCCCGCTCCCAGCCGCGGGATCCTGGCCACCGCGGGGGTTCGGGCGGCTTCGGCCAGCGTCGTGCGCGTGCTGGGGTCGGCCTGCGGGCTCGGCATAGAGGGCAGCGGCTGGGTGGCCGCGCCCGGCCTGGTCGTGACCAACGCCCACGTGGTGGCGGGGGAGACGGACACCGTCGTCCAGGTGCACGGGACGGGACCGTCCCTGCGCGCGGTCCCGGTGCTGTTCGACTCCGGCAATGACATCGCGGTCCTGCACGTGTACGGGCTCTCGGAGCGCCCGCTCGCCCTGGCCGCCGCGCCTCACTCGGGGACTGCGGCGGCGATCCTCGGCTATCCGCTGGACGGCCCGTTCAACCGGCAGCCGGGGCGGCTCGGGCAGACGCGGCTGACCCGGACCGAGAACGCCTACGGCCAGGGTCCGGTGCTCCGACAGGTCGCCTCCCTGCGCGGGCTGGTCCGACCCGGCAACTCGGGTGGGCCGATGGTGGATCGCGCCGGGCATGTGGTGGCGACGGTGTTTGCCGCGATCACCAATGCACCCCCGGGTCAGGCGGGTGGTTTCGCCGTGCCCGACACCGTTGTGCGGCACGAGCTGGACCGCGCGCTGGTCACCCGCCACGTGGTGGGCTCCGGCCACTGCGCAGACTGAGGTTCGCGCGCACGCGTCGGCCCCGGGGGCCCTTGACAGGCCGCTACGCTCCCCGGTCTGATGGCCAAGACGCTCGTGATCGCCGAGAAGCCCTCCGTGGGGCAGCGCGACCTGGTCAAGGTGCTGCCCGGTCCGTTCACCAAGGGTGAGGGGTACCTGGAGGGGCCCGACCATGTGATCACCTGGGCAGTGGGCCACCTGGTGCAGCTGGCCGACCCCGATGAGTACGACGAGAAGTACAAGAAGTGGCGCATGGCTGACCTGCCGATCGTGCCGCCGAAGTTCAAGCTGGTGGTGCGCGACGAGCGCTCCAAGAAGCAGATGAACGTGGTCAAGCGCCAGCTCAGCCGGGACGACGTCGATCATGTGGTCAACGCCTGCGACGCCGGGCGCGAGGGCGAGCTGATCTTCGCCTACCTGTACGAGAAGGCGGCGGCCAAGCTTCCGGTGCAGCGGCTGTGGCTGAACTCGATGACCGCGAAGGCGATCCGCGATGCATTCGACTCGCTGCGTCCGGCCGACGAGTACGCCAAGCTCGAGGAGGCGGCCCGGTCGCGGTCCGAAGCTGACTGGATCGTGGGCATGAACGCCACTCGGGCAGCCACCATCCGCTTGCGCTCCAGTTTCGACGGTGCGGTCTCGCTGGGCCGGGTGCAGACGCCCACGCTGGCCATCCTGGCCCAGCGCGAGCAGGAGATCCGTGACTTCAAGCCCGAGCCCTACTGGATCGTGGATGCCCGGTTCAAGACGGTCAGCGAACCGGCGGACCGGACCTACTACGGCCGTTATCACTCAGGCGCCAACCCGCGGATCAAATCGGCCGATGAGGCGCATCAGATCGTCGAAGCCGCCCAGGGACAGACCGGCGAGATCACCAAACTCGAGAAGCGCGAGACCAAGGAGCGCCCCCCGCTCCTGTACGACCTGACCAGCCTGCAGACCCACGCTTCGAGCCTGTTCGGATTCACCGCCCGCCGCACCCTGGCCGCTGCCCAGCGCCTCTATGAGGAACACAAGGCGCTCACCTACCCACGGACCAATTCGCGTTTCATCACCAGCGACATGATCGGCGACATCAAGCCGATCGCATCACTGGTCGGGCAGCAGCGGGAGTATGCGGCCGCCTCCAAGTACGTCACCAGCCTGGACATGCTCCCCCTGGGGCGCGTGGTCAACAACGAGAAGGTCACCGACCACCACGCGATCATCCCCACCCGCGCCGACCGCCATCCGGTCGACAAGATGAACGACGACGACCGGCGCATCTATGACCTGGCGGTGCGTCGCTTCCTGGCCGTGTTTCATCCCGAGGCGGTGTCGGAGAACACGCGCGTGGAGACGACGGTGGCCGGCCATGTGTTTCGCACCCGCGGCAAGGTCCTGCTCGTGCCCGGCTGGCGCGCCGTCTACGGGGAGATTGCCGAGGGTGATCAGAGCCAGGATGACGACGAGGGTCGCGAGCAGCAGTTGCCCAAGCTCGCGCAGGGAGAGTCCGCGAAAGCCGAGAAGGTGATCTTCGAGGCCAAGGAGACCAAGCCGCCCCGCCGCTACTCCGACGGCTCGCTGCTGCGGGCGATGGAGACCGCGGGGAAGCTGGTGGATGACGAGGAGCTGCGCGAGGCCATGAAGGATTCCGGGATCGGTACGCCGGCCACGCGGGCGGCGATCATCGAGCGATTGCTTCAGGTCGGCTACATCGAGCGGGACAGCCGCGCGCTGGTTGTGACGGAAAAGGGACTCAACGTGATCCGCCTGCTCGGCGAGCACGCGCTCACCTCGCCCAGCCTGACCGGCGATTGGGAGCACCGGCTCACCAACATCGAGACGGGCGAGGACTCCCGCGAGAAGTTCATGAGCGACATCGTCAAGTTCACCGAGGGCACCGTCCACGAATTGGACACGAAGCTCAAGGACGTCCGCATCCCGCGAGCCAACCTCGGACCCTGCCCGGTGTGCGGGCAGGACATCAACGAGAACCGCAAGGGCTACTCCTGCTGGTCACGCGACGACCCGGGCTGCGGGTTTGTCATCTGGAAGTCCAAGGCGGGCAAGCAGCTGCCCATCGCGGTGGCCCGGGAGCTGATCAAGACGGGGCGCACCGAGAAGGCGGTCACCGGCTTCAAGGGTCGCTCGGGCAAGAGCTTCCGGGCTCGCCTGGCCCTGATGCAGACCGACGAGGGCAAGTGGCGGGTCGAGTTCGACGAGCCCTGGGCCAAGGAAGGGGCCAAGCCGCCGGACGCCGAGGAGCCGGCCGGTGGCTCCGAGCCGGCCACGCAGCCCGCCGGCGCGACCGCCGAAGCCGCCTGAACCGGCCGTAGCCGTACCCGAGCTGAGCCGTCGGGACCGCTCGCCACCATTGGTGAGTGCCGCTGACTCTGGTTCTCGGTCCTGCCAACTCCGCCAAGGCCGGCGAGGTCCTCGGCGCCTACGCCCTGGCTGCCCGCCGCGATGCCCTGCTGGTCGTCCCCACGGCCGCCGACGCCGTGCACTACGACCGTGAGCTCGTGGGCACCGGCGTGGTGCTGGGGCGAGCACTCACCTTCACCGGACTGATCGCCGAGATGGCGCGCCGGGCCGGCTACAGCGCGCCTCGTCTGACGGCGCTTCAGCAGCAGCGGCTTTTGCGAACCGCGGTGGCCGGCCTGTCGCTTCGCTCATTGGGTGAGTCGGCGGTCTCCGCAGGATTCCCCGCCGCCGTGGGACGGCTCAGCGCTGAGCTGCAGACGGCCCGCGTGAGCTCGGCCCGGTTCACCAGCGCGCTGCGCACCTGGGCCGGGGAGGACGCGGACCGGCGCGCCTACGCCGAGGATTTGGCCGCTGTCTACCGCGGCTACCTGGATGCCGTGGAGCGGACCGGGCGGGCTGATCCCGCCCGGTTCGCCTGGGCTGCACTGAACGCGCTGCGGGCCGCGCCCTTCCGCTGGGGTGCCACCCCGGTGTTCTTCTATGGATTCGATGACCTCACTGCGATCGAGCGCGACGCGGTGGAGACTCTGGCCGGGTCCGTGGGCGCCGCCGTGACCGTTTCGCTCACCTACGAGGCAAGCCGGGTGGCCATGTCCGCCCGGGCCGGCGTCGCCGAGGATCTCCGCTCTGTGGCCGACACGGTAAGGGAGCTCCCGTCGCTGGACGAGCACTACGGCACCGACGCGGCGAACGCCCTTCATCACGTGGAGCGCCACCTGTTCGAGCCCGAGGCTCCCCGACTTGATCCCGGGCCGGCCGTGCGCCTGCTGGAGGCGGGCGGCGAGCGCTCCGAGGCCGAGCTGGTGGCCGCCGAGGTGGTGGCGGCGCTCGAGGCCGGCGTGCCGCCCGAGGAGATCGTGGTGGTGTGCCGGTCGCTGACCCGATCCGGCGCTCTCTTCGAGCGCACCCTGAAGCGCTACGGCGTGCCCGCCTGGAGCCGGCGCACGGTTCCCTTCGGCCATACCGCCCTCGGTCACGGCCTGCTGGCCCTGGCCCGGTGTGCCCTGGTGCCGGACGCTTCGGCCTCGGACCTGCTCGCCTACCTGCGACTGCCCGGCGTAGCCGAGCCGCGGCGGGTGGATCAGCTGGAGTCGGAGGTGGCCCGCCGCGGTCTCACCGGCCTGGCCGACGCCCGCGATCGCTTCCCGCTGGAACTGCCAGAGCTCGACGCCCTGCGTACAGCCCAGGACCCGTCCGCCGAGCTGGCCCACCAGGCCCGCCGGCTGCTGGAGCGCCCGTGGCTGCACCAGGCCCCCCAGCTGGCGCCGGACGCCGAGCTCGACGCCCGCGCCGCGGTGGCGGCCGTATCGGCTGTCGACGAGCTGGCGGAATTGGACCCACCCACCCCGCTGCCCACCCGGCCTGCCGATCTGCTCGAGCAGCTGGAGAGCCTCGAGGTACCGGTCTACCGCCCGGACGGCCCGCCGCGCGACGCCGTGCTCGTCTCCGAGCCGCTGTCGATCCGGGCCCGCCGGTTCCGGAGGGTGTTCGTGTGCGGCCTGTGTGAGGGCGAGTTCCCGGCCGCCACCGCCCCCGATCCGTTCCTCGGCGACGAGCGCCGCCGCGAGCTGGCGCTGGCGTCAGGGTTGGCCCTGCCCGCCGAGGAGGACAGCCTGGCTCGTGAGCGCTACCTCCTCTACGCCTGCGTGTCCCGGGCCACCGAACGACTGATCCTCAGTTTCCGCAGCTCGGACGAGGAGGGCAAGCTGGTTCTGCCCTCTCCATTTCTGCACGATCTGGCCGAGCTCTTCGTGCCCGACTGGTGGGAGCGCCGCCGGCGCCGGCTGCTCGCCGATGTGGTGTGGGCTCCCGAGGAGGCACCGACCGAGCGCGAGCGGCAATTGGCGATGTCTGCGGCGGCGGGGGCTTGCGGGCACCCCGCCGCCGGGTCGGGCGAGACCCGGCATCTGGGCGAGACAGCCCTCCAGCACGTGCGCCACCGGGAGATCCTGTCGGGTGGCGCGCTGGAGAAGTTCGCCAGCTGCCCGGTGGCTTGGCTGGTGGAGAGCCAGCTGGCTCCGGATGAGCTGGCTCCCGATAGCGATGCGCTGGTGCGCGGGAGCTTCATGCACGATGTGCTCGAGAAGGTGATCCGGCGCCTCGGCGCAGCGCTGACTCCAGCCACGCTCCCCCGCGCCGAGAGCCTGCTCGATGAGATGGCGGCCGAGGCGCCGGACACGCTGGGGCCGGGCCGGCCGGCCGCGGTACGGGCGGCGATCCTGCGCGGCGTCGAGGCGGACCTGCGCCGGTACCTGCGTCACGAGGCACGCGACGGGTGCGATTGGACGCCCATGGAGCTCGAGCTGAGGTTCGGCTTCCAGGATGAGGACCCAGACGGGCCGCCCCCGCTCGAATTGATCCCGCCCACGCCCGGTTCGGCAGACCCGGTCCGCATCCGGGGGGTGATCGACCGGATCGACCACGGGCCCGAGGGGCAGGTGATCGTCCGGGACTACAAGAGCGGAGCCAACCGGCCTGAGCGCGCCGGCGCGCGCTGGATCGCCGATCACCAGCTGCAGGTCGCGCTGTACATGATCGCCGTTCGGCGCCTGCTCGGCCAGGAGCCCGTGGCGGGCTTCTACCAGCCGCTCACGGGTCGCGACCTGCGGATTCGCGGGGCCTACGCGGCCGGGTCCGCCGTGGGGCGCTGCGCCTACAACACCGATGCCATGCCGACCGAGGATCTCGATGGGCTACTGGCCGAGATCGAGGAGCAGGCGGTGGAGCTGGCCCGGACGCTCGGCCGGGGTGAGCTGACGCCGTGCCCGGAGACCTGCTCCCGCGACGGTTGCCGGCACCCTGGCATCTGCTGGGCATGAGGTTCACCCCGGAGCAGCTGTCCGCCGTCGAGCGGCGCCACGGCGATCTGCTCGTCGATGCCGGCGCCGGCAGCGGCAAGACCTCGGTCCTGGTCGAGCGGTTCGTGCGCGCCGTGCGCGAGGACGGGGTCGAGGTCAGCCGGATCCTGGCCATCACCTTCACCGACAAGGCAGCCGCCGAGCTGCGCGAGCGAATCCGGGCCCGGCTGCGAGAGCTGGGCTGCGAGACCGAGGCGCGGGAGACCGAGGGCGCTTTCATCTCGACGATTCACGGCTTCTGCGCCCGCCTGCTGCGCGCGCACGCGCTGGCCGCCGGGCTCGACCCGCTGTTCGCCGTTCTCGAGGCGCAGGAGGCCGCCCAGCTGGCCTTCGCGGCGTTCGACGGCGCCCTGGCCGACGCGGCGCTGCGGCCATCGGGCGCCGAGCTGATCGCCGCCCACGGCCCCGGCGCGCTGCGGAGCGCGATCCTGGCCATCCATGACGAGCTGCGCTCGCGCGGTCAGCTGCGGCCGGAGCTCCCGGAGCTCGCCGCCGCGGACGAGGGGGTGGTGGGGAGCGCCCGGGCGGCCGCGACCGCGGCCGCCCGGGACGTCGCCCGCGAGCTCTCAGAGCTCCCCGACCCCGGCGTCCGCGTCACCCAGGCCCTCGACGCACTTGACCGCGTGGCCGAGGTGCTCGACGGCCGCGAGCTGTGGCCGTCGGACCTGGACGCCATCGGCCTGCCTGGACGTAACGGCGCCGGGGCGCTCAAAACCGAGGTCTGCGAGGCTTACCGGGACGCGATCGACGGGTTGCGCGCGGCCGTGATCGCCGGGTTCGCCGTCGCCGCTCGGGATGCGCTGAACGAGCTGCTCCTGGGGTTCGGAGAGCGCTACCGGAGGCTCAAGCGGGAGCGCTCGGTGGTCGACTTCGAGGATCTGGAGCTGCTGGCCCGGGAGCTGCTGGGGCGGCCGGAGATCGGCGACCGCTACCGGGAGCGTTTCCGCCACGTGATGGTGGATGAGCTCCAGGACACCAACCGCGTCCAGCTCGCGCTGGTCGATCTGCTCTCCGGACCGGCCGCTGTGTTCATGGTCGGCGACGCCCAGCAGTCGATCTACGGCTTTCGCCATGCCGACGTGGAGCTGTTCGAAGAGCGGGGGCGGGGGCTGGAGCGGCAGGGCGCCCGTCTGTCCCTGCAGACCAACTTCCGCTCCCGGCCCAGGATTCTGGCCGCGCTGAACGGCGCATTTGAGACGGTGTGGGGAGAGCGATTCCGTCCGCTCATCCCCGGTCGCGAGGAGCCGGGGGCGGAGACGGGTGATCCGCTCGCCGAGCTGCTGATCATCGACAAGGGCGCCGACTGGGAGGTGGAGGGGCTGGCCGCTCCCTGGCGCGTGGCCGAGGCCCGCGTGCTGGCCGGACGGGTGGCCGAGCTGATCGGCTCGGGCGAGGCCACGGCGGGTGATGTGGTCCTGCTCACCCGGGCCACGACTGATCTGCAGGTCTACGAGCGGGCCCTGGAGGCCGCCGGGGTGCCCACGTACGTGATCGGCGGCCGCGGCTACTGGAATCACCCGCAGGTGGTCGAGATGGTCAGCTATCTCCGTGCCCTGGCCAACCCGCTGGATCAGGAGGCCCTGTACACCGTGCTGGTCTCGCCGCTGGGCGGCCTCTCGCTCGACGGGCTGGTGCTGGTGGCCGCGGGCGCCCGGGAGGAGTTGGAGCCCGAGGATGCCTCTCGCCTGACCCGGTTCGAGGGCTGGTTCGAGGCGGAACGGGCGGCCGCGCCCCGGCTGGGGGTCGAGGATCTGCTGGAGCGGGCGATGCTGATGTCGGGCTATGAGGAGGCGGTGCTGGCCCGCTCGGCCGGGCCGCGCCGGCTGGCCAACGTACGCAAGCTGATGCGGCTGGGTCGGGAGTGGGAGGCCGCGGCCGGCTTTGACCTGCGCGGGTTCCTGGATTTCATCGCCCACCGAGCCGGCGGCGGCTCGACCGGGGGCGGCGCCACGGGGGCGGGACGCGAGAGCGAGGCACCGGTGGAGAGCGAAGGCCTCGACGCCGTGCGCTTGATGACGATCCACCGGGCCAAGGGGCTGGAGTTCCCCGTGGTCTGCGTGGCCGACCTGGGCCGCGGCCCGATCTACCGTCACGATCTGATCCGGATCGGACGCGACGGGGAGCGCCTGGGCCTGCGGCTGGCCCGACCCGGCACCGCGGCCCGGGTCCAGGCCCTGGACTACGGGACGCTCGGCGACGAGGCGGCCGCTGCCGCTGAGGCGGAGGAGCGGCGATTGTTCTACGTGGCCATGACCCGAGCACGGGAGCGGTTGATTCTCTCG
>DASZNA010000021.1:0-11598 GCA_035551655.1 Solirubrobacteraceae bacterium
GTTTCCGTTGACAGAGTGAGCAAGGCGTTCAAGCTCCCGCACGAGCAGTTCTTCACTCTCAAGGAGCGCGTGCTGCATCCGGTCCGCAGCCGTCAGTACGACCTGCTGGAGGCGGTCAGGGACGTCAGCATCGAGGTCGGACGGGGAGAATTCTTCGGCATCGTGGGTCGCAACGGCAGCGGCAAGAGCACGTTGCTCAAGTGCATCGCCGGGATCTACCGGAAGGACACCGGCTCGATCCGGGTCCGGGGGAGGATCTCGCCGTTCATCGAGCTCGGCGTGGGCTTCAGCCCGGAGCTGACCGCGCGCGACAACGTGATGATCAACGCGATCATGCTCGGGCTCACCCGCCGCGAAGCTCGCGAGCGCTTCGACGCGATCATCGACTTCGCTGAGCTGCGGGATTTCCTCGACCTGAAGCTGAAGAACTACTCCTCGGGGATGCTGGTGCGGCTGGCTTTCTCCGCCGCCATCCAGGTGCGCACGGAGGTTCTGCTGGTCGACGAGGTGCTGGCCGTCGGAGACGCCAACTTCCAGCAGAAGTGCTTCGACCAGTTCAAGCGGCTCAAGGACGAGGGGCGCACGATCCTGTTCGTCACTCACGACATGGGCGCAGTGGAGCGCTTCTGCGATCGGGCGATGCTGTTGGACAAGGGCCAGATGGTGGAGATCGGAGCCCCGGCTGGTGTTGCTCGTAGCTACAACCGGCTCAACTTCGCTCGTGCTCTCGGATCGACGTCAGCCGGCGCCCGAGCCCCCGCGCCCTTCGGCCAGACGGTCGACATAAAGGACGGCTGGTTCGAGGATCCGGCCGGGCGGCGCGTGGCGGAATCCGCCTACGGAGACCCGTGCACGATCGGCGTCGAGGTGGAGTTTCGCCAGACCATCGAAGATCCGATCTTCGGCATCGCCCTGATCAACCAGGCGGGGTCCGCGATCCTCAACATTTCAAGCGACCAGCTTCACGGAAGCACCGACCGGGGGGCCCGGCCGACCACTTCAGGTCGGTTCCCGGCGGACTCTCGGACGGTCTTCCGGCTGCGCTTCGACAACTGGCTGGCCCCCGGGAGGTACTCCCTGACGGCATCGGTGGCCGCCCCCGGCCTCGGTGCCGAGGAGCTGGATCTCAAAGACACTCTGGCCACCATCGTCGTGCACAGTGGACCAGTCACCAAGGGGGTCGTCCAGTTCCCGCACACCTTCGAGATCGATCGGCTTTGACCGTCGCTCAACCCACACTGGAGCCCTCTGCGCTGGGCGAGCTGACGGCGGACCGCGCCGCCGAGGTCGAGCCCTCGGCGTTCGGCGACGACCTCAACCGCTTCGTGACGCTGACCTACGTCCTGGCCAAGACCGACTTCAAGCTGCGGTACTTCGGCTCGTCCCTCGGCTATCTGTGGTCGCTGATCCGGCCCCTGCTGTTCTTCGGAGTCATGTACCTGGTGTTCACCCAGGTGTTCCACGCCGGGGCCGGGACAAAGGGCTACCCGGTCTACCTGCTGAACGCGATCGTCACCTGGACCTACTTCACTGAGACCACCTCCGGCTGCGTCCAGTGCATGGTCCAGCGCGAGGGCCTGCTGCGGAAGATGCGCTTCCCCAGGCTGGCCATTCCCCTTGCCGTGTGCTTGACCTCGCTGTTCAACTTCTGCCTGAACTTCGTGGCCGTACTGGTGTTCGCTGCCATCGACGGTGTCGCTCCCCGCCTCAGCTGGCTGGAGATGCCGGTCCTGATCGCGCTGTGGACGATGCTGGCGGTTGGGCTGGGGATAATCCTCTCGGTGCTCTACGTGCGCTTCCGGGACATGCAGCCGATCTGGGAGGTGCTCACCCAGGTCCTGTTCTACGCCTCGCCGATCATCTACGTGGTCACCAAGTACCCGGCCTCAATCCAACGCGTGGCCATGGGCAGCCCGATCGCCACCCTGCTGACCCAGATGCGCCATATCTTTGTCGACCCGACCGCGCCCACGGCGGCTGCTGAGATCGGCGGGACCGTCCGATTGCTGATTCCGATCGGCATCATCGTGCTCATCTTCGTATTCGGCCTGTGGTTCTTCCGGCGCGAGGCCCCGAACATCGCCGAGCAGTTGTGAGCATGCGGGCCACGCTGGCTCGCCTACCGGGTGTCCGGCTGATCGAGCCGGTGGTCCACGCGGATGCCCGCGGGTTCTTCCTGGAGTCCTACCGGCAGGACCTCCTGCCCGACCTGGGTGTGGCCGACGATTGGGTGCAGGACAATCACTCGCGCTCGGGCCGAGGGGTGGTGCGCGGGATGCACTTTCAGCCCGGCATGGCGAAGCTTGTTCGCTGCGCGCGGGGCGCGATCTACGACGTGGTCGTCGACGTGCAGGTCGACTCGCCCACATTTGGACAGTGGGAGGGCTTCGAGCTGACCGACGCCGATCATCGCCAGGTCTACTGTCCCGATGGCTTTGCCCATGGCTTCTGTGTCCTCAGTCCCGAGGCGGACGTGGTCTACAAGACCTCCGCGTACTGGGATCCGGCCACCGAGGGAGGGTTCGTCTACAACGATCCGGAGGTGGGGATCGCCTGGCCGGCCGGCCTCGAGCTGACCGCATCGGCCAAGGACGCCGCGGCGCCTTCGCTGTCGCAGCTCGTCGATCGTCTCCGTGAGGCCCAGGAGCGCCCGCGGGGTCAGGCGAGGCCCGCGGAGGAGACGAGCCGTTGAACGTCCATCGCCGGCCGGGCGCCCCCCGGCTGATCGAGTGGACCGGTGAGCGCTGTGTGCCCTGGGCTCCCGACGTCCAGGTCGTCTACGAGCACCTGCACCGGTACATGTGGGCGGCCCAGTGGGTGGAGGGCCTGCGGGTGCTCGATCTGGCCAGCGGGGAAGGATTCGGTGCCGCGATCCTGGCTGACACGGCAGCGTCCGTGGTGGGAGTGGACATCGATCCGCTCGCCGTCAAGCACAGCCGTCTGAACTACGGCTCAGCCAAGCTTCAGTTCGAGGTGGCCGATGCGCGTGAGCTGGCCGATCTGGCCGACGCCGAGTTCGGCGCGGTCATCGCCTTTGAGATGGTCGAGCACCTTGAGGACCACGCCAAACTGATGGCCGAGATCAAGCGGGTGCTGCGGCCACAGGGGCTGCTGATCATGTCGACGCCTGACCGCGGGTCCTATGCCGGCGCGCGAGGTGAGGCGAACCCGTATCACGTCCGTGAGCTGGACGCCCGGGAGTTCGAGAGGCTGCTGAACGGCCAGTTCGCCCACATGCGGCTCTGGGGCCAGCGGACCGTGGCCGGGTCGGCCCTGCATCAGATCGACCCGGACGGTGCCGGCAGCTCATCGGCTCGCACGCTGTTCGTGGAACGGGACGGGGATGACTGGCGCCGCGCCGACCTACAGACCCCGATCTACCTGGTGGGAATGGCGTCCGACGGAGCCCTGCCCGCGACCCCGGAGGACTCGGTCCTGGCCGACGTCGGACTGGGCATCATCGAAGCCGAGCGGGAGCGCATCTTCAAGCGATACGCGGGCGGCGACGGGGACGCCGGCGATCAGGGCGAGCGCGGGACTGACTTGGGCCGGGAGCTGGCCCGCCGCGACCTGGACCTGCTCGCCGCCCGGCGGCACATCGAGCACCTGCAGCAGTCACTCATGGCGCTGCAACAGGAATATGGGCGGTCGATTCAGGTGATGCGCCGGGTGGAAGAGTCGGTCACGTGGAACGCCTTTCAGCGCGTCCGCCGCCGCACGTTCGGACTGATGGGCGGGGAGGACTCCCGTCGCGTCCAGGCTCTCCAGTGGACGCTCCGAGCCCTGGCCCGCGGGCGCCGGCCGGCCGGCAAGCGGCGGATTGCCGTGGTGCCATCCGCAAGCGCCTCAGTGCGAGGCCGACCGCACCTCGAGTTCCCCAGCTTCGCTACCCCGCAGGTGTCAATCGTCATCCCGGTTTTTCGCCGGGCGGATCTGACCCGGCGCTGCCTGTTCTCCATCCTCGAGCACGCCTCAGATGTCCCCTACGAAGTGATCCTGGTCGACGACGGGGCCGACGCGGACAGCCGGGCCCTGCTGGCGGGAGTGCAGGGAGCAAGACTCCTCGTGAACTCGGAGAACCTCGGCTACCTGCGGAGCGTTAACCGGGGGGGCGCCGAGGCCCGGGGGCGCTGGCTCGTCCTGGCCAACAACGACATTGAGGTCCAGCCGGGCTGGATCGAACAACTGCTCCGGTGCGGTGAGTCGGCCGACGACATCGCCGTGGTCGCTCCCAGGTACGTGTTTCCCGACGGAAGCCTGAATGAGGCGGGCGGGATCATCTGGTCCGACGGCAGCGGCGCCAACTATGGTCGAGGCGATCACGCCGACTCCTGGCGCTATGGCTACCGGCGTGACGTGGACTACGGCTCCGCCGCCGCGCTCCTCGTACGCAGCGACTTCTGGCGGGAGCGGGGGGGCTATGACGAGACGTTCCGGCCCATGTATTACGAGGACACGGATCTGTGTTTCGATGCTCGCGAACACGGCCTGCGCGTCGTATACGAGCCGGAGGCAATCGTCGTCCACCACGAGGGGGGGACGGCCGGCACCGATACGAGCGCCGGCTACAAGCGCCATCAGGAGGAGAACCGCCTGAAGTTCGTGGCCAAGTGGAGCGCTCGCCTGCAGGCAGAGCACCTGCCGCCGCCCGGGGCGCCCCCCGGACCTGGGAACCTGCGGCGCGGCGGAAAGCCTCACCTGCTGATCGTCGACCACCGGATCCCCACCCCCGACCGGGATTCGGGGTCGCTGCGTATGCAGACGATCATCGACATCGTTAACCGGGCCGGCTGTCTAGTGACCTTCCTGCCCGACAACCTGCACCCCATCCCGCCCTACGCTCAACGCCTGGCCCAGCAGGGGGTAGCGGTGATCCATGGTCCGGTCGACCCCGCGGAAGAGCTGATGGAGCTCGGACCGGCAATCGATGTCGCGCTCCTCTCCCGGGCCGAGACAGCCGCTCGGTGGCTGCCGCACGTCAAGCAAGCTGCCCCCGATGCCCTCACCGTCTATGACACGGTTGATCTCCACTGGCTGCGGGAGGCCCGGCGCTACTGGCATGAGCAGGGAACCCAGGAAGGGGATATCGGCCCTGAGGCCACCGCGCTGCGAGAACAGGAACTGGAGCTCGTGCGTGACACCGACATCACGCTCGTGGTCAGCGACCTCGAACGGGAACGGGTCGAGTCCGATGTGCCCGGCGCTGATGTGCGGGTCATCCCCAACATTCACCAGATCCATGAGTGCATATCTCCTCGCGTGATTCGCTCGGGGCTGCTGTTTGTGGGGGGCTTCGAGCACGAGCCCAATGTGGAAGCGGTGCAACGGCTGGTGAACGGTGTGATGCCGGAGGTCTGGGCTGAGGCTCCGGACCTCGAGGTCATGGTCGTGGGTGCCGATCCGCCCCCTGAGGTTCAGGATCTCGCCTCCGAGAGGGTCCGGATCGTGGGCTGGGTGCCCGACCTCGAGCCGCTGCTGGAATCCTCCGTGGCCCTGGTGGCCCCGCTCAGCTACGGGGCGGGCGTGAAGGGCAAGGTGACCCAGGCGATGGCGGCTGGCCTCCCCGTGGTCACCACCCCGACCGGGGCCGAGGGCCTCGACGCCGTCAACGGCGAGCACCTTCTCGTGGAGGCGACGGACACCGAGTTGGCTCGCGCCGTGCTGCGACTCGTGGACGATCCGGAGTTGTGGGAGCGTCTATCTCGGGGCGCACGGGAGCTGATCGCCGAGCGCTACTCGATCGCTGCCGTGAGTGCCCGGGTGACCGAGCTGCTCGCCGTCCGGCGACATACACCGATGTCCGCCTGATCGCTCGACTGGAGGGAGGAGGAGTGAGCTCGATGACAGCCCGTACCGACTCTGCCGCGCCGGTGCGGCATCATGGGCTCATGCGGCGACTTCCACCGCTGACGCCGGAGCAATACCGCAGGGTGGCCGTCTTCGCCCTGATCGCACTCACCTTGATCGTCTTCACGGGAGCCGCGGTTCGGTTGACCGACTCCGGACTCGGCTGCCCCACCTGGCCAAAGTGCTACGGCCGGATATATCCGCCTGCCCAGGGCCATGCCTTGATCGAGTTCGGCAACCGTGCTCTATCCGGCCTGGTCGGCGTCGTGACCGTGCTGGCGGCCGTCCTGGCCTTCGCCCGCCGCCCCTTCCGGCGGGATCTGGCCATTCTCGCCGTGCTGCTTCCGCTGGGCGTGGCCGGCCAGGCCGTCCTCGGCGGCTTCACCGTGCGGGAGCACCTGGCTCCCGGCTTCGTGATGTCGCACTTCCTGCTTTCGATGGTCATCCTGATCGCCGCGGTGGCCCTCGCCTGGCGCGCCACCCACGCTCCGGGCGACCGGCCACGCTCCACCGATCGCGCACTGGTCTGGTCGGTGCGAATCCTGGTTCTGCTCGGTGGCCTGACGATCTTCGCCGGCACGGCGGCCACCGCGGCCGGGCCGCACTCCGGCGGACTGGTGGGTCAGCACGTCCGGCGCCTGACGATCATGGGCCGGGACACGCTCCAGTGGGCAGTCCACCAGCACGCCACGATTGCCGCCATCTTCGGGGTGGCGGTCATCGGAACGTGGTTGCTGAAGCGCCGCCACAGCCACGGACTTCCGCTCGATCCGCTGGAGCCGCTCACCGTACTCGGCATCCTCCTGGCTGCCCAGGGCCTGATCGGCAGCGCGCAGTACGAGCTCCGGCTGCCGGCTGAGATGGTCTGGGTGCATGTCGCGTTGGCGACGGTCACGTGGCTCGTCCTTCTTTGGGCCGGCGCGGTCGAGGGTCGCCTGGTGCCACGCCGCGCGCGGATGCCGGAGGCTCAGGCCGAGCCCCAACCCGCCGGACCCCTCGCCAGTCTTCAGGGCAGCGCTTCGGGCCACTAGCCCAGGTCATCCGTGAAAGAGCGGCCATGACGGGCACGGTGGAGGCCGTCGAAGCTCCCGCACCGCCGGCCGCGCGTTCGCGTCGGGTGGCGCCGGCCTGCGTGTGCATCGCGCTGTACGTCCTCCTGGCGTTGATCACGAACTACCCCGCGTGGCTGCACGGGCCGGGCTCGTGGATGGCCTGCGGCGGGTGCGGAGACCCGGGTCAGCAGGTCTGGTTCCTGCAGTGGGGGGCGTTCTCGGTGACGCACCTTCACGACCCGCTGCGCACCAACTGGGTCAACTATCCCTGGGGAGCCGACCTGGCCACCCTCACCTCCATGCCCTTGGTCGGCATCCTCACCACGCCGGTCACGCTGCTGTTCGGTCCGGTGGCTACCTGGAACCTGATGAACGTGGTCGCCTTCGCCTCGTCGGCCACGGCCGCCATGTTCGCCTTCCGGCGCTGGGTCAGCTCCTGGCCGGCCGCGTTCGTCGGCGGCCTGCTCTACGGCTTCTCTCCGTTCATGGTCGCCGAAGGGCTGGGTCACCTGTTCCTGATCCTCAACTTCGTCCCGCCGCTCCTCCTGCTCCTCCTGCACGACGTCCTCATCCGTCGGAGCTGGTCCTGGAAGCGCTCCGGGGTGCTGCTGGCCGTCCTGGTGGTGGTTCAGCTCGGAATCTCCGAGGAGCTGCTGGCCGAGGAAGCCCTGGTGACGGTGATCGCGGTGCTCGTCGTGTGGGCGGCGCGCCCGGCTCAGCTGAGGGCCGGCTGGGCCCATATCTGGAGGAGCCTGGGGCTCGGAATCGGCCTTGCTCTCCCGTTCATTGCCCTGATGCTCGTCGTCAGCTTGACCGGCCCTGAGCACGCCCGGGGAGCCGCTCATCCGGTGAGCCTCCTGGCCGGCCTGTCCAGCAACCTGCTCAGCCCGCTGATCCCCACGGAAACCCAGCACTTCGGGTTTGGCGCCGCCACCTACGGGAGCAATCTCGTCGGGTTGACCGTCCATGGCAAGCTGGTGGGTCCCGACCCGGCCGAGGCCGGTTCCTATATCGGTATCCCCCTGCTGCTTCTGCTGCTGATCGGCAGCTGGCGGCTCCGGCGCCAGGCGGTGGTCCGATTCGCGTGCCTGATGGCGCTCATCAGCTTTCTGGTGTCGATGGGATCACGGTTGCGGGTGGGCGAGCACAGCACAGGGGTGCCGCTGCCCTTTGCCCTGCTCACCCATCTGCCGATGCTCAAGAGCGAGGCGGCCTCGCGTTACGCCATATGCACATGGGTGTTCCTGGCCCTGCTGGCCGCGGTCGTTGTCGACCGGTGCCTGTTCGCCGGCCGGCCTCTGGCCGGCACTCCGCGTCAGGCGGCAAGCCCGAGCTGGTGGCGGCGACACGAGCTCCGGCGCGTGGGCGGAGCGATCCTGCTGGCGCTCGGCCTGTTTGCCCTGGTTCCTCAGTGGCCCTACCCGATTGCGGCCGACGGTGTCCCGGCGTGGTTCTCCTCCTCGGAGGTGAAGCAGGTCCCCCGGGGATCGCCCCTCATCACCTACCCGTACGCCACCTTCAGCCACAACCTGCCGATGCTCTGGCAGGCCGTCAACGGGATGCGATACCGGATTCCGTTGGGCGAAGCGGCGGTGCCGGACCCCCACTTCACCCCCTTTGAGGTGGCGTTCAATCTCTGCTGGACGAAGCCGAGCCTGAGGATCCCTCCGGCCGTCCTGATTCCCGGCACCCGGGTGATATTCAGGTACTGGCAGGTGCACACCGTGGTTGTGCCTCTCCAGTACAGCGTCAATCCGCAGTGCGCGATTCGATTTCTCACCCGGACCCTCCACGGACCTCCCCATTGGCAGCGCGGGGCTGCCGTGTGGACGCTTTCGTGACTGGCTAAGCCGCTTCGCCGCGGGTTCAGTCCAGGCGCATCCGCCGTCTGAGCGGCGGCACGCAGACGCCGCCGCAGAGCACCAGGGCCAGGGCCGAGACGAGCGCTCCGGGCCCCAGACCGGGCGGCGAATAGGTCATCCGAAAATGGCGCACACCGCGAGGCACCCTGACCGCGGCCAGATACCCCACACGCCGGATGGGCAGCGCCTGGCCGCCGGCGCTGGCGTGCCAACCCGGGTACCAGACCTCCCCGGTGATCACTTCCGAGATGTGGCCATGCAGCGTGAAGTTGCGCGTCGACTGACCGGACAGGCGGGTCGAGACGCTCCCGGGCGCCAGGCAGCCGGTCAAGCCGGCACGGCTCCCAAGCGGACGACAGCTGGAGGCGATCGGGAAAGCTCGCCGGAACCGGCCCTCAGCCCGATACACACGGTAGATCCCGCTGGTGAACACCCGTCGGAAGCCGGGCGAACGGGCCAGGGGGTCAAACGCCCCGATCACCACGGCATACGGCGCGTCCATTTCCTCCATATAGGGTCGCATGCGCGGGGTGAGCGGAAATATCCGGTTGTCGAAGCCCGGGATGAAGGCGTCGATGCGTTGCACCTGATAGCGGCTGAACTGTGGTTGGAACCCGTTGGCATCGGCGATCTGCCACACGTCGGCAAAGCCGTTCCACTCGGCCGGCATCTTGATGACATTGGCCATGATCCGCTGACCGGGGGCCAGTTGGGAGGCCAGGTAGGTAAGAACGGTCGAGGGCTCTCCCGTCGTGTCCGGCCCGGCCGCCGTGGTGGGCCCGGGCGCCTCAACGTAATACCGCCCGGGCACGGCGGTCAGCAGGTCGACCGCGGCGATCAGGGCCACGGCTCGCAGCAGCCAGCTCCGGTTGATTCTGGGGGTGCGCCAGGCCACCGCCAGCAGGGCAAGGGCCCCCAGGCAGGCCACATCAGTCTGGACCGGCGAGTCGATGAGAAAGTGGACGGCCCCGTCGGGTCCGTGGAACGGAATCGCGGCCAGGACGACGATCAGCAGCAGCGAGGCGGCCAGGGCCCGCCCGCTGGTCACGCGGAGGCCTCGCGCCACCAGCACGGCCAGCGGGAAAGCCGCTACGAAGATGAAATCCTCCGGGCGCCAGAGTCGCGTGATCGCTCCGACCTGAACGTGTTCGGCCACCCAGGTGGCTGGGACCCCGAAGCTCAGCAGGAGCAACAGGACGACCAGCGGGAGTTCCCGTCGGGCCGCCCGCGAGGACACCAGCGCCACCGCGATGAAGACCACCGCGGCGCCTCCGAGGTAGTAGTAGGAGTTTGTCGGGTCTCCCGGGCCATGCCACTGCGTCAGTGACGGCTGCCACTGCCCGAAGATGGTGGGCAGGATCGTGGTCAGGGCACTCTGGGTGGGCAGCCCAGGATGCACTCCCAGCAGGGGATAAATGCCGGCTTGCGCCGCGATCGGTAGCAGGGCGACCGCGGCCAGGAGGCCTCCCAGCACCACCCCGCCCAGGCACCCGAGGACGGCCGGGCCCACCCCGGTTGAACGGATCAGCGCCCACACGCCGAACAGGAAGAACGCGCTCACCGCCAGCGGCAGGAAGCCGGCGGTGATGATCAGCGCGCACACGACCCCCAGCCCGAGGACCCGCGTGGCCCTGACCCGGACCGCCAGATCGTCGATCAGGATCAGCCCCAGCGGTATCCAGGGCATCGTCTCGATCATCCCGGCGTGCTGCGTCCGGCCGATCACCTGCCCGCAGCAGATCACGAACACACCCGCGAAGGCGGCTGGGATTTCTTCCAGACCTCGCCGGCGGGCCAGTCGAACCGTCAGGAGCGCGGCGGCGGCGAAGTGGATGATCATCATCACGCTCAGCATGTGCTCGGTCAGACGAGCGCCGGCGGAGGTGAGGATCCCGTCGAGGATCAGGTTGGGTGGGTAGATCCACGCCGACTGGGCGTTGGCGAGCAGCGGCAGGCCACCGTAGGTGTACGGATCCCAGGACGGGAGCTGGCCCAGGCTCAGATCCCTCTGGACAGTGGCCAGAAGCGGATAGTTGTAGTACTCCGCGTCGTAGGGAAAGTGGCGGGTGGCCGCCAGCACCGGGGCGAACACGATGATGATCGCCCCGAGGACGACCAGCTCGGGCCACCAGCGGAGAACCCAGCCGGCGAAGTCGAACCTGGGAAGGGGGCGCGTCGGGGCGTTCGGTGCCGCTGTCATCCGCACGGTCGCATCAACAGACCCCCGAAGTCACGTCGCCTCGCCCTCCCGCGGGGCGCTCGCCCGGGTCAGGATACCGACAGCCGTTTCGGCCGGCATGCCCTTGGCGACGCGAGGCGCAGTTTCCCGCTATCTGCGGCCGCTACGATCCTCGTGCCATGACGAGTGAGCGTCCGCTGACCGCTCCGGCGGCCTCCCCAGGCGGTGATGCCTCCCTGAACATCCTCGTGGTCGACGACGAGTCTGACCTGCGGGAGATGCTCACCCGATCGTTCTCCCGCGAGGGACACCGGGTCACCGCGGTCCCCGACGGCCGGTCGGCCATCGACCGGGCCAGCACCGAGCAGTTCGACATCGTCCTGCTCGACATCGCTCTGGGCGCGGGCCCAGATGGTTATGAGGTGTGTCGCACGCTGCGCTCGCGGCGGAACATGGTGCCGATCATCATGCTCACGGCACTTGACTCCGAGGCCGACGCGGTCCTGGGGCTGGAGGCGGGCGGCGATGACTACGTGACCAAGCCGTTCGGGCTGGCCGAGCTGCGCAGCCGCATCCGGGCGGTGCTGCGCCGGGCCGGTGCCAGGGCGATGGGGGCCGAGATCCTCACCGTCGGGCCGATCACCCTGGACCGCCCCCA
>DASZNA010000022.1:0-49135 GCA_035551655.1 Solirubrobacteraceae bacterium
CAGCCGTGTGGGGGATCGATTCCACGATCACCCGGCAGGGCCGCTCACGCAGCACCATCTCCAGGGTCCGTCCGAAGCCGCCGCTCTCAGGCATGGGCATGACGATCGCCCCGGCGCGCATGGTTTTGGCGGTGTCGACGATCAGCCGGCCGGTCTGCCCCGCCCGGACCTTCTCCCAGTTTCCGCCCACTCGCCGAGAGCCCGCCAGCACACGGGCCTCCTCCACGACCGATTGGGCCTGGCGTTCCAGTTCCGGCATGGCCGCGTCGATCGGACTCGACGAGGGCACCGGGATGGTGACGAGCACGAAGATGCCCCGGCGCCGCCTCGCCGCCATCCGGGCCGCGGTGGCCATCACCTCGGGCACGTAATGGTCCCAGTCAAACGCCACCAACAATGAGCCGTACTCCGCCTCCTGCTCGATGACCGGCCGCGGGATAGCCACCTGCGTCGTGGTGGTCAGGTCGAGTCCCTGCCGGTGGCGGTAGACCGGATAGATGATCATCCCCAGGGTCAGCCAGCCGATACCGACGATCGAGACGCTCGTGTGGAGCGCGGCCAGCACGCACAGCGACGCAAACGTGCAGGTGCCGCCGAAGATCGCGAAGAGCGGTAAGTCCAGCCCGCGGAACCGCAGATTGCCCGGCGGGCGATAGGGACGTTCCACATCGGCGCGAGTGATGCGCAGCCGAGTCACAGAGACGTGAGCGATGGTGAACGACAACATCGCCCCGAACGCGTAGAGATTGCCCAAGAAAGTCGCCTGGCCGGGAAGCAACGTCAGGGCTGAGATCCCGCTGAAGATGATGATCCCGATCCACGGGGTGCCGAACCGCGGATGGAGCCGGCGTAGGCGATCGGGCACCTGGCGGTGAATGCCCATCGAGTAGACCAGCCGCGACACTCCCAGGATCCCAGCGTTGGTGGCGATGAACAGGATCGTGGCGGCCAGCAGTCCTACGTAGATCTCCCCAGCGTGCTGCAGCGGTCCCAGGTGCAGGGCGCGCACTACCCCGAGCACGGGATCCCCCGCGTACCCGCCGTGCTGTTGCCCGACCCCCAGGAGCGTGACGTAGTGGTGGCCCACCCGCCTGACCGGCAGAGCGGACAGCGCGATCGACGGCAGCAGCGCGTAGATGGCAAACACGGCGATGACGACGCGGTTGATCGCCCGCGGAACCGTACGGCCCGGATCGGTGGCCTCCTCGGACATGTTGGAGATCGTCTCGATCCCCGTGTAGGCGAGCATGCACAGCGGGATCGCGACCAGAAGCTGGCTCCAGCGCGGAGCTGTGCCCAAGTGAACGTTGTCGACCAGGGTGGTCGGGGAGAAGACCAACACCAGCCCGACCAGCACGATCAACACCTGCGTGGCGAAATCGATCAGCGCCAGGACGAGGTTGATGCCGGCTGACTCCTTGACTCCCCGGATGTTGATGGCGGCCAGGATCGCGATCGTCACGATTCCGGCGATCACGTCGCCGGGCGGATGGGTCAGGCCGGGGAAGAACAGGCCGCCCAGGTAGTGCGGGACGAAGAAGGCCGAGGTGGCAACCGTCAGCATGTAGTTGAGCATCTGGCCCCAGGCAGCGAAGAACGACCAGAACTCGTTGAACGCCCGGCGGGCAAAGCTGGAGGAGCCGCCGGCCTCCGGGAACATCGCCGTCGCTTCGGCGTATGTCGATGCGGTCAGAAAGAAGATGAACCCCGAGATCACGAACACGACCGGGGTCAGGCCCAGGGCCAGCGAGGCCACCAGCCCCAGGGCGTAGTAGATCGACGAGCCCACGTTCCCGTAGGCGCTCGAGGCCAGCGGGTAGACCCCCAGCACGCGCTGCAGTCCGTGAATTCGCCGCTCCGCCATCAGCGCCTCGAGACCGGAGCCTCCTGGACCGGAGAGGTGTCGGCCGGCGGGTGTTCGGGGACCGGAGGCTCGCCGGGATGGTCGCGCCGCTCCCAATCGGCCGGCGGCGCGGTCACAATCACCCGGCAGGGCGCCTTCGAGACCACGTACTTGGTCACCTCGCCCACGTAGTTCTCCAGATGCCGGCCGCCCAGCAGGCCGCCTCCGCGGATGCCGGACGGCTCCTCGGCGGCCAGCACGATCACCTCCACCCCGCGCCGGCGGGCTTCGTTGACGATCGCCTGCCCGGCTCGCCTTGCCCGCACCGTGGCGGTGGCCACCTCCACCCCCTCGTACTCCTCGCCCACCTCCCGGGCGCGCTTGAGAGCCGCCCGGGCGGCGTCGATCCGGGACTGAGGCAGCGGCGCGTCGAGAGGCAGGGCCATGGGCATCTCGAACACCCAGATCGCCTCGATCGTGGCGCCCTCCTCGGAGAGATCGTCCCGCGTCTCCCCGGCCAGCCGGCCGGCCGTCTGAATGATGTCGTCATCGATCGGCGTTCCGAAGATGGGCACGAGGATCGAGCCGAACTCCGCCTCCACCCGCTCTTGGCGCAGGGCTCGCTCGGGGATCGTGACCGTGCGGAGCACGGACTTGCCCTGGGTCCGGCGGTAGACCACGTACAGGACGATCCCGGCCAGCAGCCAGCCCACGCCGAGGTACCTCGCTCCGCTGTGGAAGATGATCAGCAGGATGAACCCGAGCAGGGCCAGGATGGCCCCCAGCACCGCGGGCACGGGCACGGGCACCCCCCGGACCCGGACTGATAGGGGGACCCGATAACCGTCGTCGTCCGCCGGCTCGCGGAACCGCATGGCGATCACCGAGACGTGAGCGATCGTAAACGCGACCAGGGCGCCGAATGCGTAGATGCCCACCAGGAAGTACAGGTTCTGCGGGATCACCAGGACGGCGGCGATCAGCGCCGCGCCGCCGATCAGCACCCACGGCGTGCCCCACCGGGCACTCAGCCGGCCCACCGCACTGGGGATCTGCCGGTTGGTGGCCAGGGAGTAGCCGGTTCGCGACACCCCGAGCATCGCGCCCCCGGCCGCCCCCACCAGGCCCAGCGCCCCGGTCACCCCGACCACATATTTGAGGATGTCCGCCACCCAACGGGGATGGAACGACTCCACCACCCCGAGCAGTGGCGCCTTGATGTGATGGTGGCCGAGCGCTGAGAGGCCATGGTGGACGGGCAGGGCCGCGATCCCCACCAGTGCGATCCCCACGTAGACCAGGATGATGGCCGCCGAACCGGATCCGACCAGGCGCCGGACCTGCCCGGGCGTAGCCGAGGTCTCTCCGGCCAGGCTCGCCGCCGCTTCCAGACCCGTGAACGCGATCACCGCCACCGGGAACGCGAAGGCCAGATCCTTGACGCTGGGGGCGCTGCCGAGGTCAACGGCGCTCGTCAGGTGGCTGCCATGGAACACCAACGCCAGTCCAAGCACGATCACGGCGGCCTGGATGAGCAGGTCAAGGCCGGCGGCCAGGACCCGGCGGCGCAGACGCCTGGCGTTGATCCCGGTCAGATTGTCCAGGCTGACGAAGGCGATGACCAGCAGCGCCGCGACGATCTGAGCCACCCCACCACTCAGGGTGGGCCAGAACACAGCCAGGTAGGCCGGCACGGTCAGCGCGGCCACGGCCACCAGGATGGCGTTGTCGAGCACCAGTGCCCAGCCGGCCACGAAGCTGACCAGCTCGTTGAACGCGTACCGGGCGAACACGGCCGAGCCACCACGCTCGGGATGGCGGGAGGCCCCCTCGGCGTAGGTCATGGCGGTGAGCTGGAAGAAGATCCCGGCCGCCACGAACACCTCCGGAGTCAGCCCGTTGGCGTGATGGGCCACCACCCCCAGCCCGAAGTAGACGGAGCTGACCGAGGTGGCGTACACGACGGCGAACAGCGCGCGCAGGCTGACCTGCCGCTGGCCCTCCATTTAGTGGTCGCCTCCGTCAGCGGCCACCGAGTTGCCTGCGCGCCCGGTCACCGCGTGAGCCGGCGGAGGTACACCCGCCCGGCACCGGCGACCACGAACAGGACGCCCAGGATCAGACCGGTGGCCAGGGGGCCCCCGCCGGCTGCCAGCGTACGGATGCACAGGGCCACTCCGATGAGGATCATCACGATCGACAGGGTCAACGTCGAGGTGGAGCGAAACTGGCGGGGCTCCGGCATCTGGCGCGAAGCTTAGCCCTGGGCCCACCCGGCCACGACACGATCTTTGTCGGGCTGGCACCATTGCCCCGTCTATACCCGCCGCGGTGAACAGGAGACCCCGGATGAGCCGCAGCACGCTGACGGTCACCGACAATCGGACTGGCCAGAGCTACGAGGTGCCGATCGAGCACGGGGCAATCCGGGCCGACCAGCTCACCGAGCCCTCCGCCACGGGCGACGGGCCGGGGCTGGTCATCTACGACCCCGGCTTCAACCACACGGCATCGTGCATGAGCTCGATCACCAACATCCAGCTGGCTCCTGGCGTGCTGGTCCACCGGGGCTACCGGATCGAGGACCTGGTTGAGCATTCCAGCTTCCTGGAGGTCGCCTACCTGCTGATCCACGGCGAGCTGCCCACCCAGGACCAGTTCGACCGCTGGAAGCACGAGCTCTCGGTCCGCAAGCTCGTGCACGAGAACGTCAAGGGCTTCATCCAGGGCTTCCGCTACGACGCCCACCCAATGGCCATGCTCGCCGCCTCGGTCGGCGCCCTGGCCAGCTTCTACCCAGACGCCGGCCAGATCGACGATCAGGCGGCCCGGGATTTCCAGATCCTGCGCCTGGTGGCCAAGATGCCGACGTTGGCGGCCTGCGCACACCGCCACGCGGGCGGCCAGCCGTTCGTCTACCCCTCGGACGACCTGAGCTACGCGGGCAATCTGCTTTCGATGATGTTCCGGATGAGCGAGCTCCAGTATCAGGTCGACCCGCAGATGGAGAGGGCCCTCGACGTACTTCTGATGGTCCACGCCGACCACGAGCAGAGCGCTGCCACCACGGCGGTTCGCGCCGTCGGCTCCAACCACGTGGACCCCTATGCGGCTGTGGCCGCCGGCGTGTACGCGCTGTCAGGCCCGATGCGCGGCTCGGCCGACAGCCGTACGCTCAACATGCTCCGCCAGATCGGCGGGGTCGAGAACGTCTCCGGCTATCTGGAGCGGGTCAAGCAGGGTGACGAGCGGTTGATGGGCTTCGGCCACTGGATCTACCGGTCCCCGGACCCGCGAGCCGCCATCTTGCGCCGCCAGCTGGACGAGCTCTACGCGAACCGACCCCCGGATCCGCTGCTGGCGATTGCCGACGAGCTCGCCCGCCAGGCGGCCGAGGATGATTACTTCGTCTCGCGAGCCATATATCCCAACGTCGACCTTTACTCCGGCCTGACCTACCTGGCCATCGGCATCCCTCAGACGATGTTCGGGGTGATGTTCGCCATCACCCGTAGTGCCGGCTGGATCGCCCAATGGCTGGAGATGGTCACCGACCCCGAGCAGACGACCGTCCGCCCGCGGCAGCTATACGTCGGTGTGGCTCAGCGGGAGTTCGTTCCGCTGGACGCCCGGGGCTGAGCGCCGCCGGGACCCCGGCCGTGACCCCGCTCCACGCTCTGGCCATTTTCGCGGCCGGCGCCGCCGCGGGAACGATCAACACGGTGGTGGGCAGCGGCACCCTGATCACCTTTCCGGTCCTGCTGGCGTTCGGATACCCGCCCGTCACCGCCAACGTGACCAATGCGGTCGGGCTGGTGCCGGGCTCGGCCGCCGGGGCGATCGGCTACCGCCGCGAGCTCCGGGGCCAGCGCCGCCGAGCCGTCCCGCTGCTGATCGCCTCAGCCGTGGGCGCGATCATCGGCGCAGTGCTCCTGCTTACGCTGCCCGCGTCCGCGTTCAAGGACATCGTCCCCGTGTTCATCGGGGTGGCCCTGGTGCTGGTGATCCTGCAACCGCGGCTCACCCGCGCGCTCCAGAGCCGCCGCCGGGCCGCTCACGAGGCCGCCGGACCGGCGGCCACCGCGGGGACAGCGGTGACTGGCCTCTATGGCGGCTACTTCGGAGCGGCGCAGGGCATCTTGCTCCTGTCCTTTCTCGGCCTGACGATCGACGACGAGCTCCAGCGCATCAATGCCCTCAAGGTGGTGCTGGCCGGGCTGAACAATCTGGTGGCCGGCGTGATCTTCGTATTCGCCGCCCACGTCGACTGGGGGGTCGCGGCCCTGATCGCCGCCGGCTCGGTCCTGGGCGGCGTCGCCGGGGCCCATTGGGGGCGGCGGTTGCCGCCCGCGGCGCTGCGGGCGCTGATCGTGGTCGTGGGCCTGATCGCGATCGTCCGGCTGGTCTGAGCGGGGACCTCGGGGGTACTGGCCAGCCAGCCAGTACCCCCGCAGAGCGGATGTGACGCGCGCGTGACTTTCCGGCCACCACCCGACTACACGTCGGTAACACCGTGGATACCGCCACGCGGGTGACCCTAAATAGGTTGACGCGGAGTTGGCCTCCCGGGCCATCCACCTCTCAAATCAGGAGACACATGAGCCATCCGAAAGGCCGGGGCGAGCGACGCTACGTCCGGTCGATGACCAGCGGTGCCATTGCGGCATCGGCGATCGGGCTGCTGGCTGTCGCGCCGGCCGCCGGCGCCCGAGCCTTCCCGACGCATCCGTTTGTTCCTGGCAGCGTCGTGGTCGACTCCACGGAGTACCCGGCCCAGGGCGATCCTCTTGTCCAGCTGGGCCAGAATCTCCCCTCGGGGTCACCGTCAGTGACCGACGGCAGGTACCCGGAGGTGTTCAACAACGACGTGAGCGCCGACCCCAACTTCGCCGTTCAGACGCCGATTCACTCGGCCCCGAACATCTTCCCGTTCGGGATCTGGTTCGCCAACCCGACCACGCTGTATGTGGCCGATGAGAATGCTCCCGTGGCCGACTCAAGCAACCCCTATGCCGGAGTTTCCGCGGACACGATGGCCGGCCTTCAGAAGTGGACGTTCAACGCCACGGCCGGCAAGTGGCAGAACGATTACACGCTGCAGGATGGCCTGAGTCTCGGCCAGCCCTACACCGTGCCGGGATACCCGACCGGCACTAACTCCTACACCGGTGGGCCGTGGGCGCCGGCTACCGAGGGTCTGCGGAACATCTCAGGTCACCTCAACTCAGACGGAACGGCGACGATCTACGCCACCACCTCCACGGTGTCGGGCAGCGGCGACGCGGGCGCCGATCCTAATGAGGTCGTGAAGATCACCGACAACGTCTCCTCGCCGACGGCTGGAGGGGAGTCATTCCAGGTGCTCGCTCCGCCGAAGAATCGCGTGCGTTACGGCGGCGTGGCCGCTGTGCCGAGCGACTACGGCTCCGGCTCCTAGCTCAAACAAGCGCGCGAGCCCGGGATGTGCCGCCGGACGGCGGCCGCCCGGGCTCCGTGCGCCTGAGGCGTAGCGACCCGTCCGGAGGGAGCCGCCGGCTCGGGCGATCTGGCCGACGGGCTTCAGGGTAATACCCTGGTCTGAAGTCGCCTCTGGCCACCGTTTACAGATCGGCGGGACGCCGCCGGTGGCCCCGAGGCTCGAGTCTCCCCGCCTGATGACGCTCACCGCACCCGCCCCGCACGAGAAGCTCAGCCGCGGTCGGCGCCTGGGCGTGCTGGCCATCTGCTGCATGAGCCTCCTGATCGTGGGGATGGACATCACGATCGTCAACGTCGCCCTGCCCTCGATCCACCGGGCGTTCAACGCGCCCCTGTCCGGGCTGCAATGGACGATCGACGCCTACACGCTCGTGCTGGCCAGCCTGCTGATGCTGGGCGGGTCTACGGCAGACCGCATCGGGCGCAAGCGGGTGTTCCTGACCGGTCTGGTCGTGTTCACGATCGGATCCGGGCTCTGCGCGGCGGCCCCCAGCCTGAATCTGTTGATTGCCGCCCGAGTCCTCCAGGCGGTGGGTGGCGCGATGCTCAACCCGGTGGCCATGTCGATCATCCGCAACGTATTTGACAACCCGCGCGAACGGGCTCAGGCGATCGGGGTGTGGGGGGCCATGGTCGGCGTCAGCACGGCGCTGGGTCCGGTTCTGGGCGGCGGGCTGGTCGACTCGGTGGGCTGGCGGTTCGTATTCCTGGTCAACCTGCCCGTGGGTGTCGTGGCCATGATCCTGACCTGGCTGTTCGTTCCCGAGTCCCGGGCTGAGCGCCCCCGGCGCCTTGACCCGGTGGGGCAGGTGCTGGTCATCATCGCCCTGGCCAGCCTCACCTACGCGATCATCGAGGGGCAGCGGGATGGCTGGACATCAAGTGAGATCCTGGCTCTGTTCGGCGTGTCCGCCGTCTCCCTCGTCGGCCTGGTCCGGTACGAACTGCACCGGCGCGAGCCGCTGATCGAGTTCCGCTTCTTCCGCAGCGCGCCGTTCTCGGGCGCCAGCGCGATCGCTGTCTGCGCCATGGCCGCGCTCGGCGGGTTCCTGTTCCTCAACACCATCTACCTGCAGGACGTACGGCACCTGTCCGCCTTCGACGCCGGGCTGTACACGCTGCCGCTGGCCGCGATGATGCTGATCTCGGCCCTGCTGTCCGGTCTGGTGGTGGGCAATCGCGGCGCCCGCGGCCCCCTGTTGACCGCCGGGGTGTGCCTGACCGCCAGTCCTTTGCTGTTGACCGGCCTGACGCCGACCTCTCCCGCCTGGCTGCTGATCGTCTCCTATGGGCTGTTCGGAATCGGCTCCGGGATGGTCAACCCGCCGATCACCAACACGGCTGTCTCGGGGATGCCGCCCGCCCAGGCGGGGGTGGCCGCAGCGATCGCATCGACCAGCCGTCAGGTGGGTCAGACGCTGGGGATAGCCGTGCTGGGCGCCGTGGCGGGAGCGGGCGCTTCCGCCGGGTTCGGAGGGTTCGCGCGGGCCACCCACCCCAGCTGGTGGATCGCGGTTGGCCTGGGCCTGATGGTTCTGATGCTGGGAATCCTCACTACCACCCGGTGGGCCCTGCAAACGGCCCGAGCGACGGCGGAACAGCTAGACCCGGCTCCCGCCTGAGGCCGGTCAGAGAGCGGACCGGACGCGATGCAGGTGCATCGCGTACAGCTCATCGGAGAAGTACCGATCCACCTCGAGGGTGTGGCAGTCCTCAAGCTCGGCGGAGGGAAACAGGCTGCGCCCAGGTGAGACGACCCGGAACAGCCGAGTTCCATCGGTGACATACACACCTGGCGCGAGCTCGTCGCGTGCTTGCTCGGCCATGGGCACCCTGCCAGCCGTCACGCTCATGCCTGCCGGACCGCGATCTGGCTTCCATCCGCAGAGCAGACGGAAAGGTGTGCGGGGAAGTACGGAGCGCCCCGGCGTGCGAAGCTACGGACTTGTCCGGAGACGTTCGCGCCTTCGCTCCCGGCCGGGTCAACCTGATCGGTGAGCACACCGATTACAACGATGGCCTCGCTCTTCCGTTTGCCACCACGGAGGGCGTGACGGTGAGGGCTCGCGCCCTCGACGAGGGCCGGATCGAAGCCTGCGCCGAGGACCACGATGAAAACGACGAATTCGGCCTCGATAAGCCGGGACCGGCCGAGGGCTGGCGGGCGTTCGTACATGGGGCGGTGGCCGAGCTACTCGACGCCGGCTACCCGCTTCGGGGTGCCGCGCTCAGCTTCACCGGTTCCGTGCCCCAGGGCGGCGGGCTGTCGTCATCGGCCGCCCTGGAGGTATCGCTGTGCCTTGCGCTGATCGCGTTGGCAGGCGCGGAGGTCGACGACCGCATCGCCCTGGCCCAGCTTTGTTCACGCATCGAGAACGACTGGGTCGGTGCTCAGACCGGCCTGCTCGATCAGTTGGCCTCGCTGTGCGGGGAGCGCGACCAGGCGGTGCGCATCGACTTCTCGAACCTCGAGGTCGCACAGCTGCCCCTGGAGTTGGGCGAGCACCGGCTGGTCATGCTGGACTCCGGCGAGCAGCATTCCCATGCCGGCAGCGGCTATAACCAGCGACGCTCGGAATGCCGGGAGGCCTGCTCCCAGCTGGGCCTGGACTCGCTGCGCCAGGCCACTCTGGACGCGGCGCAGTCACTGCCCGATCCCCTGAACCGGCGCGTCCGGCACGTGGTCACCGAGAACCAGCGGGTCGACGACACGGTGGAGGCCCTGCGACGGGGTGACCTGGACGCCGTTGGAGAGCTCTTGGGCGCCTCTCATGCCAGCCAGCGCGACGACTACGAGGTGTCCACCCCGGCCGTCGAGCGGGCCGTCGAGGCGCTGACCAGCGCCGGTGCTCTCGGTGCCCGGCTGATGGGCGGCGGTTTTGGTGGGCACGTACTGGGCCTGTTTCCGCCCGGTACCCGGCCACCAGACGGGTCACTGGAGGTGGCGCCCGGACCGGGCGCCCACCTCCTGTAAGCGCCTCTACCGAGCCACGGCCCGGCGCCGGACCAGCGAGTCCAGGGTGACCGCGGCCACCAGCACGATGGCCGAGGCGATGTCAGTGCCCGCCGAGGAGACGCCCATCAGGCCCAGACCGTTGAACACGCAGGCGATCACGATGCCGCCCAGCAACGCGTGCAGCGGCTTGCCCTTGCCGCCGAACAGACTGGTGCCGCCGATCACCGCGGCCGCCACGGCGTAGAGCACGAGCTGGCCGCCGTTGATATCAGTGGACATCGAGCCCTGGTTGGACTCGTAGATCAGCCCGGCGATGCCCGCGGTGACGCTGCACATGATGAACGCGGTGGTCTTGATCCAGTTCACGCTGATGCCAGCGCGCCGAGCGGCCTCCGGATTGGCTCCGATCGCGTACATGTACCGGCCCAACCGCGTCCGGCTCAGCAACCATGTGTAGAACCCAAGGACGATGGCCACGAACGGCACCACCCACGGCGTGCCACCGAAGAACTCGACCCCGTTGCCTCGGTTGGCGTTGCAAATCAGCAGCAGCACCACACCGCCCACGGCGGCGGCCGCGATCTTGAGGATCGTGACGCCTACCGGCGCGGTGCTCAGTCCCTGATCCCGGCGCCGCTTCTGCCGCAGCAGCATGGTCGCGGCGAAGACGGCCAGGACCACAATAAGGACGATCCAGCCGAGCGTCGGGCTCATGTTGGCGTTCACGAGCTTGTAGACGGGGCCGGTCTGATCAAGGGTGATCACTCCCCCGACAGCCGTGCTATCGGCGTTGGCCAGCACCAGCATCAAGCCCAGGAAGCCCAGATAACCGGCGAGGGTGACGATGAACGACGGGAGGTTCAATCGGGTGATCAGGGACCCCTGAACGAACCCGAGGACGCCACAAGCAGCCAGACCTCCGAGGATGCCCAACCACCAGGGCAGACTGATCGGATTGGCGATCAGTTCGGCGATGATGAACGCGCCCACCCCCGCTGTGTAGCCAATCGACAGGTCGATCTCGGACAGGATCAGGGCAAACATCGCCGCCGCCCCGAACATCACGAACGTGGCGGCCTGCTCAAGCAGATTGACCAGGTTGCCAGCGGTCAGGAAGGACGACTGCTCAATCTGGAAGAAGATGACGATGACGATCAGGCCGACGATGATCGGCAGGGCGCCGCTCTCACCGTTCTTGATGCGCTGGCCCCAGGCCTGGAAGTACTCGCCGGTCGAGTTGGCCAGTACCTCCGGCGAGACGCTGGCGACGTCGATCGCGGTCTCGGTCTCGGTCGGCGTGTCCGCGGCGCCCGAGCCGGGTTCCGGCTCGATGGGGGCTTCGGTGGTGGCTCCGGGCTCCATCAAGACCTCCCTTTATGCCGCCGCGCCGGCGGCCGACGTGCGTCCTGAAGTTCCGCTGGTCATGTAATCGACGATGCTCGACCGGTCGTAATCCGAGGCCGGACCCTGGGTGGCGAGCTTGCCGAGGTAGAGGACAGCGATGCGGTCGGCCACCTCGAATACGTCGTTGAGGTTGTGCGAGACCAGCATGACGGCCACGCCTCGTGCGGCGAGCGTCTTGATCAGGTCAAGCACCATGCGAGTCTGGGCTACGCCCAGAGCCGCCGTCGGCTCGTCCATGATCACGAGCTGGGCTTGCGACATGACGGCCTTGGCCACGGCCACAGACTGGCGCTGGCCGCCGGACAGCGAGGCGACGGGCTGGCGGATCGACCGGACGGTGGTCACCGAGAGCTCCTTGAGCGTCTGGCGAGCCGATTGCTCCATCGAGTCCTCGTCGAGCATGCGGTGCTTGAGCTTCTCGTGGCCGAGGAACATGTTCTGGACGATGTCCAGGTTGTCGCACAGGGCGAGATCCTGGTAAATGGTGGTGATGCCCAGGGCCTCTGCATCCTTGGGACCGTGCAGGCTCACCGGCTTGCCCTCCCAGAGGATCTCGCCGCCGTCGGGCGACCACAGACCAGAGATGGTTTTGATCGTGACCGACTTACCCGCGCCGTTGTCCCCGCATAGAGCGGTGACCTTCCCGGGCGGGATCGAAAGGTTGACCGAAGTCAGAGCACGCACGGGACCAAAGTGCTTGCTGATGCCCTTCAGTTGAAGAAGCGTCCCGTCGCCGTTCTGGGAGCTGGCGCCACTCGCGGTGGAAGTACTCATGGATGTTCCTCGCCGGGGAGGGCCCGCCCGCCCGCTGGATGCGGGCGAGCGGTCCTTCCGATGTGTTGTCTTTAACCCTACTTCAGGAACTTCAGGAGATGCCGTACTTCTTACAGTCGGCCGAGTAGCTGCCGCTGCATAGCTGACTCGTCGGGACGAAGTTGTCCTTGACGATCGTGTCCTTCATGTTCGCCGGGGTAACCCACTCGGGGGTCTCCAGCACTGACGGCACGGCCTTGTGCTCCTTGGTGTCCATCGTCGTCCCGTTGACCAGATTGGACGGTGGGGTCTTGCCGGCCCGGAGGTACATGGCCAGCGAAACCGCAGCCTGGGCCTCCAGGTAGATCGGCTTGTAGACGGTGCCGCACTGGTAGCCGGACAGGATGTTCTGCAGCCCGGTGAGGGTTGCGTCCTGGCCGGTGGTCGGGAACGTGTTGGCCTTGACGCCGCGGCTCTTCAGGTACGTGATGATCGGGGCGCCGTTCTCATCGTTGGGGATGAGGGCCGAGTTGGCGTTCGAGTGGGCCGTGTAGGCCTGCTGGAACTCCGTCTTGGCCGTGGGCGGATCCCATGTGCCGGCCGGCTGGGCGAGCACGGTCATCTTCCCCGCCTTGACCTGCTTGGACAGGACGCTGTCGTAGTAGCCCTGGTAGAACAGCGTCGCGTTGTTGTCGGTCGGGTCACCGCGCATCACGATCACGTTCGGATGGCTGACATGCCAGGCCGAGACGCAGCTGACAAAGCCCTGGCCCATCTTCTGGCCTACGAGGACGTTGTTGAAGCTGACGTAGTAGTTGCGGTTGCCGCCCAGTGTCAAGCGGTCGTAGTCGATGACCTGGACACCGTGCGACTTGGCCAGCGCCTCGACGCGGGCCCCGACGCCGGAGTCCTCCGGATCGATCATCAGCACCGATGCGCCCTTGGTGATGTCGCTCTGGGCGTCGGTGAGGAACGTCTGGTCTGAGCCCTGGCCGTTCTGGACGACGATGTCCGAAGCGGGCAGCCCGGCAGCGGCCATCGCCTTCTTCAGCATGGGCTCGTCAAACTCGACGTAGCGAGTGGAGCTGGTCGTGTCGGGCAGGATCGCCGCCACCAATCCCTTGCCCTGCGAAGCCAGCGGCTTCAGGGCGGACATGGCGGAGAAGCTGTTGTTAAACGACGAAGCGGAAATGGCGGGCGTGGACGAGCTGCCCGTGCTGCCGCCGCCGCTGCTCGAGGAGCTCGACTTGTTCGAGTTCGACGAGCCGCAGGCAGCCACCGCCAGGGCGGCCACGAGAGATACCACCACTGCCAAAGACTTGCCTCTCAGCAAGTTCATGTATCTACCTCCTCCTTCTATGGGCGGCGCGGACCGGACCGCTAAGTAGCACGTCCAGGCACGAACCACATATGAATCTGCGACCCCAGACTAGAACTGATGATGTGAACGTACCGTTAAAAAGCTGCCCGTGACCATAAACGAGTGGTCAACGTACTTGCGGCCTAATCCGGCACAAACCGGTAGCCAGCCCGGGGGGCGGTGAGGATCAGCGGCGGTCCGTCCGGGGGCTCCAGCTTGGCCCGCAGTCTCCGCACGTACACGCGCACGTACTCCGTCTCGGTCTGATAGCCGGGCCCCCATACGTGACGGAGCAGGTGAGCGTGACTGAGCAGCTTGCCCCGGTTGACAACCAGCTCACGCAGCAGCGCAAACTCGGTGGGCGTGAGGTGCACGGCCTCGCCTCCCCGGGTCACCTGCTGCTTGCCCAGGTCGACCACAACGTCGCCGGCGGTGATCAGCGGGGGGGCCGAATCGGCCAGGGCTGGAGCCCGGGTGCGCCGCAGGTTGGCTGTGATGCGGGCCAGCAGCTCCTCCACGCTGAACGGCTTGGTCATGTAGTCGTCGGCGCCCATGTTCAGCGCCGTGACCTTGTCTCGCTCACCGCCCCGGGCCGAGACGACAATGACCGCCACCGCCGATCGCTCGCGGATCTGCCGGCACAGCTCGAAGCCGTCCACCTCGGGGAGCATCAGGTCGAGCAGGACGATGTCGGGACTCTCGGTCTCCAGCAGCCGCAGGGCGTTACGGCCATCCGAGGAGACCACGCTGTCGAACCCGCGCACCGCCAGATTGGAGCGGATCAGGTCGACGATGTTCGGATCGTCTTCCACCAGTAACGCCCGAGTCCGGTCCTGAGTGTCATCCAGCAAGATTTACCTGCTCGGGTCAGCCGACCGGCAATTTCAAGCCGGCGGACGGCGGGGAGCTCACCGGCGGGACCAGCCCGGGCACCGGCTGGTCGCCCTCCGCCGCCTCAGGTCCGTCCGAAACCCGCGCACCCGGGACCCCCTCCACGGGCAGGTCGATCCGGAAGGCGGTGCCGATCGACGCGGACACCAGGTCAATGCTGCCCCCGTGAGCCTCAACGATGCCTTTGGCGATCGATAACCCCAGCCCGGCGCCCGATTGCCGGGTCCGCGGCCGGCGAGCCGCTTCGAAGGGCGCCGCCCGCCGGGCCTCCGGCAGCCCCACGCCGTTGTCGGCCACGAGGATCTCCGCTCGCTGGCCCGCCAGCCCTGCCCTCACCGTGATCGTCGTGCCCCGGGGGTTGTGCCTCAGGGCGTTGCCGAGCAGGTTGACGAACACCTGCTCGAGCCGGTCGTGGTCGGCCCAGATCGGGGGGAGGGTCTCGTCGCAGCGGATGTCCACCGAGTCCGCGCCCTCCGCTGGCATACAGGCCACGGCCGCCTCGACCACCAGGCGGATGTCGCACCAATCCGGTTGCAGCCGCAGGACCCCCGACTCGATGGCTGAGTAGTCGAGCAGATCCCCCACCAGCCGCCCCATTCGGGAGGACTCGGCGGCGATCCGTTTGAGGAATCTCCGCTCCGAGGCGCCGTCCCACGTGACGTCTGGCTGAAGGAGGCTCGAGGCGTAGCCGCGGATCGCCGTGAGCGGAGTGCGGAGTTCATGGCTCAGCCGGGACAGGAAGTCCCTCTGCATTTCGCGCGAGCGCCGCAGCGCGGCGGCCTCCTGGTGCGCGGCGGCCGCCTCCTCGCGCTCGAGGGCCAGCCGCAGCGAATGCGCCGCGTTCTCGAGCAACGCCTTCTCCTGCTGTCCTTGCCCCGGCTCGGCCCAGGCGGCCGCGAGGACGGCAGCCCCCTCGGGCCCCTCGAACCCCACCCCGAGGATCCGATCGGTCTCGCCGGCGCCAAGCTCACGCGCCGCACCATCCAGGCGGCCGCGGCCAAGCGCTTGTTCGGCCGCCGAGCGAAGCAGCTCCCCACCGTCCTTTGCACTGGCGCCAGCCGGACCGGCGAAGGCCCGCCATGGCCTGGCCGCGCTTGCGTTCTGACACATCAGGCCGACCTCGGCAGCCTGCAGACCGTGGCGCAGGGCGGCCAGGGCCACCGGCAGCCCGTCGGCCACCGGGACCGTTCCGGTGAGCGTTTCCAGCATCTCCCGGATCGTCTCCAGGACCCGGTTGCGGGCCGTCACCTGATCCAGCAGCCGGTCTCGCTCGATGGCTCCGGCCGCGTAGCCGGCGTACAGGGTGAGCAGGTCCAGCTCGTCCTGCTGGGGCTCGCCTGAGCGAAACACGCTGATCACCGCCCCCACGCCGTCGCCGTCACTCACAGGAACTGACCACATGCCGTCCTGAACCACCCGCTCTCCCAGCTCAGCGGCTCGCCCCGGCGGTCCACCGTCCGGTCCGAGAGCGATGCGGTTCCATTCCAGGGTGGCGGCGGGTTCGAAACCCAGCCAGGCGGCGCCCTGGAGCTCCTCGGCGCGGACCACGTGCATAAAGGCCCTCTCCACACCGAGCGCGCCGCCCAGCGCGGACAGGATCAGCGACAGGCTTGACGAAGGGTCGGCCGAGACCAGGCTCCCGGCCAGGCCGTGGAGGCGGCTGAGCTGGCGCCGAGCCGTTGAATCCACCGGCTGACCGGACACCAGGGCGGCCAGCTCATCCGGATGGCTGTCGGCGGGGACGACCTCCCCCACCATCCGCCCGTGGCGTAGAACGACAATCCGGTCGGCCAGTCGGAACATCTGCTTGGGGTCCCGGCTGACCATGACGATGGCCGTGCCCTGCTCCCGAAGCTCAAGCAGCAGCTCCTCCACCTTCTGAGTCTCCATGGCCCCCAGGGCCTCGGTGGGTTCATCCAGCACGAGTACCGGCGGGCGGCGATGGACGGCCCGGGCAATTACCAGCAGCTGGCGCTGGGCCACCGTGAGCGACCCAGCCAGCTGCGTTGTGCTGGCGATCGGCAGCGACAGCCGACCGAGGATCTTGGCCGCGGCGGCGTGGAAGCGGGCTTCGGACAGCATGAGCCGGTGGCTCTCCTGGCCGAGCAGGAGGTTGCCCGCCACGTCGAGGTTGTCGCACAGCTCCGGTTCCTGCCACACGACCGAGACACCCTGGCGCTCTACAGCGGCGTCGCCGGCGGCCAGCGGGCGGCCACCGACCCGGATCCCGCCTCGCAGGGGCAGGAGGTTGCCGGCCAGGCAGCGCACCAAGGTGGACTTACCGGAGCCGGGCTCGCCGGCCAGGGCCAGCAGCTCGCCCGCCTCCACCTTCAGATCGATGCCCCGCACGGCGAAGCGCGGACCGGCGCTGGCGACCAGCCCCGTGATGCTGAGCGGCTCAGCAGAACCCACGGGAGGGAGCAGCGTCTGCGGATCCTTCCGCCACATCCTGGAAACACTAGTGGTCCAGTCGCGGTCGGGCGAGAGCCGCCTCTCCGAGAGCTATCTTGCCCGCATGCCCTTGGAGCGCATCGGGCACGGTGGGGCCAGCGCGCTGGCCAGGGCCAATACCCTGGCTTCGTTTGACGCCGCGCGGGCCGTGGGGATCGACCACGTCGAGTTTGACGTCCGAAGCTGGCGGGGCGAGCTGGTCCTCGCCCATACCCGCCTGCACGCGCGGCGCGGCCACAACTTGCTCCTCAGCGAAGCCCTGAGCCATCTGGCCGGTGAACCGTTTGCCGAGATCGGTTTGCACCTGGACGTCAAGCAGATCGGCTGCGAGCGGGAGATCCTCCGGCAGCTGCATCGGGCCGACGTCCTCGAACGGTCGCTCTTGTGCAGCCAGATCCCGGCAGTGCTGGACCGGTTCCGGCAGCTCGACCCCGAGGTGAGGGTCGGGATCTCGGTGGGCGGGCGGCTGGCCCGGGTCACGCAGCGCTGGGGAGCTTGGCGTGACCCCGTGCTCCGCGGACTCGTCTCGGGCCGCTGGAACGCGATGATGGTGCAATACAAGCTGGTCGACCGCGGCTTGATCAGATCCGTCGGCGAGCACGGCGGCCGCCTGTATGCCTGGACCGTCAACGACCGACGACGGATTGACTCATTGCGGGGCCTCGGGGTGCACGGGATCACCACCGCTGATCCGCGGCTCTTTCTTCCCAGCTAACCCGTCAGCGCCGGGGGTTGCCCGGGGTCAGTGGCCGTCCAGCAGACCGTGCGCCAGGGCGTACCTGACGAGATCTGACCGGTTGCGGAGCCGGAGCTTCTGCTGGATGTGCGACCTGTGGGTCTCCACGGTGCGCACCGAGAGGTACAGCTGGTCGGCGATGTCGCTGTTGGTGTGTCCCAACGCCACCATCCGCAGCACCTGCAGCTCACGCTCGCTGAGGGTCTCCGGAGGCGGTGGGTGAGGCTCCGCGGCCACGCGGGCACCGAGCCGGGGATGCAGGTACCGCTGCCCGGCCGCAGCTCTCCGGATGGCCTCCACGACCTCGTTGTCGGCAGCATCCTTCAACACATATCCCACCGCCCCGGCGCTGAGCGCGCGCCGGGCGTAGGCCGGTTCGCTCTGCATCGTCAGGACGACGATCTGGGTGCCGGGGGAGTCCAGGCGAATCTTCGGGACGGCGTCCAGGCTCGAGCCGCCGGGCATGTTGAGATCGAGGACGAGCACGTCTGGCTGCCAGCTCCTCACCGCCTCCAGGGTGGATGGCACATCAGCCGCCTGGGCCACCACCGAGAATCCGCCGCTGGTTTCCAGCAGCTGGCGGAGACCGTGACGAACCACCGAGTGGTCATCGGCCAGGACCACGTGGATCTCGTCTTGGGCCATCGCGTGCGCCGCGCTGCTCATAACCGGCTCGTCATAGAGAGCCTGACGCATGGCCCGGATCGCCACTCATCCGTTCGAAACTACGGCCTGCGACCCGATCCGGCAGCCGTGAGACCCCGCACCTGTCTGCGGTCAACTACGGAGCTTGGAGTCGGCGCCCGCCGGCTCAGCGACCGAACCGGCTGACCAGCTGCGAGCTGACCAGCGGCAGCGGCGCGAGCAGGAGCCGCACGCTTGAGAGCCCGGCTCGAAGCGCCTCGTCCCCCACCTCCACGGGGAGCAGCGAGTCCTGCAGCGCGGCCAGCGTGTCGTCCGCGGATTGGATTGACTCCGAGGCCCGCTCGAACAGGCGCCTGGCGTCACCGGGCAGCGGGACCGGCGCGGGGGGAAAGTCGCGCCCCCGGAGGTCGTACCGGCGGGCGAACTCCTCATGGGTGCGCTTCAGTTGCCCGAACGCGCCCTGCAGGGGCCGGAACAGGCCGTCCTCCATCCGCTCCGCGGTCTGGTCATCCAGATGTTCGTAGGCCTCGCTCAGAGCAGCCAGGGCATTGCCGAGCTCCTCGGCGGCCTCGGCCACGTCCTGGAGGATCTGCTCGCGGCCAGACTGTGTGGTGTAGGACATCCCAGGGGATTGTGACCATCGGCGCCGCTAACGTCATCCGCCGGTGCACGACCAACGGCCGCGACCCGCCTTTCTGCGCAGTGCCCGGATGGGTGTACCGGGGCTGGTGGCGATCTTTGCGCTGCTCCTCGCGGGGTGCGGCGCTCACATCCGGCGCCCCACCCAGAGCAGGCCGTCACCACGAGCTCAACTCACTACGGCCGGCCCGAGCCACGTGGCGGTGCTGGTCATGGAGAACGCGGAATACGGATCGGTCCTCGGGTCGCCGGGAGGAACCTTCATCACGGATCTGGCTCACCGGTACGCCCTGGCCACCCAGGACTACGCGATCACGCATCCCTCGCTGCCCAACTACCTGGCCCTGACCGGCGGCTCGACCCACGCAGTCACCAGCGATTGCACCGACTGCAGCGTGCCCGGCGGGGGCTTGGCCGGACAGCTCAGCTCACACCACATCTCTTGGCGGGCCTACATGGAGGACTATCCCAGGCCCTGCTTTCAGGGAGGCTCGGCCGGCGAGTACGCCAAGAAGCACGACCCCTTCCTGTACTACCGGGCAATCGCGGGTGCCGCCGCCTGCCACGACGTGCTCCCCTTCACCGCGCTGCACCAGGCGATCAACCGCCACCGGCTGCCCCGGTTCGTCTGGATCACGCCGAATCTCTGTCACGACATGCACGACTGCTCGCGGCACACCGGCAGCACGTTCCTGCAGGCGCTGGTCCCCGGGTTGCTGCGCGCCCTGGGCCCGCGGGGACTCCTGTTTCTCACCTGGGATGAGGGCGGCTCGGACGACGGCTGCTGCCGGCTGGCCGGCGGGGGACACATCGTGCTGATCGTGGCCGGCCGGGGCGCCCGGGCGCACGCCCGGCTGAGCACACCGGTCGATCACTACTCGGTTTTGCAGATGATCGAGGACCTGCTGAGCCTGCCTCGCCTGGGCGGCGCGGCCTGCGGCTGCACCCCGTCTCTGCAGCCCCTCCTGTCAGACCGCGCTGGTAGATGACTAGCCGGCCAGCGCGGCCGGTCCAACCGCTCGTCCGGGGTCGTCGGTCACGACCGGAGGCCCGAAGCTGACCCGCATCAGCGCCCCCCCATCTGGCGCGTTGGCCGCCTCGACGAATCCGCCATGCGACTCGGCCGCCTGCCGGACGATGGCCAGCCCCAGGCCGGACCCGGGTTTTGACCGCGCATCCCGGGCTCGGTGAAACCGGTCGAATACGAAGGGCAGATCCTCCGGGTGAAAGCCCGGTCCGTGATCACGGACGCTGAGGACCCCGTCGCGTAAGCCCACCTCGACCGCACTGCCGGACGGTCCCCACTTGATCGCGTTGTCCAGCAGGTTGTTGACCGCCCGGGCGATTCGCTCCCCGTCACCGTGAATCACCGTGGGCTCCAGAGCCGCCCGGAACTCCAGCTTGGGCCCGCGCCGCCGGGCCCGCTCGAGGGCAGCGCCGACGATGTCCTCCAGCCGCACGTCATCCGGCTGCTGGGACGCCTTGGTCCCCCGAGCGAGCTCGACAACATCGGACACGAGATTGGTCAGCTCGTCCAGCTCGTCGATCATGTCCCGGCGAAGCGCCTCACGCTCCTCGGGCGGGAGGCGGCCCTCCTCGCGCAGCAACTGCAGGTTGGCTCGGAGCGTGGCGATCGGCGTACGCAGCTCGTGGGAGGCGTCGGCTACCAAATTGCGCTGGGCGTCGATCGAGGCCTCCAGGGCATCCAGCGTCTCGTTGAACGTCAGTGCCAGCCGCGCCAGCTCATCGCTGCCCGTGACCTCGAGCCGTTCGCGCTCCAGCTGGTTGACGTTGTGGGCGATGCTCTCTGTGCGTCGCGTGAACGAGGTGATCGGGGCGACCGCCGCCCGCGCCACCAGGAACCCGAGCACGGCGGCCAGGGCGATTCCGGCGGCGGCGATCACGGCCATCAGGATCAGCTCATGATCGAGCGTCGTGTCAGCCGAGGTGAGCGGAAACGCCAACATCAGCGCGCCCCGGGCCCGCACGCCGTGGACCAATAGGCGGATGTCGACGCCCTGGACGGTCTGGTTATCGAAGTAGCTGCCTGTCCCCGACGTCGCCACCTCGTGTGCCCTGGCGCTCGTCGGAATGGTGACCGTTTCCCCGGTGGCGCGGCAGATCGTGCCGTTTGCGTGCAGCAGTTGCACGAACACCTGTAGTCCGCCGAAGGGTTGCCCGGGCCGGTTTATCCCGAGGCCCTGGTCGCAGTCGCTGCCCGTGCCACCGGTCAGTGAGCTCAGCGGGCTCCCCTGAGCCGTCGAGGGGGCTCCGTTTCCCTTCGGCTTGCCCGCGTTGTCCTGGTCGCTGTCGCCGACAGGGCGGGGGTGCAGGATCTGGGCACTCAGACTCCGCAGTGAGCTGTCGATCTGGCCGTAGACCGCCGATTGCGTGCCCAGGTAGGAGGAGATCGCCACGGCCAGCACCGCAATTGCCACGGCCAGCCCGGCCACCAGGCCCATGCGGACCCGCAGGCCCATCGCCCGCAGTCGCCCGCCCCCGGGCAGGCTCATGACGTCCCGGGTTCGCGCAGGGCGTAGCCGACGCCCCGCACCGTGTAGATCTCAGAGACCGCGCCAGCCTCCTCGAGCTTGCGGCGCAGGTATCCGATGTAGACCCGCAGGGCGTTGGAGCTCGGCCCGAAGTCATAACCCCACACCCGGTCGTAGATCAGGCTGTGAGGAAGGACCCGCCTGGGGTTGCGCATCAAAAGCTCCAGCAGCTGGTACTCGGTGCGGGTGAGCTCCACGAACTTGTCTCCCACCACCACGCCGTGCCGATCGGTGTCCAGGCGCAGCTCGCCGAACACCAGTTCCGCCTCGTCGCCGGCGTCCGGCCCGGCCCGCCGCATCAGGGCCCGCACGCGAGCCTTCAGCTCGTCCACGTCGAACGGTTTGACCAGGTAATCGTCGGCCCCGGCGTCGAGACCCTCGATCCGGTCAGAAACGGCGTCCCGGGCCGTGAGCATCAGTACCGGGATCCGGTTGCCTTCGCGCCTGAGCAGGCGGCATACCTCCAGCCCGTCGATATCCGGCAGCCCGATGTCCAGGATCACCGCATCCGGGTTCCTGGAGGACAACTGGGCCAGCGCGTCGGCCCCGGATTGAGCCTGCTCTACGTCATAGCCGCTCAGCTGCAGCGAGCGCCGGAGCACGTCCCGCAGGCCACGGTCATCGTCCACCACGAGGATCTTCATGAGGGTGATTGTCGTGGTCGAGCCGGACCGGTGCCACCCGTTCCTACGCCAGCCTTACGCGCGGCGGGCCGGCGGAGGTCGGCGTCAGGCCGCCTGGGCGTCGCGCAGGGCCGCAGCCAGGATTCCGTTGACGAAGCCGGGCGCCTCGGCCCCGCAGAACTCCTTGGCCGTCTCGACTGCCTCGTCGATCGCCCCCTCCGGCGGAATCGGGCGGTCCCCCGGGATCTCCTGAGGGTGGGTGATCTCGAGTAGCGCCACGCGCAGGATCGAGCGCTCCAGCGGCGCGATCCGGCCCAGCGACCACCCGGCCGCATGCCGGGAGATCAGATCGTCCAGCTCGGGCTGGTGGCGCCGTACCGCTTCGGCCAGCGCCCGCGTGAACCCGTGGACATCCCGCGGGAAGGTCTCCTCCAGCGGTCTCTCGAGCAGGTCGCTCTGATACAGCGCCCATACCGCGGCGCGACGCTGCTCGCTGCGACGGGCCATCAGGCCCGGGAAACGTACTCGCCCGAGCGCGTGTCAACCCGGACCCGGTCGCCTATGTTGACGAACAGAGGTACCTGGATCCGCGCGCCGGTTTCCAGCACGGCCGGCTTGGTGCCCCCGCCCGAGGCGGTGTCGCCGCGCAGCCCGGGCTCAGTCTGGGCCACGGCCAGATCCATGGCGCTGGGCAGCTGGACGTCGGCCGGCTCGTCGTCGATGTACAGCACCTCGACCTCCTGAGACTCCTTCATCCAGCGCAGCGGATCCTCCAGGCTGGACTCCGGGATCGTCAGCTGCTCATAGCTCTCGGTGTCCATGAAGTGGGCGTCATTCCCATCCTTGTAAAGGAACTGCATGTTGCGGACCTCGGTGCGCACCGGCCGGAACTTTTCGCCGGCGCGGAAGGTGCGGTCGATGACCGCGCCATCGCTGGCCCGGCGGAGCTTGGTCCGCACGAACGCCCCGCCCTTGCCGGGCTTGACGTGCTGGAACTCGAGGATCTTGAAGACGGTGCCGTCGACGTCAATGTGGCTGTTGTTGCGGAATTGGTTGGTCGAGATCATCTGGCGGGGCAGTGTAGAAGGGACGTGTGTCGCGTAACCGGGCGCACACCCCGCTTAAGCGACACACGTCCGTCAGCCGACGACCCGCAGGTCCTTCCCCAGCCCGGTCAGCACTTCGCAACCGTCCGCTCCGACCACCACCAGATCCTCGATCCGCACCCCGAATTGCCCCGGCAGATAGATCCCCGGCTCGACGGTGACGACGTTCCCGGCCTCCAGGACGTCGTCGCTGCGGGGCGAGAGACCGGGTCCCTCGTGCGTTTCCAGCCCCACACCGTGCCCCAGGCCATGCCCGAACTGCTCGCCGTACCCAGCATCCGTGATCACCCGTCTGGCCGCCTGATCCACCTCCCGCCCGCCGGCGCCCGCCCGCACGGCCGCCAGGCCCGCGCCGTTTGCCGCCAGCACCAGCTCATACACCTCCTCCGCCTGGCCGGCCGGGGGACCGACGGCGAACGTCCGCGTGCAGTCTGAGCAGTAGCCGTCCAGCACCGCTCCCCAGTCGACAACCAGAAGATCCCCCGCCTGGACGGTCACATCTCGGGGCTCCGCATGGGGCAGGGCCCCGTGGGACCCGGCGGCAATGATCGGGGGAAAGGACGGTGCCGTGGCGCCGCACGTGCGCATCGCCACCTCCAGCGCCAGCCCCAGCTCGCGCTCAGTTCTCCCCATCACGCCCCGCGCCAGCACCTCCTCCAGCGCCTCGCCGGCCAGGCCCGCCGCGGCAGCTATCCGCTCGACCTCGGCGGGCTCCTTGACCCGCCGGCGCGCCTCCACGAGACCGGCACCCGCCACCAGCTCTATAGGGCCGGGCAGCAGTTCCCGTAGCTTCGCGTGGGTCCGCACTGACACGTGAGCGTCGTCGAAGCCCAGCCGCAGCGGACCCGGACCGTCCAGCGGTCCGGAGATCGCCCGTACCAGCTCTCCCGAGGCCTGACCGCGCTCGAATTCCGGGTCCACCTCGACGGCCGCCTGCTCCACGTAGCGGAAGTCCGTGACGAACAGCCGCAGGTCCGGCCCTACCAGCGCCAGCCCGTTGCTGCCGCTGAACCCGGTCAGGTAGCGCACGTTGGAGAGCTCGGTGACCAGCAGGTAATCGATCCCGCCGGACTCAAGATCCCGGAGCAGCCGCTTGGTGCGAGGGCCGAGCGGGCTCAAGCGCCGAGTTCGCTCGCCAGACGCTCCAGGGCGTCCCGGTAGCCGTCCGGGCCGCGACCCTCCACGCTGGCGATGCAGAGGTCGCGGATCACCGAGACCTGACGCCATTCCTCACGCTTCCCCACGTCCGATAGGTGGACCTCCACCGCCGGCAGCCCGGTCAGCTCGAGCGCGTCCCGGATCGCCCACGAGTAATGCGTCCAGGCGCCGGGATTGAGCACGATCGCGTCGGCCAGTCCCTCCAGCCCGTGGAGATGCTCCACGAAGTCCCCCTCGTGGTTGGTCTGGAAGAACCGCACGACCAGGCCGAGGTCGGCCGCGAAGCGCCCCACCTGGAGCTCCAGCTCCTCGTAGCTCACCGTGCCGTAGTGCTGGGCGGGCCGCCGGCCGAGCTGATCCAGGTTGACGCCGTGCATCACCTCGACGCGGTTGCGGGCGGTGGAGCTCACCCGCTGATCAGCTCCTCGACGGCGGCCCGGAGATCCGCCTGATCAACGGTCTGGCCGAGGACCGGATGACCGGGCGCCTGACAGAGGACGAAGGGCACCGGGCCCTCGCCGGTTCGCTTCTTATCAAGGTAGGTGGCCGCTACCACGGCGTCCACCTCGGCCTCCTCCAGCGCCACCGGGAGGCCCTGGGCCGCCATCATCTGCCGGACCTGTTCGCGCAGCTCCGGCGCGCCCGAGAGGCGAAGTTCGGCCAGCAACCCCAATCCCACGGCCTCTCCGTGGCGGTAGCGCGCATATCCGGTGGCGGTCTCGATCGCATGGCCGACCGTGTGTCCCAGGTTGAGCAGCTGACGCAGCCCGTGGTCGTGCTCGTCCTGAGCGACGATCCGCAGCTTTGTCATCACGCAGCGGGTGATCACCTCGACATCGGTGATCTCGCGGCCCGCCTCGAGCATCGCCCACAGGGTGCCCCCTTCGATCAGCCCGGCCTTGATCACCTCCGCGGCTCCGGCGGACAGCTCCTCGAGGGGCAGCGTGCTGAGCGTCAGCGGGTCGCAGATCACCGCCGCCGGCTGGTGGAAGGCGCCCACGTAATTCTTGGCCTCCGGGAGGTCGACTCCCGTCTTGCCCCCGTAGGCGGAATCCACCTGGGCAACCAGCGTGGTCGGCACCTGCACGTAGCGCACCCCCCGCTGGTAGGTGGCCGCGCAGAAGCCGGCCAGGTCCCCCACCACCCCTCCGCCCAGGGCGATCACGACGTCTGACCGAGTCAGTCCGTGGCGGGCCATTTCAGTCCACAGGATCTCGGCGTGGGCGACGGTCTTTGACTGCTCGCCGGGCATGATCGGCACCCGAGCAAACACAGGCTCCAGAAACTCGGTGTAGTGCCGCCCGGCGTTGTAGTCGGTCACGACGGCCCGGCGCCCGGGCACCGTGCCCGGCCAGAAGCGGTGCTCGGTGAGCAGTCCCGGTCCGACATAGACCGGATAGTCGGACGAGCTCGTGGTCGCCCACAGCATCTTGGCCTCGGCCGGTAGACCCTCCAGCGCGGCCAGAATCTCCGGCATCTGGCGCGAGCGGCTGGCCGGCACGATCACGTCCGCCAGCGACTCGTAGACCGGCTGACGCGCCTCATGGAGCTCATGGAAGCGCCCCAAGTCCACGGCGAGTGGGCGTTCGCCGTCGCTTTGCTCCACTCGCTGCCAGGCGTCCTCCCACACCGTCCACAGCCAGATCACCCGGCGGGAGCCGAGCGCGCGGCGCACCCGCTCGGAGCCCACGGCGCCACCGCCCAGGGCGACGATGTCGACCGTGGGATCGTCCAGCAATTCGAGTGTGACCCGCTCCTCCACCTCGCGGAATGCCGACTCGCCCTCCTCGGCGAAGATCGCCTGCACCCGGCGGCCCAGCCGGCTCTCGATCACCTCGTCGACGTCGACCGCTCGCTCCCCGAGCGTTCGGGCGGCGGTCGTCTTGCCGGCCCCCATGAACCCGATCAGCGCGGTCTGTGCCATCCGATCCGCTCCCGGTAGGCGGCCACCGCGCCACGCACGTCGTCGATGTGGTCGCCGCCGAACTTTCTCCGGTAGGCGTCGGCCAGGACGAAGGCCACCATCGCCTCTCCCACCACCCCGGCGGCGGGAACCGTGCAAGAGTCGGTGCGCTCCCGCAGCGCTTCAGCCGGCTCGTGCGTGGCGATGTCCACCGAGCGCAGCGGCTTGGTCAGCGTGGGCAGGGGCTTCATCGAACCCCGCACGACCACGGGGTCCCCCGTCGTCATTCCGCCCTCGATCCCGCCCGCCCGGTTGGTCTCCCGGTAGTAGCCGCCGCGGGCCTCGTCGTAAAAGATCTCATCGTGGGCCTGTGAGCCGGGCAGTCCGGCGACCTCATAGCCGTCGCCGAGCGCCACCGCCTTCATCGCCTGGATCGACAGGATCGCCTGAGCCAGGCGTCCGTCCAGCCGTTCCTCCCAGGACACATGCGATCCGAGGCCCGGATCGACGCCGAACGCGCGCACCTCGAACACGCCCCCGAGCGACTCGTTGGCCTTGCGCAGTCGGTCAATCTCGGCCACCATCGCCCGCGTGGCCTCCGCGTCCAGGCATCGCACGGGGGATTCGTCGACCTCGGCGAAATCCTCGGGACCTAGATCGTCCCGGCGCGGAGCACTCACTGAGGTGATCTGGAGGACGTGCGAGTAGACCTCCACCCCGAGCGCGCGCAGGAATTCCTTGGCCACCGCGCCGCCGGCCACGCGAGCGGCGGTTTCGCGAGCGCTTGCCCGCTCGAGAATGTCCCGGACGTCGCTCAGGCCGTACTTCTGGGTTCCCACCAGGTCAGCGTGTCCCGGGCGGGGCAGATGAACCTCCGGAACGTCCGCCTCCACGGGCCAGGGGTTCATCCGCTCCTCCCAGTTGGCGTAGTCCCGGTTCACCACCTGCAGGGCGATCGGGGCGCCCAGGGTCCGGCCGTGTCTGACCCCAGCCGTCACCTGCGCCCGATCTGACTCGATCTTCATCCGCCCTCCCCGCCCGTGTCCGAGCTGGCGCCGGGCGAGATCGCGGTCGATCGACTCCCGGTTCAGTGTCAGGCCGGCGGGCATGCCCTCCACGAGGCAGGTGAGACCGGGGCCGTGGGATTCCCCAGCGGTGATCAGGCGCAGCGTCATCGGGCCACTAGGTTACGGGCGGAGGTCGCGGGCTGAGCGCCCGCCGGAACTAGTGAACCGCTGAGTGGGTGTACCAGTGGACGATCTGCGGGCCGACCAGGATGCCCACCAGGCCACCCAGCGCCAGAAACGGGCCCAGCGGGATGTACGTCTTTCGGCCCGCCGCCATGCCTCGCCGGACCAGCACGCCCACCCCGAGCACCGCCGCCGCGCACAGGCCGGCGAACAGGGCCACCACCACCGACGCCGACAGATACAGGCCCATCACGCCGGCCAGCTTGACGTCACCCATGCCCAACCCCTTCGGGTAGATCAGGGCGAACAGGAACAGAAACGCGAAAGCGACCACGCCCGCGACCACCTGCGCCCCGAAGCCCGACGGCCGGGTGGCCAGCCCGATGATGATCGCCGCCACCGCGGCAGGGGCGGTGATCCTGTTGGGAATCAGGCGATGCTCCAGGTCAATGAACACCACGGGAATCAGCACGACGAGCAGCACCAGCCCCAGCACCACGTCGTGTGTGCGGTGCCGCACCAGCACGGTCAATACCGCCAGCGCGGCGGTCCCCACCGTGACCACCGGACGCCGCCATCCCGGCGGCGGCGAGGTGGTCTCCCGGTTGGGCAGCCGCTCTATCACCAGGTTGAGGAGCGCGCCGACGATCAGGCCCCCGACCGCCGCCAGCACGTACTTCACGACTCACCCGCGCCCTGCGCACCGCCGTCAGCGGGACCCTCGACCTGCGCATCGCGACCGGGCTGGAAGCGCCCGCTGCCCCCACACCAGGGGCACGTCACCTCATGGCGGGTGCCGCCCTTGGCCGAGATGAGCCGACCGGTGCCGCGGCAGGGGGTGCACTGCGAACGGTCCTGCTCGGCTGGGCGGCCCGTGCTCACGCCCCGGGAAGATAGCTGTGCCGCCCGCCGGAACCGTGGCGTGTCACCTCTGACCCAGAGCGGAGCGCATTTCGGCCACCGGCGCCGGCAGCCCGGTGAACAGCTCGAAGCTCAACGCGCCCTGGGCCAGGAGGAGCTCGAGTCCGTCCACTGTGGGGATCCCCATCTGCCGAGCCATCCCGGTCAGGGCGGTCCCCCCGGGCCGGTAGACGAAATCGACCACCGCCCCGTAGCCGCGCAGGTCCGGCCGGCTGACTGGTAGCCCTTCCAGCCCCGGTTCACCGCGTAGACCCAGCGACGTGCAATGCACGAGCAGATCGGCCGGGCCGGCCTCGCCCACCGCGGTGACGCCGAATCGGTCGGCCAGCTGGCCGGCTCGCTCCGGCGTTCGATTCCACACCCGGACCTCGGCCGCACCGGCGTCGCGCAGGGCCCACACGGCCGCCCGCGCCACTCCACCGGCACCCAGGACCAGCGCGCTTCGCCCCGCCACCGGCCAGGGAAGGGTCGCGACCAGCCCGGGTGCATCCGTGTTGTCGGCCCACACGCCGCTGGACCCGAACACGAGCGTGTTCGCCGCCCCGATCTCCCGAGCCCGAGAACTCGAGCCGTCGGCCAGGGCCAGCGCCCGCTCCTTGTGGGGAAGCGTGACGTTGACACCCCGGAAATCAACGCCGGGCAGCGCCCGCACCACCTCGTCCAACAGTGGCGGGGGCAACGGCAGCGGCTGGTAGCGCCAGCCCGAGAGCCCGGCGGCGGCCAATCCAGCGTTCTGAAACCGGGGCGACAGGCTGTGCCCCACCGGCCAGCCGATCACTCCGAGCCGGTGCCCGGCCTCACCCACTCTTGGAGTGGCAGAAGGTGGTCTTCTTCAGCCCACGCTGCGCCAGCGAGGTGGAGTAGGCCCTCGATTCGGCCAGGAAGGTGGAGTAGCTGTTGCTGAAGTCCAGGGACCCGTTCCCGCAGACCTTGACGATGAAGTAGAGGTAGTTCGTCTTCGGAGGGTGAGACACAGCACGGATCGCCGCGATCGACGGGCTGTCGATCGGAGTCGGCGGTAGACCGGGGTATTTCGTGGTGTTCCAGCGCGACGTCGTGGCCAGCTGCGACTGGGTGAGATTCCCCGTGTAGTTGTTCACGGCATATGCCACCGTGGTGTCGAGGCCGAGCGTCATCCCCAGACGCAGCCGGTTGATGATCACCGAGGCCACCAGAGCCCGGTCGTGCGCGGTGGTCGCCTCCGCCTCGGCCAGGGAGGCGATGATCAACATGTCGTAGGGGGACAGGTGAAAGACGGATTTCGCGTAGGAGAAGTTGACCGTGGCGAACTCCTGCTTGAACGTCTTCAGCTGCTCGGCCACCAGCGCGGAGATCTTGATCGGCGTGCGCAGCTGATACGTGTCCGGGTAAAGGAAACCCTCCAGCGATGGGGTGCTCTTGGGCGCCCCGTAGGTCACGGGGTTCAGCAGCGGCGAGCGCCGCGTGGCGGCCAGGTAGCTGCCCTTGACGCCCTGGTGCTTGAGGATCTGGTTGATCTGCCAGCGATCGTGACCATCCACGATCGTCACGTTGGTCGTGGGCGCCGCCTTGGGTGCTGTGATCAGGACTTTGAGCGCGCTCGTATAGCTCATCCCCAGCGCCATGACGTGGCGTCCCGGCAGGAGCTTGCCGACGTCGCCGTCCAGCTTGGCCCGCAGCTTGAAGAAGAAGCCCGACGAGACGACGCCGTCCTTGGAGAGGATGCCACCGATCTGGCTCGTGCCGGCGCCATGCGGGATATCGACCACCACGCGCCCATGCCCGGAACCGCTGAACGGCTGAAAGAGGGAGACGAGGAACCACACTGCGGCCACTACCACCAGGAAGGCCAGCAGAGCCAATCCGCGCGCGATGCCCCGGCGGCGCACCGAGGGGCGGGCGCGCTCCCGATCAGGCCCGGGCCGGCCACTTACGCCGCGGCGGCGAGCGGCGGCACGCCGGTCCCTGGAGGCCAGGGTGGCGGCTCGGCGCTGCATCCTGGCATCTCTGGCCGCCTCTCGATCGGCGGCGGAGCGTCGAGACTCGTCAGCCATCGTCCTCGGTGTTCCTCCTCTCACGGCGGGCGTCCAGCCAACCGTTCAGGAGGTGGGCTGCCGCGCGTGAATCCTCGCTGGTCCTCGGTTCAGGGGTGCGCTGAGCCAGCACCGTAGTGAATCTTTCGTCAAAGAGCTCTACCGGGACGCTCAGGCGGCGCTCCAGGCGAGCGGCGAAGCGGCGGGCCTCCCGGGTCTGCTGTGAGTCCTGACCCGCCAAGGTGAGCGGCAGTCCGACCACCACGCGATCGGCTCCGAGTTCGCCGACCAGCTCAGCCAGAGCGCTCATACCCCGTCGCGAGCCCGGCGAGGGCACGGGATCAAGCGGCGTGGCCAGGACACCGGTGGGATCGCTCACGGCGACCCCGCACCGTGCGCTGCCGTAGTCCAGGGCCAGCACCCGCAATGGATCCGGCTCAGCCCTGCAGGGCGGTTTCGATGGCCGCTCGAGCCGCCGCCAGCGCCTCGGCGAGCTTGCTGGAATCTCTCCCGCCGGCCCGGGCCAGCGTGTCCCTGCCCCCGCCTCCCCCGCCGACCACGGCCGCCGCAGCACGCACCACTTCATCGGCCCGCACGCCGCGCTGCACCACCTCGGGCGCCACCGCCGCCACCAGATCGACCTTGCCGTCCCGGGGCGCTCCCAGCACCACCGCGGCTGGCCCCAGGCGAGCCCGCAGCTGGTCACCCAGACCCAGCAGATCCTGAGCCGAGAGATCGGTCACCTGACTTGTCAGCACTTTGATCTCCGACACCTCGACGGCCTGGCTGAGCAGGGCATCGACGTCCGCCCCCCCTCCCCCGGCCTGGCCGCCGCGCCGGGCCGCACGCTCCATCTTGCGGACTCGATTGCGTAGCTCCTCCGCCGCATCAGGCACTCGTTCGGGGGGTACGCGCAGGACGTGGGCCGCCTCCGTGACCGCGCGGTCCCGGGACCGCAGCAGCGCAACCGCCTCCGGACCCGTCACCGCCTCGATCCGCCGGACGTTGGCCGCGCTCGAAGTCTCGCTGAGCACCTTAAACACGCCGACCTCCGACGTGGTGTGCACGTGAGTGCCCCCGCACAGCTCTCGAGAGAAGGAGCCGTCTCCCACCTCGACCATGCGCACGATGTCGCCGTACTTCTCGCCGAACAACGCCATCGCGCCCCGGGCCCGCGCCTCGGGCAGCGTGGTGGTCAGGGCGCGCACGGGATAGTCCTCGACGATCCACCGGTTGACCGCGTCCTCCACGTCGGACAGCTCCTCCTCCGAAAGCCCGCCGCCGTGAGTGAAGTCGAAGCGCAGCTTGTCAGGGCCGACGTAAGACCCAGCCTGGCGCACGTGGGTGCCCAGCCGCGCTCGCAGCGCCGCGTGCAGCAGGTGAGTGGCCGTGTGATTGCACTCGGTGGCGTGCCGGACCGGGCGATCGACGCGCGCGCGCACCCGCTCGCCCCGGCGAAGCTCGCCGCGCTCGGGCACGAGCGCCAGCACCTGGTCATCCCCCAGGCGCAGCACATCGTCCACCCTGGCCAGGCAGTCGCCGTGCTCGCACTCCACGAAGCCCGAATCATGCACCTGGCCGCCTCCCGTGGCATAGAAGGGCGACTCCGCCAGTTTGACCAGGACACGTCCATCTTCAGCTTCCAGAGCGCCTACGGATGTCTCCAGAGTCGTCGTCTCGTAGCCCCGGAAGTCGGTCAGAAATCCGGCCTGGCCGGCCAGAGCAGCTGCCCGGTCGCGCAGCCCGGTGCCGGCCTGACCCCGCCCGGCGGCGGGCCGCGAGCGGTTGCGCTGATCCTCCATCAGCGCCTCGAAGCCCTCCTCGTCGACGCCCAGCCCGTGCTCGGTCACCAGCTCCAGCGTCAGGTCGATCGGGAAGCCGTGCGTGTCGTGCAGGAGGAATGCGTCGGCGGCCGAGATGCCCTCCTCGCCCTGAGCCTTGGCCCGCTCGATCAGCTCATCCAGCAGCCGGCTTCCCTGTTCGAGCGTACGCCCGAAACCCTCCTCCTCCGAGCGCAACCACCGGTGTACGGACTCGCGGTGCTCGACCAGCTGGCCGTACTCGCCGCCCATCAGCTCGGTGACCAGGTCCGCGTAGCGCTCCAGGAACCCGGGCCGGAGCTCGAGCGTCTGCCGGCCCTGGAGAATGGCCCGACGCATAACGCGGCGCAGCACGTAGCCGCGCTCCTCGTTGGAGGGGACGACGCCGTCGGCGATCAGGAAAGTCATCGCGCGGCTGTGGTCGGCCAGGATGCGGAGCGCCCGGTCGGTGTGGAACGCCTGGCCGTACCGCTGGCCCGAAAGCTCCTGTCCCAGGTCGATAAGCGGGGCGAACTGGTCAGTCTCGAAGATGGTCTCCTTGCCCTGCAGGATCGCGGCCATGCGGTTCAGTCCCATGCCGGTATCGATGTTGCGCGCTGGCAGCGGCGCCACAACGTTCGCGGGGTCCTGGTTCATCTGCATGAACACCAGGTTCCAGAACTCCAGGAAGCGATCGTTCTCGCCCCCGGGCAGGTCATCCGGCCGGCCCCGCTCGACGCCCAGGTCCAGGTACAGCTCGGAATCGGGTCCGCACGGCCCCGTCGGACCGGACTCCCAGAAGTTCTCTGACCGGGGGCATTCGACGATCCGCTCTCGCGGCATCCCCACCTCCAGCCACAGATCGATCGCCTCCTGGTCAGGACCCAGGCCCAGCTGTTCGTCGCCGCCGAACACCGTGGCCCAGATGTCGCCCTCGTTCAGCCCGAAGCCGTTGCGCGTCAGGTCCCAGGCGAACGCGATGGCTTCGCGTTTGAAGTAGTCCCCGAACGAGAAGTTGCCCAGCATCTCGAACATCGTCAGGTGGCGCGGGGTCATCCCGACGTTCTCGATGTCGTTGGTGCGAAACGTGGGCTGGCAGGTGGTGACGCGCGGATGGGGCGGTCGTTCGGCTCCCGAGAAGTACGGTTTCAGCGGGTGCATCCCGGCGATCGTGAACAGGGCGGAGGGGTCGCTCGCAGCCGGGATCAGCGATGCGCCTGGCAGGCGCAGGTGGTCCCGCTCCTCGAAGAAGGACGTGAAGGTCCGGCGGATCTCGTCCGAGTTCATCGCCACGGGCGACCTCAGTGTAGGTGCGCTCAACTGGCGATGACGGCCCAGCCGACCACCAGCTCGCCGTCCATCAGGCAGGCCAGCTGGCCCGGGGCCGCGCCGGCCATCGGCTCATCCAGCTCGAGCTTCAGCATCCGGTGATGCCCGGCCGGGGCATCCTGGCTGAGCCGGGCCGGCAGCGCTTGTGAGCGATAGCGCAGCTTGACCCGATCGACCCGAGCACCCTCGTCGTGCAGCCGCACCCCCCGCACCGTGACCTCCCGGGTCAGGAGCGCCGCTCGCGGTCCCACGACCACCCGGTTGAGCGCCGCGTCCTTTTCCAGCACGAATTGGGCGTCGCCAGAGGCGACGCCTGTGCCCCGCCGCTGGCCGACTGTGAATCGCTCGTGGCCGTCGTGTGCGGCGAGCACGTTGCCCCGCTGGTCCACTACGTGTCCCGGCCTGCGGCTGATCCCGCCGTGGCGCTCCAGAAAGCGGGCCCGGCTGGTACCGGCCAGGAAGCACAGGTCCTGGCTGTCGGGCTTGCCCGCTACGGACAGCCCGGCGGCGGAGGCGATCCGTCGCACCTCGGGCTTGGTCAGCTCACCCAGTGGAAACCGCATCCGGGCCAGGGACTCCCGGCTCAGCGCCGACAGCATGTACGTCTGGTCCTTGGCCGGGTCGGCAGCGGTTCGAAGCAGACCGTCCTTTAGTCGGGCGTAGTGGCCGGTGGCCAGGTGACGGCAGCCCAGGCGGTCGGCCAGCGCGATCATCGCGTCGAGCCGCACGTGCCCGTTACAGCCGACGCAGGGGTTCGGGGTCTCGCCCTGCGCGTAGCCGGCGATGAACGGCTCAACCACCCCGGCGCGAAACTCTGTCCGCAGATCGATTGTGAAGTGCGGCAGTCCCATCCGGTGAGCCAGGCCGCGGGCCTGGGCAACCGCGGAGGCCGAGCAGCAGCTGCGCTCCGAGTCGTTTTCCGGGTCCGCCCACAGTTCCAGGGTGACCGCCACCGTCTCGCCCTCCTGGGCGCACAGCCAGGCCGCCACCGCGCTGTCCACGCCGCCGGACATGGCCACCAGGGTCCGCCCGTGTTCCCCGGGGAGCGCTCCCGAGGCCCGGGCGGCGGCACCCAGCGCGCGCGCCAGGGCCTCTGCGGCCACGTCGGCCGCGTGCCGCTTGCCTGGGCTGAGCCCGCCGAGCTCCTCGGCGACTTGGGTCGGGCCGATGCGCGCCGCATCGAGCAACGAGCACCCCCGCACGAGGGCCACCGCCGCGCTCCCCGCCGCGTTGGCAGCTCCGCAGCCGTGCGCGGTGAAGCCGGCGTCGGTGATGCGTTGGCCATCAGTCGACAGCGAGATGCTCACGGTGTCGCAGCACACACCGCCGCCAACTTCGGCAGTGAAGGCAGCCGCTGGGACGTGTGCGTGCCCCTGCGGCGAGGTCAGGTGATGTTCAAAGGCCAGCGCGTCCATCGCCCCCACGAGGCTATCGATGGATGAGAATTGGGCTATAGGTCAATTCCCATCCACAGCTCACCGTTCAGCGGACGACCGCCCGCTCAGTAAACCCGTCAGCCGCGGCCCGGCGGGAACCCGACCTGCTTCCGGCCGTCGGTCCAGAGGATCGTCGGCACCGTCCCCCGACCAGCCGTCAAATCCATCAGCTCGGCCTTCCAATCCTGATCGATGGTGGCATCCCGCTCCTCGACGCTCTCGCCCTCCAACGCCAGATGCTCTCGCGCCGCCTGGCAGTACGGGCAGCCCGGCTTGACGTACATAACGGCACTCATAGCGACTAGGGCTTGGTCACCGCAGCTTGCGACTTCGGGCCCGGACCCCTCCCGGCGCCGGGCAGCCCGCAGGCCGCGGCGGCCTGGTTGAAGTCCGGCGAGTCGATCATGCTCCGAGGTATAGCGATGAACCCTCCCGGGCTGCCGAAGGCCAGTCCGAAGCCGGCAGTGGGCGGAGGCGGAGTGGCTACCGGGTCCGGGAAGTCGGTCAGGCCGTGGGCCCGCATGCACTGCGACATCGCCAGCAACCGCTGCTTTTGGGCCGCCGTGGCCTGGCCGCGGAAGGGTCCCCCGGGCAGATCCCTGGCGCAGGCTTTCTGGGCCGCCTGAAACGAGGGAGCGGCTGGGTTAGTGCCGTTCGGGATCTGGATCCCTCCGCCGGAGCCGGGATCCGGGAAATCCGGCACCCCGTGGGCCCGCATGCACTTGGCGAAATTGAGGCCTGCGGTGTAGGCCGCCTGATGACCGCCCGGCTTGGAGGACCCGCAGGCCGCCAGCAGGACGGCACAACTGACGATGGCGGCGACCAGTTTCACCGCGTCGACGCTACGCCGGCCCCCATAACACGCGGGTTACGCCGCTCAGGCGATACGAATGCCCAGCTCGCGCAGCTGCGCCGCGTCGACAGGGGCGGGCGCGCCGGTCAGGGGGTCAGCGCCGCTGGCCGCCTTGGGGAACGCGATGACCTCCCGGATCGACTCGGCGCCCGCCAGCAAGGTGACGACCCGGTCGATGCCCATGGCGATCCCGCCGTGCGGGGGCGCGCCATAGCGCAGGGCGTCCAGGAAGAACCCGAACCGGGCCTCAGCCTCCTGCGGCCCGATCCCCAACAGCTCGAACACCCGCCGCTGGACGTCCGGCTCGTGGATACGAATCGATCCGCCGCCGATCTCCCAGCCGTCGAGCACCAGGTCATAGGCGCGTGAGCTCAGGCTCGCCGGATCGTCGAGATCGCCCTTCGGAGCCGTGAACGGATGGTGTGCCGAGTCCCAGCGCTGCTGATCCTGGTTCCAGAAGAAGGCGGGGAATTCGGTGACCCAGAGGGCCTCGTGGACCCCAGAGGGGATCAGATCAAAGCGCCGGCCAAGCTCCAGGCGCAGTGCGCTCAGGGCAGCGCTGGCCACCTCCAGACTGTCGGCCACCACCAGCAGCAGGTCACCCGGCCCCGCCTCCAGCCGGGCCTTGATCTGCTCCACCTCCTCAGCGGCCAGGAACTTGGCCACCGGCGAGCGCAGGCTGCCGTCCTCCTGAACGAAGGCCCACACCAGTCCCTTCGCCCCGTGGCGCTTGGCCAGCTCGGTCAGCCCATCCAGCTCGGACCGCGGCAGCTCCCGGGCGCCCATGTTGACGGCGCGGACCACGCCGCCGGCGGCCAGCGCGCCTGAGAACACCTGAAAGCCGGAACCCGCCACCGCCTCACCAAGGTCCCGCAGCTCCAGTCCGAACCGCACGTCCGGCCGGTCGATCCCGAACCGGTCGATCGCCTCGCGATACGGCATGCGAGGCCACGGTGGCGAGGCCACGGGGAAGCCGCTGGCCTCGAACACCGCCGCCATCACCGCCTCCATCGTCTCGATCACGTCGTCCTCGTTCACGAACGACATCTCCAGGTCGAGCTGGGTGAACTCCGGCTGACGGTCGGCTCGGGAGTCCTCGTCTCGGAAGCAGCGCGCGATCTGGTAGTAGCGCTCGAAGCCGGCCACCATCAAGAGCTGCTTGAAAAGCTGGGGGGACTGAGGTAGCGCGTAGAACGATCCGGGAGCGATCCGGGCCGGCACCAGGTAGTCGCGCGCCCCCTCCGGCGTCGAGCGGGTTAGGTCGGGCGTTTCGATCTCCAGGAAGTCCCGCTCGTTGAGGACCTCTCGCATCGTCCTGGTCACCTGGTGGCGGAGCGTGAGGTTGGCCTGCATGCCGGCTCGCCGCAGGTCGAGCGCGCGGTGGCGCAGCCGCAGGGCCTCGTCAACCGGACCGTCCTCGTCCACCGGAAATGGCGGGGTCTCGGCGTCAGCCAGGATCTGCACCTCGCTCACCTCCAGCTCTATCTCTCCCGTAGCCAGGTTCGGATTGACGTTCGCCGGGTCGCGCCGGACGACCCGCCCGCCGGCCGATACCACGTCCTCGGAACGCAGCGCGCGCGCCGCCTGGTGGGCCTCCGGTGCCGACTCGGGATGGAAGACCAGCTGGATGACGCCGGTGCGGTCGCGCAGATCGATGAAGATCAGACCGCCATGGTCCCGGCGCCGGTGCACCCACCCGGCCACGCGAGCCTCGGTGTCGGCCCGCCCGGCGGTCAGCTGGCCCGCCCAGGCGTCCCTAAAGCCGTTGCTACGGGGAGGGTTCATGCCAGTCGGCTCCCCCGCAGCACGGCGGGGATAACCGCGGACAGCGGGACCTCGGTCTGCTCGCCGCTGCTCATGTCCCGCAGCGTGGCCTGCCCGCCGGCTTCCACGATCGCCACGAACTGCGCCCCGAGCCGGTCGGCCTGTTTGAGCTGGCCCTTGAGCGACCGTCCGGTCAGCTCCATCTGGGCGGCCAGCCCGGCTCGGCGGGCCTCCCGGGAGAGGACGAAGGCGGCAGTCGCGCTGGAGGCCTCATGGGCCACCAGCGCGATGAACAGGTCCACGGGATCTCGGGCGATCGGCGCCTGGGCTCCGGCCAGGAGGATCCGTTCCACCCCGGCCGCCCAGCCGCAGGCCGGCGTGGCCGGTCCCCCGATCTGCTCCACCAGCCGGTCGTAGCGGCCCCCGCCGCCCAGCGCCGACTGAGCCCCCAGCGCGTCGCTCGTGAATTCGAACAGGGTCCGGGTGTAGTAGTCGATCCCCCGGACCAGGGTCGGATCAACCTCATAGCGCACGTCGGCAGCATCCAACAGCTCGCGCACGCTGGCGAAGTGCTCCTCGTCCTCGGAGGAGAGCTGATCGAGCAGCTTGGGTGCCCCCTCCATCACCGAACGCGTGCCGGGGTGGCTCGAGTCAAACGCGCGCAGCGGGTTGAGGTCGATCCGGGCCACGACCTCGGGAGCCAGCCGATCCTCGTACGTGTGCAGGTAATCCGTCAGTCGCTCCCGGTACTCGGCTCGGGTCTCCGGGGAGCCCAGGCTGGACACCCGCAACCCCACCCCCTTGACCACCATCACCTCGAGGAGCTCGGCCAGCAGCACGATCAGCTCGGCGTCGGCCTCCGGTGCGTCTGTCCCGATCGCCTCCGCCCCGACCTGCCAGAACTGGCGGTAGCGGCCTCGCTGGGGCTGTTCGGCGCGGAAGAAGCTCTCCAGGTACCAGAGCTTCACCGGCTGGGGGAGCTTGTGCATCCCATGCTCGATGTAGGCCCGGCAAACCGGGGCCGTGCCCTCGGGACGCAGGGTCAGCGACCGCCCGCCCCCATCGTCGAAGCTGTACATCTCCTTCTGGACGATGTCGGTGGCCTCCCCCACGCCGCGGGCGAACAGGTCGGTCGACTCGAACACGGGCGTCTCGATCCGCTGGTATCCGGCCGCGCCCAGGACCTTGCGGGCCTGGGTCTCCAGCACCGAGCGGCGCTCCGCGTCGGCGGGCAGGACGTCGAACGTCCCCTTGGGCGCCTGGATCACCGGCGGCCCCGCGGGCGAGACTGGCGGCTCACTGCTGCGCTAGCTCGCGCAGGAACGGGTTGGTGGCGCGTTCCTGGCCGAGCGTGGTCACGCCCATGTGGCCCGGGTAAACCACAGTCTCGTCGCCGAACTCCGACATCAGCGACTCGATCGAGGCCAGCAGGGTCGGCCAGTTGCCGCCCGGCAGGTCGACGCGGCCGACGGATCCCTGGAACAGGACGTCCCCCGACAGGAGGGCATTCTCGTCCCGCACCGCGTAGGTGACATGCCCGGGACTGTGGCCGGGGGTGAAACGCACGTCGAACGTCAGCCCGGCCAGCTCCAGGGCCTCGCCGCCGGCCACCAGCTCGTCGGCGTCGTAGCTCTCGAATGGTCCGATGCCCGGCCACATCACGTAGTCCATGATGTTGGCCAGGACCTCCTTCTCCAGCTCCGGGCAGTACACGGGAGCCCCGGTGGCCCGGGCCAAGGGCGCTACGGCCCCCACGTGGTCGAAGTGCGTGTGGGTGAGCAGGATCGCCTCGACCTTGGTGATGCCGAGCCCACGCTGGGCCTCCATCAGCCGTTCCGGCTCCTCGCCGGGGTCGACCACCACCGCTCGGTCGGAGTCCTTGGCGCGGACGAAGAAGCAGTTCTCCTGCAGTGGCCCGACGGTGAACATGCGGACATCGATCATCGCTTCATCGCCCCGCCCATCTTCAGCATCCGCCGCCGCCACAAAAAGCGCTCGAGGTAATAGCCCGCCGGCACATAGATGACCATCGCGATGATCGCGAACAGGACCGCGGTGATGATCGGGCTCCCCTTCTTCGTGTGATCGGTGAGCAGCAGGAACACGAACATGAGCCCGGCAGCCAGAGAGGCGCGGCGGAAGGACTGCTTCCACGTGGGTTCCTTGAGCAGCCGCTCCTCCCGCTGCTTGGCCCGGTCGGCCTTCTTGCGCTCCTCGGCGGTCGGTGGCCGCCCGGTGCGCCCGCGCACCTCGATGCCGCCGGCGGCATTGCCCCGGTGCTTGGTGCGGCGCTTTCGCTTGGTCTGGGCCATCGGTGCTCAGTCGTTGACTTTAGACTGTGTTTCGCGCAGCGCATCCTCCAGATGCCTGCGCCCCGCAACCGGCAGATCCTCCGGGAATCCCAGGAACGCGTTGGCCGGAGCGAGTCCCACCAGCTCGGCCCGCACCGGGATGGCGTGGCGAGCGATGGAGCTCACCACGTCCTGCAGGGCCAGCCGCTCGTGATCCTCCACGTTCATCGATACCTGGGCGTGGGCGCGCGCGGCCAGCCACAGCCCGATCGCCCGCAGACCAGGAAGCCCCTCGGGGCCCCCTTCCCGGATCAGCGCAGCGATCTCCCGGGCCTGCTCGACAGTGGCCGGAGGGGCTAGCTCAACGTTGAATGCCACCAGCGGGGGGCGCGCGCTCACCAGCACGGCGCCGGCACTCGGGTGCAGCCGCGCGGGTCCGAAGTCCGGGGCCAGCTCGCCGTCCCGGATCCGCTCGGCCAGGCGCTCGGGGCCACCGCGGCGCAGGTGCGCCCGGGTGTGACCGGCGGCCGACAGGGTCCCGTACAGGAACACCGGCAGCTCCAGCTCCTCTCCGAGCCGGTCGGCCAGCACCAGGGCCTCGGCCACGGCGGCTCCCCGCAGCTCCGGGGCCGGGTAGACGATCGGAGCCACGTCGATGGCGCCCACCCGGGGGTGCGCGCCGGCGTGGCGAGTTACGTCGACCCGAGCCACTGCAGCGGCGGCACCGGCCAGCACGGCCTCGTGCAGCTGGCCCGGCTCGCCGGCCAGGGTGAACACGCTGCGGTTGTGATCGGGGTCGCTGTGCACGTCGAGCAGGCCGCGGCCGAACGCTGCGCCGAGCTCCCGGATGGCCGCGGGATCGCGACCCTCAGAGACGTTGGGCACGGCCAGCAGAAGTGCCATGGCGGTCCCGGTCCCAGCCCCTCAGAGGACGAAGCGCCCGCTGTCCAGCACCGGGCGCCCGTCCACCTCGAGGCTGGCGTCCAGCACCACGACATCCAGATGGATGGGCACCGAGACTGTCCCGCCGAAGGAGGCGCTGGCGCCGAAGGCGACGTGCACCGTCCCGAGGATCTTCTCGTCTTCGAGGACGTTGCCGGTCAGGGTGGCCTGGTCATTGGTTCCCACGCCGAGCTCGGCGAGGTTCGTGCCCGAATCTCCGTACTCCTCGAGCTGAGCCAAAAATGTCGGGCCCAGGCCATCGTCTGCGGCCACGATCCGCCCCGCCCGGACGGTCAGCACCGCCGGCGGGTCGCTCAGCCCGAGCGGCGCCAGGCTGGAGGCGACGATGCGACCCTGGCCACCGGCGGGGGCGATGAATCCCTCTCCGCAGGGCAGGTTCCCGAACGAGCCCGGAGATCCGAGATCGCCGTCGTCGGAGATCGCCTCCCGTCCGTCGAGGTCGAGCTCGAGGTCGGTCCCCCGCGGACACGTGACCCGCGCCCGCGAACCCTGAGTCAGGAGCTCGGCCACCGCCCCGGACCGGCGCGCCATCTGCTCAAAGTCCATGGCCATGACCCGGGTGAGCATGTCGGCCGTCACCCCAGGCAGCGTGGCCGCCCGCGCACCGGCCTCGGTGGCCAGCTTGCGCGCTGGTGAGTGGCTGAGGGATTTGGTGGTGGGCGCGATGATCACGTCGGCCTCCCGCATGGCCGCGGCCACCGATCTGGGCGGATCGCTGCCGTGGGAGGCACGCTCGTCCATCTCAGCCAGCACCGTGTCAGCGCCCAGCTCGCGCGCGCCGCGCCGGAGGGCCGCGCCGATCTCCCGCGTGGCCGGGTCGACGATCACGAGCACGTCCTCCCCTCCGCTCACCTGCAGGCAGCGCCTCAGAATGGTGTCGATTGCGGGGCCGAGGTCTGGCACGGGCGCGGATCTTACGGCCACAGGTAACGCCCGCGGGCCGATCTGCCGATTTAGGCTGTTGGGACCATGGCGAGCACCTCCACTCCGACCACCACCGCGCCAGATGAGCCGCTGGCGCTGACCGGCGGCCTCAAGCTGGGGATCCTGGCGTCGGTCGATCCCGATCGCATGCTGGTCGAGCTCTCCGACCCGAAGCTGACCAGCCGCGTGACCGTGTCTGATCTGGTGGCCATACCGGCCGACGAGGGCTGCCTGATCGGCCTGGTGGAGGGCGCCGCGCGCCAGCCCGACAAACGAGTCGAAATCCGGGTCATGCCGGTGGGCACGTTTCATCCCACGGCCTCGGCCTCCGGCGGGGGCAGCTTCCGGCTGGGTGCCTCGCGACATCCCCATCTGGGCGCGCCGTGTCATCTGATCGACGGCGACAACCTGACCCGGTTCATGGCCGTGTTGGGCGAGGACGTCCCCGAGGAGGAGCGGCTGCAGCTAGGCCGGTACCTGGCCGATCGCCAGAGCGTGGCGATCGCCGACGGCAATCGCCTGCTCCAGCGCCACCTGGCCATCCTGGGCACCACGGGCACGGGGAAGAGCTGGACCGTGGCGCTGCTGCTGGAGCGAGCCGCTCGACTGCGTCACGCCAACATCCTGGTCCTCGATCTGCACGGCGAGTACGCCCCTCTGACCCAGGCCACCGATGAGCACGAGGCGGTGGCCCGCCATCTCAGGGTGGCCGGGCCGGCCGATCTGCTCTACGCCGCCGATGCGGCTCTGCACGTGCCGTTCTGGCTGCTGGAGCGCGACGAGCTGGCCTCGCTGGTGCTGAGCGAGAGCGATCCGCAGGCGGGCGATCAGCGGCTGTGGCTGACCGACCGGGTGCAGACCCTGAAGCGCTCGACCCTGTCGGAGCGCGGCACCACGGCCGGGCTGACCACGGCCACGGCGGACTCGCCGGTGCCCTATCAGCTGGAGCACCTGCTCGATTGGGCGCGCCGCGACGAGGTCGAGATCATCGTCCGCCAGCCTAGTGGCCGCGTGGATCCCGGTCCGTTCGCCGGCAAGCTGGGCGGCCTCATCTCCCGCCTGGAGGCGCGTCTGGCCGATCCCCGTTACGCGTTCATCTTCCAGCCGCCAGAGGCAGCCACGGTCGACGACTGGCTGCTCGACACGGCTCACAAGCTGCTGTCGGCCGGCCCGGCCGACCTGGGAATCAAGATCGTCGACCTGTCCGAGGTTCCGGCGCCAATCCTGCCCATGGTGGCCGGGGTGCTGGTGCGACTGGTCTACAACATCCAGTTCTGGATGGAGCCCTCGGAGCGCACGCCCGTCTGCGTGGTGTGCGATGAGGCCCACACCTATCTGCCGGCCGACCGGCAGGAGTCCGCCGTCCATCGGGTGGCGCTCGAGGCGTTCGAGACGATCGCCAAGGAGGGCCGCAAGTACGGGGTCTGCCTGGCCGTGGTGAGCCAGCGGCCCAGCGACGTCAGCCGGACGATCCTCAGCCAGTGCAACAACTTCATGATCATGCGCCTGACCAACGATCAGGATCAGGATGTGATCTCGCGGGTGGTGCCGGGCACGCTGAACGCGATCACCGGACTGCTGCCGCTGCTGGACGTGGGCGAGGCGATCGTGGTGGGGGACGCGCTGCTCCTGCCGCTGCGCATCCAGATGGATCCGCCGGACCGTCACCCGGCCAGCGCCACGCTCCCTTATTGGACGATGTGGTCCAGCCACTCCTCCAGCTACGACGCCATCTCGGCGGGCGTCGAGGCGCTGCGCCACCAGTGGCGCGGCGACTGACTCGCCAGGGCCTACAGCTGTTCGCGAACGCCGGCCTCAGCCGTGGCGGGCAGCAGCTGATCTGACAGCTGGCCCTGAATGGCCGTAGCGCTGTTGCCCCGCCGGAAGACGGGCAGGATCGCACGGTGGCGCAGCTCCTCCATCAGGAAGGCCGTGCCGCTATAGAGCGCCAGCCCGGCGATGACGGTCGCCACGATCCCCGCTGCCAGCGCGACCCCATGGGTTCCCGTGAACTGAAATAGGCCGTCGAGCACTCCCCGGCTCGCAGACAGGAACATGATCAGGCCGAGCAGCGGCTTTCCGCTGATTGCCACCAGGCTCGTCACGTAAATAACCGCGGAGAACGCCATCAGGAAGAACCCGAGCGTGACGCTGGGCACCCCCGGGGGCCCCAGGATCAGCGCCAGGCCCTGCGTCAGCCAGGAGGTGGTGAACAGGCCAAGCACGGTCACGGCCAGCGTGTCCCGGGCCAGGAACCCGAAGATCACCGCCAGCAGCTCCAGCGGGAACACGAACGACGCAATCACCAGACCCACCTGCAGGTCCTGCCTGACCGGGATCCATCCCGCAGTTTGGGCGCCTATCACCATCATGCCGATCCCGAAGGAGTAGAGGCCGAGCGGCAGCGGTCCGGCCAGTGGCCGCAGGTTGATGCGGACCGCCGGGTGGGTCAGCTCGCGCCGGCCGTTGCGTTGCTCGTCGCTGGTCATGTCCTACGTCGTTACCCGTTCTGCGCAGGGCAAACCGACCCGCCGAGCCCGGATTGCCATCACCGGCCCGACCCGGCCTCAGTTCGCGGTCGGGGACCAGCCAGCTCCAGCCCCCGCCCGGGCAGCGGCGGTGGCGCCGCTCCCGGCCCCCGCCTGCTTGGCCCCCAACCGCCGGGCCAACCGCGAGGCCAGCGCCATGATTGTCAGGGCCGGATTGGCGCTCCCTTGCGTGGGCATCACGCTGCCGTCGCACACGTACAGATTGGGCACGTCCCAGACCCGATGATCGGCATTGACGACGCTGCGCTCCGCGTCTGAGCCCATCCGGCAGCCGCCCACCAGATGGGCGTAGCGATCGATCTCCAGGATGTCCTGAGCGTCGGCGGCGTTCAGGATGTCCCGCAGCGTCTGTTTGGCAAAGGCGATGTTCTTGCGGTCGTTCTCGCATTGGGAGTAGTCCATCCGGGCCACCGGCAGACCGTGGCGGTCCGACACGTCCTGGCTGAGCGTGACCCGGTTCTCGGGCAGCGGCAGCAGCTCGGACAGGCAGCCCAGCGTGTACCAGTGGTTGTAGTCGCGCATGTACTCGCGCAGCGCGTGGCCCCAATGTCCGGCCGCCTGCACGTGCTGGGCCCACTCGATCGGCAGCGGCCCCACCGTCTGGATCGCGAATCCGCGCGCGAACCCGCGCGTCTCGTCGGTCTCGTAGAACTGCTCGGATGAGAACTCGGGCGGCGGCGCCTTGTACATGCGGAGCTCCATGGGGAACCGGCCGGCCACTTGCGGCGCCCCCTGCACCATCACGCAGCGCCCAACCTGGTCATTCGAGTTGCCGATCCCATGCGGGAACCGCCGCGAGGTCGAGTTCAGCAGCAGCCGGGGGCTCTCGATCGAATAGCCGCAGACGGCCACGGCGGCCGCTCGCTGCAGCCGCTCGGTGCCATCGCTGTCGAAGTACCGCACCCCGGTCACCCGGCCCGAGCTCTGGTCGAGCTCCACCTGGGCCACCATGCATTCGCCGCGGAACTCCACCCCGTGCTCGATGGCGTCCGGGATGTGCGTGACGAGCGGGGAGGCCTTGGCGTTGACCTTGCATCCCTGCAGACAAAAGCCGCGGTAGATGCAGTGGGGCCGGTTGCCGAAGGCGCCGTTGGCGATCGCCACCGGGCCCACCCTGGTCTCTATCCCCAGCTTCCGGGCGCCGGCGATGGCCATCTCCGCGCCCCCGGCGATCGGGTGCGGGCTGTGCGGATAGCGATGGGGGTCACCCCAGGGCCAGGGCTCCCCCGCCACGGGCAGCTCCACCTCAACGCGCTCGTACTCGGCCTTCAGGTCCCAGTAGGAGATCGGCCAGTCCTCTCCCACTCCATCCCGGGTGCGCACCTCGAAGTCGGACGGATGAAACCGGGGCGCATACCCCGCGTAGTGGATCATCGAGCCGCCCACCCCCCGGCCAGAGTTGTTCTTGCCCAGCTCGACCGGGTCGGTTCCGCCGATCACCCGGGGATCGGTCCAGTAGATGTGATGCGAACCGGCCTCGTCGGAGACCCAGTCCGCATCCGGATCCCAGAACGGCCCGGCATCGAGCACGACCACCTTCCAGCCCTGCCGGGCCAAGCGCTGGGCCAGCACACTCCCGCCTGCGCCGGCCCCGACGACGGCCAGATCCACCTCGTAGGAGTCGTCGTAGCGAGCCATGCGCTCGGTCGGCACGGCGCGGCGGTGCACGTCGAGCAGGAAGGCGGAGTCGTTGTCGGGGGGGCGCAGCGAGCCGCGGGCGAGCGTGTGCAGCGTATGCCGGAGACTCATCCGCTCAAGTCCTCGCGCACCGGATCGTCATTCTGCTCCGGCCCGCTCTCCCACTCCTCGCGCTGGCCCATGCCCATTCGGGCGTAGCCGCGCGGGTAGGCCGGGCCCCCGAATCCGATCTCGTTCCACGCCCAGGGGTGGGAGTAGAACGAGCTGAGCACGGAGCGCATGACCACGCTCCAGGCCTTCGAGCAGGGGAGCTCGTCCCAGACTCGCCCGTGGAGCTTGCCCTCGGAGAACGCCTGTACTACCCGGTGCTGGACGTCGCTCGGTGCACCGGCGAACCCCTCGGAGACGCCGTGCTGCTTTACCGCAGAGTCCAGTCCGGCGGCCACGCGCCGCCACGTCTCCCGGTCATCCGGCATATCGTCGTGGAGGAATCCGTCGAGCTGCCCAGCGAACAGCTTGGCATCGACCATGTTGAGCACGGGTATCTTCGGCTCCCGGTCCTGAGCCATCACCACATCGCAGAAGGCCCCCAGGCAGGCCGCCTCCTGGGCGGTGAAGAAGCGGATCTTCGGCACGTCATCGATCCGGCTCATCACCGTTTGGCGCGTCACCGGGTCCCAGTGATTCACCTCGTCGAGCACGTTGTAATCCGGGTAGCGGCCGTGCATCTGCGGCGTGATCCCGTTGCGCTGCCGAGGCAGCTCATCTGGAGAGGCCGGCTGGCCGCCCTCCCGCTGATTGGGCAGATGGTCCGGGAGTGAAAAGTCGCGCGCGGGCATCAGCGGCGGCCACTCATCGCTCGCACGGGGCCACTCATCGCTCGCGGCCCAGGGCGGCTGCGGCCAGCCCCATCCCACCGACCAGCGCCAGCGACCCTGGGGCCAGGAGCGGCGGGCCCATGACAATGTTGAACAGCGGCTCCTTGAACCCTCCTGGCTTGCGCGCGACACCCCGCACGTGGGTGACCACCCCGATCATGCCGTCTAGGCAGTACAGCGCCGACAGCGCCGGCAGCCACGTCCGGGCCACCTTCTCGGAGCGCATCCCGGCAACTCCGGCCAGAGTCAGGGGAGGGCTGAGCAGCACCGGGGTCCACATCCACTTATCACCGAAGGAGCCCCGGAAATGCTCAAAGTAGATCTCCAGCCCGAGCGGCAGAGCGCTGAACGCCGTGGCGGCCGCCAAGGTCTTCTGGGCTCGCCCCGACCGGACGTTCCCCCACCATCGCCCCACCGGACCACCACGACCTTTAGATCGCATATCGCTCGGCATCCTCTCTCTTGAACTCGAGCCCGTTTCCCGGGCGATCCAGATCAGGCCACAGGGCCCCATCTCGGGGCCGGGCGGCCCCGTCGAACAGCATTCCCTCAATTCGGACGTGGTCGTGGAAGTACTCCAGATGCACCAGCCGATCGAGGCTCAGCGCCGGGTGCAGATGGATGGAGGGACCGCAGTGCAGCGACAGCGGCACCTGAAAGCCCTCGCACAGACCGGCCACCTGCATCAGCCCGGTGACGCCGGCACAACGGGTGATATCGGCCTGGAGCACGTCCACCGCGCCGGCCTCGAGCATCCGCTTGAAGTACACCGCGTCATAGCCGTACTCGCCGGCCGCCACCTCCATGCCGGCGGGCGCCCGGTCGCGCACCAGGCGCAGACCTGGGAGGTCGTCGGAGCTGACCGGTTCCTCGAACCAGGACACAGCAGCCTCGTCCCGAAACACGCCGGCCAGCTCGAGCGCCTGCTTGCGCGAGTATGCGCCGTTGGCGTCGACAAATAGTTGGGTGTCGGGTCCAATCGCCGTTCGGGCCACCCGCACGCGCCGGGGATCGTCGTCTGGGTGCGAGCCGACCTTCATCTTCACCCGGGGGATCCCCTGGCTGGCCCAGCCGCCGAGCTGCTCGGTCAGCTGGGCGTCGTCATACGCAGTGAATCCGCCCGACCCATACACGGGGACGCAGTCGTGGCCCCCACCCAGCAGCTGGCACAGCGGCAGCTCGAGCAACCGGGCCTTCAGGTCCCACAGGGCCGTGTCGATGGCGGCGATCGCCATCGAGCTGATGCCGGGACGCCCCAAATTGCGGATGGCCCCGACCATCTTGCGCCAGGCCGCCTGGGGGGCCATGGCGTCGAGCCCCTCGACGACCCCGGCCAGCTTCGAGGCGGCCAGCTTGGCCGTGGAAGGGTCGGCGTAGGTGTATCCGACGCCCACCTGATCGCCGGCGCGCGCCTGCACCACGACGATCACCGTCGAGTCCCACGACAGGGTGCCGTCCGCCTCGGGCGCGTCCGTCGGCACCTCATAGGCGCCGATCTGCAGATCCCGGACGGTCACCTCGGCTGACCGGGCCACAGCGCTCATCGGCCGGGGATGAACTCCTGAACCTTCTGCTTGAACGACTGGCGGATGATCTCCGGGGTGTTCGGGTCGCCCGACAGCATGGCCTTGGTCAGTGCCTTGGCCTGATCGATGGTGATGTGCGGCGGCAGCGGCGGCACCTCGGGATCGGTGATCGCTTCGATGACCGTCGGCACGCCGGCGTTCAGCGCTTCATCCCAGGCCGGCCCGACCTTCTCGGGTGTGTCGACCAGGATGCCGCGCAGTCCCAGCAGCTCGGCATAGCGGGCATAGGGGAAGTCCGGCAGATCCTGAGAGCCCTCGAACTTCGGATTGCCCTCCATCGCTCGCTGCTCCCAGGTGACCTGGTTCAGATCGCGGTTGTTCAGGACGAGAATGATCAGCCGCTGGTCGGGCCACAGGTGACGGTATTTGGCGATCGTGATCAGCTCGTTGATGCCGTTCATCTGCATCGCGCCGTCGCCCATCAGCGCGAACACCGGACGGTCGGAGTGTGCGAACTTCGCCGCGATCGCGTACGGCACGCCGGCCCCCATCGACGCGAGCGTG
>DASZNA010000023.1:0-45230 GCA_035551655.1 Solirubrobacteraceae bacterium
ACGCCGCTGCATCTCTCAGGTGGAGCGAGGGAGAGCGGGCGACGGGAATCGAACCCGCCCTAGAAGCTTGGAAGGCTTCTGTGCAACCACAACACTTCGCCCGCGGGCGAGTGCCAGTTTAACCCGCCGAGGCCGATGGCCTGCGTGACTCGGTCGGCACCTGGCCATCCCGAGTCAGGTCAGGCGGCGGCCATGCTCCGAACCAGTTGTCCAGAGCACCGTCGAGGGTGAGCACGGAACCCGAGAAGGCTCGCCCGACGGGGGTGCCCAGAAGAGCGACCAACCACCCGTACTCCCCCGGATCCCCGAGCCGCTGCACAGGGACCGACTCCGCCGCCCGCTGCCACAATTCGGCCGGGTATTTGCGGAGCGACCCGGTGGCAAACCTGCCCAGCGCGATCGCGCAGACGGCAACGCCATCAGCGGCCCAGCGCTGAGCCAGGTCTCGGGTCAGGGCCTCCACCGCCGCCCGGGCGGCGCCGGTGTGGGCCATCGCGGGCATGCCGTGGTGCGGGGAGACGGTGACGTTGACGATCATGCCGCCGCCCGCCGCTCGCATGGCCAGGCGGTGCGCCGCCTCGCACATTGAGAACGTCCCTCCCACGTTCAGCCGCTGCACCGCCCGCCAGCCCTTCGTGGTGATGCCCTCAGCCGGCACGAAGTACTGACCGCCGGCGTTGTTGAGCAGGAGGTCGAGCCGCCCGTGGCGAGCCAGCGTCTCCTCCACGATCCGCGCCGCCTCCTCGGGGCGGCGGATATCGGCCGGTAGGACATCACAGCGTGGGCCGAGCTCCTCAGCCGCCTCCCGCAGGACGTCCTCCCGGCGCCCGACGATCACGACCTGTGCGCCGCACCGCAGCAGCTCGGCAGCGGCCGCCTTGCCGAGGTTGGTTCCTCCGCCGGTCACCACCGCGACGCGGCCGCTGAGAACCTCGCCGGCGAAAATCTCCGAGCGGGAGGCCGTCACCCGGCCTATTCCCCGAGCACCTTGATGACCAGACGCTTCGGCCGGCCGCCGTCAAACTCGCAGTAGAACACCTGCTGCCACGGGCCCAGATCCAGGCGGCCCTCGGTGATGGGGACGATCACCTGGTGATGAACCAAAAGGTTCTTCAGATGCGCGTCGCCGTTGTCCTCCCCGCCCCGGTGATGGCGGTAGTCCCCGGGGTCGGGCAGCAGCTCTCGGGCCACCTCGTTGGGCGGCTCCTGCCAGCTGGGCGGCGCGACCTTGTCCAGCCACTCCAGCGTGTCCGCCTGGAGCCCCGGCTCATCGTCGTTGATCCACACCCCGGCGGTGATATGCATGGCGCAGACCAGCGCCATGCCCTCCTCCACACCCGCCTCGTGGACAGCGTCAGCCACGTCGTCGGTGATGCGGATGAACTCGCGACGCCGGTCGGTGTTGAAGGTCCGGTAGACGGTGTGAGAACGCATTCGTACGACCGGATGCTTCAGCAGGGGAGCCGGGATTCGAACCCGGGTTCACGGTTTTGGAGACCGCGCGCGTGGACCACTAGCTTACTCCCCTGGGGCGTCCCGAATGGTACTCAGGGAGCTGTGTGCCTCGTCGCCCAGCACGACGCGCCGCACCCGCGCGGAAGGCCCGAGTCCGCCCCGTCCTGCGGCAGACCGGGCTGGCGGGGAGGCCGGGAGGCCGAGCCTCGGAGACGACCATATCTACACCGGCCCCTGCCCCCGGACGGGGTTCGTGTAGTTGTGCCCGATATAGGGCCATAACTGCACTACCCGCCCCCACGGGGGGCGGGGTTAGCGCATTTGTGGTCGTCGGCCGGGATCGCAAACCTGGCCAAGCCAACCCTCTAACGGCCGCCCTAGCTGTCACGAGCAGGAGACAGCAGCGTGCTGAGCCGTCTCGTCACACTCGCAAGGTCGTCGTGAACTTCGTCAGCATCGGCCAGTGCCGGACGAGAATGGGACGTTGTGACGGCCATGACCCAGCAGCCAGCGGTGCGTCCTGCGGCGATGCCAGCCAGCGAATCCTCGACCACGACGCATTCAGCGGGCAGCACCTGAAGCTGCTCGCACACGCGCAGGTAGCACTCCGGGGCTGGCTTGCCTCGGTGGACATCCTCTCCGAAAACCCCCACCGACGGGAGGGGAAGGCCGAGCCGGGCGAACCGCTTGCTTGTGAGCGCCCGGCTGCCCGACGTCACCAAAGCCGACGGGGTCCTCCCAAGCGCTTCGAGGAGCTCCATCGCTCCAGGAACCGCTTTGATGCTGAGCTCGTGCGCTTCGACCAACTCGTCCAAGATGTGGCGCTCGACCGTGGGATCGGACCCCAGGCGCACCTCAGCGATGGTGTCCTCGGGTCGCCGACCGAACGTCGCCCGCCAGACGACCTCGAAATCCAGTTGATGACTATGTGCCCACGCGCGCCACACCGGTCGGTGAACCGCTGCCGAGTCGATGAGAACTCCGTCTACATCCAATGCGACAGCGACCACGGTAGGAGGATGACGCACCTAATTCACACGGTTTCGCCGCTGCGGTTTGTCTCCCCGCAGCGAGTCAAACCCATCGACCCGCCGGAGAAATCCCTTCCCGATGAGTTCTTCCACAATGCGGGCGGAGGGACTCGAACCCCCAAGGGTGTTAGCCCACCGGCACCTAAAACCGGCGCGTCTACCAATTCCGCCACGCCCGCCGTGACAGCGCGACTTTAAGGCAAGGTGCTGGAACTGCAGCAGATCGCGCTCCCAGATTGTATGGTCCGCCCATGCCAGCGGTGCGCAACCTGCGTCCTGGATACACCATCACCTATCCCAATCGGGACAAGGCGTCCAGCAAGGCGACCAAGCTCGTGGTGGTGTTGATCCTCCTGGTGTCGGTGCTGCTGATGCTGGCGGTCACGATCGGGGGCTGGAGCAAGCTGCAGGGCTTGGTCCCGGTCAACTTCGTCTTGTGCCTGGCCTACCTGATCATCGCCTTCTACGTATGGCGCTGGGGACGAGGTCTGCTGCCGATCGCCGCCGCCGTGGCCATCCTGCTCCTGATCATGGCGATGATCGCCGGCACTGGAGCGGCGAGCACCAGCTGGTTTGATCGCAGCAGCTTCGGCTACTCGAACGCCCAGACCCTGTTCGGCGGGACCGGCTTCAGCGCGGACACCTTGGGGCTGCTGACCGTCCTGCTCGCACCAGTGCAGCTACTGCTGATCTTTTTTGCCATGCGCGCGTTCGGCCAGGGCTGGAACGTGGAGGTGGAGGTGCCGATCGACAAGCTCCGCGAGCGGGCCGGGACGGGCACGCCGGGAGAATCGTCGGCGGGCGGCACCGGGGCGCCCGCCACGGCCTGACGCACGGGCCGCCGGCCAAGCGCCACCCGGCCGGCCAAACGCGCCCGGCCGCCCTGCCGGAGTGAAGGTCAGCCGGTCGTGCCCGACGAGGTCGTCGTCGTCGCGCTCTGACCGGTGGGACTCGTGGTGGTCGAAGCGCCGGTTGTGGACGTGGGGGTGGCGCTGGTGGACGTGGTGGAGCTCACGCCCGAAGACGACGTGGTCCCGCTCGAGCTCGTGGTGGTGGTCGACGCAGGCGTGGTGCTCGTGGACGCGCCACCCTGGGAGGAGCTCCCCTGCCCGGTCGATGAACTCGAACTCGAGCTCGAGCTCGTCGAACTGGAGCTCTTCGGCGGATTGGCCATCAGCCCGCTGGACACCAGAGCTGCCTCGATCTGGTGCTGGATCCGGCTCACCGCGGCGACGATCTTCCGGAGCGCCAGCCGGCCGCGCAGCTTGGAGAGCTGGTGCAGTCGCGCCAGCGCCTGACGGAGCTTGATCAGGAGAGATCTGGGCGGTTGGCGCTTGAGGGTGATCACCATCTGGTCGGCCATGGCCAGGGCCGAGCAGGACGGGCAGTGCTCGTTAAGCGCAAAGGCGTTGTTGATCGGCGCAATCACGTTGCTCTGACCCACGATGAGCACGACCTGGAAGGAGACGGCCACGGACCGGCATCCGCGGCAGCGGCTGATAGCGATGGCGGTGTTGCGCTCCGTGGCTGGGGCTCCGCCGCTCACCGTCACCAGCGAGTAGGCCACGTTGTAGCTAACCCCACCCCGCTTGGTCGGCACCGCAATCGCCGTGCTGTTGGGCTGGGAGCCGCCGGAGAAGTGGAACCGGAACGCGGTCGCCGCAGCGGCACCGTGGGCGCCACCCCCCACGATGGCCACGGCTTGACCGCCCCGCCCACCGAGGATCACGTGAAGAGCAGGATGCTTGGCGGTGGCCCCTCCGACCGGGATCATCGAGACGGCCAGATGGGTGCCGGGCGTCAGCAGCGGCACTACGGGCTGAGGCCGAGCGACGGCAGCTGGAGCGGCCACGGCCTGGGCCAGGCTGCCGATCGTGCCACCCTGGCGGGGCACCGGCCGGTACTGGCCGGATGGCCACCACGCCCAGGCCACGCCACCCATCATCAGCAGGCCGACCACCGTTGCGATAGCGCCTCGAACGACGCTGCCGCGACTCCAACTCCGTCCGTACCTGACGCCCATGCGCAAGACCTTCTGAGTGACCAGGAGGCTGCCCAGGAGCGGCAGCACCAGAGCCAGCAACTGAACCACCGAAGCCAGCAGGTCGATGATCTGACCGGAGTGGACCTGGGTGGGCATGCTCAGCGCAATCGCGCGTCCGCTGTCCCATGCGCTGGTGGCCACGCGAGGCAGCACGAGAACCGCGCCCACCATCATGCTGAGGAGCACGGGCACCACGATCAATACCCAGACCGTGACGATCGCGCGCGCCCGTCCGGTCAGCGCAGAAGGCTCGTGACGGTGCTTCGGGAGCAGCCGGCGCAGCGTCGGGCCCATGTGGCTGAACAGATCGGGCACCCCGGTCGCGTCGGACAGGATGTGGTACCCGTCGGCTCGGATGACCGGGGAAAGCTGCTTGACCATCTGGAGGACCTGGAGCGCGACCAGCAGGAGCAGGGCGTCGGTCCTCACAACCAGCCAGACGGCCATCGTCACATCCGCGATCAGCGCGTTGAAGTACAGGCCGGCCAGGTCGACCCGAAGCCGGGAGCGCTTGGGGAGTTGGTAGGTGTCGGTGACGTCCGTGTAGAACGCGGGCCAGACCAGATAGATCCCCATGCCCATGCCACCCGGGGTGGCACCTCCGTACTTGCAGGCCGCAGCGTGCCCTAACTCGTGGATGCCGGCCGAGATCACGGCCAGGACGAACACCAGCAGGAGGAGCGCCGGGTGGTGGAAAGCCTGAGACGTGGCCGAGGCCACGCCCTTCTGGATCAGGACGAACCAGAAAACGACGCCGAAGGCCAGGACCGTCGGCCACATGATCCACGGGCGGAACAGAAACGCCAGCGGAGCCGTCAGGCGCCGGGTCCACTTCGGGTTGGTGACGAGCACCTTCCAGCGCAAGGCCAGCAGCGGGTTGCGCCGGGGCGGGGCGTGGTGCTCGGTCCCGGCCAGCAGACCCTGTTGCCCGAGCTTCTGCGCCAGACGCACCACATGGGCGTCCTGGACGCGGCGTCCGAGCTTCTCGGATAGTGCCTCGGCCAACTGCCGGACGTCGTGTTCGCCGTCTACGCACTCCAGTAGCCCGTACTGGAGCAGTCCCAGCTGCACGATCTGGCCATCGGCCCGCCTGACCAGGGAGACGCGGTCCCGGTAGCCACAGCCGTGGACGCAGCCGAGAAGCTCGATGCCCTCGGCTCGCCCAAACGGCTGAGACAGACCCGCCCCGGCCCGCGGAGATTCCGCGGTCGAGGCGGGGGATTCAACTGTCGCGGTCATCCGAGTGCCGCGCCTATCAGGGTTGGGTTACTGCTGGGAAACGCCCGCGTCCTGGGTGGCTGTGGCATCGGCCGTGGCATTCATGTTCTGCTCGATGTTGACGTCTTGCGGGGCCACGGCCTCGGCCGTCGCACCTTCGGATCCAACATTCGCACCCACAGCCGCGTCGACCGGCGCCGCCACATTGGCGTTGGCCGCCACCGCACCGTCGACCGGAGCCGCCAGGTCGGCGTTGGCGTTCAGGTTGACGTTGGCATCCAGCAGGTTGCCGTCGTTGAGCAGCGAGTCCACGCCACCCGAGGTCGATCCACCGCTGGTGGTGTCGCCCGAGGTGCCGGTCGTGGTCGGCACCTGGTTGCTGCCAGTGTTGGCGCTCTGGCCCACGGTGGCATGCTGAGGCGCATCTGCGTTCGCGCTGCCCACGATGCCCTGCTCGAGCGTGCCCGACTGCTGGGCTTCGCCGACCGCGGTACCGTCCGGGCTGAGCACGTTCGCGGCCGCCCCGGCTTCGATCGGTGCCGCCACGTTGAGGTTGGCGGCCGCGGCAAGGTCGACCGGCGCAGCCAGATCGAGTCCCAAGTCCACGTTCGCATTCACGTCGAGGAGCGAAAGAACTTCCTTGTTCGGAAGCGATACGGCTCCCTCTGCCTCGATCTCTTCCATCGAAAGACTGTTGTGGTCGTCCACCAGGCCCTCCTTTGTCGGTGTACCCCAGACTTCAGGGGTTCTTCCCCACAAGCGGGTCCGAGAAACCCAGCTCTGGCCCGCTGTGGACCGCTATCCCGGCTGGGTTGCCGTTGACCGTGGCACCGACTAGCCACCGGCGGGCCGAGCCCGCGCCCGGGCGAGCCGGCTGCCCGGAATCAGGGCCTGATACGGCGGGTGGGAGTCGAACCCACACGTCCCGAAGGACAGCGGCTTTTGAGGCCGCCACGTCTACCATTCCGTCACCGCCGCGAGCCAGGCCAGTCTAATCGGCGGGCCCACCGCCTCAGGCGATCAAGCCCTCCAGCTCATCGATCACCGAGGGAGCGGCCACCACCAGGCCGTCGGGCACCGAGAACCCGTCGGCGCCCGGGTCCGGCGCCGCCAGGCGACGGACGACCAGCCCCGCACGGGCACACAGGAGCGCGCCCGCGGCGAAATCCCACAGGTGCAGCCCGCGCTCGAAGTACGCGTCCACCCGGCCACACGCACACCACGCGAGATCGAGGGCCGCCGCGCCGGCCCGCCGGATATCACGTACGCGGGGCAGCAGGGCAGCGGCCACGTCGCCCTGCACGCCGCGAACCTCCGGCTCGTAACCGAACCCGGTGGCCACGAGCGTCTGTCCGAGCGTGTCGGGACGGCCGCCACGGAGCGGCTCGTCGTCCAGCAGCGCCGGCCCGCCGCGCGTAGCCTTGAAGCACTCGTTCCGCACCGGGTCGAACACGACGCCGGCCACGGCGCCGCTGCGGTCCTCGCAGGCCACGCTCACCGCGAAGTGCGGAATTCCGTAGAGGAAGTTGACCGTTCCGTCCAGGGGATCCACAACCCACCTGAAGCCGCCTCCGCCCGCCTCGGCATCCCCCTGGGAAGGCTGGCCTCCCTCCTCCCCCAGGACCACATCTCCCGGCCGTTCGGCCGTCAGCACCTCACGCACGGCCTCTTCGGCCGCCAGGTCCGCCGCCGATACGGGATCGGTGGGTGTGCTCTTGGTGTGGACGCCGACCGGCTCTCGGCCGAAGCGCTGCATGAGCTCCGCGCCGGCCGCGCGGGCCGCCCGTTCGGCCACGGACAGCAGCTGCTCCTCGGGCGGCACGGCGGGCATCTTGTCATCATGCCCCGCTCATGAGCTCCGCCGCGGAGATCGCCGGGTCGCTTGCGGCCATTCCGGACCGCGGCGCGGGCACCGACGCTGAACGCCGGGCCGCCGTCTGGCTGGCCGAGGAAGTCCGCGGCTCCGGCCGCCGGGCCGCCGGGCTAGAGGCGTTCTGGTGCCGGCCGAACTGGGCCATGGCACAGGCGTGGCACGTGGGGCTCGGCGTGGCCGGCAGTCTGGTGTCGGTGACCAGCCACTGGCTGGGCGTCGGGCTGCTGGCCGCTGCGCTCGTCTCGACACTGGCCGATGCGTTCTTCGCGATCTCCCCCGGTCGCCGCCTGACGCCCGAACATGCCAGCCAGAACGTGGTCAGTCAGCCGCTCGCGGGCGACCCCGAACAGGTGCACCTGGTGATCACGGCCAATCTCGACGCCGCCCGTCAGGGTCTGGGCCGCCGCGCCCTGAGTCGTCCCACCGCCGCTCTGCACCGCCTCACCGGAGGGCGCGCCCCGGGCTGGGCCGGGTGGCTGGCCATTGCGCTGGCCCTGGCGCTGGCCGCGGCTCTCCTCCGCGCGACCGGGACCGGCGGGACCGTGATCAAGGTCCTTCAACTCGTCCCCACCGCGGGCCTCGTGGTCGCGCTGGCGCTACTGCTGGAGCTGGCTGCCGCCACCTGGGGACCTGGTCCGGGGGACAACTCCAGCGGAGTCGGCGTCGCCATCGCCCTGACCAGAGCGCTGGACGCCGCTCCCCCTGCCCATACCTCGGTCGAGCTCGTGCTCAGCGGCGCGGGCGACAGTCAGGGGATCGGGCTGAGCCGGTACCTGCGAGCCCACCGCGAGCGCCGGGCGAGCAACACGATCGTCCTGGGGATCGGTCCGTGCACCGGCGACAGCACGACCTGGCTGCGCAGCGACGGGCCGCTCCTTCCTCTCGGCTACTCCGCCATCCTTCGCGGCCTGTGTCATGAGCTGGCGCAGACGGATCGGACGCTGAACCTACGGGAGCTGCGGTCTCGCGGCAGCTCCCCGGCCCTGGCCGCGCGCCAGGCCGGAATCCCGTCGATCGCGCTCACCACTCAGGGCCAACCCGACGAGAGTGCGCCCGAGCGTATGCTGCTGACCGGGCTCGCGCTCACCGACGCGATCGACGCCTACCTGAGCCGGCTCAGACGGGAGTGATCGGGTTGTGCTTGGCGGGCCACTCGCGCAGCTTGGCCTCGGCGTGGGCGAACCGCCGGATCAGGTCGGCGCGCAGCTCCTCGGGCTGGACGACCACGTCGACCACCAGCTCGGCGGCCAGGTGCAGGATGTCGATGTCCCGGGCATATTCGGCACGCAGCTCCTCGGTACGGGCGGCCCGCTGGGCCTCGTCCTCGATCCCCTGCAGCTGGTTGTAGTAGACCGCGTTGATCGCCGCCTGCGGGCCCATTACGGCGATCGAAGCCGTGGGTAGGGCGATGCAGCAGTCTGGATCGAACGCCGGCCCGGCCATCGCGTAGAGCCCGGCCCCGTAGGCCTTGCGCACCACCACCGAGATCTTCGCCACGGTGGCCTCCGAGACGGCGCTGATCATCTTGGCCCCGTGCCGGATGATTCCCTCCCTCTCCACCTGGGTGCCGATCATGAAGCCGGGCACATCGGCCAGGAACAGCAACGGAATCCCAAACGCGTTACAGGTCTGGATGAATCGGGCGGCCTTGTCAGAGGAGTCGACGAACAGCACGCCGCCCTTGACCTTGGGCTGGTTGGCCACCACGCCGATCACGCGTCCGTCCAGCCGCGCATAGCCCACGATCAGCTCCTTGGCCCAGCGCGCGTGGATCTCCAGGAAGGAGTCCCCGTCCACCACCGCATCGATCAGCCGCTGCATGTCGAACGGCTTGTTCTCGTCGGCCGGGATCAGGTCAGCGATCGGCGTTTGCTCTGCCGGCGCCGCCCCCGGCTTTGGGCACGGGGGCGGCGAGTCGGCGAACGACGACGGCATGTACCCCAGGTACCGCCGGGCGAAGTCGATCGCCTCCTCGTCGGATTTGACCAGCACATGCCCGCAGCCGCTCTTCGAGGTGTGCATGCGCGCGCCGCCCATCTCCTCGAGCGTCACCCGCTCACCGATCACCATCTCGGCCATCCGCGGCGACCCGAGGTACATCGAGGCGTTGCCGTCGCGCATCACGACGATGTCGCAGAAGGCCGGGATGTAGGCGCCTCCGGCCGCGCTGGGACCGAACAGGAGGCAAACCTGGGGCACCACACCCGACAACCGCACCTGGTTGAAGAAGATCCGCCCGGCGTGGCGGCGGCCCGGGAACATCTGCACCTGCTGGTTGATACGGGCGCCGGCCGAATCGACCAGGTAGACCAGCGGGCAGCGCAGCGCCAGCGCCCGCTCCTGGATGCGGAGGATCTTCTCGACGGTGCGCGGGGCCCAGGAGCCGGCCTTGACGGTGGGGTCGTTGGCCATCACGGCCACGGTCCGGCCCTCCAGCGTCCCGATTCCGGTGACCACGCCCTCTGCCCCTAGTCCCACCTCCTCCGAACCGGCCAGCAATCCCTCCTCGGTGAACGAATCCGGGTCAAGCAACCGGTCCACCCGCTCGCGCACAGGCAGCTTGCCCTGCTGTGCACCCTTCTCGCGGTGATGCGGCGGACCGCCGCCCAGCGAGCGCTCGATCGCCTCAGCCAGATCTCGCGGACGCTCGGAGGCCATCAGTGCCAGTCCACCGGCCCAGCTGTGAGCACGTGGCTGCCCAGCGGCCGGCCCAGCGCCTCCTGCGCGGCCCGCGAGGCCTCGAGTAACCGGGACAGGTCGATGCCGGTGGAGATCCCCATCTCCTCAAGCATCGACACGAGGTCCTCGGTGGCGATGTTGCCCGTCGCCCCAGCCGGTACCGGGCACCCCCCCAGCTCCCCGAAGCTCGACTCGAAGCTCTCCACCCCCGCCTCCAGCGCCGCCAGCACGTTGGCCAGGCCCTGGCCACGGGTGTTGTGGAAATGTGCGGTTAGCTCCAGGCCAGGTAGCTCGGTGTGGGCGCGCGTGAAGAACTCGCGGACCTGAACCGGGTTGGCCATCCCGGTGGTGTCGCCGAACCCCACCTCCTCGGCTCCGGCCTCGGCCAGGGCGCCGGCCAGCCTGAGCACCCGCTCGACCGGGACGTGGCCCTCGTAGGGGCAGCCGAACGAGGTGGAGATGACGCCCTCGCAGCGCAGGCCTTCAGCCCGCGCTCGGGCGAACACGCGGGCGAGTCCCGCCATCGACTCCTGCACGGACCGCCCCACGTTCTTCTGGTTGTGGGTCTCAGAGGCCGACAGAAACCCATTGATCTCCTGAAGATGCCGGCGCTGGGTGAGCGCTCGGTCCAGGCCGCGCTCGTTGGGGATGAGCACGCTGACCGACACCTCTTCGGGCAGGCGCACGGCCTCCAGGACCTCGGCCGCGTCGGCCAGCTGGGGCACGACGTCCGGGCGCACGAAACTGGTCACCTCCAGACGGCGCAGGCCGGTGATGCCGAGCAGGTTGATGAGCTGGACCTTGACGGCTGTGGGCAGCGTCTCCGGCTCGTTCTGAAAACCGTCTCGCGGCCCGACCTCGCGGATCCGGACACGCTGGGGTAACTCGGTCATCTCGCTGGAGTCTATGTTTGCGCGATGAGCGACCACGTGGTGGTGCTGGCAGGTGGGACCGGCGGCGCCAAGCTGGCCCGGGGCATGGCCGACGTCGCCGGCGCCGATGGGCTCACCGTGATCGCCAACACGGGCGACGACATCGAGATCTATGGCGCCTACGTGTCTCCCGATCCGGATCTGGTGACCTTCTGGCTGGCCGATCTGATCGACAAGCGCGGCTGGGGACTGGACGGCGACACGTTCCGGGTGATGGACGGGCTGCGCGAGCTAGGCCAGGAGATCTGGTTCAACCTGGGCGACCGGGATCTGGCCATCGGGCTGCGGCGGGCGGCCGCGCTGCGGGCCGGCGTGCGCCCCACCGAAACTCAGGCCGAGCTGGCGGGCCGGCTGGGTGCCCGCGGCCGAGTCCTCCCCATGAGCGACACCCCGGTGCGGACCTGGGTGCTGGCCGAGGAGCGCTGGTGGACGCTTCAGGAGTACCTGATCCAGGCCCGCCGGGAAGACAACACGTGGCCCGATCTCCAAGACGTGCAGTTCCGCGGCGCCGGACATGCCACGGCCACACCAGAGGTCAAGCAGGCGATCGCCGGCGCCACGGCGGTGATCATCGGGCCCTCCAACCCGGTCATCTCGATCGGGCCGATGCTCGCGTTGTCCGATTTGGCGGAGGCCCTCAAACAGACCAACGCGCCGGTCGTGGCGGTCAGTCCGCTGGTCGAGGGTGAGCCGGTGAAGGGTCCGACGGCAACCTTCCTGCGCTGGCGCGGCGTGAGCTCATCCGTGGAAGGCGTGGCCGAGGTGTACGGAGGACTGGTCGACGGCCTGGTGGCGGATGAGCAGGTCGACGGGCTGCCGGTGCTGAAGACCGACCTGCTGATGAAGGGCGCTGAGGGCCGCCGGCGTCTGGCCGCCGAGACGCTGGAGTTCGCCCGGGGACTCGGGCGGTAGCGTTCCTCACGCCTTGAACACGCTCGCCGTCCTGCCGATCAAGAGCTTCACCCACGCCAAGCAGCGCTTGGCCGATGAGCTCGAAGCCGGACCTCGCCGCGTCCTGGCCGAGGCGATGTTCTCCGACGTGGTCACTGCGTTGCGGCGCTCGACCGCGGTCGACGCCATGCTGATCGTCTCTTCCGATCACACGGCGCAGCGCATCGCGGGCGGCCACGGGGGTGACGTGCTGGAGGATCGCGGCGAGGGCCACAGTCAGGCCGCCACGCTCGGAGTGAGCTACGCCGTGGAGCACGGCGCCAGGCGCGTGCTGCTGGTGCCCGGGGACTGCCCGCTGCTGGATCCCCGCCAGCTCGACGAGTTGCTGGGACGGCCGGTGGGCGATCCGTCCGCCCTGATCGTGCCCGATCGCCACGGCACCGGCACCAACGCTTTGCTCCTGACCCCGCCCACCTCGCTCACCCCGTCGTTCGGTCCCGACAGCTGTGAGCGCCACCAGCGGCTGGCCGCCGAGCTCGGGACTGTGGCCGAGGTCGTGCAGGTGCCCTCGCTGGCCCTGGACGTGGACACGGCCGAGGATCTGGCCGCCCTGCGCCAGACGCTCGAAGCGACCCGGGGCGGCGCCGCCCATACGCGCGGGATGCTCAACCAGCTGACCCGCAGCCGGGCGTGATCAGCGGATACGCCCTCGACGGCCTGCCGGAGATCGAGCCGGGTTACGACCTGGCGGGTGGGATCGTGGAGACCCTGGCGCCGGAACGGATCCAGCCAGGAGACGTCGTCGTGGTCGCCCACAAGGCGGTGTCGAAGTCCGAGGGCCGCATCAGGGCCCTGCGTGACGTGACACCGGGCGAGCGGGCGCTGGCCATCGCCCGCGAGCAGGATCGAGACCCCCGCCATGTCCAGGTGATCCTCGACGAGGCGCGCTACGTGGTCCGGGCCGAGCGGGGGATCCTGATCACCGAGACCCGTCACGGCTACGTGTGCGCCAACTCGGGCGTGGACGCGTCCAACGTCCCCGGGGAGGAGGTGCTCGTGCTGCTGCCCGTCGACCCGGACGCCTCGGCCCGCGGGCTGCGAGCCCGTCTACAGGAGCTCACCGGGGTGGCTCCCGGCGTGGTCATCACCGACTCGTTCGGGCGGGCCTGGCGGGCCGGCCAGTGCGACGTCGCGATCGGGTGCGCCGGCGTGCGCCCGGTAGCCGACCTGCGGGGCGAGAAGGACATCCACGGTCGGGAGCTCAAGGCCACGGTGATCGCCGTAGCCGACGAGCTGGCGGCGGCAGCCGATCTGTGCCGCAGCAAGGCCGGGGCCCAGCCGGTCGTCCTGATCCGGGGCGCTGAGCGTCAGGTCACGGAGACGGACGGTCCGGGAGCAGCTGCGCTGGTGCGGGCTCGGGAACAGGATCTGTTTCGCTAGGCCCGCCTCGCAACCGGGTGGCCGCACTCACCGTGGCCAGGACAAGGACGGCGCCCACCAGCTGCAGAGCAGACGGGCTCTCGCCGAAGATGATCGCGCCGAGGATCAGCGAGCCGATCGGCTGGATCATCAGGATCAGGGAGGTGATGGCGGCGGGCAGACGGGGCAGCGAGGCACTGATCAGCAGCCAGCCGATCACCTGCGAGGTGATGGCCAGCAACGCCAGCCAGCCAGCGCTCGGCCACCAGGGCGCGAGATTGACGTCCCCGATCACCGCCCCGGCCAGGACCGCCACCACGGTGGCCGTGGCCGTGGCATCGAACAGCGGCCCGGCCGGCCGGCGGAGGTCCACTCCGGCCCGGCGCAGGAGCAGTAAGAAGCCGACGTAGGCGACCCCGGCGCCGAGCCCAAAGCCGGCGCCGGCGGTGGGATCCCGCCCGTAGGCACCGGCCTCCACGACGCCCGAGATCAGCAGCACCCCGGCCAGCGCCACGGGCAGGGCGCCCAGCACGCGGGCGGATGGGCGCTCGGACAGCAGCACCCAGGCCACGAGCGGGACCAGCACCACCTGGATGTTGGCCAGGACCGTGGCCAGTCCCGCCCCCACGTCCTCGATCGAGTGGTGCCACATGATCAGATCAGCGGCGAAGAACACCCCGCCGGCCGCGGCGATCCACCGGTCGCGGCCCGGCCGGGGGCCGTAACGGCGGTCCTCTCTCCACATGAGCAGACCCAGCACGGGCAGCGCATAGGCGCATCGGAAGACGGCGGCCGTGGAGGGCGAGGCGTGGCTGAGCCGCACGAGAATGCTGGAGAACGCGATCGTGATCGCGCCCAGCGCGGCCATCAGCCGGACCCGGCTCGGACTCACCTGCACAAAGGCAGTGTCGCTCAGTCGACGGTGGCGCCGACGGCGTGAAAGCCGCCGTCGACATGGACAATCTCGCCAGAGATCGCCCGCGAGAAGTCGGAAAGCAGGAAGCAGACGGCCGCAGCCACGGGAGCCGGATCCCGGATGTCCCAACCGAGCGGCGCCTGGCCCTCCCACAGCGAGGCCAGCTTCTCGAAGCCGGGAATGCCCTCGGCGGCGGGGGTGCCGAGCGGGCCGGCGCTGATCAGGTTGACCCGAATCCCGTGCGGGCCCAGGTCCCGGGCCAGGTAGCGGGAGACCGATTCGAGCGCCGCCTTGGCCACGCCCATCCAGTCATAGATCGGCCAGGCCACGGTGGCGTCGAAGTCGAGTCCGACGATGCTCGAGCCGGACGGCATCAACGGCACGAGCGCGCCGGCCAGCGCCTTGAGCGAGTAGGCGCTGGTCTGAAACGCCGCGGAGGCGCTCTCCGCCGGCGCGGACATGAACTTCCCCCCCAGCGCGTCCTGAGGGGCGAAGGCGATCGCGTGCAGGGCTCCGTCGACCCGGCCCCAGCGCTCTCCCAGGTTCTCGGTCAGGGCCTCCAGATCCTCGGGCTGGTTGACGTCCAGCTCCAGCACCTCGGGCGGATCGGGCAGCTTCTGGGCCGAGCGCTCAGTCAGGCGCCGTACCCGGCCGAAGCTGGTCAGCACCACCTCGGCGCCCTGGGCCTGAGCCTGCTCGGCCACGTGGTAGGCGATCGAGTTGCGGGTCAGGACCCCCGTGATGACGAGCCGCTTGCCCTCCAGTAGGCCGGAGGTCATCAGTGACCGGTCACTCGGCGCCCCTGAGCACCAGGGAGACGTTGTGACCGCCAAACGCGAACGAGTTGGATACGGCCGCGGGCGGCCCCCCGTTGACCGGCACCAGGCGGCGGGTCTCCCCCGGCACGTAGTCCAGGTCGCAGTCCGGATCGGGCTCCTCGTAGCCCAGCGTGGGCGGGATCAGTCCGGTGCCGAGCACCTGCACGGTGGCCACCGCCTCGACCGCGCCAGCGGCCCCGAGCAGATGGCCGATCGTCGACTTGGTAGAGGAGATCGGGATCTTGTGAGCCTGCTCGTCGCCGAAGGCTCGCTTCAGCGCATGCGTCTCGGCCGCGTCGTTTAGCTGGGTGGAGGTGCCGTGGGCGTTGATGTAGCTGACCCCGTCGGTCTCCACTCCGGCGTCCTCGAGCGCCAGGCTGACGGCGCGTGCCGCGGCGGTCCCGGAGGGCTCGGGGGCGGTGAGGTGGTGCGCGTCGGCGGTGGCGCCGTAGCCGGCCAGCTCACCCAGGATCGTAGCTCCCCGTGCCCGGGCCGACTCCAGCTCCTCGAGCACGAGCAGGCCGGCGCCCTCCCCCATCACGAAGCCGTCGCGGCGACGGTCAAACGGGCGGGAGACACCGGTCTCCGAGAGCGCCTGCATGGAGTTAAAGCAGGCAAAGCCGAACTCGGTGAGGGTGGCCTCTGAGCCCCCGGCCACAGCGGCATCGGCGTCGCCGTACTGGATCATGCGCAGGGCTGAGCCCAGCGCATGCGCCCCGCCCGAGCAGGCCGACACCACTCCGTACATCTGCCCGCGCAACCCGTGGCGCATGGACACCGCGGCGGCCGCGGCGTTGGGCATGTACATCGGGATCCCCAGCGGTGAGACGCGGGCCGCCCCTCGGTCGCGCATCGTGAACAGATTCTGCTCCACCGTGGCGATCCCGCCGATGCCCGTGGCCACGATGCAGCCCACCCTGAGCGGGTCGTAGGGAGAGTCACCGTTCGAGCCCCAGCCGGCCTGAGCCATCGCCTCGTCAGAGGCGACGGCGGCCAGCTGAGCGAAGCGGTCCAGGCGCCGGATCTCCTTGATGGACAGGTGCTCGGACGGCTCGAAGCTCCGGCACCATCCGGCGCCATCTTCGATCCCCACCCGGCCCTTGGCCCATTCCTCGTGCAGCGGCCGGGCGCCGACGCCAAGCGGCGACACCGCACCGATGCCGGTGATGACAACGCGTCGTTTCACCGATTGAGGCTCAGGCAGCGCGCTGGCTGATCAGCTCGACGGCGTCGCCGACCGTCTTGAGCTCCTTCATGTCCTCGCCCTTGAGGACAACGCCGTACTCGTCCTCGACGATCTGCGCGAGCTCCACCAGATCGAGCGAGTCGATGTCGAGCTCCTCGAAGGTGGCGTCGGGCGTGATCTGGCTGGCGTCGGGTCCGAAGCTGGCGAGCGCCTCGACGACTCGCTCCTGGATCTGCTCCTTGGTCACTGTGGCCATTGGTGGCTCCTTGTTTCGGGTTTGATTGGCTAGGCGGCCAGGCCGCCGTCCACGCTGAGGACGGCCCCAGTCACGTAGCTGGCTGCGGGGGAGATGAGAAAGCGTACGCAGGCGGCGACCTCTTCCGGGGTACCGGCTCGCCGGGCCGGGATCGCGGCCCGAAGATCATCAGCGATGTCGGCGGTCATCTCGGTCTCGATCACCCCGGGGGCCACCGCGTTGATGGTCACCCCGCGGCGGGCCACCTCGACGGCGGCGGTGCGGGTGAAGGCGATCAGACCAGCCTTGGCCGCGGCGTAGTTGGACTGGCCGGGGTTGGCTCGCAGCCCGGACACGGAGGAGATGTTGACGATCCGCCCGGTCCGCGCCCGCATCATCGGCCGGAGGGCTCGCCGAGTGAAGCGAAACGCGGCGGTCAGGTCGGTGTCGATCACCGCCTGCCACTCCTCGTCACCGAGCGAGGGCGTGAGGTCATCCCGGGTGATCCCGGCGTTGTTGACCAGGGCCAGGACCGGTTGACCGAACTGCTCTTCGAGGGCCTGGAAGACCGCGTCGGGAGCCGCAGGGTCAGCGACGTCCGCGGCGATGGGGAATGCCGTGCCGCCGGCCGCCTCGATCTCGGCCACCACGCTGTCGGCCTGCTGGCGCCCGGACCGGTAGTTGACCCCCACGGGCCAGCCGTCGGCGGCCAGGCCACGGGCGATCGCCGCGCCGATGCCTCGCGAGGCCCCGGTGACCAGGGCGCAGCCTTCGGGACGGCCTTCAGCCACCGGGGCCACCCCACACGATCACGCCACCGCCCCAGGTAAAGCCTGCTCCGAACGCGCTGAGGAGCACCCGGGCCCCGGGCTTGAGGCGCCCGTCGCGCTCGGCGAAGCTGAGGGCCAGGGGAAGCGTGGCGGCGGAGGAGTTGCCGAGCATCTCGATGCAGTCGACCACCCGTTCGAACGGCAGATTCAATCGCTCGCCCAGGGCCCTCGTGATGCGGGCGTTGGCCTGGTGGTAGACGAACAGGTCGATGTCTGAGAGCTCGAGACCGGCCTGGGCGACCGCCTGCACGGTGACCTCGCTCATCCGGCTGATGGCGTGGCGGAACACCTCGGGGCCGTCCATCTCAAGCTTTCGGTCCTCATGCCGGGCCGTGATGCTGTAGCCGTGGCTTCCGTCTGAGCCGAGCACGATCGGGCCCACCGGGGCGCCGCCGTCGCGAGCCTCGCCGAGCACCACGGCGCCCGCGCCATCGGCGAACAGGGGGGCCGACTTGCGGTCCTCGTAGTTGGTGATCCGGGTGATGAAGTCAGCGCCAATCAGCAGCACGCGCCGCGCGCGACCACTCTCGATCTGCGCCGCACCCACCGACAGGCCGGTCAGAAAGGCCGTGCAGGCGGCGCCCACGTCGAACCCACCGGCGCGGTGGGCGCCGAGCGCATGGGCCACCAGCGGTGCGGTGTTGGGGGTCAGCTCGTCCTGGGTCATGGTGGCCACGATCACCAGGTCGAGGTCGCCCGCCTCGACTCCCGCCCGCTCCAGCGCGGCCGCTCCCACCCGAGTGGCGTAGTCGGTCAGCCGCTCCTCCGGACCGGCCTGGCGGCGCTCGCGGATGCCGGTGCGCGAGAGGATCCAGGCTTCCTCGATCCCCAAACGTTCGGCCAGCTCGGCGCTGGTCAGCCGGCCGGGCGGCAGCTCCGAGGCCAGGGACAGGATCGTCGCGTGACGGACGGCACCGCTGCCGTAGCCGCCCGCGGGCAGGGTGATGGCCACGGTGTCAGGCACCGACGAGCTCCACCCCGCGCAGTGTGCGCTTTACCAGTCCCGTGAGCACGCGCCCCGGGCCGACCTCGACGAACCGGCTGACCTCTCGCTCGTGCAGGGCGAGCATCGTCTCGCGCCAGCGAACGGGCATCGTCAGCGCTTCGACCAGCTGCCGGCGGACGTCCTCGAAGGGCGCCGCCGTGACCGCGGAGACCACCGTGCCCTGGCCGGCCCGAACCTCGACGTCGGCTAGCGCCGCGGCGAAGGCCGGGGCGGCCGAGGCCATCATCGGGGAGTGGAAAGCACCGGTGACCGGCAGGATCATGGCCCGCAAACCAAGCTCCTCAGCCGTGGCCACGGCCTTGGGGAGGGCGTCCCGAGGACCGGACAGGACCACCTGCTGAGGCGAGTTGTCGTTGGCCACGGCCAACCCGTGGGGGTCGGCCACCTCGCGAGCCTGCTCAGCAGCGGTGGCGCCCAGAAGGGCGACCATGCCGCCGTCACCCCCCCGCTCGCCGGCGTCCTGCATGAGGCGCCCGCGCAGGGCCACCAGGCGCAGGCCATCGGGTTCGCTCAGGCGCCCGGCGGCCACCAGCGCCCCGAGCTCGCCGAGCGAATGACCGGCCAGATACTTACCCTGCGGGCGCCCGAGGGCTTCCCACCCGGCCAAACTGGCGCAGAAGATCGCCGGCTGGGCATAGGCCGTGCCGTCCTCGACTCGGACGAAGGGGTCCTCTCCGAGGGCGCCGGCGACCAGCTCAAGCAGGTCAGGCCGTGTCTTTGCGACGGTGTCGCGCATGTCGGGCGTCTGGCTGCCCTGGCCGGGGAACAGGATCGCGGTGGCCATCTATTCAACCTACGTGCCCGACCGGCGGCAGGTACGGCGCTTCTGCCCACATCCCCCCGATCGGGGGGACGCCGAGACCCTAGCCGGCGAAGCGGGCGGCCGAGGCGGCCCGAACCACCCGCGTGCGCCGGCTGGCCCACGGCCCGGCGACGCCCACGCCGCTCCTGGCCCGAACCCGGAACTGGTAGAGATGACCGACCGTCCCTTCGTAGGTCAGGCGGTGCGAGCCAGAGTTGCGCCGGAGCGTGTGCCAGGCGCCTCCGCGCCCGTGCGCGATCGTCCGGACCTCGACCGTGTAACGCGAGCCCGCGGTGGGAGAGCTCCAGTGAACCGGGATCGGACCTTGGTGGCCGGCCGTGCTCACGACGGCCGGCGCGGAGATCTTCACCTTCGGCGGCGCGTTGCATCTGCGGGTGTAGACGTCCTTGCCGAACGCGTCCTCGCCGGGCAGTTGCGCGTAGCCAAGATGACCCACGTGGAAGATGTCCTCGATGCTGCGCAGCATCGTGTAGTGGTTGTAGGGATGGGTCGAGATCGTGCCGGGTTTGATGCACGGCGAGAGCATCACGGCCCCGACGTCGCCGCCACCAGGTCCGACGATCCCGGGATCGGGGCTGCCCGGGCCGGGGATCTCTCCGCAGCAGGAACTGGCGTTGCTCGTCGTGGCCTCATCGAAGGTGACGAGGAGCAGCCCGTTCTGCTCGCGGAAGGCCGGCGAGTGCGTGATCCGGGGCACCCAGGTCTTCAGGAAGCCGTTAATCGACTTCAGTCCGCCGGGCTGCCCGTTGGCGCAGGGCGAGTCGTGGCCGTCCGCGCACAGGTTGGGCGTGATGAACACGTAGTTGGGCGTATCGGCAGCCTTCTTGAGGTTGGCCTGCAGCAGGCTCAGGTCGACCACGTGGGTGTCGCAAAGTGTCGTGTCGTCGATGATCGAGTGGAAGTAGACGAACGGGTCGTGGCGAGTGGCGTACTGGTCCTTGGCGGTTGCCTTCTGGGTGTTGTCCTGCGAGTCGACCCCGGGGTGACCGCACTCCTTGGCTTCCCGCGTCGGCGTGTTACCCATGTCCTGGTTGTAGTCCCGCCAGGTATGCCCAGCTTGGTCGAGCTGTCCGGCGATCGTCTGGATGTTGGAGGGATAGATGCATCCCTCCCCCATCTGGGCGCCGTACGGCCCGGTGATCGCCGACGGGAAATTGCCATAGAACTGGCAATCGGCCTGATTGTCCGCATTGGGTGGCTGGCCACTGATCATCGAGACGTAGTTGTCGTTGCTCTCGTGTCCGGTGCCGTAGTAGTCGGGCAGGTAGGCGCCTTCCGACGGGAGTGTCCGGGCCAGGTACGGCGCCGGGGAGTTCTTGGCGAACGACGTGGACGCCGACTCGTTCTCCAGCACGATCATGAATACATGCCTGATCGGAGGCGGCGTCGGATCGGCGGAGGCGGCCGGGGTGACGGCCGACACGTCCAGCGCGTGGAAGGACGAGCCGGTGGCGCTGACGGACGCCGCGGCGGCCGTGGCCGCCGAACGCTTGACTAGGACCGCGTGGGTCTGGCTCGACGCGAAAACGCGTCCGTCGCCCTCCTCGGCCAGCCAAATGCAGACCGTCTGCCGCCCGGCCGCTTTCGGGCGTCCGTAGCCCCGGGCGGTGGCCTCGTAGGCGCGGCCGGTGTGGGGCTGCGGGTTGAGCTGCTTGTTGAGCAGCACGGTGCCCGACGTGTACTTGTAGGTGCCGCTGCACTCGTGGGCCAGCTTGACCTGCATGCGCAGGGGCGCTGTGCGGTCGTCGAGCACACCCTTGTCGGCCCGGACAGTCACGCGAATGGTCAGCTTGTGATGCTGGGTCACGGTCCTCGGCGCGCGTAGCGACAGGCGCACCGAGGTGTAGCTGTCACCGGCGGCGACGGCGGCGAACCCGGCGCACGCCACCAGAGCGGCCACGGTCAGCCATCGCAGTGCCACGCCCGGCCTCACGTCGAGAACCCCAGGCTGGACGGGCTGCGGTACATGGTGGCCGGCGTGGCGGGACGGTAATTGAAGCCGAGGCGCTCCAGATAGCCGGAGCTGACCATCTTGTACAGGTCGTGAGGCTTGCGCTCCGGCGTCTCGTAGGGGCTCGACGCGCCGCCGAGGAGCGGTCCCGGGGAACCCCCGCCCAGCGCCCCGCCATCGATGCCGGCGCCGCTGCTGGATACCGGCGGGGTGCCCGGGCAGCCGGTCACGATGATTTCCGGAGGCTGGGGCAGGTCCGGAGGCGTGAAGTCCGGCTTCTCCCAGTCAAAGGCGGTGGCGATGTTGTTGGCATAGAGATCGCGGGGCGTGAGCGGCGGCAGACCGAACTTGTACCGGATCATCTTGAGGATCGACTCGAACCCATAGATCTCGTGGTTGACATGTCTGCGCCGGGCGTAGGGCGAGACCAGGACTGCCGGGATGCGGAATCCCATCTGTCCGAAGTCGTGGGCCAGGCTGCGGCTGGGGCGCAGGTCGGGAACCCGCGGGGGGACGACGTGGTCGAAGAACCCTCCCCACTCGTCGTACACGCAGAACAGCGCCGTCCGCGGCCACTGCGGAGACTGCATGACCGCGTGGACCACATCGGCCATGAACGCCTGATCCGCACGTCGGCCAGAGGGTGCTCGTCCCCCGACGTGCCCTGTTCCTCGCCCTGGAAGGAGGGATCGACGAACGAGAGGTGCGGCAGAGTTCCCGTCTCGCAGGCCGCGTAGAACTCCTGCACCTGGCTGGATCGCGCCAGCCCCGGGGCACCCCACAGGGCCGAGACCGGGATGTCGGTGTAGTAGTACCGGTTGGAGATGCCCTTCTTGCTCATCGCCGCGAAGATCGTCGTATCCGGGAAACCGGCGCCCGAAGGGAGCGAGTTGTCCTTTTCGCCGTAGGACTGGGCGGCGTGCATGTACTCCCGATTGGGATACGTCGAGGACAGGATCGAGCAGAAGAAGCGATCGAACGTGGTGAAGGCCTTGGCGTTGTGGGGGGTGAAGGGCAGATCGGGCTCGGCGTAGTAGCCGATCGCGAACGTGTCACTGGCCGCTTTGAGGAAGCCGTTCATCTTCCCGCGGTCAAGCTCGGTACGCCCGCCGTCCCAGGAGTGGTCGGGATCCAGGAAGCCACACGACTGGTAGAAGTCGGCCAGCCGGTGGGTCTTGTGCTTGGCGCCGTGCTTGTCGGTGAAGCTGAGGCCAGCCTGGCGGCCGTCGGCACCCGGCAACCAGCCCAGGTAGTGGTCGAAGGACCGGTTCTCCATCATCAGCACGACGAACGTGTCGATCGGCATGTTTCGCGCCGCGGGGAGCTTCGCCCGGCGCTGGCCCTTGGCCGCCGCCGCCAGAACGGTGTCTGGGTCCAGCATGAGCCCGGCGCCCGCCCCCAAACCGGCCGCCGCGGCCGTGCGCATGAGGAAGTCCCGCCGCGTGTGGAACGCCTCGGGGTGTTCGGTCTCGAAGCGCTCGGCGGCCGCTGGATCCCGGATCTCGTCCATGCCGGCGAAACTAAACCACGGGCCAACCGGCTACGTGCCAGTTGCGTAACCAGGTTGTGAACGACCCCGCGGCACATAAGATCCGCGGCCCATGGCGACGAAGCCTGACGACGCTCTGCGGCGGATTGACGCACTGGTCCAGGTAGCGATGCGCCTGGCCGGTTCGGCGCCCAGCGGCCGGATCGCGCTGGCCAAGCTGTCCTGCGCCCTGGAGGAGCGGTGGATCCCCCGGCCCTGGCGGGGCAGCGTGTGGCCAGAGCTGGAGCGGGCCCAGGCGGCGGCGGTGGCCGATCCCATGTCCGCCAAGGCGGTGGAGCGGTCCCTGCGTGACGCGTGGGGCGGTCCGGCGACGGACGAACTGGATGAGCTGGACACCGAGCCGGTGGCCGTGACCCCCACCTCCCAGGTCCACCGCGGGGTGCTGGACGGCACCGACGTGGCCGTAAAACTGCTGCGCCCGGGTCTGGCGAGCGCCGTACGCCAGGACCTGGCCCTGCTGGAGGGCCTGGCCGGACCGCTGGCTGTCGCGTTTCCGGCACTCGACCCCCAGGCGATCCTGCGTGAGGTGCGGGAGCGGGTCCTGGACGAGCTGGACCTGGAGCATGAGGCCGAGACGATGCGCCGGGTTCGGCGCCAGCTGCGCAACCACCCGCACCTGGTGATCCCGGCTCCTGCCACCAACCTGGCCCATTCGAGCGTGCTGGTCAGCGAGTGGATCGACGGGACGCCCCTGCCCGAGGCGAGCGACCCGGACCGGGCGGCCGCCTGGCTGGTGATCTTCACCGTCGGGGGAATGCGCTCCGGACTGGTGCACGCCGACCCTGACCCGAACGACGTTCTGGAGCTCCCAGACGGGCGCCTGGCCATCCTCGACTACGGCGCCACCCGGCCGGTCTCCCGTGAGCGGGCCGATCTCGGGCTGGAGGTGGTCGAGGCCTACGCGGCCGGAGATGACGAGGCTCTGGGCGCCGCCCTGGAGGGGCTGGGCGCGCTGCCCGCCTCACAGGGCGCCCAGGCGCTGGAGCTGGCCCGGACCGCCCTGGACGAGCTGGGCGAGCCGGGGATCTCACGGCTTGACTCGGATGCCGTCTTGGCGGCCGGACGCCGGGCGGCCGGGGTGCCCGAGGTGACCGTCGATCTGGCCATGCAGGGCGCGCTGGCGCCGGAGGACCTGTGGCCGCTGCGCGGCGTGGGCCTGTGCTTCGGGGCGATCGCGCGGGTGGGGGCTGATGGGGATTGGCTCGAGCTGACCCTACGGGCGCTCCGAGACGGCTGGGACGCGGTTCCGCCGGGCTGATCTCTTGGCGGTCGCGGGTGGGGTCGCGGGCGCGGTCACGCAGCGTCTGCGGGGCGCGGCCGGGGGACCAAAACGTCCATCACCCCGGCTCGGCTGGAGGGGGTGTAGACGTTTGGCGCCCAGAGCGACAGTTTCGTCGCTCACCCCTCAGAGGGGCGGGGGGTGATGGATGTTGTGGCCCCCCTCGGCCTTCGCGGGCCGCACCGCGGCGGCCCTCAGGCCGCTCAGGCGGCTTCGCCGACGACCGTCACCGGCACCGGCGCCACGTCGGCCGGAGTACCGGGGGCCGAGCGGCGATCGATCCGGCGCGACAGCCACTCCAGCGCCACCGGGGTGCCGGCCACAGCACCCGAGATGTGATCAACGCCGCCGCGGGTGATGTACAAGCGGACGTCGACACCCAGCTTCTGCCAATCCTCGAGCAGCTGCTGGCTCTGGCTGAACGAAACGATCTGGTCCTGGCGGGCGTGGTGCAATAGGACGGGAGCGTCCGGAACCATGGATCCCAGGCGGTTCTCGGCCAGCCGGGCCCGCCACTCCGGCATCTCCAGGACGTTGGGCTGAGTGAGATCGGAGGCGTGCATGAAATGCGGTCCTTTGATCGCGGCCTGCAGCACGGTCGAGTGCCGGAGCGCCTCGATGCCCTCCCGCGCCTTGGGTGTGAGATACGGATCGAGGTCCAGCTCCGGGTAGGCGGCGGCGTAGCCGATGCCGCCATAGGCCATGAAGAACGAGAAGAAGCTGCCGCTCAGACGAGGGCCCGCCACCTCCATGTCCGCCGCCGCCGCGCCGGCGGCCACCCCGCACAGATTCATGTCTGGGGCGTAGGTCGGCTGCAGCTGGGCGGCCCAGGCGGCGGCAAAACCACCCTCTGAGTAGCCGATGATCGCGGTGGGGCCGTCGTCGGGCAGGCACTCGGGGTCAAGCGCCCGCGCGGCCCGCATCGAGTCCAGCACGTTGGGGCCAAGCGCCCGGCCGACCATGTAGGCGTGATCGCCCGGCGTGCCCAGGCCCTGGTAGTCGGTCACGGCGACGGCATAGCCGCGGGCCAGGACCATGGCTATCAGTGCGGCCTCCCAGTCATGACCGTCGGAGAGCAGCCGCGAGGGGGCGGCCATGTCGCCGATCCCGTGGGTGCCGATGGCGAACCCGATCAACGGGCGAACCCGGCGGCGGCCGAGCGGCATCAGCACCGTGCCGGTCACGGCCGTGGGCTCCCCGACTGCGCCGGTCGAGCGATACATGACCCGCCAGGCGTGGGCTCGCAGGCGGATCCCGGGCACCAGGTAGGCGTCCATCGGCTCGGCCCGGATGATCTCCCCGGGCTCCAGCTCCGGCAGAGGGTCGGGCGGCAGGTAGAAGTCAGGCGAACCGGGGGGTCGGCGCCGCGGCGGCGAGACCAGCAACAGGTGCGCGCCGGCTTGGCGGGCGACGTCGATCACACTCACTGCAGTTCCCCTCCTCAGCTGGCCGGCCGGTGGCGGGCCACTACCCCGCAAGGTGCGGGGATCAAACCTTCTGAGCGCAACATCGGCTGCAGCCGATTCTTCCGTTAGCCCCGGATGCTTCGCCCCAGGGCTAGTCCAGAAGGCCCATCCGCTGGGCCAGCTGGACAGCCTCGGCGCGGTTGCGGGCGCTCAGCTTGCGGTACACGGCGCTCGTGTGCTCCTTGACCGTGTGGGGCGATAGGAACAGCTGCTCGGCGATCTCCCGGTTCGTGCACCCGGCGGCGATCAGGCTCAGAACCTCCCGCTCACGCTCGGACAGGAGCGGCGCCGGCTGAGCCTCCTTGGGCGGGAACAGGGTCATCCCCGCGCCCACCATCCGGACGGCCCGCGTGACCTCGGCCGCCTCCAGGTCCTTGGACACGAACCCCGAGGCGCCGGCGGCCCGGGCGGCGGCCGGGGACATCCGGCCGGCTCCGGAGATCAGCAAGACCCGGGTGGACGGCGACTCCTCGCGGATCGCCGCGCACACGTCGGCCCCGGACTCGCCGGCCAGAAACAGGTCGACCAGAGCCACGTGCGGGCCGTAACGGCGGGTCAGATCCAGGGCCTCGGCCCCCGTGCGGGCGGTCAGGCAGCGCTCCACCCAGGGCTGCTGGGTGAGCAGCAGCCGGAAGCCCCACTGGACGACGTCGTGATCGTCCACCACCAGGACCCGCATCGACCGGGTGGCCGTCTCAGGCATCGGCCGGCCTCAGCGGAAGCACGAGCCGGGCCCGCCACTCGCCGTCCGGGCGATCGCCGAACTCCACCGTGCCTCCCTGCTGGATGGCCTCGAAGGCGGCCAGGCGCAGCCCCATGCCGGCGCCCCGGCCTCCCGGGTGAACGCCGTCGTTGCGCACGAGCACGCTGATCGTGTCCTCATCGGCCGACACCTCGACGCCGATGAAGGTGGCCTCCGCATGCTTGGCCACGTTGCGCAGTGCCTCGGCCAGGAACGACTGGGCGGGAGATTCGAGCTCGCGGGGAACCGTCAGGCCGTCCTGCCAGACCACCTGCAGCCGGCCGGCCGCCTCGGCGGACAGGCGATCCAGCGCCTCGGCCAGCGTCGTGCCGGTCTCCTCCGGAGTGGGGGCCAGCGGGCGCTCCAGCGCCCGGCGCAGATCGCCTATGGCCTCCTGTAGCTCGCTCCGGCAGCGCTGTCGCTGGCCGGCGTCGTCGTCCTGGCCGGGCTCGGCCCCCAGGGCCAGCGAGACCCCGAACAGCCGCTGGAGAACCCGCTCGTGTATCTCGCGGGCCAGGCTGAGCCGGTCGGTCAGCCGGCGGGAGCGCTCCTCCTGGCGAGTGGAGATGCGCGCGGTGGCCACCAGGCCGGCCAGCTTGCCCAGGGTCCAGAGCAGATGCCGCTCGCCGTCGCCCAGCTCGAACTCCCCCCCGCCGCGGTCGGCGACGATGACGCCGTACCCCCGTCCGGCCGCCGACATCGGAGTGCACACCAAGGTGGTGATCCCGAGCTGCGCGGCGTACTCGGCCGGCACCGCCTCCTCGATCCGCCCGGACACCACGACCACGGCATCGGTCTTCAGGGCCTGCTGGGCGATCGGCGTCTCGGCCAGCGTCGGGTTGATCGAGGTCAACTCGGTCAGCCGGGTCCCGTGCGACCCCACCGCACGCACCCGCTGGCCCTTGCTCTCAGCCATGAAGATGGCCGCCCGCTGCATCGTGGTGAGCCGGCAGATGGCCTCGCAGATGCGGTCGTAAAACTCTCCGCCCCCGGTATCGGCGTCGAGGTCCGCCAGCAGCTCGGCGAACACCTCGAGGGGCTCGACGCCGGCGAACAGGGAGGGGGTTCTATTCAACTGGCGTGGGCGTCAGGTCGTAGCGACGGCGGATCTCGTACAGCGTCGTGCGCTCGGCGGCGGGCCGGCGAGCGCCATGGGCGGCGCCGACCAGGTCCTCAGGCTCCAGGCGAACGCCGTGGTAGCTGCCGGCCATCCGGCTGATCGACTCCTCCATCAGCGTCCCGCCCAGGTCGTTGACGCCCCAGCGGAGCGCCTCGGTGGCGGCGTCCAGCCCCATCTTGACCCAGGAAGCCTGGAGGTTTCTCACCGTGCGCCCGAGGGCCAGGCGGAAGGCCGCGGTGTGCTTGAGGTTCTCCTCCCGGCTGGTCTCCTCGATCCCGTGCGTGCGTCCCAGGAGGGTGTGGAAGGGGATGAACGACAGCGGCACGAACTCGGTGAACCCGCCGGTCCGCTCCTGGAGCGCCCGGACCACCCGCATGTGCTCGGCCAGCTCCCAGGGCTCCTCGATGTGCCCGAACATCACGGTGACCGTCGAGCGCAGGCCGACCTGATGGGAGGCCTCGATGATCTCCACCCACCGGGCGACCGGCAGCTTGTTGGGGGAGATCCGCTCCCGGACTCCGTCGTGCAAGACCTCCGCCGCGGTCCCGGGCGTCGAGCCCAATCCGGCCTCCTTCAACCTCAGGAACACCTCGGCCGGCGGCAGCCCGGAGATGTCGCACATGTGCGCCACCTCCATCGGGCTATAGGCGTGCAGATGGAGATCCGGGGCCTCCTGCTTGGCAAAGCGCAGCCAGTGCTCGTAGTCCTCGAGCGACCAGTCGGGATGGATGCCCGACTGGATGCATAGCTCGGTGGCGCCGAACTCCATCGCGTCGGCGATCCTCTGGGCGAACTCCGCCTCGGTGTGCTCGTAGGCATCGGGCGAGCGCCGGCCCTGCCCGAAGCCGCAGAAGGCGCAGCCAACCACGCACACGTTGGACACGTTGATGTTGCGATTGACGACGAAGGTCACCGTCTCGCCGGCCAGCTCGCGGCGCAGCTGATCGGCCCCGGCGCGCATCTCCTCGATCACCTCGGGGCGGCGCTCGGCGAACAGCGCGGTGAGCTCCTCGGACGTCAGTGGCTCACCGGCCACCCCGCGTTCGATGGCTCGCCCGGCCACGTCAGATCCGACGTTCACCTCGCCCCGCCGGCCTGAGCCGCGACGGGGGATGAACGACCAGTAGTCCCGCTTGATCACATCCAAGACGCCCTGGGCCACCCACTCGGGATCGATGAAATCCGGGTATATGCAGAGCCGCTCCGACAGGGCCCATCCGTCCTCGGCCAGCCGCTTGCGGACCTGAGCGGGAGAAGGGAACGGGTGCTCCGGCGAGATGTGGTCGCCGTTGGCCGACAGGCCGCCCAGGTCGGTGGCCCCGGCGGACACCAGCTCCGGCCACCAGTCGCTTAGGTTGGGTGGCACCTGGATTCCGATGTCCGGCATCAGCCGGCGGGCCTCCGCGATCAGGCCCTTCATGTCCTCCAGGCTGACCGGGGTGGCCCAGGCGGGCATGTCCAGCTGCGGGCCGTGCCCCAGACCGGTCCGCCAGTAGTCCTGGGCCGCGGCTCCGGCGATCTCGGCCGGCTCCTGGCCGTAGTAGCTCTGGTGAGGCACGAAGTTCTGGAGGATGATCTCCTGGAGGTGGCCGTACTCGGCGTGCACGGCGGCCAGTGCCTCCAGCGCCCCCACCCGCTCCTCCGGCGTCTCCCCGATCCCGACCAGAATCCCGCTGGTGAACGGGATCCGGAGCTCGCCGGCCACCCGGATCGACTCCAGGCGCACGGCGGGGCGCTTGGTCGGCGAGCCCTGGTGTGCCACCAGGTCCGGGTTGATCGACTCCAGCATCAGCCCCTGGGAGGCAGTGACCTCACGCAAGCGGGCTTGGTCGCGGCGATCGAGAACTCCCAGGTTGGTATGCGGGAGCACACCGCGCTCGAGCGCCTGCTCGCACACCCACACCACATAGGACACAAAGTCCTCGAACCCCAGCTCGGCCAGCTTTTCCGACACCCCAGCGCTAACCTCGGGCCGCTCGCCGGTCAGGACCAAAAGCTCCTTGACGCGGTGGCGCCGCACGGCCCCGTCGAGCAGCGCCAGCACCTCGTCAGGCTCGTGCAGATGGGGCCGATGTGTGGCGAACGCGCAGTACTTGCAATAGCACCGGCACGTCCGGGACAGCGACAATGTGAGGTTGCGGGAAAACGTGACGCGACGACGCATGCGCCGGGCAAAGCTTATTCAGGTGGTGACCGCGGCTCTGATCGCGGTCACCGTCGCTGCCTGTGGCCAGCTAGCCACAGGCAGTGGCGCCCAGAGTGCGTCCCTGGTCCTGGACTTCACTCCGAACGCCATCCACACCGGCATTTACACGGCGATCGCGCGCGGATTCACGCGCCGGAACCACGTGCGCCTGCACGTGATCGTGCCCGGCGCCAGCACCGACGCGATCAGCCTCCTGCTGGGCGGGCGGGTGCAGTTTGCCGTCCTGGACATTCACGACTTGGCCATCGCCGAAGCGCAGGGCAAGCCGCTGATCGGGGTGATGGCGCTGGTCGAGCGCCCGCTGGCCTCCGTGGTGGCGGCGCCCCGGATCCGCAGCCCCCGGGACCTGGCCGGACAGACCGTGGGAGTCACGGGCGACCCCAGCGATCTGGCGGTCCTGCGCTCCGAGGTGGCCGGCGCAGGCGGCCAGCCCGGGCGGGTCAGGACGGTGACGATCGGCTTCAACGCCGTGCCCGACCTGCTGAGCGGTCGGGTGGTCGCGGCGACCGCGTTCTGGAACGACGAGGGCCTGACGGTCCAGCGGGCCCGTCCGGGCTTCCACGTGTTCCGCGTCGAGCAGTACGGGGCTCCCCCCTACCCCGAGCTCGTGGTGTGCACGACCCGAGCCATGGTCCGCCGCCATCCGGCCCTGGTGCGCGGCCTGGTCCATTCGCTGGTCGAGGGCTACCAGGCGGTGCTGCGCGATCCGCGGGCCGGCGCGCGCGCCCTCGAGTCCCAGGTCGAGGGCCTCTCTCCTGGACTGGTCGAGCGGCAGTTGCAGGCCGAACTGCCGGCCTTCCGACCGGCCGGCGGAGGGGGCGTGGGGGCGCTTCAGCTGCCCACGCTGCGCGCGTGGGCAGCGTGGGAGAAGCGGTTCGGGATCGTGCGCAGCGTGCCGGTCGTGAGCCGGATGTTCACCCAGCGATTCCTGCCCGGCGGCTGATCGGCGCTCGAGGGCTGGCTACTGGGCGCGCAGGCGCCGGAACTCCTGGCGCACCGATTCGGGACGGCCCCACATCTGGACCACCTCGGTCCGCCCCGTGCGGACCTCGCGGACGGCCAGCTCCCCCGGGATCTCGGCCTCGTCGAGCAGGTGCAGCGCCGTGTGCACGGCGGGCACCGAGGACGCGTGACCAAAGCGATGGGCAATCAGGAGCCGCCAATGCCAGTCGTGCTTGGAATACGGCTGGGCGTTGCAGGTGACCAGCAGCGTGGCCGCCTCCACGTAGCGGCGCTCGTCGAAGATCCGCAGATCGAGCTCTAGATCGGTCCAGTCGTCGGGAAGCGAGTCCACGACCTCGGTGAAGATGTCGGCCAGGCCCATGGGCGCCAACAGTACCTATCCGGCGATCTGCTGGACGATCAGGAAGACGTTCAGCGCCGTGATCGCGCCGGCGCACCCCCAGGCCAGCACAGAGGTGAGGCCGCGATTGACGAACTCGCCCATGACCGATCGGGTGCCGGTCATCATCACCAGCGGGATCAGGGCCATGGGGATGCCGAAGGAGAGCACCACCTGGCTGAGGACCAGCGTCCCAGTGGGGCTCACCCCGAGGCCCAGCACGATCAGCGCCGGGGCCATCGTGATGGCGCGGCGGACGGCCAGCGGGATCTGCCGGTTGATGAACCCGGCCATGACGATCTGACCAGCGAAGGTGCCGACGCTCGAGGCGGAGGCGCCGGAGGCCAGGAGTGCCGCTGCAAACGCGAGGGCCGCGCCGCCGCCGACCAGCCGGCCGAACTCGAAGTGGGCCTGGCTGATGCTGTTCAGGCCAGACAGAGCGGGCGTATGAAACAGCTTGGCTGCCACGGCCAGCATGGCCAGGTTGACGACCCCGGCCAGGCTGAGGGCGATGATCACGTCGAGCCGCTCGAAGCGCAGCACGCGCCGGCGCTCTGCCTGGTCGCGCACCGGCATCCGCCCCTGGGTGAGCGCCGAGTGCAGGTAGATGACGTGCGGCATCACGGTGGCTCCGATGATCCCCACGGCCAGGTAGATGTAGGTCGCCGAGGACAGATGCGGAATCAGGCCGCGCAGGGCGTCGGGTGCGGAAGGGCCGATCCGCAGGGTCTCGTAAAGGAAGCCGAGGAGGATCACCCCGAGCAGGGCGGTGATGGCCAGCTCGAAGCGCCGGACTCCGCGGGACTGAAGGGCCAGTAACCCGAAGGCGATCCCGCCGGTCATCACGCCCGCGACCAGCAGCGGGACGCCGAACAGCAGGTTCAGCCCGATGGCCGCGCCCAGGAACTCGGCGATGTCGGTGGCCATGGCCATCACCTCGGCCTGCACCCACATCCCCCAGCTGACCCAGGCCGGCATCCGTTCGTGCACGAGCTGAGGAAGGTTGCGGCCGGTGACCACGCCGAGCTTGGCCGACAGGTACTGGACGAGCATGGCCATCAGGTTGGCCAGGAGGACCACCCACATCAGCCCGTAACCGAACCGGGCGCCGCCCTGGAGGCTGGTGGCGAAATTTCCCGGGTCCACGTAAGCCACCGCCGCCACGAAGGCCGGACCGAGCATGGTCAGAGTGGCCCGCACCCGGCCCTGGGCCAGCACCCGGTCAAGCGGACTGGGCCCCAGCCGAGGCTCCACGGCGCCGGACTGCCCGTCGGCGCCCGCGCCCTCCAGGATCGGGCGGCGCAGCGGCGACGGAGGCGGTGCCATCAGCTCACCTCCACCCTCATGGCTCGAGCCAGCTGCCCGCCCAGAACGTGCACGGCATCACCGAAGCGGACGAACAGGGGACCGTCGAACGGCTGCTTGTCGACGACCTCGAATCGCGAGCCCGGAGCGATCCCGCGCTCGGCCAGGAACCGGAGCATCTCCGGGTCGGCGTCCGAGACCCGGGCGAACACCCCTCCGGTGCCGGCGTCCAGCGACTGGAGGGAGCAGGTGGGCGTTTCCTGGAGCACCAGATCCGGGCCGGGAATCGGATCGCCGTGCGGGTCGTGGGTGGGGTCCCCCAGCTTGGCGGCGATCAGCGACTCCAGCTCCTCGGACAGGACGTGCTCCAGAACCTCGGCCTCGGCGTGCACGCGATCCCACGGGACCCCCAGGGTCTCCACCAGATAGAGCTCCAGGAGGCGATGGTGGCGAAGGACCTCGAGGGCGACCCGGCGACCGGAGTCAGTCAGCGTGACCCCCCGGTAGGGGACGTGGTCGACCAGCCCGAGCTCGCCCAGGCGTTTGACCATCCCTGAGGCCGACCCGGGGGTTACCTTGAGGCGATCAGCCAGAGCGTTGGTGCTGACCGGCCCGTCCTCCCGGGTCTGGAGGGCATAGATCGCCTTGGCGTAATCCTCGATCGCGGAGGTCGGAGAAATCTGTTCAGGCGCAGCCACTAATCAGATTATGGCATGCCTAAAAGATGTCTGTCCAGGCATGCCAGGAAACGTACGCGGGGTGTGATCTAATCGACGTCACACCGGGCGTCGGGGCCCACGATTTGAGGAGGTAGGGCTTTGATCCGGGTACGCGAGGTGACCGCTGCACTAGGAGCGGTCGCGATATTGACGCTGGTTCCGGCCAGCGCCCAGGCACGGTCGTTGTACGTGCCGGACGAAAGCGGTCACGTTTCTGTGATCAACACCGCCACGAACACGGTTACGTCGACCATAAGCTTGTCCGGCGACCCTTGGGTGGCCGCGATCACGCCAAACGGCCGGACCGTGTACGTCCTGCAGTACGTGAACGACACCCTGACGCCGATCTCGGTGTCGGGCGGGGCCGTGGGGTCGCCAATCACCATCACCGGGGCGAGCGCTCCGTATGACCTGGCCATCACGCCGAATGGGTCAATGGCCTACGTCGCCAATTACGGCACAGGCACGATCACCCCGATCGATCTCACCACTGCCACGTCGGGCAGCCCGATCAGTGTGGGTGACAGCAGCAGCGAGACGTATGCGGTCACCATCTCTCCCGACGGCAAGACCGTCTACGCGTCCAACTACGCCACCAGCCAGGTGGTGCCGGTGGACACGGCCACGGGGACCGCGGGCACGCCGATCTCAGTCAGCGGGGCGTACTACTCGGCGATCACTCCGAACGGGAAGACGCTTTGGGTGGTCGCCTACGACGCCCACGAGCTCGTTCCGATCAACACGGCCACGGGCGTGGCCGGAACCGGGATCGTGATCCCCGGCGGAACCGATCTGGAGGGCATCTCGATCTCGCCCGACGGGACCATGGCGTACGTCAACGATGGGAACGCCGCGGAAGTGTTCCCGGTCAACCTAAGCACGCGCTCGGTGGGCCTGCCGATTCCGACCGGCGCCGGGTCCTACCCGTACCTGATCACGATGACGCCCGACGGGAAGACTGTGTACACCGCCGACTACGACGCCGGCTCGGTCACGCCAATCTCGACCGCCACGAACACTCCCGGGACTCCGGTGACCGTGGGCACAAACCCGGGTCAGCCGGCCGTGGTGCCCAATCAGGGCCCGAAGGCCGCCTTCACGCACCGCGCCCACCGGCGCAAGGCGTCCTTCAACGGGTCGAAGTCATCAGACTCGGACGGCAAGGTGGCGATCTACGCCTGGAACTTCGGCGACGGTTCGAAGAAGACCACCAAGTCGGCGAAGGTCAGCCACACGTACAGGCACGCCGGCCATTACCACGTCACTCTGACCGTGACCGATAACGAGGGCTGCTCGAACCAGCTCGTGTTCACCGGGCAGACGGCCTACTGCAACGGCACCAAAGCCGCGCAGGTCAAGCACACGGTGGTGATCGTCAAGGCCAAGACGGCCAAGAAGGGCAAGAAGGCGCCCACCTTCACCGGCTGATTACCGAGGGGGGCGGCTCCAGATCGGGGCTGCCCCTCTCTAAGCTTGAGCTAGTGAGCACCGTCGGCAGCATCGAGTCGGAATACGCCGCGCTGACCGGGTCGTGCGGGCTGCTCGATCAATCCGAGCGCGGGAAGCTGGCGCTCGCTGGATCTGAGGCGAAGTCGTTCCTCCAGGGGCAGGTGACCAACGACACGGAGTCCCTGGCCGAGGGGCGCGGCTGCTACGCGGCGTTTCTCACCCCCAAGGGCAAGATGCTGGGGGACCTGCGCATCCTGGATGCCGGCGGCGAGCTGCTCCTGGATACCGAACGGGTCGCGCTGCAGGAGCTGTTCAACATGATTCGGCGCTTCTCGATCGGATATCAGGTCGAGCTGCACAAGCGAACGCTGGAATCTGGGCTGTTCTCGCTGATCGGTCCGCGCGCGGACGTTGTGGCTGAGGCGGCCTTTGGAGTGCTGCCGGGCGGCACGGAACACGACCACGTCGTGGCGGCCGAGGTACGGCTGATCCGGACCGACGGGGGAATTGACTTGCTGTTCGACTCGGACCAAGCCGACGAGGTCCGCCAGGCGGCGAACGGGGCGGGGGCCGAGCCGGTGAGCGTGGCTGCGGCCGAGTGCCTGCGGATCGAACACGGCCGGCCGCGCTACGGGATCGATCTCGACGATGGGGTAATCCCGCAGGAGGCGGGCCTCAACGACCGGGCCGTCTCGTTCACCAAGGGCTGCTACGTGGGCCAGGAGACGGTGGCTCGGCTGTACTACCGCGGCAAGCCGAACCGTCACCTGCGCGGCCTGCGCAGCGAAGCGCCACTGGAACCGGGGACGGAGCTGCTCTATGAGGACAGGGTGGCGGGCCGGGTGACCAGCGTGGCCGTCTCGCCCCGGCTCGGCCCCATCGCTCTGGGCTTCGTGCGGCGAGAGGTGCCGGTGGGCGCCACCATGAAGGCGGGCGAGACCGGTTCGGCCGAGGTGGTCGAGCTGCCGTTCGCCTGAACGAAGCGGCGGATCTGCTCGTCGGTGGGGACCGGGGCGAGCGGCAGCTCGGGCAGGTCGGGATGTGAGGCCAGATAGGTGGTGAGGATCCTCAGCTCATCCACCTCATCCGGCGGGATATGAGCTCCGAGCTCTCCGGCCCAGACGGCCCGGCTGGCCGCTCGGCGGGTCCGGTGGATCGTTTCCTCGAGGTCCGGGAGCTCGCCGAAATCGACCAGCCGCCCACCGGCCAGCCACAACGCATCGAAGCGGTGCGCCTCGACCGGGTGGCGGGCCAGCAGCAGGCGCGGACGGGAGTGGGAGGCCGCCAGGACGCCCTCGACCCCGTCGAGGATCCGCCGCATCCGGTGCAGGCGCCGCTGCAGCGAGGCGGCGCGCTCGTACTGCTGAGCCTCGGATGCCTGACCGATCTGAGCCTGGATGTGAGAGAGCAAGCGCGGGCGGGCGTCGGTGCGGGTCAGGAACATGCCCAGGGCCTCATCGAGCCGGCGGCGGTAGAGGTTGGGGTCTAGATCTCCCAGGCACGGTGACAGGCAGCGGCCCATCTGCCCGTAGGCGCTCGGGTGTTCACGCCGGGGCAGCCGCCGCCCGCAGTGGCGAAGACCGAACATGGAGTCCAGCTGCTCGATCAGCTCGCTCACCCACGTGCGGCCCCGCAGCGGGCCGATCGTCACCGCGTGGCCGGCCGCCGGGGCCGGGGCGAGCTCGAGGATCGGGAACGGGATGTCCAGGCGGCACACCAGGTAGACCGTCCGCTCGTCACGGCGGCGGGCCAGCTTGACGTTCCCCGGCGGGCGGAGCTGCTTGATCAGCCGGTTCTCCAGGATCAGCGCGCCCAGCTCGCTGGAGGTTGACCGGTAATCGACCACCTCGGCGGCCTGGGTCCAGGCCGCGCGCTGGGTGGACGGGGCGAAGTGGGCGCGCGCCCGGCTGCGGATCGACACCGATTTTCCGACGTACAGCGGCTGCCCCGCGCCGTCGCGGAAGATGTATACCCCCGGATCCTGCGGCAGATCGTGGAAGTCGAGGGCGGGCAGGTCCTTGGCTCCGACCGCGTAGGCGCGCCGGGTCCGACGCGGGTCACCCACCGTCCGCCGGCGGCGGGGCCGGACCAGGGCGACGGCGTCGCCTACGGTGGCGGCGTTGGCGCACAGGCGGGGGAAGAGCGCGCACAGGATCCGGCCGCAGGTCTCGGCGTCGGCCAGCGCCCGGTGGGCGACCTCCACCTCGATGCCCAGCGCGTCGGCCAGACGACCCAGCTTGCGCTCCTTCTGCAGCGGCAGCAGGGCCCGGGCCAGAGCGGCCGTGCACAGCAGCGGGGGATCGGGCCACTCCAGGCCAACTCGCTGGAAGGCCTGGCGGAGCACCCGCCGGTCAAACGGGGCGTTGTGGGCCACCATCACCCGGCCGCGCAGGAGGTCAGCCAGCGTCGGAAGGACCTGGTCGGGGTCGGGCGCCCGGTCGATCTGGTCCTGAGTGATGCCGGTGAACCGCTGGATGCCGCGCCCCAGCGGCATGTTGGTGCGCACGAGCGAGACCCAGCGATCGTGCAGCTCCCCACCTCCCACCAGGACGGCGCCGACTTCGGTCAGTTCACAGGAGTCGCCGCCCAACCCGTTCGTCTCGGTGTCCACGGCCACGAACTCGGCGGTGGCCAGCGGATGCTCGCCCAGCTTCATCCGCCGGTTGATACGCGGCCCTGCGGACGGTCTGGGCGAAACGTTGCAACCCCGCGGCGGGCCTGTGCGAACGCTTGGGTGCCACCCGGCACTTAGCGACCGGGTGGCTAGCTAGCATCAAAATCGCCAATCCTGGGAAGGAGTCGCCTGTGACCATCACCGCCCCAGACCCGAACAAGCTCCGGGAACTCGACGAGGACACTCGCCGGGCCTGGAACGATTACCGCGAGCGCATCCAGACTCTGTCAGGCGAGGAGTACGAGCAGGTGGAGAGCGAGTCCTGGAAAGTTCTCCAGGGCGAGCTGCGTCGCCTCGAGCGGCGCCGCCGGCTGCTCAGCCCGCCGCTCCCGGGCCCGCCCGCCTGAGCGGCCAGGTTGCCCGTGCGGTCTGATTAGGGGAAACTCTGGTCGCGCGCCCGGCGGTTGGGGCGACAGTCGAGAGGAGAGCGTTGAGCAGGGTCAGAGCGGCCGCCGTGGTCGTCGCAACCATTGGACTCGCGGGCTGCGGGAGCACAGCCCACTTCGCCGACAAGAGCCGTCCGGCCACGCCGGTCAACCTGGGCGTGTACGTCAACGACCGGCAGGTTTCCGCGGCGCCCTCCACGGTCGGGGCTGGGCCGGTCGTCTTCCTGGTGAGCAACGGCGCCGCCCGCACTGAGCTGGTGACGATCCGCCCAGCCGCCGGCGGGGGCAGCACCGCAAGCACCGGCCCGATCAACCCGGGGACGACGGCCCAGGTCCAGGCCGACCTGGCCACCGGCACCTACATGGTGACCAGCACTCCGGCCGGCGGCGCGGCCGGTGGGCGGACGATCAAACCGGCCACGCTTCACATCGGCACGGCCCGCCCGAACGGCAATAACGCGGTCATGCAGCCGTAGGGTCGTGGGTTCATCCGGGTGAGCGCTTCCCGGGCGGGACGAGCGACGCCTTCGAGCCGGACGCCGTACCATGCGCGGCCATGGCCGTCGACCTGAGCCAAATCTCTCGCGTCGAGACCGAGCCCGGCGAGCTGCCCGAGACGATGGCGGCCTGGGTGATCCGGCAGGACCGCGAGGGCGAGCCGGTGGACGCCTTCCAGGTGGAGGAGATCGAGGTGCCCGAACCGGGCGCTTTCGAGGTGATCGTGCGCGTGATGGCCGCCGGGGTCAACTACAACAACGTCTGGGCGGCGATGGGCAAGCCGGTCTCCGTGTTCGGCTACGGCGATCATCCGCAGTACGGACATCACATCGGGGGCTCGGACGCCTCGGGCGTGGTCTGGAAGGTCGGCCCCGGGGTGACCCGGTGGAAGCCGGGCGACGAGGTGATCATCCACTGCAACATGGCCTCCTACGAGGACCCCGAAGTGCACGGGCTCGACCCGCTGGCCGCGCCCTCCCAGCGCATCTGGGGCTACGAGACGACCTGGGGCTCCTTCGCGCAGTTCACCAAGGTGCAGGCCCAGCAGCTGATCCCCCGCCCCCAGAACCTGACCTGGGAGGAGGCTGCCTCCTACGGTCTCGTGTACTTCACCGCGTACCGGATGCTGATCACCCAGTGTGACCTGCAGGCCGGGCACCGAGTCCTGGTGTGGGGAGCCGCCGGAGGTCTCGGCGTGTTCGCCGTCCAGCTGTGCGCCGCCGCCGGAGCCCAGTGCGTGGGGGTCGTGTCCAGCCAGGAAAAAGGCGAGCTGGTCACGGCGCTCGGGGCCACCGGGTACATCGACCGGGGCGAGTTCACCGGGATGATGCGCCGCGGCGGCGAGAGCCCCGAGGAGGAGAAGGCCCGCTTCCGGGAGTCGCGCCGGTTCTCCAAGGCCGTGGCGGAGATCCTCGGAGACCAGCCGGACATCGTCTTCGAGCACGTGGGCAAGGCCACGTTCCCCACCTCGGTGCTGGCGGTCAAGCCGTTCGGCAAGGTGGTGATCTGCGCCGGCACGACGGGCTATGACCTGGATTTCGACGTGCGCTATCTGTGGATGCGCCAGAAGCAGATCATCGGCTCGCACTTCGCCAACGCCTACGAGTGCATGAAGGCCAACGAGCTGATCGAGCAGAACCTGATTCGCCCGGTGCTGTGGCGGACGATGGGCTTCGAAGGGGTGCCCGAGGCCCACCAGCTGATGAAGGAGAACCAGCATCTGGGCAAGATCGCCATTCTGGTGGGGGCCACCGAGGAGGGCCAGGGAAAGACCGTCGAGGGCCCGGGCGCCATCCACGCCGAGGTGGGCGCATGAACGCGAGGGTCAGGGGCGACGTGATGCAAACGCCGGATGAGGAGCGGTAGAGATGGCTGGAGCCGGAGGCGTCGTTCACATCCCCTGGTACTCGACGGTGCTGCGCAAGGACGTGTTCGCAGCCGCGGTCGCCGAGGCGACCCCGCTGTGCCTGCGCTACGGCGCCACCCGCTATGCCGTCCACCAGTCCCGGGACGACATGTACAAGATCACCCAGATGATGTGGTTCCCCAGCCAGGGCGACTGGTACCGCTTCTGGGAAGGCCCTGAAATGACCGAATTCCGCCGGCGCTTCGCAGGCAAGTACCAGATCCCCATCTCCTACATCTGGCACGACGAGATCGCCGCCGGTGAGCTCGGCCCCCAGGTGGAGCGCGGTGCCGACGTCGCGCCCGAGCCTGAGCCGGCGCCCGAAGCCGTGGCCTGAGCCCGGTCTCGTGAGCTTCGGCGGGCGCCTGCCGAGCCGAACCGCGGGACTGGTGGCCGTTCTCGCCGGGCTCTTGCTGACGATCTTCCCCGTGAGCTCGAGCGCGGGTAACACCGCGAGCGCGGGTAACACCGCGGCCAAGGCCCCGTTCCAGGTCGGGATCCGCGCGATCCGCATCGTTGAGCACCGCACGATCCGCCTGCCGGGCGGTCGGGTCGTGCCGCGGACCCTGGAGACCTACGTCCGATATCCCGAGGGCGGGCGGGGCCGCTATCCGCTGGTCGTCTTCGCCCACGGCTTCAACGTCACCCCGCACCCCTATGCGGCACTCCTGACCGCGATCGCCCGGGCCGGCTTCGTGGTGGCCTCCCCCGTGTTCCCGCTGACCAACGCCCACGCGCCGGGCGGGCCGAATGAGAATGATCTGCTCAACCAGCCCGGGGACATGAGCGCCGTGATCACCCGAATGATCCTCGAGACCCGGCGAGCCGGGAACCCGCTCAGCGGGCTGGTCGATGGCCGACTGGTGGCCGTGGCAGGCCAGTCGGACGGAGGCATCACAGCGCTGCTCTCGGCCTACAACCGGCGGTACCGAGACAGGCGGGTGAAGGCGGCGATCGTCATGTCGGGGGCCGAGCCGTCGGTCGGCTCGTATGACTTCACGAACGGCTCCCCGCCGCTCCTGGCGATGCAGGGCACAGCCGACACGACGAACCTACCCCGGAACACCTACAAGTTCTTTGGCCAGGTTTCCCGCCCGAAGTTCCTGCTGAAGATCCTCGGCGCTCAGCACCTGCCGCCCTACACCACCGAGCAACCCCAGCTGGCGATCGTGGAGCGCACGACGGTGGCCTTTCTGAACCTATATCTCAACCATCGCCGGGGCGGATTGCGCCAGTTGGAGGAGGCGGGGAACGTCCGAGGTGTTACCAGGCTGGCCGGGACGGGGTAGTCATCTCTAGACTCCTCTGTTCGACATGTCCCGCGCTCACAAGATCACCAACCTTTTCGCCGTCTCGCTGCCCTTCGCGGCGCTGATCACGGCGATCGCCCTGCTGTGGAACCACGGCGTGGGGCCGCTTGACCTCGGCCTGATGCTGGGCCTCTACGTGTTCACCTGCCTGGGCGTGACGCTCGGCTACCACCGGATGTTCACCCACCGGTCGTTCCAGTCCTCGCGGGCGTTCCGCGCCATCATCGCCGTGATCGGCAGCATGGCGGTGGAGGGGTCGGTCATCACCTGGGTGGCCGATCACCGCAAGCACCACGCGTTCACCGACGCCGAGGGCGACCCCCACTCCCCTCACCTGAGCGGCCCCGGATTCCTGGGTGCCCTCAAGGGGCTGTGGCACGCCCACGTCGGCTGGCTGTTCGAGAACGTTGGCCAGGCCGACCGGGAGCGGTTCGCCCCGGACATGGTCAAGGACCCGGCACTGCGGATCATCGACAAGACCTTCTTCCTGTGGATCGCCATCAGCTTCGCCATCCCGTTCGGGCTGGGCTGGCTGATCGGCGGCGGGATCGCCAGCGCACTCAGCGCCCTGCTGTGGGGAGGCCTCGTGAGGGTCTTCCTGCTCCACCACATCACCTGGTCAGTCAACTCGATCTGCCACTTCGTCGGCCGTCGCCGGTTCGAGGTGGAGGACGAGTCTCGCAACGTCTTCTGGCTGGCCCCCCTCTCGATGGGCGAGGGCTGGCACCACAATCACCACGCCTTCCCCACCTCGGCCTTCCACGGACTGCGCCTGGGCGAGCTGCTGACCGATCCGACCGGGTTGGTCATCCTGCTTCTGGAGAAGCTCGGCCTGGTCTGGAACGTGGTGCGGATCAGCCCCGAGAAGCAGAGGGCCAAGCTGATGAGTGCTGCCAGCACGGGTGCCCAGCGGGCCGCGGCCGGCGCTCAAGCGGCCAAGGCCAGCGCCCAGGCGGCACGGGCCAGCGCTCAGGCGGCCGTGGCGAACGCCGGTGTGGCCGCCGCTGCCGGAGCTCAGGCGGCCTCGAGCGGCGCCATGGTCAGGCCAGCGCCGTCCAGGCTTTCCCAGTAAGCCGCGGCGTCCTCGCGAGCACCGCTCCACACGATCGCGCAGCCAGTGCGGTGAATGCGGTCGGCCAAGCGGTAGCCCTCGGCCAGTCCGACGCCCGGGATGTAACGAGCGAGCGTCTCGGCTACGTGGTCAAAGGTGTTGTGCTCGTCGTTGAGCACAACGACGTTCCAGAACCCGCCCACACCTGCGCCCGGACCGGCCTGCTTGGGCAGCTCCACCGCTGAGGACATCCGACTCAGCATAAACCTCAGCTGGAGTCGCGCTTGTCCCAGTAGCGCCGCAGCCCGGCGTAGGACTGCTGGAACGGCACCGCCTGCTCGTAAGCGGCGAAAATCTCAGGTGAGCTGACTCCGGCCAGCTCCTCGCGCACGCCCTGCTCCCAGCCGGCCGCGTCGCGGTCGCGGGCCATCTCGGCCCAGCTGTCGAGCCGGCCCCCCAGGTCGGCTAGCTGGCCGACCGCGTCCTCGCTGGCTCCGAAGTGTGTGTAGGCCAGACGGGAGGGCCGCCAGTCCCCGATCCGAGCCAGGGACTGATGCCAGGCCGGAATATCGATGTCGGGAGGCGGTGTGGGCGGGATCACCGGTCCCTCGGCCGTGATCCGCACTCCGCCGGTGTCTCCCACGAACGCCGTCCCACTACCGTGCAGATAGGACACGTGGTGGGACGCGTGCCCTGGGGTGTAGGCCACCTCGAACTCATCGTCCCCCACCCGGAGCCGCTCGCCGCCCCGAAGGACGTGCAGTCGCTCCTCGGGCACCGCCTCAAACGGCCCCCATAGCCGGTCCATGTCCTCTCCGTACAGGCGCCGGGCGCTGTTCAGCAGACGCTCGGGGGCGATCATGTGCGGAGCACCCCGCTCATGCACGTAGACGTCCAGGTCGGGCCACCGGGCGGCCAGGGTTCCGCTGGCGCCGGCGTGGTCGAGATGTATGTGCGTCAGCAGCAGAGCCCGCGGCCGCTCATCCCCCAGAGCCTCGAGCAGCGTCTCCAAGCACGAGCTCGGGCCCGGGTCAATCAGTACCTCACCGACCTGCCAGCAGCAGATGACACGCTCGCGATCGAGGTGCCGGCAATCAATTGCCCGCAAGCTCGGGACCCTCTCCCACCTCTCCCTTGGATCCCGGAGGAAGCTCGCCGGCCGAAAGGTCGTCCTGGCCCTCGAACAGCTCCTCCACGTCGTAGGCCTGGGTGGCCCCGTTCAGGTCACCGGCCTCGCCGGGCAGCAACTCCACGCCGGCGCGCAGCTCGGGAAGCTCGGATGTGGCGGCGGTGATCTCGCCCGGATCCTCCTCGGCCTCAGCCTCATCGGCCGGGAAGCGCTGCGCCGCTGTCTCGGCCACCTCGAGCAGCTGCTGGGAAAGAAAGCGGACGTCGGTGAGGATGCGCTCCCGCTCGGACCAGATCCGGTCGGCGTCGACATCGAGCTCCTGCAGCCGGGTCTGGGCGTTCGCCGTGATCTGAGCGGCATCCCGGTGCGAGGCGCCAATCCGCTCATCCGCCTCACGGCGAGCGTTCTCGGTCAGCTCGCGGGTCTCCCGCTGGGCCGAGGTCCGCAGCTCCTCCGCCTCTCGACGAGCGGATTCCAGCAGCTGGTCGGCCTCGGTGCGCGCCTCGTGAGTGAGCTGGTCGGCCGTCTCATGGGCCCGCTGGAGGATCCCGGAGACCTCGCCGCCGACCTGTTCGAGGCGGCGCTGAACGGCCCCGTCGGGCGTGTGTTCCCGCTCAAGTTCGTCGATGTGGCGCTCCAGAGCCGCGACGTAGTCGTCGACCTCTTCACGGTCGTAGCCGCCGACTATGGCCTGCTTGAAGGCGGCGCTGCTTCTGCTGGCGGGGAGTGGATCGGTCATCGTCATTCAGGCTACTTCGTAGGCGGCCTCGGAAATCCTTGCCGTTCGCCTGCGATACGTACTCCACGTCCATGGCCACTGGTTCGGATCGTGACCATCGGCGTCCAGGTACCAGTTGGTGCAACCACTGTGCCACACGGTCCCGGCCAGGCGCGCCCGCAGCTCTCGGTCAAACGCTGCCGCAGTCTCCGCGCGGACCTCGATGCGCGCCGCCCGCTTTCGCTCCAGCTCGCGCAGGGCGGCGATCACGTGCTGCACGCCGGCCTCAATCGTGTAGATCACCGACCCGCTGCCCCCGTTCGTGTTGGGCCCGTACAGGAGGAACAGGTTGGGAAAGCCCGGCACGCTCAGGCCCAGGTACGCGCGGGCCACCTCGCTCCAGGCCTGGCTCAGAGCTCGTCCTCCCTCCCCCACGATCTCCATCGGCGCCACGAACGAATGGCTGGCGAACCCGGTGGCGAACACCAGCACGTCCGCGGGCCGCTCCGTGCCGTCCGTCGTGCGCACCCCCCGTGGGCTGATCTCGGCGATCCGCTCGGTGACCAGCTCCACGTTGTCCTGGGCCAGGGCGGGGTACCAGTCGTCGGTCAGCATCACCCGCTTGCACCCGAGCTCGTCCCGGGGCGTGACCTGCTGGCGCAGGTTTGGGTCGGAGATCGCCCGGTTGATGTTCCAGCGGCCCACCGCTCGAAACGGTGCCAGCAGCCACCGATGCCTGGTCATGGCGGCCGCCGCGAGTTCCTGAAAGGCGAAGTTCAGCTGCCGGTCGGCGCGCTGTAGCGCCGGAAAACGCGCGAACAGCCGCCTGGCCCCCTCGCCGTAGGCAAGGTCGCCCCGGGGCAGCGTCCATCCCGGAGATCGCTGGTAGACCTGCAGCTGCGCCACCCGGGGCTGGATGGCCGGAACGATCTGGATCGCGCTGCAGCCGGTGCCGATGACGGCCACCCGCCGGCCGTCCAGCGGCACATCGTGGTGCCACCGAGCGGAGTGAAAGGCTGGGCCCTCGAACCGCTCGAGGCCCGGCAGGGCCGGCATCTGCGGGATCGACAGCTGCCCGCAGGCGGTGAGCAGGATGTCGGCCTCGGCCCGGCCGCCGGAGGTCTCCAGATGCCAGCGCCGCTCATCCGGATGCCAGCGCGCGCCGGTGACCTCGACGCCCGTGCGCACGCGGCCCTCGACACCGTGGTCGCGCACCACCTGCTCGATGTAGGCCTGGATCTCCGGCTGGGGGGCGTAGCGCCGTGACCAGCGTGGATTGGGCGCAAAGGAGAACTCGTACAGGTGAGACGGGATGTCACAGGCCGCGCCGGGATACGTGTTGTGGTGCCACACGCCGCCGAGCCGCTCGCCCCGCTCAAACAGGGTGACGTCCTCGTACCCGGCCCGGTGCAGCATGACCAGCGCCGCCACGCCGCCGAAACCGCCTCCGACGACTGCAATCGAGGGCATGACCGGTAGCCTATCTGGACATGTCTGAGCCGGTTTCCCCGCGCCTTGCGCAACCCGATCGTCCCTGGATGATGCGGACCTATGCAGGGCATTCCGACGCCCAGC
>DASZNA010000024.1:0-16219 GCA_035551655.1 Solirubrobacteraceae bacterium
AAGGCCAGCAGCCCGAGCAGGCAGAACTCGGCCAGCGGGATGGCGTGCACCCCGCTGGCCGTGGTGATGATCACTCGCTCGAGGACGGCGGGCTCCAGCTGCGCGGCGCGGACCTGTTCACCGGCGCCGGCCGCCATCGCCTGCACCCAGCGCACAGCGGAAGACCTCTCGAGCAGGCTGCCCAGCTCAGTGGCGGCGCCGTCCGGGAAGCCGAACAGGACCTCCGCGCTGGCCAGCGCCTCCTGCCAGCGACGATCCTGCTCGGCCGAGCGACGAAAATCGGGGGGGCCGCTGTGGTCGCCGGGGTAGCGGGCTGGAGGGAGCAACTCGGGGTCCCACAGAACCTCCAAGCTTGGCTCGGCCGACCGGATCCGCTCCACCAACTCGGGCTCGAGGGGGACGGCAATGGCCACGCGCACCCCGGCCAGGCTACGCGTCAGGGCGAGCCGGGGTTGCGCCCGGCGCCCCATCGCCGATCGCCGCGGCGGCGTCGGGCCAGGTCAGATTGCCCAGGTAGGCATCGCCCAGCTCGGCTCGCTCCGCCGGAGGAAGGTGCGGAGCAGCGTCGGCCAGGGCCCGCTCGCTGAGCAACTCGTCCTCGAGCTGGATGGGCTCAGCGGAGAGCAGCAGGCACGCCCAGGTCCGCTGTGCCGCCAGCTCACGAGCCGCCTCGACGGCGCGGATCAGCCGCGGGCGGCCGGGATACCACGGCGTGGCCGGAGCTCGCGGGTCGGCAGCGTCCGTGATCACGGTGAGCACGACCCGGTCGGTCATCAGCAGGCAGTCGATCGTGCCGAGATACTCGAAGCGCCACCACTCCTGGGACAGCACCGACCGAGACAGCATGAGTTCCTGAGCCCGAGCCTGGGCCTTGACCCGCGAACCCGGCGGATCATCGAACAGGAGGGCGCGACGCAGCCGGCGCGTCTGGGGGGAGGCGTCTGGGTCATCGACCCAGGTGAGAGCCTGGGGATGCTGGAGGAGCCACCCGACCAGGCCCCGTGACGGGGCCAGCGGATACTCGAAGGCTCCCAGAACGCCGCTGACGCCGCGCACGGAGAGCGACATCGACAGCGAGCCGGGCTGGTCCACCAGATCCGCGCCGAGCCGCTCGACACCACGGGGCGCCGCGCGCAGCAACTGGCGCAGCCAGGCGCGTCCGGACGCGTCGCGCTGGAGAAGTGGCGTGAAGAACGACTGCGCCGACATTCAGGGCGCTGGGGTCTCGGGCGTCCAGTCGACACTTCGCAGCTGCCGCGCGGCCCGCCGGCGCAGAACGTGCAGTGACAGCCCCAGCCAAACCAAGCCGAGCACGATCAGGAGCACCTGCACCCAGGTGGAAGCGCCGGTCAGGGCCCGACCGAACCAGTAGTACTCGAGCGCGTTAAGTGAGGCCCAAACGAGCGCGGCCGCGATGTTGACGAGCAAGAACCTGGCGAAGGGCATACCACTGGCCCCAGCCAGCAGACCCGTCACATTCCGGACGCCGGTGATGAACCGCCCGATGAAGATCCAGGACAAGCCGCGGCGGGCGAACTCCGATCGAAGTCGCTGGACTCGGTGCGGATCCTGCCGCAGCCGCCGGCCTATCCACAGCAGCAGCGGAGCCCCTCCACGGCGGCCGATCAGGAAGCCGGCCGTGGTGCCGATCGCGGCTCCCGACGCCCCCGCGAGGATCACCCACACGATAGGCAGTCCGTGCGTGGCCGCCGCATACAGTGCGGCCGTGACCAACACCGTCGTCCCCGGAACGGGCGCCCCGACGGCCTGCAGCGCGGCCGCCGCAAACACGATCCCGCAGCCGTAAGTGTGAATCAGATGGTGGATCGTGTGTCCGCTCACCGACGCTCTAGTCTGGCGCACGTGCCAACGCGCGAGGCGTCATGCAGCTGCGGACAGTTGCGCGCTGTGGTCGAGGGTGACCCGATCCGCGTTTCGGCTTGTCATTGCCTGGCCTGTCAGCGCCGCACCGGGAGCGCCTTCAGCGCGCAGGCCCGGTTTCCCCGCGCGGCAGTGATGATCACGGGTGAGTCCCGTGAGTTCGAGCGGATCTCCGACGAAGGCGAGGGGCGAAGGTTCAACTTCTGCCCTGTGTGCGGGGCCACTGTGTACTACCAGACCGACTCTGAGCTGATAGCCATCCCGCTCGGAGCCTTCGCCGATCCGGGGTTTCCAGCCCCCACCGTTTCGGTATGGGAGCACCGCAAGCATGCCTGGGTCAACTCACCGCCCGGGGCCCAACGGATGCAGTAGATGGGAACTGTGCTCGTCACGGGCATGTCCGGGACCGGCAAGTCGAGTGCTCTGCTGGAGCTGAGCCGGCTGGGGTTCGAGGTCGTCGACACGGACGACCCCGGCTGGACGAGTGGTCAGCAGAGGCCGGGGGGTACGTGTGGCGGGAGGATCGGATCTCCGACCTGCTCGCCCGGGCGCCGGGCACGACCCGGTTTCTCGCGGGGACGGTGTCGAACCAGGGCAGGTTCTACCCCCGGTTCGACGCGGTCGTTCTGCTGAGCGCGCCGGCTGCGGTGCTTCTGGATCGGATCGCCGGACGGACGACCAACAGCTACGGCAAAACCCCCGAAGAACGGGAACTCGTGCTCCGGCACCTGACCGAGGTGGAGCCGCTCCTCCGGCGGACCTGCACGCACGAGCTGGACGCCACTCAGCCTCTGGCCCGGGTGGTGCAGCAACTGGTGGAGCTGACGGGCCAGGTGGGACCGGCAGGAAGGCCGTCCTAGCGGCAGAGCCAGATGTAGTCGCTCTCGAGCAGACGGCAGCGGGCCAGGGCCTCGGGTCCAAAGCTCCCGGCGGGTTCCACCCGCTCGACGGCGAAGCCGGCTTGCTGGAGTCGGGCGCCGATGTCCGCCGCGTAGAGCCGCAGGTGGTCATGTTGACGGTAGGCCCGTTCGCGCTCCTCGGGACTGGTGATCGATGGATCCTCGTAGGTCTGCGAGCGGCCCAGGTCAAGCGGCACCATGACCAGGCACCAGCCCCCCGGAGCGGTGATGCGCCGGAGCTCGCTCATGGCTGCGCGGTCGTCGGAGACGTGTTCGAGGACGTGGGAGCAGACGACCGCGTCGTAGCTCGCGTCCGGCAGTGCCAGGGCCGTGAGGTCAAGCTGGAGATCCACATCAGGGTCGCTGAGGTCGGCGGTGACGTAGCGCAGGTGGGTCAGCTGGGAGAACCGCCGGCGCAATGCCCATTCGGGCGCAAAATGTAGGAGCGACCCTGCGCCCGCGAGCAACTCCGGCCGCTGCTCCAGAAACAACCACAGGGCTCGGTGTCGCTCGTGGGACCCGCAGCGCCAGCAGATCGCATCCGGCCGGTTCCAGGCGTCCATAAAGCAACGGAAGCTGCGTCCGCACAGCGGACAGCTGACCTGCTCGCCGCGATGGCGAACCATGCGGACGCGGCGACGCAGTCCGCCCGCGGCACGGTGGAGCTCCGAGCCCACTGGTCAGGCCCTCATCTCGAGCGGCTCGGGCAGATCCGGTCCAGCGAACGTTTCGCGGGACAGCGCCAGGAACTCGGCTGCCGCGGGAGGCAGCCGGCGCTGAGCGCGCCAGGCCAGGGTGATATCGCGGGTCAGGGCCGGCGCGCGCAACCTGACCACCGACACCGGTGCCCCTGGGGCCACAGCATCGGAGGCCGGGAGGATGGCCACCCCCATCCCGCGGGCGACCAGCCGGCGCACGCGCTGGCTCTCGTTGGATTCGAGCTTGACCTTGGGATGGAACCCCGCTTGCTCAGCGGCGCCGACCAGCAGCTCCCGGATCCGCGAACCCTCGCGGTAGCTGATGAACTCCTCCTCGGCCAGCTCGGCGACCCGCAGCGTCCGGCGACTGGCCAGCCGGTGGCCGTGCGGGAGCATGACGACCAGCTCTTCGCTGACCAGCTGGTGCAGGCTGAGGCCGTGGCTTTCCACTCGTTCAGTGACCGACAGGAAAGCCAGGTCCAGCTCATCCACCCGCAACAGCTCGGCCAACTCCTCACTCGACTGCTCCCGCACGGTCAGCTCCACCTCGGGATAGCGCTCATGAAACACGGCCAAGGCCAGGGAGATGTCGATCGGCCCCATCGTGTGCATGACCCCGAGGTTCACCCGGCCGGATCGAATCCCCTTTAGCCGGAGCAGGTCGTCGCGGGCCGCCTCGAGTTCAGCCAGAGCGCGGCGCGCTCTGGCGATCAGAAGCTCACCTGCATCTGTGATGGCGAGGCTGCGAGTCGTGCGCTCCACCAGGGTGATCCCGAGTTCCTCCTCCAGGCGCCGGATCTGCTGAGACAGCGCCGGTTGCGCCACGTGTTCGCGCGCCGCGGCCCGGGTGAAGCTGCCTTCCTCGGACAGAGCGACTAGGTAACGGAGCTGTCGAAGATCCATAAGGACAGCTTATAGGTAGGTGCGAATACTCGTCTTTGCTTTCTAGCCGACAGCAGTCCAGAATGCAGGTCCCTCTCCTCCCCCGAGCGCGCCCACCAGCCGGCCTCATATTCGCCGCTGGGGGGCTCGCTCACTTTAAGGGGCCATTTTCCTACGGCGTGCACCGGCCGTGCCGCCCCGAGACCCGTTGTGCCTTTGGGGTTTCCCTCGCTTCGCATCCCGTTCTCGCAGTCCTGCAGGAACCTGAAGTAAATTGGTGAACTTTGTGTACTATGCGGCGGGTGCGGACCGATCTCCATCAGCACGTCTGGACCCCCGTGCTCGTCGACGGGCTGGCCCGGAGGCGCCGGCTGCCCATGGTCGACCTGTCCTCCGGCCTGGCGGTGCTTCACGCCGACGGTGAGCGGCCGTACGTGATCGCCCCCGAGGCAGGTGAGCGCGATGCTCTACAGCGCGTCGCCCGGGACGATCACCTCGACCAGATCGTGGTCGCCCTGTCGAGTCCGATCGGAATCGAAACGCTTCCCCGGGCTGAGGCGGTCGAATTGATCGATGCCCACCTCGACGGAGTCCGGGCGCTCGGTGACGGGTTTCTGGCCTGGGGGCCGGTCGCGCTCGACGAGGCCGAACCGGCGGATGTCGGACCTTCTGGTGGCGCGCGGCTGTGCCGGGATCTCCCTGCCTGCACCGGCCCTGATCGGCCCGGCTCGGCTGGAGGCGGCGGGGCCGCTTCTGGAACGGGTCGCCCGCGCCGGAGTGCCTCTGTTTGTTCATCCCGGACGGGCCGCCAACCCGCGGCCGCACGAGGCGCCCCTGGGGGAGCCTTTGTGGTGGCAGGCGATGACTGGCTATGTCAGTCAGATGCACGCGGCCTGGCTGACCCTCGCCACCCGTGGACGAGCGCCCCACCCGGACCTGGTCGTGGTGTTCGCCATGCTGGCCGGATGCGCGCCGCTGCAGGCGGAGCGCTTCGAGCAACGCGCCGGAGCGCCGATTGACGTCACCGACCCGTTCACCTTCTACGACGTCTCGAGCTACGGCCCGAGGGCGGTCGAGACGATGGCCAGGTTGGTGGGGCCGTGGCAGCTTTTGTATGGATCCGATCGGCCCGTCGTGGAACCCACATGGACCGGTCGGGAGCCCCTCCTGCAGGCTCAGGCCTCCGAGGTACTGGCCCGGGCCACGCGGGCGGTGGCGGCGTGACGCTGGGAGCGCCGCAGCTGGCCGGGCTGACCGGGACGCTGGCTCAACACTACGCCGACTGGTCAGCTCTGATCACCCCAGACCCTGACCGGAGGGTGTATCGGCAGATCTGGGACCACCCGAGCGCCAACGCCTGGATGATCGCCTGGTGCCCTGGCCAGGACACCGGCTGGCATGACCACGACGACGCCGGGGCGGCGATCACGGCTCTGCACGGAGAGGTCTTTGAGGAGCGGATGCAGCTGGGGGGCGGAACGGTCTCCCGTTTGATTGCGGCCGGCCAGGTGTTTCACGTTCCCGCCACGGCCATCCATCGAGTCAGGCATGCCGGCACTGACGCGGCTGTGACGGTGCATTGCTACTCGCCGCCGCTCCAACGGCAGGGCTCCTACTCGGTCGGCCCCAGCGGCGAGCTGCTGCGCACTGCCCAGTCCTTGGAGCAGGAATTACGAGCCGAGCCGGCCCTCATCTGAGACGGCTCCGAACGGGTCCTCGCTGAGACGGATCCCCCTGGCCGGGGTAGCCGGTCTGGACGCGGCGCGGCCCACCGCGCGGCGACGCTCGGAATGCAGCCTGATCCCGACCTGACATCGCCTGCGCGCTCGCGTGTGAGTTTCCGAAACCGGCTGATCGTTCACGTCGTCCTCCCCATCCGGGGTGGCAAGCGACGGTATGCGTCCGCCGAGCGGACGAACCGGCACATCGCAGCCCGCGCCGCTCGGCCGAGCCGCCACCAGCCACCCCGGCGACTCGGGCGGCGGGTGATGATTCGCCGAGAGGAGCTCCGGGGCTGGCCGGTGTACGTCCTAGAGCCGCTGGGGGCGACCCAGGCCACGCCCCGCTTGCTCTATCTCCACGGAGGCGCCTACATCAACGAGATCACTCGCTCGCACTGGTCGCTGACGGCCGGGTTGAGTCGCGAGGTCCCGTGTCGGTGCCTGGTGCCGATCTATCCGCTGGGAGCCAGCGCGGGTGCGGCTCAGGTGGCGGGAACCGCCACAGAGATCGCCGCGGCCCTGCTCGAAGAGCCGGGCGATCTCATCCTGGCCGGGGACTCGGCGGGTGGCGGACTGGCGCTCGCCGCCAGCCTCGGCCTGCGCGACCGCGGGCTGCGGGTAGCGAGGCTCGTGCTGCTCTCACCGTGGCTGGACGTGGCCATGAATCAACCCGAGCAGCTGGATCTGGAGCGGCGGGACGCCATGCTGGCCGTAGCGGGGCTGCGGGAAGCGGCGCGTACCTATGCCCGCGGCCTCCCGCTGGATGACCCCCGAATCAGCCCCCTGCACGGAGACCTTCGGGACCTCCCGGCCATCTCTGTGTTCACCGGGACCCACGACATTCTCAATCCAGACGCTCATCGCCTGCTCGACCGATGCGCCCAGGCCGGGACGACCTGCGAGCTGATCGAGGCGCCCGCGATGCCGCACGTGTACCCGCTGATGCCCACGCCGGAGGGTCGCCAGGCGCGGCGGCAGATGGTGAACCTGCTCCGGCGGGGCGATTCGGTGCGTACCGCGTGCTGAGCGGGGTAGAAACCTAAGCACCTGATCCCGGACGAAGGAGGAGAGATGGGCGATCGAACGCAACGGCTGAAGGGCAAGGCCAAGGAGCTCAAGGGACGTGGCAAGCGGGAGACCGGAAAGGCGTCCGGCCGGCCGGGGACCGAGGCGCGGGGCTCGGCTGACGAGCTCAAGGGCAAGGCCAAGAACGCCGCGGGGCGCGCATCGAGCGGCCTGAAGAAAGCCACCCGGTAGGTCTGACGGCCTGCTCAGAAGAGGTCGGTATCGGTGGGCTCGCCTGGCTCGAGGTCGATGACCTCGAAGCCGAACCGTTCGGCCAGGCGGGCCGCCACCAGCGAGCGGTGACATGCCTGCGCGGTGGCCTCGACGCACATCAGCGCCGCAATCCCATGCACGGGTAGGCGCTTGACGAGCGGTCCGAGCGGGACGAGATCGAGGACCTCCCGCGTGTACACGCGGATGTAGTTGGGGGACAGGTGGACACGCGAGCGCTTGCCCACGCCCTCTCGAGCATCCTCCCGGTACTGCAGCTGACGCATCTCCGTGTCGGGCGCCAGTTCGGGGTGATACTCGTAAGCGATCTGGGCTCCGGCCAGCAGGGCCTGCAGCCGTTGGGCGTTGGCCCAGGCATATTGCGAGCCCCGTACGCCCCGCCGCTGGCGGATGTCGATGATCTGCGTGACGCCGGCCTCCTCGAGCGTCCGAACGAACCCGGCGGCATCGAAGTCATAGACCCCGATCGTGGCGATCGCGGTAGCCATCATCGTGCACGCTAGCCGGTAGGGATCGATCTGGCCGTCAGTCCCGTCCGCGCCTAGGATGCTGCGGGGTGATGGTCAACATCGAGCTGTTCACCGGACCCGGCCTGCCCGTTCGCACTCTCGGCTGAGCCGGTCCGCGAGCGGCTGCGATGGCATTACGGCGACCAAGTGAGCTGGGTTACCAGGATGATCGTCCTGACACGCGAGGCCGGGGAGACCGAGAAGCTGGCCAAAGGGGCTCGGCCTCCAGGCCCGTTACGGAATGCCGATTGATCCGGCGCCGTATCCGCGTCTCGCCTCGAGTGAGCCGGCCTGCCTGGCGTTCGTGGCAGCTCGCCGTCATGCCCCGTCACGGGCCGACTCGCTGCTGCGCAGGCTCCGGGTACGCGCGATGCAGGGCGGCCTGCTTGATGATCCCGACCTGATCGCAGCAGCCGCCACGGACGCCGGCCTCAAACCCAACGAGTTGGCAGGACGACATGGTGCGGGGCGAGCTCGAGGCGGACGCCCGCGCTGCCCGAGCCCCCTCACCTGCCGCACGCGCGCTCGATCACAAGCTGGGAGGCCCGGCGGAGGAACGTCGCTACACGGCGCCGAGCTACGTGATTGATGGCTGCTCGATTCCTGGCTTCAATCCAATCGAGGTGTACGAGACGGCGATTGCCAACCGGACGCCGGAACTAGTCCGTCGTCCGCCTCCTGGCACGGTCACGGAGCTCCTGGCCTGGGCGGAGGAACCGCTGGCCACGGCCGAGGTAGCGCTCATCATGCAGGCCGCCGTCACGGAAGTCCGCGCCGAGCTCGATAAGGCTGCCGTCTGGTCACCGGCTGGCGCCGACGGCTACTGGACCCTGCCGTAGGCCCGACTCGGATAGGGCGGCTCAGTGGTCTCCGGCCAGCGGATCGCCGATCTGCCGAGCGCTCTCCAGCCGCTGCATGTCGTGCTCACCCAGCCGGATGTCACCGGCCGCCACGTTTTCCTCCAGGTGCGGGAGGGAGCGCGTGCCGGGGATCAGCAGGATGCGCTCGGACCGGTGAAGCAGCCAGCTCAGCGCGATCTGTGACGGCGTGGCATCCAGGCGCTCGGCGATTTCGGTGATCGTCGGATCTTCCGCCAGGTGTTTCGGTCCGTTGATGAAGGCGGACCCGAGCGGGAAAAACGGGACAAATGCCAGGCCTCGCTCCTCACAGAGCGACAGTACGTCCTCGCCGCTGCGGTTGACCACACTGAAAGCGTTCTGCACGCAGGCGATCTCGGAAAGTTCGAGGGCCCGCACCACGGCGTCCGTAGCGGCGTTGGAGACTCCGATCAGATCGAGCTTTCCCTCCTGGCGGAGTTCGTCCAGCACGCCGAGCTGCTCGGGCAGGTGGCCATCCCGGTCGTGCTCGTCAAACAGGCGTAGGTTGACCAGATCCATCCGCTCCACCCCCAAGGTCCGGAGGTTGTCCTCGACCCCCTGCCGGAGCTCAGGCGGGGAAAGGGCAGGCAGCCAATTGCCGGACCCGTCCCGGCGGCCCCCCACCTTGGTCACGAGCTTCAGATCCTCGGGATAGGGATGTAGCGCCGCCCGAATCAGTTCGTTGACCACATCCGGGCCGTAGTACTGCGATGTGTCGATGTGGTCGACCCCCAGGTCGACTGCCCGGCGCAGCACCGCCCGCGCGGCCTCGGGATCTGGTGGCGGCCCAAACACGTTGGGGCCGGCGAGTTGCATTGCCCCGAAGCCAATCGGCTTGACGGCCTTTTCACCCAGGTACCGAGTCGTATTCATGAAGAGCTTTCTGTTTTGGCTGACGGCGACTGCTGAAATGCGTGCTGGTGACGATTGACTTCAATCCTACGGCGCTCGATTACTCGGCCTACCGGCCCGGGTTCCCTGAGGAACTGTTCGCCCGCCTGGCCTCCCTGGGGGCAGGACTACCCGGACAGCGGGTGGTCGATCTGGGCACGGGGACGGGGGCTCTGGCGCGTGGATTCGCACGATCCGGGTGCCGGGTGACCGGCATTGACATAGCCGGCGCCCTGCTCCAGGAAGCCCGCCGGTGCGACTCTACCGCCGGCCTGGAGATCGACTACAGGGTCGGGCGAGCTGAGCGGACCGGACTCCCCGGTGGATGCTGGGACGTGGTGGCCGCAGGTCAATGCTGGCACTGGTTTGCCCGGGTCGAGGCGGCGGCGGAAGCTCGACGCCTGCTCGGGCGCTCCGGTTGCCTGGTGATCTGTCACCACGACTACTTGGCGCTGCCCGGCAACGTGTGCGCCGCCACCGAGGACCTGATCCTGCGATTCAACCCGGGGTGGAAGATGGCCGGCAGCACCGGCATCTATCCGGCGTGGACTCTGGATGCCGGGCAAGCGGGATTCGAGAGGATCGAGACGTTCAGTTTCGACGGCACGGTCCCATTCAGCCACGAGGCATGGCGGGGCCGGATGCGGACCTGCAATGGGGTCGGGGCCAGCTTGCCGGCCGACGCGGTGGCTGACTTCGATCGGGCGCTGGCCCAGCTACTCCGGGAGCGGTTTCCCGCCGAACCACTGGCGGTGCCGCATCGGGCCTGGGCGATGGTGGCCCGCGCTCCCCACTGAGCGTCGCGCCTCGACTGGCCGCGTCTCGGTCCGCGGGCTAAAACGGAAGTCAGGCGGCCTGGGCGTAGCCGAGGGCGATGGCATCCGGAATGGCGAGTTCATCGGCCGCCCGGCGGAGGCTGGCGAGCATCGCCTCGGTCAGCCGGTCGTCGCGGCGACTCGAGCGGGTGACGGCATAGATGCGACGAGCCATTCGGGGCTCGGTCAGCTGCCGAACCGCGATGCCCGGATGGACGCCCGCGCTGAGGCCGAGCAGCGGGACAGCCGCCAACCCGACGCCGGCGGCCACGAGGCTCTGCGCCGTCGGATAATCGTCCACTTCGATGGCGAAGTCAGGCCGGAACCCCGCCGCCGCGCAGACCTGAAGGAAGGCCTCCGCGCACGGACACCCCCGCCTCCCATCACCGGAGACCAAGCGTTCGCTGCCGAGTTCACCCAATGTGACCGCTTCCGACTCGCACAGCCGGTGACCGGAGGGCAGTGTCGCGAAATACGGGTCGGTGAGAAGCTCATGCCAGATCAATCCGGCGTCTTCGTGGGGCCAGACAGGTGCGACGCCGTCACAGATGACATCCCGAATCACCACCACGACATCCGCGTCGCCCCGCCGCAACGCGAGCAGGGCGTCCGGCGCCTCGACCAGCGCGAGATCCAGCTGCACAACCGGGTGGGCATCCTTGAAATGGGATACGGCGGGGGGAACGAGCCCGGTCCCCGCGCTGGCGAAGGTGCCGACCCGCAATCTGCCGGCGCGCCCTGCCACCAGGGCTCGCAGTTCAATTTCAGCATCCTCGACTTGGCGGAGGATTTCCCCCGCCCGCTCGGCTAGGAGCACCCCGGCAGGGGTCGGACGGACACGACGACCCACGCGCTCGAGCAGGGCAGTGCCCGTCTCGCGCTCCAGAGCGGCCACATGCTGGCTGACCGCCGAGGGGGTGTAGGAGAGCTCCGCCGCCGCCGCGGTCACCGAACCCGTCGAAACGACCGCGTGAAACACGGCTAGCCGAGTTACGTTGAGCACGTACCCGACCTTGCAGCAGGGCTTCATAGCTGTCGAGCACTCTTTGCTTGTGCTAAAGCGTCCTGTAGCCCACAGTGGAGGCCATGAGCGTAATCGGCCTCCTCCTCTCGAGAGTCGGGTCGGCCGCGTTCATCGGGGGGCTCATCCTCCGCGGATTCCGTAACGGCGATCGACCTGGCGATGTCCGCGTCACGGTCGCCTCGGTCGTCCGACCGGATGCGACCACAGGCGCCTGGTCCGAGGTCCGGATAATGAACCCCGGGCGACCAGGTCGCCCTGATCGGCATTTCGAACCGGCGTGCGCTGCTCGGTGGGCCGGACGTCCGGAGCGCGGCCTCCCGGCGCACCAACCGCCGGCTGTCGGGTCAGCAGATCGGAGCCGTACCCCGGGGGCTGAGGAGTCCTTCTGGGTCTGGATCGGCTCGGCTGACCGCCGAGCCCAGATGGTCGCGATCGTCGGAACCTCTGGCCGCCTGCGCCGCCATCGCCTGGGGCTCCCGGGCGCGGAGCCAGCCCCCCAGCCTGAGCCTGTGACGTCCCGGCCGAGCGCTGAGGCTCGCGCACCCGCCTGCTCGAGCCGTAATGTCAGGCCGGTGATCGACCGGCGTGCCAACCGACCCATGTGGGACGGACGGACGGGGGCCCGCCGCTGGGGCACGGCGTTCAACCGGGTGGCCGAGGAGTACGAGACTTATCGCCCCACCTATCCCGAGGCCCTGATCGACCGGGCCTGCGAAGTGGCTGGGTTGGTTAGCGGAGACCGGGTGCTGGAGGTCGGCTGTGGGACGGGTCAGCTGACCCAGAGCCTCCTCGGTAGGGGCCTCCAGGTGACCGCGGTCGAACCCGGTGAACGCTTGGTCACGCGCGCGCAGGACCGGCTGGCCGGGCGGGGGGAGGTGAAGTTCGTCAACGCGACGCTCGAGGAGGCGACCGTGCCGACCTGGGACTTTCCAGCCGTGTTCTCGGCCTCCGCTGTCCACTGGGTCGACCCCGATGTGGGCTGGCGCAAGCTCGCCGATGCCTTGCCCGCGGGTGGCCTCCTCGGGCTGCTCTCCTACTTCGGACTGGACGATCCGTTCAGCCGAGCCGATCAGAGAGCGCTTCGCGCCACACTGGCTCGCGTCGCCCCGGAAATCGCCAAGGAGTGGCCGCTATACCGCGATCTGGACGCCCTGGCCGCGGGCGCGGCCGCTCGACAGAACAACGTGTCCGAGGTATGGGCCTGGCTGGGCAGTTACGACCTGGGCCGCCGTTACGTCGCGGAGCTGTTCGAGCCCGCCCTGGTCTCGATCCTGCCGATCGCGGTCGAGCACACCGCCGACGAGCTGAGCTCGCTGCTGGCGACCATGTCCTTCTGGGCCCGGCTGTCCTCTCCACAGCGTGAAGCGCTCGCCAAGGGGATCCGCGGCCTGGAGCAGAGGCTGGGCCGGCCGATCCGGGCCAACACCGCGGCCTGCCTGGTCACAGCCAGGCGTTTAGGCTGAGGAGCCGCCGAACGGGCCGCGGCCGGTGCGGGAGCGGATCCAGTCGGCCAGCTGCTGACCGACCTCCCCGATCTGATTGCCGGCCTGATTCAGGTTCTCGGCGGCGTCGCTGAATACAGCCTTGAAGCGCTCGACGTAGAACTCGACCGCATCCCCGGCCTCCTCGCGCACATTGGTCGGCTCGTCGCGTCGGCGGTACTCACCCCGGATGATTCGATCGTAATCGCCGGACTGGACCCAGGCCATCACCTCCGAGACACGTTTGACCGCGTTGGCGTGGGTGCGTCCCAGCTCGTTGAAGAACCGTCGAACGCGGTCGCTGGGGTCGTCCCAGTTCTGATACTCCATCGCCTGGCCCAGGAACGCGTCCAGGTCCAGCTGCTCGGCCGGCATCCCGCTGGTCGTAACCATCAGCAGCCGGCAGACGATCCTCGGATCCCGGACGGCCAGCGTGGCGGCGCGGTCGCAGCTCAGTTCGGTGGCTCGGTACCACTCGAGCAGGACCGCCCGCACGGCCATCATCGGCAGGCCCAGGAACGGAATCGCGCTCTGCCCCGCGCTGAGCAGAATGTTGAGCGCGGTCTGGTAAACCACGTGATCGGATAGCACATGGCCCAGCTCGTGCGAGATCAGGGCGAGGCGCTCACCGGAGCCGAGCTTCTGCACCAGGGCGGCGTCCAGCACGATGATCGGCTGCTTGGAGCCGACCACGATGCCATCGCCCATCACCGACCGGTGTACGTAGAGATCGTTGACGTGGCTCAGATCGAGGATCCGGGTCGCGTGCCGGTGGGCGGACCATAGGTCCGGCAACTGCTGCTCGGAGACCTTGATCGAGTTGCCCAGGTAGAACTGGCGCATCGCGCGCTCATAGCGCCACTCGATCAGCCTCCGGACCACCGTGTCGAGCATGGGGATCGCCTTCAGGGCGGCCGTTGCGGCGCGGTCAGCCGGATGCTCGTAGGCCTTGGCCGAGATGTTCTCGTACGGCTCGATCTGGTCAGGCAGCAGTTCGCTCATGGCCCTCTCCGTAGGTCAACCCACCCTACAGGGAGGTCCAAAACTCGCACGAAGCGAACAATTTGAGAGGGAGCCACTGCCGTCCACACCTTTGTGGCATCGTTCGGGTTCCGAGGGAGAGCCTGCCTTCCCTGGGCATGACGGCGGGGGCCCGGGCGGTGGTTAATGCCTTCGTTTTCGTGTGATTTCTGCGACGGCGATCGGTCTCTGGACGCGAGATTCGACGCTTGTTCGATGGCTGGTAGGAGCTTGATTCGCCAGATTCTGGAAAGAGGACCTTTGTGGGGAATCGTGTGATGCATTCGCGTCGGCCGCGTCTTCCCGAACGGGAACCGCAGCGGCCCGCTCGGCGCGGATCCGCGCGGTTGTCCGGGGCGCTGATCCTGATCCTCCTCGGGCTCGGCTGCTGCACCGGCCTGGCCAGCGCCCATCCACCGGGGCGCCACGGCCGAGGGCATGCCTGGAGCCACGGTGGCGGCCACGGCTGGGGACACGTGGAGGCTCACGGCGGAGGGCATGGGTTGGGGCATGGCCCCGGACGCGCCTTGGGGCATGCCGCCGCGCGCGGACTGGGACATGGGCGTGCCCTCGGGCACGGTTTGGGCCATGGCCATGTCCGTCCCCGGGTCGCCGGACCCACCGCCCGCCCCGCGCGTGGCCACGGCGGCCTGCGCAATAACGCTGCCGGTGTCGGCCCTGTCCCGCCCGGTCACGCCAAAGCTCACCCTGGCAACGGCCGGTGTCCGGCCTGCGGCACCCCGGTGGGTGCCGTGGGTGGCCGCGGGGCCAACGCCAAGGTTGCGCCCCGGGCAAAAACCAAGGTCGCGCCCAAGTCACACGGTAAGACCGGCTCCCGTGGCCGGGGACACCGGGCGAAGACCGGCCACAGAACCGGACATCACCACAGTGCCCGAGCGCGCCGCCGGCTTCGCCGACGTGCCGCAGCGGCGGCCGCGGCGGCCGCCGCGGGGAGACGAGCCGCCCGCACGAGGGCAGCGGTAGCGAGCACCAGGCGGGCCTTTCTGCCCTCGGCGGCGTCGAGTGGCGGGGGTGCCACTGGATCCGTTGGCACCCGAGGCTCCGGCTCGGGAGCTGGGACGGCGCACCGTGGAGCCAGCCGGCACTCAGGGAGCGGATCGGGCGCCACGCCGCTTGTGCGTGTCGCGTCTCCAGCCCCCGCGACCGTGCTCCTGCGCTTTGTCGATCACATCCCCTGGTGGGTATGGCTGATCGTCGGCCTCGCGCTCGCGGTTGCCGCGCTGGCCGGTGCGGCCGGGTTGCGGGCGGCGGCGCTGGCTCGCCGTCAGCGCATGGCGCTCGCCTCCGTGACCGCGGAAGCGCTGATCGATCCGTTGACCGGCGTGCTGAACCGCCGCGGGTTCATCGACGCGGCTGAGCGCGAGCTCGCTCGCGCTCAGCGCTACGGACGTCCGTTTGCCCTCGCTTATGCGGACGTCAGAGGACTCAAGGCGGTCAACGACACCCAGGGCCATATGGCCGGCGACGAGCTGATCCGACAGGCCACCGGGCTGCTGGAGGAGTCCGCCCGCGCCGATGACGTCGTCGGACGTCTCGGCGGAGACGAGTTTGGACTGCTGCTGGTCGAACAGGCCCGTGAGGGGGCAACCGTCGTGACCTCTCGTATCCGCGAGACGCTGCCGGCCAGACGGGCCGAGCTGGGCCTCGAGGTGCCGTGGGACCTGACCATCGGCACCGCCGTGTTTCCCGACGACGGCAACGACGTGCACGAGCTGCTGCGCGCGGCTGACCGCCGGCTCTACGAGCAGCGCGGCATCACGCTCACCTGATCTGTCGAGGCCGCCCCTCCTCGTGCCGTGAGCCAGTCTCGGCGCCTGGCACAATCGAGAGCGTGCCCGGAGCAACACGGAGCCCCGATGGTTGCGCTTCCGATGCAGGTTTGGACAGAGGATGGTTAGGTCGATGAGGCGATGAAAGGTCGTCGCCGGCAAGCGTTGGCGGGTTTCGCGGTCCTCGTGGCGGTGGCGCTGGCCCTTGGCGCGCTGGTGGCCAACGCCCCGCGTGGCTCCGCAGAACCGCGCGCTCCGAAAGCCCAGTTCTCGAACCAATATCTCGATTCGGGCACTGCACTGTCGGGGCCCGCGCCCGGGTTCACGCTCACCGATCAGTTTGGCCATCGCGTCTCGCTGTCGTCCTACCGCGGCCGGGTCGTGATCCTCGCCTTCAACGATTCGGAGTGCACGACGATCTGCCCACTGACGAC
>DASZNA010000025.1:0-1802 GCA_035551655.1 Solirubrobacteraceae bacterium
CCCAGCTCCGAAACCGCTTCGACCCGCTGCCTGATGCCCTTGGCTTGGTCCGGCGTCAGTCGGCCGCGCTGCACCAGATGCTCGAGGCCGGCATCGAGCTTCTCGATGCCTGCGTTCAGCGCGTCGGGCACGGCGTCGTAGAGCAATGTGCGAGCTCCGGCCCGGGCGGCCAGCTGGGCGATGCCGGCCCCCATCGTGCCCGCGCCGACGACGCCGATCACCTTCGGAACCTGGCCCGAAGCAGTGCTCACTACCGGCACTCTATGCAACGGCGTGTTGGGGAAGCGTCCATCCTGGGCAGAATGGCCGTGGCAGACATGCCTCCACAACCAGCTTGGACTCCGATATCGCCCCGACCCCCCAAAGGGCTCGGGCAGATAGTCCTACCCTCGGTCGGCCCCGAGGTAGCACCGGCCACGCAGGTCCGCCTGCTCTACCGCTTGAGCGACCCCAGCCTGTCCGAGCTGGGTCTGGAGGACTTCCTCGACGAGCTGCTGAACCGGGTCCAGGACGCGCTCAAGGTGGATACCGTCGCGATCCTCCTGCTCGACGAGGACAACCAGCAGCTCGTGGCCTGCGCCGCCAAGGGCGTGGAGGAGGAGGTGGTGGCGGGCGTGCGTGTCCCGATCGGACACGGATTTGCCGGTCGCATCGCCCTAGAGCGGGTGGCGATCTTCATCTCCGATGTCGATCACGCCGACATCGTCAACCCGATCCTCAGCCAGAAGGGCATCCGGTCGCTCCTGGGAGTGCCCCTGATCGTGGAAGGCGATCTGATCGGCGTCCTGCACGTCGGGTCGATGAGGCCTCGCACGTTCGGTCAGCAGGACCTGGCACTGCTCCAGGTGGCGGCCGCCCGGGCGGCACCGGGAATCGAGCGGGCCCGCCTGCACTCGGCCCTGGAGCACGAGCACCGGAGCGCGATGCTCCTGCAGCGCAGCCTGCTGCCCAAGACGCTGGCCCGCATGATGGGGATCGGCACGGCGGCGCGGTACCTGCCGGCCACCGACGAGGTTGGCGGCGACTGGTATGACCTGTTCGAGCTGCCCGACGGACATCTGGGAGTCGCCATCGGCGATGTCGTGGGGCATGGCCTTCCCGCCGCCGCGCTGATGGGGCAGCTGCGTACGGCGCTCCACGCCTACGCGATCGCCGGCCACAGCCCGGGACGCGCCCTGGAGCTGCTCGACCGATTCCTGCAGGCGATGCCCGGCTTCGCCATGGCCACCGCCGCCTACGGCGTCCTCGAGCCCGAGACGGGCCGGCTGACACTGGCCAGCGCAGGGCACCTTCCGCCGGTGGTGCTGTCCCCCCAGGGCCCGCGGCTGGTGGAGACCGAGCCGTCGGCGCCGCTCGGCGCGATGTCATTCGGACACCGGCCGGAGCTCGAGACCCGGCTCGACCACGGCGAGACGCTTGTCATGTACACGGACGGACTGGTGGAGCGGCCCGGAGTGCCGGTCACCGACAGCATCGAGCTGCTGGTGGAGACGATCTCGTCCGCTCGAACGGCCGAGGAGGCGTGCCAGCTGGCCGTGGAGCTGGTCCCCATCGAGGGCCTCAAGGACGACCTCGCGGTGGTGGCACTGACGAACGGCGAGATCCCGGAGGTGCTCGAGCTGCATGCGGCGGCTCGCCCGGATCAGCTGGCCGAGATCCGGCGGAACATCCGCCGCTGGCTGCACGACCACGGTGCGACCGACGAAGAGATCACCGAGATCACCCTGGCCGCCAACGAAGCGTGCGCCAACGCGGTGGAACACGCCTACTCGCCTGCCCCCGCCCAGTTCTTCTTCACGGCC
>DASZNA010000026.1:0-20167 GCA_035551655.1 Solirubrobacteraceae bacterium
GGCGAGTCCTCAGGCGGCTTGTAGTACTCGGCGGCGCGAACCTGCTCGTCGGTGAGGGGAAGCTCGAACCGATCCCGGAAAGCCAGCAGTGCATCCTCGGTCATCTTCTTGGCCTGGTGGGTGATCATCTGGCCCTCGCCCGAGACGCCCATCCCGTAGCCCTTGATCGTCTTGGCCAGGATCACTGTCGGCTGACCCGTGTGACGGACGGCCTCGTGATAGGCGGCGTACACCTTCTGCTGGTCGAGCCCGCCGCGGTTGAGCAGCCAGATCTCATCGTCGCTCATGCCGGAGACCCGGTCGAGCAGGACCGGGTCCCGGCCGAAGAAGTGCTCGCGCACGTAGGCCCCATCGCGCGACTTGAAGGTCTGGTACTCGCCGTCCAGGCACTCCTCCATGACCCGTACGAGCCGGCCGTCGACGTCGTCGGCCAGCAGAGGGTCCCAGCGCGAGCCCCAGATCACCTTGATCACATTCCAGCCGGCGCCCCGGAAGTCGGCCTCCAGCTCCTGGATGATCTTGCCGTTTCCGCGGACCGGGCCGTCCAGCCGCTGCAGGTTGGCGTTGACCACCCAGATCAGGTTGTCCAGCCCCTCGCGGCCGGCCAAGCCGATGGCGCCCATCGTCTCGGGTTCGTCCATCTCACCATCGCCGAGGAACGCCCACATCTTGCGACCCTCGGTGTCGGCCACCCCCCGCGCGGTCAGGTACTTCATGAACCGGGCCTGGTAGATGGAGGTGATGGCGCCCAGCCCGAGCGACACGGTGGGGAACTGCCAGAAGTCGGGCATCAGCCACGGATGGGGATAGGAGGCGAGCCCACCACCGCCGACCTCCTGGCGGAAGCGGTCGAGCTGCTCCTCGGTCAGGCGACCCTCCAGGTAGGCCCGGGCGTAGTTGCCCGGAGAGGAGTGCCCCTGGAAGAACACGAGGTCACCTCCGTGGTCGTCGGAGGCCGCATGCCAAAAGTGGTTGAACCCGACTTCGTAGAGCACGGCCAGCGACTGGTAGGAAGCGATATGGCCGCCGAGCTCCGAGGACTCCTTGTTGGCGCGCACCACCATGGCGATGGCGTTCCAGCGGATGATCGAGCGCAAGCGCCGCTCGAGGGCCGGATCGCCCGGGAGCTTGGCCTCCCGGTCGGTCGGGATCGTGTTGACGTATGGCGTGTTGAGGCTGGCGATCGGGCCGGTGCCGGCGTGCTGGGCCCGCTCGACCACCCGGGTCAGCAGCTGCCGGGCGCGGTCCGGACCGTCGTGCGTGACGACGGCGTCGATCGCTTCGAGCCACTCGCTTGTCTCGACCGCGTCGATGTCGGACGCGGCACCATTGCGGCTGATGACTTCCGTGCGATCTGGCAAAGCGCAACTCACTATAAACCGCGCGGCCGGCTGCCCATCCGGGCTGACACCGGCCTTTCAGATACGGTGCCAGCGTGGGTATGAAGGAGGTTTCCGGTCCCGTCGGCGCGCCGTGGCAGCGCGAGCTGAGTGGCACCGTCGACACGCTCGTGGTGGAGTCGGAGATCCTGGCCGAGAATCCCCTGGGCGACCCGGCGCGGCGGCCTCTCTACATCTACCGCTCACCCGGTGTCGGCGACGAGCCGGTGCCGGCCGTGTTCGTGATTCAGGGGTTCACCGGACAGCTGGATCGGTGGTTCGCGCGCGACGCATTCGAGCCGACGGTGTTCGAGCGGCTCGACCGCCTGTTTCAAGCTGGAGAGACGCCGCCGGGGATCGTCGTGTTCGTGGACGCGTGGACTTCGCTGGGCGGCTCGCAGTTCCTCAATTCGCCGGCCATCGGGCGCTACCAGGACTACTTGTGTGACGAGTTGGTGCCGTTTGTGGACGAGCGCTACCCGACGCTGGCCGACCGCGAGCACCGGGCGCTGGCGGGGAAGTCCTCAGGCGGCTACGGCGCGATGGTCGTGCCGATGCAGCGGCCGGACGTGTTCGGCGCATTGGCCTCGCACGCCGGCGATGCCTTGTTCGAGGTCTCCTGTCTGCCCGAGTTCCGGGACGTGGTGCGCGCGCTGCGTGACCATTTCGGTGGCTCCTACGAGGTGTTCTTCGAGCGGCTGGCCGATGCCGACCACTTTGACTTCAGCCTCTACGGCGTCACCCTCGAGATGTATGCCTACGCGGCCGCCTACTCTCCTGATCTCGCCCGGCCCGGCAAGGTGCTCCTCCCCTTCGACCCGGCCACCGGCGCTCTGGTGGATGACGTGTGGGCCCGCTGGCTCGAGCACGACCCGGTGCGGATGGTCCCTCGTCACCTGGACGCACTGCGCAGCATGCGACGGATCTACCTGGACGCGGGGACACGCGACGAGGCCTATCTGGATCTGGGAGCCCAGGCCGTGTCGGCCGCGCTCCAGGCGCACGACATTGAGCACACCCTCGAACTGTTCGATGGTCGCCACGGCGGAATCACCTGGCGCTATCCCCTGGCCGTCCGGGAACTCCTCGTGGCCCTGCACAGCTGAGACACTGCCCGGCCGATGACCTCCACCGCCGACCAGGATCTCGCCTTCGCCGGGCCGGCCGCCCTCGCCGCGGCCGTCCGGGCGCGCGAGGTCACCCCGCGCGAGCTGGTGGAGCTTTACCTGCGGCGCATCGAACGGATCGACCCCAAGCTGAACGCCTTCCGCACGGTGATGGCCGACGAAGCGCTGGCCACGGCGGACAGGATGGGGGAGGGCGATGCCGGGGACGCCGGCTCGCTGGCCGGCGTCCCCGTGGCCGTCAAGGACGACCAACCCGTGAAAGGCCAGCCCCTGACGTTCGGCTCGCGGGCCACTGATCAGACGCCTCAGGCGGCCGACGCGGAGGTGGTCAGGCGCCTGCGCGCGGCGGGGGCGATCCCGATCGGTATCACCAACGTCCCGGAGCTGATGATCTTTCCCTGGACGGCCACCGACGCCAACGGGATCACCCGCAACCCGTGGGACCCGTCGCGCACGCCCGGGGGTTCCTCGGGCGGCTCGGGCGCGGCGGTGGCGGCTGGGTTGGTAGCCGCGGCGACCGGCTCGGACGGCGCCGGCTCGATCCGGATCCCGGCAGCTTGCTGCGGGCTGGTCGGAATGAAGGCCAGCCGCGGGCGAGTGTCGATGCAGCCCTTCGGAGAGGGCTGGCTGGGCCTCAGCACCTTTGGCGCGCTGGCTCGCACGGTCGCCGACAGCGCGTTGCTGCTGGACGTCCTCCAGGAGGCGAGTCCGGAGGATCGCTACCGCCTCCCGCCGGCGGCGGAGAGCTTCAGCGCCGCGGCCACGCGTGAGCCCAAGCGTTTGCGAATCGCGGTGTCCCGGAAGGTCCCGAACGGCCTGATCGCGCCGCTCTCGGCCGACCAGCGGCTGGCCTTCGATCGCACCGCACGGCTGCTGGGGGAGCTGGGGCACCACGTGGAGGAACGCGACCCCGCCTACGGCCTGCTCAGCCTCGAGTTCGCGCAGACCTGGATCGCCGGCATCGATCAGGAGTTCTCGCAGCTGGTCCGTCCCCAGCTGGCCGAGGCCAGCACGCGGCAGATGGCGGCCGCCGGGCGCCGCCTCGTCCCGCCGCGCCGGCGGGAGGCACTCCGAACCCGGCGAGAGGAGAAGATCCGGCGCGTGCTTTCCCTGTGGGATGAGGTGGACGTCCTGCTGACGCCGGGCCTGTCTCGTACCGCGCTGCCCGCGGAGGGGGGCTACAACCGCGCGGCGCCAGTGGCCTTCGACCGGGCCGCACGCTTCACTCCGTACACCCCGGTCTTCAACCTGACCGGCCAGCCGGCCATATCCCTCCCGGCCGGGCGCGGGTCCGACGGGCTGCCGCTGAGCGTTCAGCTGGCCGGACGGATCGGGGACGAGGCGACGCTCTACTCGCTGGCCGCCGAGATCGAGGCGGCGCGCCCCTGGGCCTCTGAGCGCCCGCCGCTGGCCACGATCTGACGCTCGGTCAGCTCAGGTAGAACGCGCTCGGCGGCCTCAACTGCCTCGGCCCGCCAGGCCGGGACCAGCCCCATCCGGCAGCGGCGGTCCAGAACGTCCTCCAGGGTCAGGGCGCCCTCGCGCTCGACGGCCGCCCGCCATTCGAGGGCCAGGACATCGGTGGCCGAGAGCACCGGCTGCCGGAGCTCAGGGCGATCAGCGGTCAGTTCAACCAGATCGGCTGCCTCGGTGCCGAATCGCCTCCACAGCCCGGCCGGGACGCCGGGCGGCGGGCCGGATGGCCCGGGCGCGGGTGCGCCCACCAGCTGGAGGTGGCGGGTGGCGCAGGCCGACAGGGCGCTCGGGTGGCGGGCGCCCACGCGGTCCACCGCGTCCTCCGCCATCCGCCGGTAGGTGGTGAGCTTGCCCCCGACGACGGTGACCAGCCCAGTATCGGGATCTTCGAGCACGGCGTGACGCCGCGAAAGGTCGGCCGTCGTCCCCTCGCCCGCGAGCAGGGGACGGAGCCCAGCAAACCGCCCGACCACGTCGGACGGGCCCAGATCCACTTGCAACGCCGTGGATAGAGAGCCGAGCAGAAACGCTTCGTCGGCGGGGGGGACCTCCGGCACGTCAGGGATCACCTCGGGGTCGATCGGCTCGTCTGTGAGCCCCAGCATGACCAGCCCATCCGGGCGCGGAATGGCGAACACGAACCGGCCCAGGTGATCCGGATGGGGGAGGTTCAGCATCACCCGCGGGCGGCCGAGCCGGGCGGCCGGCACGAGCAGGTGCGAGCCTCGGCTGGGCTGAAGATGCACCTGCGAGGAGAGCTGCCCGGCCCACACGCCGGTGGCATTGACCACATGACGCGCGGTGAGGTCCAACTCGAAACCGGTCCGGGCGTCGCGCGCCCGGGCCCCGTCGTCTCGGACCTCGGTGACCTCGCAATAGGTGATGACCCGGGCGCCGTGGGCGGCTGCGGTGCGGGCCAGCGCCACGACCAGCCGGGCGTCGTCCTCCAGCTGAGCGTCCCAGGACAGGATCGCTCCGCGAAGTCCCTCCTCGGACAGGGCGGGGGCCCACAGCCGCGCCTCGGCGGCACCGATCCGGCGCATCACGGGCAGCCGGGCGCGGCTGGTACCCGACAGCGCTCGCATGCCGTCACCGACGTGGATGCCGAGCTCCATCAGTCCGGTTCGGGAGCGATTCCGACCCCCGCGCACAGGGATCAGCTGGGGGAGAGCCCGGATCATGTGGGGGGCGATCAAGCCGGCCAGCGCCGACCGCTCGCGGGCCGACTCCCAGGCCACGTCGAACTGCCCGTGAGCCAAGTAGCGCAGCCCGCCGTGCACCAGCTTCGAGCTCCACCGGCTGGTTCCGTGAGCCAGGTCGCGCCGCTCCAGCAGGGCCACGCTGAGCCCGCGGGTCACGGCGTCCAGCGCCACGCCCGCTCCAGTGACCCCGCCTCCGATGACCAGTAGATCGACCTCCAGCCCGTCGGCCAGCATCTCCATGTCCCGCCCGCGCCGCTCGGCGGTGAGGTACGACGCCGGGCCGTGGGGGGCCTCGATCACTCGCATCAGACGAGGATCCCCGGATTCAGGATTCCGGCTGGATCGAGCTCGCGCTTGACCGCGCGGAGTACGGCGACCGGCTGTTCCCCCAGCTGGCGGTGGTGCCAGGCCCGGTGCTCGGTGCCGATCCCGTGGTGGTGGGTGATAGAGCCCCCGGCGGCCAGAATTGCCCGGCTGGCCGCGGCCTTGGCCAGGCGCCACTGCTCGAGCGGGTCGGCGGTTTGTGCGCAGGCCACGGTGAAGTACAGCGAGGCCCCCGATCGGTAGACGTGGGAGATGTGACAGAGGACCACGGGCGGGGTGCCCGCACGTCCGAGCGTCTGCACCAGCGCCTGGCGAACCGACTCGTATAGGGCGGGCAGCGCGGACCAGAAGCCGGCCGTCTCCAGCGTCTCGACCAGGGCCCCGGCATCGAGGAGTGCGTCCCGCAGATATGGCGCGGCGAACCGGCCGGCCGCCCAGTCCGAACCGGCGCCTTCGACGAGCTCCGCCCCGGCATTTCGCAACACGGTTCGGGTGGCCTGTGCCGTTTCCTCGACCTGGTTGGAGGGGCCCTCCCAACCGGTGATCAACAAGCACCCGGAGCCGCCGCTTGCGCCTACGGCTTCGGGCCGGGCCAGATTGAGTGCGGTCTCCACCTCGTCGGAGAGCCGCAGCACGGTGGGCACCGGACCGTCCTGGATCAGCCGTCGGACGACGGCTGACCCGGCGGCGAAGTCGGGCAGTCGCCAGCCCTCGTAGATGCGCAGCGCCGGCACCGGACGGATCTCGACCGTCAATGAGGTGATCACGCCGAGCGTTCCCTCGGAGCCCAGGAACAGCTGGCGGAGGTCGGGTCCGGCGGCCGTCTTCGGGGCCTGCCCGAGCGCCACCGTTCCGGTTGGCGTGGCCACGGTGAGCGCGACCACGCGCTCATCGAAGCGCCCGTAGCCCGCCGAGGCCTGTCCGCTCGAACGGGCGGCGGCAAAGCCGCCGATCGAGGCGAACTCGAAAGATTGCGGGAAGTGGCCCAGGGTGTAGCCGTGTTCGGCCAGACGCGCCTCCGCCTCGGGACCCCGCAAACCGGGCTCGAGGATGACCAGGCGCGAGATCTCGTCTAGTTCAACCAGGCGGTTCAGCCGGCTCAGGTCGAGTGCGACCACGGCGCGAAAGCCGGTTCGATCAGGGGCCAGCCCCCCGACCACGGAAGTGCCTCCGCCGAACGGGACGACGGCGATGCGTTCGGCCGTACAGAGCTTGAGCAACTCGAGGATCTCCCCATGCGAGCCCGGCCACACGACGGCATCCGGGCTGTCACTCAGATCTCCCAGGCGCAAGGCCAGGAGGTCGGGCGTCGACTTGCCCCGGAGGTGGCGGATCCGGGCCTCCGACTCCGTACTCACGTGACTGGCCCCCACGACCGCGGCCAACCGGTCGGCGACTTGGCCGGAAAGCTGGGAGCCCGGAAGCTGGAGCTCCGCTAGCCCCGGTACGCCAGGACCGTCTGCGCGCACACCGAGCGCGTCGTGGACCAGCCGCCGCATGTCCGGCGACAATGCCTGCGCCCGGTCCGGGTCACCCCATCCCTTCCACGACATCATCGGGGTACGCTGTGACATCTGATGCCAGAACGTAACATAGAGCGGGTGGCGGCGGTTGGCACGCTGGGCGGAGACCCGGTGCTCGATGCCGCGCGGGCGACGGTGCTCGATTTCGGCGTGCGCCGGGCCACGCTCACCGAGGTAGCCCGGCGGGCGGGTCTCAGCCGGATGACCGTCTACCGCCGCTACTCGGATGGGAACGAGCTGATGAGGGCGCTGATGTCGCGCGAGTTCGGCGCGGTGCTGCTCGAGGCTCAGCGCCAGGCCTCAGACCTGGGGGATCCGCTCGAACGTGTGCTCGCCGGGATCACCGGCACGCTACGGATGCTCATGGAGCATCCACTGATGGCGCGGCTGCTGGAGATCGAGCCGGAGATGCTGCTGCCGTACCTGACCGAGCGGGTGGGCGAGTTCCAGCGGGCCGGCCGCCGGGCTCTGGCCGAGTGGATCGCCGAGGCCCAGCACGAGGACGCGATCCGGGCGGGAGACCCCGCCGCCCTGGCCGCGTCCATCGAGCTGTCGGTGCGGGGGCTCGTCCTGTCGGCCCGTACGCGCTCGCCCGAGGAAACCGAGGCGGCGCTCAAAGAAGCTGGCCGGATGATTCGGGGATATCTCGCTCCGGATTCTAGGTGAACACCTGTTTCCCGGCGGAACGCCGCCTCGGGACGGGCGACTGAAATTGCGGTTTCACCCCGTCGCTGCCATGGGTACTTCCTACTGACATGGCTCTCGAAACTCTTTCCACACGCAGCAACGTCGGATCCGCCCTTCGTCCCGCCGATCCGGACGAGCTCTTCGCGCGCTGGCAGAAGTTCGGTGACCGGCGCGCCCGGGACGAGCTGGTCGAGCGGTACATGCCTCTGGCCCGGCGGCTGGCCCGCCGGTACCTGGGCGCCCGCGAGCCCTTCGAGGATCTGGTCCAGGTGGCCAGCCTCGGCCTCGTGAAGGCGATCGACCGGTTCGACGCCAGTCGCGGAAACGCGTTCACCTCATTTGCCGTGCCCACCATCCTGGGCGAGCTCAAGCGGTACTTCCGCGACCTGGGCTGGGCCGTTCACGTCCCGCGCGGTGCCCAGGAGCGGGCGCTCAAGGTCGAAGAGGTCCAGCGCGAGCTGACCTCGAAGACCGGCCGCGCGCCCACCATCACCGAGTTGGCCGAGTACATGGAGCTCAGCCTGGAGGACGTGCTGGACGCCCTGGAGGCGGCCGGCGCTCACCATTCGATGTCCCTGGACACCCCGCGCGACGACGGCGAGTCCGACGGCGGCACGATCGCCGACGTGCTCGGCGAAGAAGACAAGCGCTTCGAGTACATCGACGCCGGCGCCAGCATCGCCCAGGCGGCCCAGCAGCTCAGCGAGCGCGAGCGGCGAATCCTCGCCCTGCGGTTCATCGAGGACCGTACGCAGACTCAGATCGCCGAGATCGAGGGCGTCTCTCAGATGCAGGTGTCTCGGGTGCTCCGCCGTGCTCTGGCCACTCTGTCAGAGTTGGTTGAGGCTTCCGATACGCCGGCCACCGGGCGCCGTCAGCTCCGCCGGTAGGTACCGGAACTTTTAGGGCAGGTTCGACGGCCGGCTCGGCTTGAGCCGGCCGTCGTTTGTTGTGCGGAGCCTCACGCGGGCATCCGGCCGCGGAAGTTCCACAGCCGAAGGAGGGGGGTCTCGCCCTCGCGCTCGAGCACGGAGACGGAGGCGGGGTCCATCGGCAGCGACATTCCCAGCTCGACCGACTGCCCCAGCCAGATCGCGGCCAGGGCCCGCAGCAGCTTTCCGTGCCCGACCAGCAGGCACGGTCCAGAGGCCGACTCGAGCCGCCGAAGGATCCGGTTGACGCGATCGGTGACCTGCGCCGGGCTCTCCCCATCCGGGGCTCCATCCCGGAACAGGTTCCAGCCGGGCCGGCGCTCGTCCGTGTCCTCGTCGGTCATGCCCTCGTAGCTTCCGTAGTCCCATTCCACCAGCTCCTGGAACACCTCGGACTGCTCGCCGAACCCGGCCAGGCGGCAGGTCTCCCGGGCTCGGATCTGCGGGCTGACCAGGACCGTGGCGAACTCGCGGTCGGCTAGCAGGCGACCGGCGGAGGTGGCTTGACGGCGGCCCTCGTCGCTCAAAGGCGGCTCGGCCCGGCCGGTATGGAGCTCGTGCTCGCTCCATTCCGTGGCCCCGTGCCGCAGCAGCCACAGGCAATCAGTCATCGGGCAAACCGCCGCCGGGGATCATGGGCAGTAGGTTCTTACCCACCCAGACCGGAAATCACGATCGGGTTTACCCGGCCGCACCCCCTGTTTCAGAGCGGTGGGCGGGGGGAAGGCGCATTTCACCATCGAAGCCTTGGCAACGGTCCAACTAGAGCTGGAAAGCCGGCCTGAGTCCGTCACGCTGGTGCGGTCGATGCTGGCCGGACTCGGCCAGTACCTGGAGCTCGATCCGGAGCTGATGGACGACCTGAAGACGGCCATCAGCGAGGCCTGCAACAACGTGGTCCTCCACGCCTACGCGGGAGGCACCGGCCCGCTCCGGGTGTCGATGACGATAACCGAGGACGACTTCGAGGTCAGCGTGCGGGACGAGGGCGTCGGGATCCAGCGGGTTTCGGCCGCGGTCAACCGGATGGGCGTCGGTCTGGCCGTGATCAGCGCGCTGGCCCGCCGGGCAGAGTTCCTGAGCGAGCCGGACCAGGGCACCGAAGTAAAGATGTCCTTCGGCGGGGAGGGAGTGGGAGCTCGACGCGAGCTCACCGCCCGCGGTGGGGTCAGGAGCACCCCGCGCCCGGCCGAGCTGAACGGCGACGTGGTGGTCACCGTGGGTCCTTCCGACCTGATGCTCGAGGTACTCGGCCGGCTGGTCAGGGCGGTGGCGGCGGGCGCTCACTTCTCCGTTGACCGGTTTCCCAGTCTGCATCGGCTCACCGGGGCGATCAGCGCCCGCGCCGCTGCCGTTGACAGCGGTGCCGAGGTCAGCTTCGCCATCGCGGGGCACGCCAAGCAGCTGGAGCTGAAGGTGGGCCCGCTACCGGGTGGCAGCACATTGGACCTGTTCGACGGCCCGCCACCGGCCGGCCTCGAGGGCCTGATCGAGCGACTCGGCAGCGTGCCAGTGCCGGAGGGCGAGCTGCTCGAAGTGGTAGTGGCCGACCCGCGCCGCTGACCGGCGGCCGGCTCAGCCGCCGGACTGAGACAGCTGGTCCTGAGCTGACTGCTCGAGTGTGAGCCGCTGGGCCAGCCCGGTCAGGCTGAGCAGTCGCTCCACCTGGGCTCCCGGGTTGACCAGGCCGAGCTGGAGGTTGCTCTGCTGGGCGCGCTGGTGCGCCCGGACGAGGACGCTGAGGCCGGTGGAGTCGATGAATTCGAGGTCCCGCAGATCGATCACGATCACCTGCGAACCCGATTCAAGCGCCTGGTCGAGCTCGCCCTCGAGCGATGAAGCAGCGGCCAGGTCAAGCTCCCCGCTCACCGCGAGCACGTATGCCTGCCCCTGACTGCGCGCCTCTACCCGAAAGTGACTCTGCACCGCGCGGCAGCCTACACCGTTTTGCGGCCAGTCGCCTCGGGTAAGGCCGAGGGGCATGACCACCGTGGCCTTCCTCGGGACCGGAACCATGGGATTCCCGATGGCGCGCAATTTGGCTGGCGCGGGTTTCGCTCTCCGTGCCTGGAACCGCTCCCGGGACCGGGCAGAGCCGTTGGCCGAGCACGGCGCCACGATCTGTGGAGACCCGCGCGATGCGGTCTCCGGCGCCGATGTGCTGATCACGATGCTGAACGACTCGAGCGCCGTCCTGGATACCGCCACTCGGGCTCTGGAAGGTCCCCAGGACCCGCCCGTGTGGGCCCAGATGAGCACGGTCGGCCTGGAGGGCACGGAGGCCTGTTGCCAGCTGGCCGAGCGCACGGGCACGCGGCTCGTCGATGCGCCGGTGCTCGGGACCCGGGATCCGGCTGAGCAGGGCAAGCTGGTCGTGCTCGCCTCCGGCCCGGATGACGCGATGGAGATCTGCCGACCTCTGTTCGATGCCCTGGGGCAGAAGACGATCGAGCTGGGCCCTGCCGGTGCGGCCACCCGGGCCAAGCTCGTCGTCAACAGCTGGGTCCTCGGGGTCACCGGCCTGGTGGCTGAGACGATTGCGCTGGCCGAGTCCCTGGACATCGATCCGCAGGTGTTCTTCGACGCCGTGGAGGGCGGTCCGCTCGACCTTCCCTATGCCCAGCTCAAGGGACACGCGATGATCGAGCGCTCGTTCGAAGACGCCGCCTTCCGGTTATCGCTGGCGCGCAAGGACGCCGACCTGGTGGTGGCGGCTGCCGAGGCGAAGTCGCTCGACTCGCCGGTCCTGCGCGCGGTAGCGCAGCGGCTGCGCCGGGCCGAGGAGGCCGGGCACGGAGACGAGGACATGGCCGCCAACTTCCTGGCCACCGCTCCCGACTCAGCCGACCGCTAGCTCTCGCCTTCGGGGCCCAGCTGCTCGCGCAGACGGTCGAGCGCGCGGCGGAGCATGCGCGACACATGCATCTGGGAGACGCCCAGGCGTGTGGCGATCTCGCGCTGGCTGAGGTCCTCCCCAAAGCGCAGGTAGAGCACATCGCGCTCCAGCCGGGGCAGATGCTGAACGGCCGCGTCGATCGTGGCTCGCTCGTCCACCTGCTCGAAACCCTCGTCATCGGTGCCCACCTTGCCGGCCAGGCTCCCTTCGTCCTCACCCTCGCCCAGCTGGACCGGCGCATCCAGGGAGACCGGCGAGTAGGCCAGGGCCGCCTGCAGCCCCTCCAGGACCTCCTCGGCATCGCATTCCAGGAACTGCGCGATGTCCATCACGGTGGGCGCGCGGCCCACGGCCATGATCGCCCGCTGGGCGGCCAGGACCGAGCGGGCCCGCTCCTGGGAGCGGCGGTCCACCTTGACCGTCCAGCTGGTGTCCCGAAAGTGCCGCTTGAGCTCGCCCAGGATTGTCGGCACGGCGAACGTCGTGAACGCCGCCCCCTGGTCGGGGTCGAACCGCTCGATCGCCTTGATCAGCCCCACGCTGGCCACCTGAACCAGATCGTCGTAGGGCTCATTGGAGCGGGCATAACGGGAGGCCAGCTTGCGGGCCAGGGGCAAAAAGCGCTGGATCAGCTCCTCGCGGGCCTGGCGATCCCCCCGGCGGTGCCACGCCTCGAATAGCTGCCCAGCCGAGGCGGAGGCGGAGGCATGCGGCCAAGGCGGTGTGGACATCGGGGCTTTCTGTGGACCCGGGCCTCGGGGGACGAACTGCCGGTGTGCGTTCCGGGACTCAGGGGAAGCATAGGTGTTGGGTGCAGCTGCGCAAGTCGGGACCGGACGGATAACCGTCACGACCACCTATGGAGGAAACCGACATGGCAGATGAACTGAATGGCAAGAACGTGGCCTTCCTGTTCGCCGAGGGCGTGGAGCAGGTTGAGCTCACCGAGCCACTGGAGGCCGTGCGCGATGCGGGCGCCGAGGTCACGCTCGTATCGCTGGAGAAGGGCGAGGTGCAGATGTTCAATCACCTCGACAAGGGCGACACGATCGAGGCCGACCTGGCGGTCGGCGACGCCCGGGCGGACGACTTCGACGGGCTGGTTCTGCCCGGTGGCGTCGCGAATCCCGATTTCCTGCGCACCGATGAGGACGCGGTCAGCTTCGTGCGCTCGTTCTTCGAGCAGCACAAGCCGGTGGGCGTGATCTGCCACGGACCGTGGACGCTGGTGGAGGCCGACGTGGTGAACGGCCGGACCCTGACCTCGTGGCCGAGCCTGCAGACCGACCTGCGCAACGCCGGGGCCAACTGGGTGGACGAGGAGGTCCACGTGGACAGCGGACTCGTATCCAGCCGCAACCCGGATGACCTGCCGGCCTTCTGCGCCAAGGTGGTGGAGGAGTTCGCCGAGGGTAAGCACCGCGGCCAGACGGCCGACTCCGAGGCGGCGGTGCCGGGCGCCGCAGCCACGCACTGAGACGCCGGTTTCTCGGCCGGTGGTGGCTTTCGGGCTCACCACCGGCCGTCCGGCCGAACTCAAAGTCGGCCGGACGGAGCCCGCGCTCGATCAGAGCAAGGTGAGCGCGAGCAAACCGCCGAATACACCGACGCCCAGCGTGAGCGCAGCGGTGTAATCGCCGATCTGGCCCGAGTGCGTGCGCCGCAGCGGGGCGAGCACCCGCGACGCGGCGTCGGTCAGCCGGCAGCCCCAGGGCAGGTAGCGCCGGCCCCAGACACCCGCGGCGGCAAAGGCCACCGCCGCCACCGTGGCGCCACCGCAGTAGAGCCAGTCATACCAGGCGGGTGAACTGGAGGCGGCGGGCGGGATGGGGTGTCCGGATGCCGCTAGGACGGTGACCAGGTACCCGTGCACGTCGGTGAAGCGCGTGGCCGCGGTCTCGGCCAGATCGGCGAACCCGAACCATACGCCGACGCCGATCGCCCCGGCCAGCAGGACGATGGCGGGGATCAGCTGCACCAGAGGGGTACGGTCGTGCGAATCGGTGGTCTCGGGCTCGGTGTCCTCGTCGGTCTGGTCCGCTCGGCCGGGAGCCTCGCCCCAGCCGAGGAACACGCAGGCGTAGGCCCGTAGCACGGCGGCGCCGCACAGGGCCGAGGAGAGCGCTATCAGCGGGGGCACGAACCCGTAGCCGACCTTGACCGCGGCGTCCTCGATCATCGACTTACCCAGGAACGGACCGAATGGCGGGAGCGCAGCGATGAGGAGGCCACCGGCCAGAAACAGCGCCCCGATCAGGCGCAGCGAACGCGCTCGGCCGTGCAGGCGGCTCTGGCTCAGGCGGCCCAGGCGGTGCTGGATCATGCCGGCGCAGGCGAACAGCAGTGCCTTGCCGAACCCGTCGGCCAGTACATAAACGGCGGTTCCGGCCACCCCGTCTGGGCTGAGCAAGCCCAGGCCGGTGAGGAACACGCCGATGAAGGCGATCGTCACGAACGCGAGCAGGCGCTTGAGGTGGTCCTCGGTTAGGGCCATCAGGCCGCCCCACAGGGACGTGAGCAGGCCGATGCCCACGAAGATGGCTCGCAGGGTGCCGGTGTGGCCGGACAGCGCCGGCTCGAAGGCGCTGAAGTAGATGCGGCCGAGGCCATACAGGCCGAGCTCGCTCATCGCCCCGGCCAGCAGGAGGCATACGGGGGTGAGCGCCACCGCATAGGCGTCGGCCAGCCAGAAGTGAAACGGAACCACCGCGGCCTTGATCAGCAGGCCGCTGGCGATCAGAGCAAAGGCCACCATCACCACCCGGTCGTTGCCCGAGTGCGCCAGATAATGGCCGATCTGGGCGAGGTTCAGCGCCCCCGTGCGGGAGTAGACGAGGCCGATCCCGAGCAGGAACAGGAAGCCGCCGATCGTGTTGATCACGGCGAAGTTCAGGCCGCCCTCGAGGGCCGCCCGCTCGTGCACCTTGTAGCCGACCAGGGCCACCGCCGAGATGCTCATCAGCTCAAACAGCACGAACATGTTGAACAGGTCACCCGACAGGCAGAACCCGACCATCCCGGCCAGGAAGGTGAGCATCAGGACCTGGTAATACGGGTGCTTGACGTCGAGTCCTCGGGTGCTGGAGATCAGGGCCAGAACCATCAGGAGGCTGATGAAGGTGGCCAGACCGGCGCCGATCGGGCCGACCGCGAAGTCGATGCCCACCGCCACGCCGTGGGTGACGTGCCAGCCGCCGAACCAGTAGACCTCGAGGCCGGAGCCGACGTGGATGATCAGCGTGAGCGTCATGGCAAAACAGGCCAGCGCGGTGAGCGTGGCGATCAGGTCCACGGCCAACCGGGGCAGGAAGGCGCCGGCACAGGTCAGGAGCGCGGCGACCAGGAGCGGGATCGCCACCGAGAGCGGGGCGAGCTGGCTCACTCGTCGTGCATCCTGGTCATGCGGTCGGGGTCGGTGGTGCCATAGCGCTTGTTGGCCTGCAGGATCAGCGCCAGCAGGAGGGCCACCACCGTGGCCTCGACGACGACGTCGGTGAGCGTGAGCGCCTGCACGATAGGGTCAACCACCACCGAGCGCTCGGAGATGCCCGCGTAGATCGGAGCTTGAGCGCCGTTCACGTAGCCGACGCTCAGCAGCAGCACGTAGGTGGAGGCCTGGACGACGGTCAGGCAGATGGTCAGGTGGATGTAGTTGCGGCTCGTGACGATCCCGTACAGGCCGCAGCCGAGCAGCCAGGCCGCCACCAGATAGGGATACACGCTCATGCCGGCCGGGTGAGCAGTCGCTGATCGAGCAGCTCAGCCAGCACCATCAGGATCGCGCCGGCCACCTCTATGCCGACCGCCAGGTTGGCGATGGTGAGAAAGCCGCCGCTGAACAGGCTGCCCCGGTGCCCGTGGGGGATGAAGTTCTCGAAGAACACCCCGGACGCGATCAGCCCACCGAAACCGAGCACGGCCAGGCCGGCCGCGCCGAGCGCCTCGCCCATCTCCAGAAACTGGGCGCGGGCCCGCAGGCGCAGCATGATCATGAACTCGCCACCCACGAACACGATCGTCACCGCGGCCATCAGGATCACGCCGCCCTGGAACCCCCCGCCCGGCGTCAGCTGTCCGTGGGTGACCACGTAAGCGCCGATCACGGCCAGCGGGGCCGCGCTAGCGACGCCCAACCAGCGAAGCGATTCGCTGGCCAGGGGCTGGCTCTCATTGATGTCCTCGTCGCTCTCGTCCTCCTCGCCTCGGAGGCGGCGAAGCAAGACGACTACCCCGACCACGGCCACGAACAGGATGAACTCCTCGCCCAGAGTGTCGAAGCCCCGGTAGTCGAACGTGATCACGTTGATCGAGTTTGTGGCGCCGCGCTGGGGTAGCGAGTGCTGGGCCAGGTAGGCCCCGTAGCGGTGGTGATAGTGGCCGAAGGCCGGCAGGTCGGTGACGGCCCAGGCAAAGCCGCCGACCACCAGCACCAGCCCGACCGCCGCGGTGGCCAATCGGGCGCGACTGTGGCCGCCTCTCATCTCAGCTCTCCTCGCCGCCCTGGCTGCCTGACGTGCCGGACCCGGCCTCGCCCGCCGGCTCCTGACCCCGGGCGGCCACCTGCTGCTCGCGGATCTTGGCGATCGTGAGGAGTAGGAGCGCGGGTACGGCGGCGCTCCCCACGACCAGCTCTGAGAAAGCGACGTCCGGCGCCTGCAGCGCGAAGAACAGCAGCGCCAGCAGCAGCCCGAGGATTCCCGCCACCACCGCCTGACGGGTCGGCTCGCGGGTGGTCACGGTGAGCCAGCCCACGCCTCCGAGGAGCGTGAGCAGCACGATCAGGAGCGCGTTCACGGCTCCTCCACCTCTACTTCCTCCTCGGCGCCGAGACGCCAGTCGCCTCGCTCGACGATCCGGGCCATCCGGGCGAGTGCGTGGGTGATCAGCGGCCCGCCGATCAGCGCGAACGCAGCGATCAGGATGGCCTTGTTGCCCACCATCGAGAACGACTTGTCCACCACCACGGCAGCGGCGATGAACACGACCCCGAGCACGGCCGGGCTGGCCAGGTGCAGGCGGTCATACACGCTGCGCATCACGACGAGCCCCAGACAGGAGAGCAGCTCCAGGCCGACGCCGATCCACAGGAGCACGTCGGTGAACCAATGCTGCAGGCTCACCCGCGGCGCTCCAGGAATCGCACGAAGACGAGCAGACCGACCGCCGAGGTCGGGGCCAACACCACGGCCAGGTCGATGAACGGCTGACGCCCGAAGGCCAGGCTGAGCGTGATCAGGATCAGCACGGTGAGGACCCCGGCCAGGTTCAGCGCCACCAGCGCGGAGGGCATGTCCGAGCGCACGACGACCAGCACGCACGGGACGAACCCGGTGCACAGGGCGATTGTGGCGGCGATCCAGATGTTCATCCGAGCTCCATCGGGTCAAGGGGGCCCGAGGACGGGTACAGCTCGTGCACGAGCAGCAGCCCGGCGGCGGAGTCGATGCCGATCACGTAGCGGTTGGAGCCGACCGAGGCGCCCCACTCGGTGAGTACGCGCCGGGCCGTCTGCTCGGGGTCCTGGGCACACGCGCCGTAACGCACCGCCCTGAGACGGCCGTACTCTGAGGACCGGCGCGGCAGGGAGCTCAGCAGGACACCGGCCACCCGGAGAGTGTCGGTGAACAGCAGGGCCAGCGGCCGGTAGATGTAGCGGAGCATCACCGGCCGGGGCGCCAGCCGCACGGGACGAAGGAACTGCAGGAGCCCCGTCAGCAGAGCGCCCAACAGGGCCACCCCGCCCCCGACGAACGAGTTCTGCTCATCGATGCTGTCGACCAGCAGCAGCCATAGGGCGAACAGCAACCCGGCCCGGACCACGCCGACCAGCACCGGGCGGGCCACCCGGCTGGATTCGGAGCCTGCCCGGCCGCTCGTGCTCATTGCCGGGTTACTGCCCCTCAGGGCAGCGGCGTAACCCGTCGTTGAGCAGTATCGCCGGCCCGGGAGTACGCGTTCAGTGCACGAACAGGCGCTGCAGTCGGCGCCGGCGACCCGGATCGGTAGCCACGATCACGGCGACGGCCATCGCGGCGGCGCCTCCCACGACAGGCAGGAGCCGGCAGCGCGGTGGCGGCCCCTGGCGGGTCAGGCCGAGCTGCTCGGCCAGCTGCGGGCCGGCCGAGGTGAGCATGGAGGCGAGATGGCCGAACGCCTCGCCCGCCTCCTCGAGCTGCTGGCTGGCCATGCGCTTACCCAGCGTGTAGCCGAGGCGGGCCACCGGGGGCGCCGCCTGGACGGCAGCGCGGCGGAGCTCGGAGTCGAACACCAGTCCCGTGGCGGCGGTCCTGCCCAGCCCTCTTTTCTTCTTAGCGCCAAGCACGCGCTATCCGGCGCTGTTCGGGTTCCCGGTGGATTGCGTGGATTCGCCGGCGCCGCCCTCGGTGCCCTCGTCGCTCTGGCTCGAGCGGTTGGAGTCCGGAGGGTGATCGGTGTGGGCGCCCTCCTGGGCGCCCGGATTTCCCTGGATTCCCTGGTGAGGAGCGGAGGGCTCCTCGTTATTCTGGTTCGAAACGTCCTGGGGGGCGGTGTCGTCCGCCTGGGGGCCGTCGGGATCTGTTTCAGATAGGTCCATGTGGCTCGCCTACCCGGGGCTCGGACACAGTAACCGGTTGGTCGTCGCGCGCGCGGGGTAGCGCGCGTCCATGAGCGACGAACCACGCAAGCCACCGGCGGCCGCGCCGGAAGAGGATCTACGGCAGCGACGCGAGGAAGCGCCGGAGGATCAGCCGGGGCGGCCCGGAGCCGAGGGCGGATCCTCGAGCCCTGACGCGGACGAGCTGCCGGATCACCCGACCGACAGCGATTCGGCGCTCGGTGACACCGACCAGCACTCCAGCGCCTGAGCCGGGTAGGGCCGAGGTTCCGTGATCAGATAGTGGCCGGGCCGGGGCCCGGCACGGGCGCCGGATCCGGGGTGGGTTGCGGATCGGGCGTGGGAGCCGGATCGGGGTGCGGGACGGGATCAGGAATCGGCGCCGGGGGCGTCGGCTCGGGACCGGGACCGGGTGGAGAGGGGTCGGGGCCGGGACCGGGCGGAGTCTGCGGGCCGGGCCCGGGCGGCGGTTCCGGATCCACCGGCGTGGCCGGCTCTTGCGGAGCGGGCACCTCGGCTGGCTGGGCCGGGTCGGCCGGCGTACCTGGATCGGGATCGATCGGTGTTACCGGTGCGCTGGGGACGGCCGGGGTGACGGGTTCGGCGGGCTGCGGAACCTCGAGCCTGGGGGAGAGAGCTGACATGAGGTGGAGCTACCCGAGGGGGGCCCCGGTCATTCGCTTGGGGCGAACGAGCGGTGGTGGGCCGACCCGGCCGCGGCCAGCTGGTCTGGGGAGCCGAGCAGCAGCCAACCCCGCTGCTGGCGGCGGAGCAGGCCGGCGTGGGTCAGGTTGCCCAAGGCCAGCGTCACCGTCGGGCGGCGAGCCCCGATGAGCCCGCCCAGGGCCGCGTGCGTGAGGCTGATCGGCAGGAACGTGCCGGCTGGCGTGACCTGTCCCCAGGACTCGGCCAGCAGCCACATGAGGGCGACGATCCGTTCGTCCACGCGCGGGAGCTGACAGATCATCAGCTGGGTGACCAGCCGCTCGGACTGCTCCCCGGTGTGCGCGTGCAGGCCCGCGGCGATCTGGGGCCAGCGCCGCACCGCCATCAGCATCTCGCGCTCGAGAAGCGCCAGCCGGGTGGGGACGGTGGCCCGGCACGTCGACTCGATGACCAGGATCGACTTCGGGGTCTGGGTGATGGAGAGGATGTCGCCCGGTCCGAGAAGGCGCAGCCCGGAGTGGTTGCCCAAACGAAGCGACTGCAGGAGCATGCCCTCCAGCACCAGCGCGCCGAAAGCACTCGAGCTCTCGAACAGCGCCTGGATGTCGGTGTCGCCCTTGTTCAGAGAGTGGACGGGCAGCTGCGTCTCTCGGGCCCGCTCAGAGTCCTCTGGACCGAGGAAGCGGATGAGGTCGGGCTCGGCATCGAACAGGCGGATGGTCGGTGTCGGAACCATGACAGTCGTTTTCCCCTGCACCACCGACTCCAAGCATGTGGATGTCGCCCCGGAGCGGAAATCCCGTCCGGGAACGGGTCAGACCAGGTCTTCGGCCTTCTTGTAGGCGATCTGTAGGAGCTCCGACCCGAAGAAGATCGTGAACACCGAGGCCACCCAGCGGGTGAAGCGCGGGAAGGTGAGCAGGCCGGCGACGAAGCCGGCGCTGGTCCACATGCCCAGGCAGTATGGGCACAGCAGCAGCTGGCCGATGGCTCGGCGCAGCCCCTGGCCGCGAGAGGTTTCCTCCACCTCACCGGGCCCTCCCTCACCCCGGGGTTCCGTGAACGGGGCACGGATCGGACTGGTGATGCGGTCCTTGGACAGCAGGCGGGCGAGCTTGTGAGAGGCCACGGTGAGCAGCACGAGGTCGCGAGTCCGGATGTCGTCGGGCAGCTCGCGTTCCGAGCGCGAGAACCACACGGCAAACGCCGCCGCAAACGTCCCGAAGGCGGACATCAGGACGGCGTAGCTGCCCAGCGGGCGGTTGTCTCCCGGCGGCTTGAGGCCGAGCTGAACGGGCTTTTCTCTAAGTGCGGTCATCGTGGCTGCCCTACCCCCGGGCCGGACGGTCTATTCGCTCCG
>DASZNA010000027.1:0-4197 GCA_035551655.1 Solirubrobacteraceae bacterium
TCGTCACCGGCGACTTGCCGGTCGCCGGTGAGCTCGCCGAGGCGGCTCAGCAGGCCGGGTTCGAGGTCCGGCGCGGCCCCGGCCACGACCAACCCTGGCTGTCGCTCGTATGCGACGGGAGCGAGCCGGGCCCCGGACCCCGGGCCCGTTTGCTGCACAGCGGTTCGCTGCACGGGCTGGAACCCGAGGCAGCCGGCTTCCACGTGCTGCCGCCGCTGGCAGATGCCCGTGCGGTGGAGATAACCCGAACTGATCTGACTGACGAGACCTCGCTCGAGCGGTTGCGGGAGTTCGTCGCGGCGATCGGTTGCCACGCAGAGCCGGTGGCTGACAGCCCTGGCCTGGTTCTGGGCCGGATCGTCGCCCAGATCATCAATGAGGCGGCCTTCCTGATCGGCGAGGGCAACGGAACTCCCGCTGACGTGGATGCAGGGCTGGAGCTCGGACTCAGCCATCCGCGTGGCCCGGTGGCCTGGTCCCGCCTCATCGGCCTGCCCCACGTGGTGGCCGTTCTCGACGCTCTGCACCATGAGCTGGGGGAGGAGCGCTACCGGGTCGCCCCTGTGCTGCGCCGGCGGCTCGCGCTAGGCGCCGTCGGCCTGGCCGGCTGACGCGTCGTTCTCGGCCAGGCGCGCCGCCCGGCTGTCGCCGACCATGCGCAGCGCCGCTCGCATCCCATCGCGGCTGATCAGCTGATGGGAGCTGGAGATCAACGGCCTGACCGCGGCCAGTCCCAACCAGGCCCGCCGGTCCACCGCCTGGACCCGGGTCTCGCTGACCAGAACGGCTCGCCTGTCGCTCACCGGCTCGACCCAGTTGCCGAACAGGACCCGCACCGTGCCGCGCCGTGACCAGGTGTGAAACTCCTCGGGTCCGCTCAGGGTGGGATAGTCGCGGCGCATCGTCCAGATCCGGCCCACCAGGCCGGAGACGAGCGTCAGATCGTCCTCGTACACGGGGTTGAAGGGCGGCGCCCGGAACATCTCGCCGAAGGGCAGGTCAGGCGAGAGTCCGGGAATGCGCAGACGAACCAGCCGGCCCAGGTTGCGGGCGTCGCGCAGCCGGACCGCCTGGGCGGCCTCCCACAGCTCGGCCGGAGCCGCATCGGCCTCGCGCCGGTGGCGGATGCGGATCTGCGGGCGGTCAAGCCAGGTGTCGAGCTCGGGCGGCATATCCAACAGATGCTCGCAGGCCCGGGCTCGGGGTAAGCTGGCCCGCTCCGAGAACGGGTGGAAAGGCCGGCCATGGAGAAAGAGTTCGATGTCATCGTCATCGGTGCCGGCCCCGCCGGGGAGGTGATGGCCGGGCGCCTGCGGGACCGGGGCGAGAAGCAGGTGGCGCTGGTCGAGCGCGAGCTCGTGGGGGGTGAGTGCTCCTTCTATGCCTGCATGCCGTCCAAGTCGCTGCTCCGCCCGGCCGAGGCGCTGCGCGAAGCCCGCCGGGTGGCCGGCGCGGCTCAGGCGGCCACCGGTGAACTGGACGTGCAGGCCGTCCTTGATCGGCGCGATGAGGTGATCCACAACCTGGACGACTCTGCGCAGATGCCGTGGATCGAGGAGCGAAATATTGAGCTGGTTCGCGGCCCGGCCCGCCTGGAGGGCGAGCGGCGAGTCCGCGTGGGGGATGACGTCCTACTCGCCCGTGACGCCATCGTGCTCGGTGTGGGAAGCGCCGCCCTGTTCCCGCCGATCCCGGGGCTGGCGGAGGCCGACGCCTGGTCGAATCGCCAGATCACCACCAGCCGTTCCGTGCCGCCTCGCCTGCTCGTACTGGGGGGCGGGGTGGTCGGCGTGGAGATGGCTCAGGCGTGGTCCTCGCTCGGCTCAAAGGTCACCGTGATCGAGGCGGGCGATCGGCTGCTGGCCCGCGAAGAGCCGTTCGCCGGGGAGCTGGTCGGCGACGGGCTGCGCGCCGCCGGAGTGGAGATCCACCTGGGCGTCAAGGCCACCGAGGTGCGCCGCAGCGGGGAGGAGGTCACCGCGACGCTGGAGTCCGGTGAGAGCGTCACCGGGACGCACCTGCTCGTGGCCATCGGGCGGACTCCCCGGACGGAGGGGCTCGGCCTGGAGAGCATCGGCCTGCCCGGGAAGGGATACGTCGAGGTCGACGATCACCTCCGGGTGGCCGACCATCCCTGGCTGTACGCGATCGGCGACGTGAACGGCCGCTCGCTGCTCACACACTCGGGCAAGTACCAGGCCCGGGTGGCGGCTGATGTGATCCTGGGCGAGAACGCCGCCGCCATCTGGGACACCCGCGGCGCGCCCCGGGTGGTGTTCACCGATCCGCAGGTGGCTGCGGTCGGCCTGACTTTGGAGCAGGCGCAGGAGCAGGGCCGAGACGTGGTGTCGATCGACCTAGACACCGAGGCCACCGCCGGCGGCAGCTTCTACGGCCACGGCGCCGAAGGCCAGACCCGGTTCGTGGTCGATCGGTCACATGACGTGCTGGTCGGGGTGACCTTCGTCGGCCCCGAGATGTCCGACTTCCTCCAGGCGGCCACGATCGCCATCGTCGGTGAGGTGCCGGTGTCCCGGCTGGCGCACGCCGTCGCCCCGTTCCCCACGCGCAGTGAGCTATGGCTGCAGTTCGTGGAAGCCTATGAGCGGGAGCGCGGCGTCAGCATGCACGCAGAAAAGCCCAGCTGACGTCGGTCGGGAGCCGGTCGCGAGCGGTCCCGCGGGCCGCCGCCACCCCAGGTGGTCGGCTACAAGCCGAACGCTGCTGCCCTGAACCAGGGGGCGCAGGTGGCCAAGCAAGATGCCAAATCGGTCGGGAAGCAGGCCTCGGGAGCCGGCCTGCCCGACGTGGTTTCGGTGCCATGAGCGCGCTCAGCTCGATGAGATCGCTGGTCCGGCCGCGATCGGCGTCCAGGCCGCCGGTCCGAGGGACCAATCCCGCTCCCGATCCGAGCCTGGTGGCCGAGCGCGACCGGCTGGTCACCCGGTTCACGGTCCTCCAGTGTGAGCTGGACGGGCTGTTCTACGAGATGGCGATCCGGGACCACGTGAACATGGACGTGCTACTGCCCAAGGCGGCCCTTCTGCAGCGCGTGGACTCCGAGCTCGCCCAGGTGGAGCATCTCCTGAAGGAGGGCGCGGGAGCCGTCGGCGGTCACTGCCCCGGCTGCGGAGTCGCCCACGCGCGCGGTGCCGGCTTCTGCTCGCACTGCGGACAGCGGTTGAACTCAACGAAGGGCTGGTTGAGCTGGGCTCGAGAGACGCGGGCAACCCGCCACCAGCTATGGCTGACCATCGGTGTCTCGGCCTCCGTGGGTCTGGTCATTCTCGTGTCGATCGGTGCCCCCACCGGATGGGACGCCGCTGCCCTGGGCGCGCTGCGATCCCGCGACGCACTAACCGGCGGTGGAGGCGCGGCAACCACGGACGCTCAGACCGGTGCAAGCGGCACGCTCCCCTCCGCACCCTCGTCCTTCCCGTCGCTGCCCACCGCTCCCGCCGGCTCCTCGCCGGCGGCGCCGGGCGCCAGCACCGGGTCCGGCGGTAGCGGCGCTGCCAGCCCGGCCACCCAGGCAACGGGGTCGGGGTCGGGCGGCTCGAAGTCCTCTTCGAAGACGAAATCGGGAGCCAGGTCCACCGGCTCGAAGAAGGCGAAATCGTCGCCGATCAAGCACGTGTTCGTGATCGCCCTGGCCACGGATAACTACGGCGACGCGTTCGGACCAGCTTCGCCGGCGTCCTATCTGAACGGGAAGCTGCGACCCCAGGGGCGAACTGCTGAGTGGCTACCAGACGCTCGCGGGCGTCCCCCTGGCTGACGGTCTCGCCCTGGTCGGAGGCCAGCGGCCCAATCCGGACACCCAGCGCAACTGCCCGAATTACTCGGGCTTCCCGGCCGGTCATGGACCGGGCAAGCACAACCTGATGTCCGGGAGCGGCTGCGTGTACCCGAACACGGTGCTCACCCTGGGCGATCAGCTCGACGGGGCCGATCTGCCGTGGCGCGGCTTCATCGACGGGATGAGCTCGGCCTGCGAGCACCCCAACTCGGAGGCGGCTGACGGCCCCGACACCGCGGGCTATGACCCGCGCGAGAACCCGATCGTGTTCTTCCACTCGCTGCTCGACCTGGGTGACTGCCAGTCCAATGACCTTCCCCTGGGTCAACTCGGCGTCGCCGTGTCGGGCGCTCCCAGCCAGGTCCCGAGCTTCGTATACATCGCCGCCGATCCGTGCG
>DASZNA010000028.1:0-10030 GCA_035551655.1 Solirubrobacteraceae bacterium
CTTGAGCGCAAGCAGGACCGCGCCTGGCAGGAGAATCTGAAAAGCGAGATCGAGCGCTGGTGGAGGCTGATGGATGAGCGCGCTCATCTGGACGCACAGCCGATCAACCCGCAGCTGGTGTTCGCCGAGCTCTCGCCGCGGCTACCCGATAACTGCATCCTGACCTCCGACTCTGGCTCGGCCACCAATTGGTGGGCGCGTCATCTGAAGATGCGCACCGGCATGAAGTCCGCGCTGTCGGGGACGCTGGCGACGATGTGCCCGGCGGTGCCCTACGCACTGGCGGCGAAGTTCGCCTTCCCGGAGCGACCGGTGGTCGCCTCGATCGGCGACGGCGCCATGCAGATGCTCGGCAACGCCGGCCTGATCGATCTCGCCCACTACCAGGAGCGCTGGAGCAACCGGCAGTGCATCGTGGTCGTGCTGCACAACAACGATCTCAACCAGGTGACCTGGGAACAGCGCGTGATGGCGGGGGACCCGAAGCTTCAGGCCTCCCAAGTGCTGCCGGACTTCCCGTTTGCCCGCTACGCCGAGGTGCTGGGGCTGAAGGGGATCCGGGTGGAGCGTCCGGAGGATGTCGGTCCGGCGTGGGAGGAGGCGCTGGCTCACACCGGCGGGCCAGTCGTCTATGAGGCGATCACCGACCCCGAGGTTCCGCCGCTGCCGCCGCACATCAGGTTCGAGCAGGCCAAGAAGCTGAGCAAGGCCCTGCCGGGCGACCCGCACAGCCGGAGGATCATCACGCAGTCGGTCAAGGGCAAGGTCGAAGAGTTCATCACCCGCTGAGAAGCGGCGAACCGGGAGGGAAGACATGGCTGCGACAGCGGAGACTGTTCCGGCACGGATTGACCCGCGCTTCCGGGGCGGGATGGCCGGGGCCACGAGCATCGACGTGAGAGGGCTGCGCCGGCGGCTGGAGGAAACGGTCACCGGCGAGGTGCGCTTCGACACGCAGTCCAAGGCCATGTATGCCACCGACGCCTCCAATTACCGGCAGGTGCCGATTGGTGTGGTGATTCCGAAGACGCTGGATGATGTGGTGGCTACTCATCGGGCATGCCACGAACACGCCGCCCCGATCGTCAACCGGGGGGGCGGAACGAGCCTGTCAGGCGAGACGGTCAACTTCGCCGTGGTCATCGACCACACCAAGTACCTGACTCAGATCGGAGACGCCGACACGGGCAAGCGCACGGTCGTCTGCGAGCCGGGTGCGATCAACGAGCAGGTCAACCAGAAGACCGGCAAACAGATCGGGATGGTGTTTGGGCCTGATCCCTCCAGCCACTCTCGCTGCGCGATCGGCGGCAACATTGGCAACAACTCCTGCGGCATCCACTCGGTGCAGTCTCAGCTGTATGGGCCGGGTCCCCGCACCTCCGACAACGTAGAAGCGATGGAGGTCGTCACCTACGACGGCGAGCGTTTCTGGGTCGGGGTGAACGAAGAGGAGCGGCTGGCCGAGATTATCGCCGCCGGCGGGCGCAAGGGCGAGGTCTACGGCAAGCTGCGCGACCTCCGCGACCGATACGCCGACCTGATCCGCGAGCGCTATGTGCCGGCAAGTGAACTGCCACGGAGGGTCTCAGGCTACAACCTGGACGAACTGCTGCCCGAACGCGGATTCAATGTCGCGCGGGCGCTCGTAGGTACGGAGTCCACCTGCGCCACGACGCTGCAGGTTGAGCTGAAGCTGACGCCTGGCCTATATAAGCGGACACTCGTGGTCGTGGAGTACGACGAGCTGCCCGACGCCGCCGAGCACTGCATGGAGATTATCGCGAAGTGGCGCCCGATCGGACTGGAGGCACTCGACCACCGGCTGATCGAGAACCAGACCCGGGAGGGCAAGCACGTCAGCGACATCAGCGAGCTGCCCCGGCGGGACGCGCCGCACTCGTCCTGGCTGCTGGTCCAGTTCGGCGCCGACACCGAGGAGGAGTCCGAGGACTTGGCGCAGCGCTTCCGGGACTGGCTCAGGGAAGAGAAGGGCTACCCGGACGAGCGGATCAGGGTCGAGCGCTCCGAGCAGGAGGGAGGCCACAGCGGCGACCTGTGGCAGGTACGCGAAGGCGGCCTGGGCGCGACGGCCTTTCCGCCGGACGGCAACGACCACTGGCCGGGTTGGGAAGACTCGGCCGTGCCCCCTCAGCGCATCGGGACGTACGTTCGCGACCTGATGGCCCTGTACGACAAGTACGGATATCACGGCTCGTTCTACGGACACTTCGGGCAGGGTTGCATCCACTCCCGAATCGACTTCGATCTCCGCTCGGCCCAGGGAATCGCCAAATATCGGTCGTTCATGGAGGAGGCGGCTGACCTGTGCGTGTCCTACGGCGGTTCGATCTCCGGTGAGCATGGAGACGGCCAGCAGCGAGCGGAGCTGCTGGAGAAGCAGTACGGAGCGGAGCTGCTGGACGCGATGCGCGAGTTCAAGCGCATCTGGGATCCCGAGTGGAAGATGAACCCAGGCAAGGTTGTGGATCCATACCGGATGGACGAGCACCTGAAGCTGGGCACGGATTACAACCCCTGGCGCCCTCCGGTCCGCTTCTCATACTCCCAGGACAGCGGAGACTTCGCTCACGCGACGCTGCGCTGTGTGGGTGTGGGCAAGTGCCGGGTGCCGGACGCCGACAGCGTGATGTGTCCCAGTTACATGGTGACCCGAGAGGAGGCGGACTCGACGCGCGGCCGGGCTCGGCTGCTGTTCGAGATGCTGGAGGGGGAAGTGATCACCGACGGGTGGCAGAGCCAGGAGGTGTTCGACGCGCTCGATCTGTGTCTGGCCTGCAAGGGGTGCACGAGCGACTGTCCCGTCCAGGTGGACATGCCGACCATGAAGTCCGAGTTCTGGCACCACCACTTCAAGAGCCTGCGCCGGTGGAGGCCCCGATACGCCTACGCGTTCGGGTTGATCGACCAGGCCGCGCGGGTGGCCGCCAAAGCCCCTGGGATGGTCAACTTCTTCACCCAGACGCCGCCGCTGTCCCGGGTGGCCAAGCTGGCCGCCGGCATGGCCCCGGAACGGAAGATTCCGAAGTTCGCGCCGATCACGCTGCAGGAGTGGTGGCGCCAGCGCGGCGGCAGCGCAAACCCGACGGGTCGGCGGGTGGTGCTGTGGCCCGACACGTTCAACAACCACTTCCACACCGACGTGGGGATTGCCTGCGTCGAAGCGATCGAGGCGGCGGGGTGGCAGGTGGTCATGCCAGACGCCCATGTCTGCTGCGGGCGGCCACTTTACGACTACGGGTTCCTCGGCCTGGCCGAGCGCTACCTGAAGCGGACGCTCGAGCTTCTTCGGGACGAGATCCGGCAGGGCACGCCCTTTGTCGGGATGGAGCCCAGCTGTCTGGCCGTGTTCAAGGACGAGCTGACCGGCATGCTCCCGCACGACGATGACGCGCAGCGGCTGGCCGCGAACGCCATGCACTTCGCGGAGTTCTTCGAGCACTTCGAGATCCCGGTCCCCGACCTCGATCGCCACGCCCTTGTCTGGGGCCACTGTCACCACAAGGCCACCGGCGGGATGGATCCGGAACACGCGCTTCTGAAGCGCATGGGGGTCGAGGTCAGCCCGGTGAATGGAGGCTGCTGCGGGCTGGCCGGCTCGTGGGGATTCGAAGCGGGTCACCACGACGTGTCGATGGAGTGTGGCGAGCTGGGCCTCCTGCCCGCTGTGCGGGAAGCCGACCCTGAGACGCTGGTGGTGGCCAACGGATTCTCCTGCCAGACCCAGATCCAGCAGTCCGATGTGGAGCGGCGCGCGCTGCACATCGCCCAGGTGATGAAGATGGCGCGCGAGCATGGGCCCGGCGGTTACCGCGGTGGTCCTCCCGAGATGGCCTACGCCGGGCAGCCACCGGCGAGCGGGTCGCGCGCGCGCCGCGCCGGACTGGCCGCCGCAGCGGTCGGTGGCGCGGTGGGCGCAACCGTGCTGGCCCAGCGGGCGCCGCGGCGCACACACCGGTGAACCGGTGATGCGCTGGACTGCCCTTTCCCCGTCACGAGAATGACGGCGAACGAGGTTACTTCAGCCGTCCCGGGAAGGCTCAGACCATGCAGGTTCAGCACATTTCGGGCATGGAGCAACGGCAATGATCCTTTTCCTTTTGCTGGCGCTGACCGCGGTGGCGGTCCTCTGCGTCATCCCGCGCGCAGGCACTTCCAGCCGCCGGTTCAACAACCGTGCGCGCGTGCACTACGCGATCCGTTACCGCTTCCGGCGGATGAGGCTCCCCCGCGACTGGTGGGAGCAGTTCGAAGGCGACTTCGCCGCCTACGTGGATCCGCGCGTGGCACGAGCGCGCGACAGGGAGCGGAGCTAGGCCGTCCCCCGCGAGGGGCGGGGCAGCCGAGCGGCTCACCCGTCCTCCCAGGGGATAGGCCGGGCCTGCGCCGCCCGGCCTATCTCCCGTATTGACAGCGTCCGTGCGGATTGGCGGCGCAGCGGCCCGGGCAGCATCGCCCGGTGACATCCACCGGCGGTGGTCCCGATGCGCGTGATCCCGTCCGCGCTGATCCCGATCTGCGCCGCCTGCTGCGGAACCTGCATGCGGTGGAGCAGCAGGCGCTGGTACACCTGCGACTGGCCGCCAAGCTGGTGCGCGATCCAGATCTCTCCTCGCTTCTGTCAGCTCACCACGCCGAGACCGAGTGCCATCGGGACGCACTGCGCGCCGAGCTCGGCTCAAGCGGGTCCTGGCCGCGGGATCTCGCCGCCACCGCCAACCGCCTGGGTTTCCTGGGCCTTACGGCGATGGGCGACGACGCGGCCGGAAAGATGCTCGTCGACTCGATCACCTACGAGTACTTCGAGGTGGCGGCCTACCGCCTGCTCGGGGAGCTGGCCGGGGAGCGCGGCGAACCCGGAGTGGCTGAGCTGGCCGGCCGGATCGCCCGGGAGGAAAAGGCCATGGCCGACCGACTGACCGAGTGGCTTGACTGGGCCGCCCGCCAGGCGCACCGGCGGTCCCGCTGCTCAGCCTCCTTGCGTCGTCACCTCCAGGACGTCCATGCCCTCGAGACACAGTCGGCCGTCCTGCTGAGGGCAGGTTCGCACCTGGTGAGGCGGCCGGACCTGCGCCGGTACTGCGCAGAGGAGTTGAAGCTCACGGCCGGCCAGCGCGGCCGCCTGCGTGAGCGATTGGCCGAGTTGGACAGCTCGCCGTCGGGGGTGCGCAGCGGGGCGATGACGCTGGCCGGCGCGGCCTGGGGCGGGGTGTGGGGCGTCCAGCGCTATACCGCGGCAAAGCTCACATGCTTCATTTACGCCGAGCGCCACCTGCAGGTCGCGTCTTACGAGCTGCTGGTGCGCGAGGCGATCGTGTGCGGCGACGGTGCCACGGGCCACCTGGCCCGGGACCTCCTCGGCCAGGAGCGCGGGTCGGCGGATCGAATGGAGCTGCTGCTCAGCCGGGCGGCTGATAGGTCGGCCTGAGGTCACTCGAAGTCGCTGGGCTTCCGCTCGGCCCCGGCCACGTCGGCGTCGTCCGCCAGCCGAGGCTCCAGTCGGGAGGCCTCGGCGAGCAGCGCTTCGAACGTGCTCGCGCCCACCGACTGCACGATGCCGCTCTCGTCGACGAACACGTTCGTGGGCACGCCACGAATACCGAGGGCTCGGGCGTACTCCGCCGTCTCGTCGAGCACCACGACGCCTTCGAGACTCCAGCGTAGGCAGTAGTCAGCGGCCTCCTGGGCAGCGCCCGTTCCCTCCCATAAGTCGACGAGAATGATGTCCAGACCGAACCGGCTGGCACGGCGGCGCAGGCTTTCGATCACCGGCGCCTCCGCGTTGCAGGGTCCTCACCAGCTGGCGAAGAAATGCAGAATGTACTTTCGCTCCGCCCACTCGCGGCTGTGGCGCAGTGACTCGGTGCGCAGGTCGGGCAGGGCGAACGGCGGCAAGGGCTTGCCGACCAGCGGGTGCGGCACGGCGGGGGCCAGCTCGGCACGCGGGCCGCTCACCAGGTCCTCCACCACGCTCACGGTATTGCTCCCGGCGTTGGAGACCAGGAGATAACCGGTGGCCGCATCGACGGCAAATCCGGCCGGCGCCTCTCCGACCGGGATGCGGCTCCATTCCCGGTGGTCGCTGGCGCCGACCACGCTCACGGTGCCCTCGGCTCGGTTGCCGGCGTAGATACGCCGCTCGTCGGCCGACACGTTGACGCCCACCGGGCCACGTCCGACGGCTATCTCCTCCACTACGAGCGGATCGTCCAGGTCGATGCGGCTGATTGAGTCAGACGCGGAGTTGACCACGTAGGCGCTGCGGGTCCGGTAGTTGATCATCATGGCGCACGGCGCATGCCCCACCTCAAGAGTAATGATGGGCTTGCGCTCGCGAGTGTCGATCACGGTCACCGTGTCGGCCAGGAAGTTGGCGCAGTAGAGCCGCTGGCGCTCGCCGTCCAAAATGATTCCCCCGGCGCCAAAGCCCGCAGGGATGTTCTCGAGCAACTCAAGGGTATCGCTGTCGATCACGGCCACGGACGAGCCGGCGGCACAGCCGCAGTACACGAGGCCCCGGGCGGGATCGAGGGCAACCGAGGAGGGGTACCCGGGGACCCCGACCGTCTGCACGACCTCGCCCGTGGTGAGGTCGATGACGCTCACCGTGCTGCCGCGGAGATCGCAGACGAACATGCGGCCGCGGGTGGCGTCGAGAGTCACATCGGTGGGCTCTCGACCCACCCCGATGCTTCCGATCGCGGTCAGGGTGTCCAGGTCGATGACCGTCAGCTCGTGGCTCCGGGAGCAGGTTACGTACGCCCGACGGCGCTCCTCGTCGATCACGGCCCCCTCGGGGCCCAGGCCGACCGGGATCTCGGCCACCAGCCGATAGTCCGAGCCTCGGTCACCCGGGATCAGGCAGGCCGCCCCCTCCGCTATCTCCGGTTCCGGTGTGGGGGTCTCGGGCGGTGGTGGTTTCACGCTGTCAACGCTGCCAGAACCGGCGTTCGCACCCACAAGCGCCGTCGTGCTGCTGACGAGGCGTGGAGATGGCCGTCACCGGTCTTACGGCCCGGGCAGCTTACCCGGGGATGGCCGGCCCTGCATCAGGTGCCACCAGTCGCATGCCGGACAGACCGTGATGCACACTGCACAGGCGCCTGACAGCATGTTGGGCATGCAAGACAGCTCATCCCAGCCGTCCCTCCCCGATGTAGCCGACCTGCTGGAGCTTCGCGGGGGGGAGGCGATGGAGCTAAACCAGCGGTATCTGAACCCACAGCTCGGCCGGGTGATCCGCACTCTGGGCTTTGACCGCGACTGGGTGGCCGGCCGCGGCTCGTACCTGATCGATCGCGGCGGGGAGGAGTATCTGGATCTGCTGGCCGGTTATGGAGTCTTCTCGCTGGGCCGGAACCATCCGGAGGTGAAGCGACAGCTTCAGGCCGTGCTCGATCTGGACCTCCCGACGCTGCCACAGCTCGGGGTCTCCACCCTGGCCGGCGTGCTGGCCGAGTCACTGGTCGCACGCACCCCCGACTCGATCGACGCGGTTGTGCTCACCAGCTCAGGCACCGAGGCCGTGGAGGGCGCGATCAAACTGGCTCGGGCGGCCACCGGACGTAACCGCGTCGTGTACTGTGATCGCGGGTTCCACGGCCTGAGCATGGGATCGCTGTCGGTTAACGGCAACCAGGAGTTTCGTGAGCGCTTCGGCGCGCTGCTTCCGGGCTGCAGTCCTGTCCCGTTCGGGGATTGCGTTGCTCTCGAGGCGGAGCTGCGCCATGGTGATGTGGCGGCCTTCATCGTCGAGCCGGTGCAGGGCAAGGGCGTGTACGTCGCCCCCGATGGCTATCTGGCCGAAGCTCAGGAGCTGTGCCGGCGCGACGGCGCTCTGCTGATCGCAGACGAGGTGCAGACTGGGCTGTCCCGGACCGGGCGCTTCCTGTCAGTTCAGCACTGGCCGGTCCAGCCAGACCTGGTCACCCTGTCCAAGGCGCTGTCCGGCGGCTATGTGCCGGTCGGCGCGCTTCTGGCCAGCCGCCAGGTGTTCGCCGGCACATTCGACTCGATGGAGCGCAGCGTCGTGCACGGCTCCACGTTCGGTAACGGAGAGTTCGCGGCGGCCGCCGGGCTGGCCACGCTCACGGTCATCGATCGGGAGGGGCTCACCGAGCGCGCCGACGAGCTGGGGAAGTTGTTGATGGAGCTGACGCAGCCCTTGGCGGAACGCTTTGAAATCGTGCGTGAGGTGCGCGGACAGGGATTGATGTGGGCGATCGAGCTGGGTCCGCCGGCCGGCCGGGCCGGCCGGCGCCTCTGGGAGGCGATCGAGCGCCGTCAGCCCGGGCTGTTCGCCCAGATGGTGACCGTGCCGCTGTTTCGCCAGCACCGCATCCTCACACAGGTGGCCGGCCACCACATGAACGTGATCAAAGCTCTCCCGCCGCTCGTCATCTCCGAACAGGATCTCCGGCGGTTCGTGGCTGCGCTCGAGGAGGTTCTCTCCGGCGCGGAGCGGCACCTGTTCCGCAACTACGCCAGCCTCGGCCTGGGACTGGGCCGGCGCACGCTCGCGGCGCGCTGAGCCACCTCGGGCACAGGACCCGTCAGCGCACGCACCGCCGGCCGGTCGGGTCGGACTGGCCTGGGGTAGCGCAAGCGAGCAGATGTCGCTCCCAGCCCACGCGTTCCAACCTGCGCCCGCGTCCTCAGCCCAGAGGCGGCGCGTCGCGCTGATCGTCGACGGTCACGGCTGGGCGTCGCGGGCGGTGGTGAACTCACTGGGAGCCGCCGGCTGGCAGGTCCTGGCTCCCTACGGGACGAAGTCGTCCCGATCTCGTTTCTGCAGCGCATCGTTCCGGCTGCCCGACTACCGACGTGACGTCACCGCCTTCCTGGCCCAGCTCTCGGCGCTCCTGGGCCGCTGGAGAGTGGACCTGGTCGTGCCTGGGGAGGATGCCTCCGTTGCCCTTCTGTACGAAACGGTCGGCCTGCTCGGCGGCGCGAGCGTGCTGGGCGGCGATAGGGAGTCCGCCCGGCTGGCGCTCGACAAAGCCCGCACGCTGTGTCGCGCCTCAGAACTTGGGTTCGGGATCCCCCGCACGGTTTTCGCCAGCGATGTGGAGGAGGCGGTCGCCCGCTCGGACGAGGTCGGTTTCCCGTGTGTCGTCAAACCGTGCCGGTCCTATGCCCGCGCGGGCAACACAGTCTGTTCGGCCAGGCTCCGATTCGTCCACAGCGCCTCCGGGCTCCGCCAAGCGCTGAGTGACTACCTCTCGCTGGGCTTCGCGCTCCCGCTCGTGCAGGAGTGGGTGCCGGGTCGGTCCATCGGCGTCGCCGCCGTGCTCAGCCAGGGCCGGATACTGGGCTGGGGGGCTCGAGAGGCGTTCTCGCAGTTCCCGACCCGCGGAGGGTCGGCGGTCTGGCGGGCCACCGTAGGTCCCCAGGAGCCCGGAGTGCTCCAGGCGCTGGCTCTCCTCCAGCAGTTGCGATTCGAAGGCCTGGGCGACGTTCAGTATCACATCGACCGTGACGGGAGACCTCGCCTGATGGAGATCGGGGCCCGTACCTACGGGTGGCTTCCGCTGACCATTGCGGCCGGTGCCGACCTGCCTCGGATCGCGGCCGACGCCCTAGGAGGTCATCAGCCGGATCAGCCGGCGGTGGCCCGCCCCGGACTGCACATGCGGTGGCTGCGGGGGGAGGGCGCGCGGATTGCCGAAATGCTCCGGCCCGGGGCCGAGCTGCCCCCCGGCGCCAGCCGGCTCGACGTCCTTCGGCAGCTGTACCCCCTGTGCGGCGCGGACATGCTCTACGACGGCTGGACGGTGAGTGACCGGCGGCTTCGGTGGAGACGATGACGGCGCTGTCGGCCGAAGCGCTGCCGGCACAGGCGGAGGCACCGAGCAGCTCCGGCGCACCCAGCCAAACCTGGGTGCTCTCAGGGCTGAACCAGGTGCAGGAGAACCGCTGGAACCGTCTCGTGCCACCGCGCCAGGCCGGCCTGTCTTACGGCTTCCTGCGGGCCTGGGAGCGGGCGGAGCTCGCCGAGCGGGTAGCCCGT
>DASZNA010000029.1:0-25490 GCA_035551655.1 Solirubrobacteraceae bacterium
CGGGGCCGGCCATCTGGGAGGATCGCGACCAGTGAAGCTGAGGCTCTACCACCACTCCGACGGAGCGCGGGTGGCCTACCGAGAGGCGGGGACCGGGCCACCGCTCGTGTTGCTCCACTCGCTGGGCCTGTCCCACAGGGAGTGGGAGCCGGTGGTGGAGGCGCTGTCGATGCGTTTTCGGGTGGTCCTTCCGGACCTGCCTCTGCACGGGGACTCGGAGGATCGCCCGCGCCACCCGTACACGCCCGAGTGGTTCGTCGAAGTGCTGAGCGGGTTCTGTGCCGAGGCGGCCGGCCCCCGCGCCCTGGTGGCCGGCCACGACTTCGGCGCCGAGCTGGCCCTGCGGGCCGTGGCCTCGGGCCATCTGGCGCCCCGGCGCCTGGTGCTCACGCCCAACCGGCTGCACCGCACCGAGCGGTTCGCCCGCCGTCGCGGGGCCTGGCGGGCCGCGGTCCGTCTGGGTGGCCTGCCCGGCCTGGACCGAACCCTGTCTGGCCTGGCGCCGCTGGTGTTCCGCCCGGAGCTCGGGGAGCGCCTGACTGTTGCGCACAACCCTGAGGCGCGGGATCTGGTTCGCCACGCCTTCGCCGACGTGGGCGGCAACGCCAACCGAGCTCGAGCCTGGGCCAAGTTCGTCCGCCAGTGGCCGGTGCGCGACCAGCGCGACCTGCTGGATGCGTACGCCCAGATCGAGCTGCCCGTGCTCCTGCTGTGGGCCGAGGAGGACCCGCTTCACCCGCTCGAGTGGGCTGAGGAGGCGCTCGACCTGCTCCCGCACGCCCAGCTGCGCACCCTGGCGCGCACCGGCTTTCTGATCACCTACGACGACCCGGTGGGGGTGGCGCGGGAGCTGATCGCGTTTCTGGGGTCCGCGACGTAGTTGGTTGTACTTTCATCTCAGACCGATTTTGAGAACTTGAAAGGGAGTACCTGACATGAGCGTTCAGGAGCAGAAGGGCGAGCAGCTCTGGGGCGGGGAGACGAGCAAGGCGGTCGACAACTTCCCCATCTCAGGCGAGCGCGTGCCGGTTCCGGTGATCCGCTGGCTCGGGCGGATCAAGGGGGCCGCGGCTCGGGTCAACGCCGAGCTCGGCCTGCTGGAGGACGACAAGGCGGAGCGGATCGCGGTGGCCGCCGATCGGGTCGCCGACGGCGAGTTCGACGAGCAGTTCCCCATCGATGTGTTCCAGACCGGCTCTGGCACCTCCTCCAACATGAACGCCAACGAGGTGATCGCCCGGTTGGCTGGCGAGGGTGTCCACCCGAACGACCACGTGAACATGGGTCAATCCTCCAACGACGTGTTCCCCTCGGCTGTGCATCTGGCGGCGCTCGGTGAGGTTTCCAGCGAGCTGCTGCCGGCTCTGGAGCAGCTCGAGGCGTCCTTTGCCCGTAAGGCCGAGGAGTTCCGCGACGTGGTCAAATCGGGGCGCACCCATCTGATGGATGCCGTGCCGGTCACGCTGGGCCAGGAGTTCGGTGGCTACGCGGCGCAGATCCGCCTGGGGGCGCGGAGGATCTCCGGCGCCCTGCCTCAGGTGGCGCAGATCCCGCTGGGTGGCACGGCCACCGGCACGGGCCTGAACACGCATCCCGAGTTCGCGCAGCGGGTGCGGGCTCGGTTGAGCGAGGCCACCGGCCTTCAGATCAGCCCGCCCGAGGATCCGTTCGAGGCCCAGGGCAACCGGGATGCGCTGGTCGAGCTGTCGGGGGCGCTGAAGGTGCTCGCTGTGTCGCTGACCAAGATCGCGGGCGACCTGGCCCTGATGGGCTCCGGTCCCCGGGCGGGGATCGGTGAGCTCTTCCTGCCCGAGCTCCAGAAGGGCTCCTCGATCATGCCCGGCAAGGTCAACCCGGTGATTCCCGAGGTCGTCCTCCAGGTCTCGGCCCAGGTGGTTGGCAACGATGCGGCAATCACTATGGCCGGCAGCCAGGGCAACTTCGAGCTGAACGTGCGGGTGCCGCTGATTGCCCGCAACCTGCTCGATTCGATCCGCCTGCTGTCGACCACGTCGCGGGCGTTTGCCGAGAAGTGCGTCGACGGGATCCAGGCCAACCAGGAGGGAACCCATCGCTCGGCCGAGTCGACCCTGGCCGCAGCCACCGCCCTCAACCCCTACATCGGTTACGACAAGGCGACTGAGATCGTCAAGGAGGCAGCTTCCTCGGGCCGGATGCTGCGCGAGGTGGCCTACGAGAAGGGCGTCGACGAGGACACCTATAACCAGGCGATGGACCTGCGCAAGATGGCGCAGGGGAACCTGTAGCCCGTCCGCGATCGCTGTGGAAATTGCGGTCCCGGGTGGCTGGTCGAGGCGCAACTCCGGGCAGGCCCCCGCGTTATGAACCAGGGTCTGCGGCCGAACACGGGTGCGGCCGGGGACTCAACCTTTTGGCTCAGCTGACGACACAAAGCGAAGTTATGACGTTCAGAACCGGCTCTCGAGGGCTTCGCCGCGTGCCCTGGCTCCTGGCTGCACTGTCCGCCGGGGCGGCGCTCCCGGCCGCCGCCCAGGCCGCGGTTCCCCTGGACCAGGCCGGGTACGTCCGTGCCCTCCCGCACGTGTCCGAACCCTCGGCCAGCGGCTTCTACATCAGGGGCGGGGGGGACGGCCACGGCATCGGCCTGAGCCAGTACGGCACCCTCGGATACGCCCAGCACGGGTGGACCTACCAGCGGATCCTGAGCCACTACTACCAGGGCACGGCCCTGGGGTCGGTGACCTCCTCGGACATCATCCGGGTCCTGCTCAAGGATGGCTCCGCCCAATTCAGCGGCGCCAACCAGGCCGGGAGCAAGACGCTCAAGCCTGGAACCACCTACACAGTCAGCGTGTCCTCCGGCAAGCTGAAGCTGTCGGCCCCCGGCACCAAGTCCTCCACCTTCTCCGCGCCCCTCACCGTGTCTGGCTCCGGGCCGCTTGCCCTGGCCGGGGTCGGCGAGTACCGGGGTGATCTGGTGTTCCGGCCGGACGGGTCGGGCGGGGCGCAGACGGTCAACGCCCTCGACATCGACGACTACGTCCGCGGCGTCGTCTCGGCCGAGGTGCCCTCCAGCTGGCCGGCCCAGGCGCTCCGGGCCCAGGCGGTGGCCGCTCGGACCTATGCGCTGACCGCGGGATCGGCGGGCTCCACCTTCGACGTCTACTCCGATACTCGCTCGCAGATGTATGAGGGCATCGCCGCGGAGACGTCCGCCACCAACGCCGCCGTCTCGGCGACTCGCGGCAAGGTCGTCACCTACCACGGCGCCCCCGTGGTGACGTATTTCTCCTCGAGCTCCGGCGGGCACACGGAAAGCATTCAGAACGTATGGCTCGGGTCATCGGCCGAGCCCTGGCTGCGCGGCGTGTCTGACCCCTACGACGGAGCCAGCGGCAACCCGAACCACCGCTGGTCCTACAACCTCAGCGTGGGCACGGCGTCACGCAAGCTGAGCGGCGATGTCAAGGGCAGCCTGGTGGGGATCAGAGTGCTCAAGCATGGCGTCTCGCCCCGTATCGTCGAGGCCAGCGTGGTCGGGACCAAGGGCAGCACCAACGTCACCGGTCCCGCGCTGCAGCAGGACTTCGGGCTGATGAGCACCTACGTGGCCTTCAGCACCGTGAGCATGCACGGGGTGTTCTCCGCCTCGACCAGCGGCAGCTCGGGGGGCGGTGGCGCCTCGGCCGGCTCGAGTCCGGCAGGCAGTCGGTCGCTGGTCGGGCGGGTCTACCCGACCGGTCGTGGCGTGCTGGTGCTGGCTCAGAAGCTGGGCAAGCACGGCTGGTCCACCACCCGCCGCGTGCGCACCGTGAACGGCGGGCACTACCAGGCCGCCATCTCTGGTCCCGGGCGCTACCGGATCAAGTACGGCAACGTCGGCGGCCCGGCTCTGACGATCCGCTGATCGGCCCGCGATCCGCCGATCGGCTCGCGAGCTAGGCTGGCCTCCGTGCCGGCCCCGCTGCTCGTCGTCGACGCTCCCTTCCTGCTCTACCGCTCCTTCTTCGCGCTGCCCGAATCGATCCGGGGCGTGGATGACCGGCCGGTGGGAGCGCTCCTGGGCGCGACCAACGCGCTGCTGCGCGTGGTGGCCGACCGGCGCCCTCGGGCGGTGGTCGTCTGCTTCGGGGCCGAGGCCGCCGCCTACCGCGTCGAGCTGTTCGCGCCCTACCACGCCGACCGGCCGCCGGTCCCGGATCCGCTGGCCTGGCAGTTCGAGCAGGCACCGGAGCTGTTCGGAGCCTTCAACTGGGGCTGCCAGGGCTCCGAGGACCTCGAGGCCGATGATCTGCTGGGCTCCTACGCCGCGGCTGAGACGGCCGCCGGCGGCAGCACGTTGATCCTCACCGGTGACCGTGACATGTACCAGTGCGCGGGCGAGCAGACGACCGTCCTCTACCTGAAGTCTGGGACCACCGGATTCGAGACGGTGGACCCGGCCGAGGTGCGCCGCCGCTACGGGATCGAGCCCGAGCTGGTGCCTGACTTCATCGCCCTGCGCGGCGATCCGTCGGATTCCCTGCCTGGCGCCCCTGGCGTGGGGCCCAAGACGGCCGCGCAGCTCCTGAAGCGCTACGGATCACTTGAGGACGCGCTGGGTGCGGTGGGCACCGTCGAGCGTCCCCGCCCCGCCCCGGACGAGCGCCCCCGGGTGGCCCAGTCCCTGCGGGAGAACGCCGATCATCTGCGCCGCTACCGGGAGATCGCCCTGCTCCAGCTGATCGAGCTCGACCGCCCGCCGGACGCCGAGACCGACCTGACCGGAGGCGCCGAGGCCGCCCGTCGGCTCGGTCTGAACGCGCTGGCCAAGCGGCTGGAGGCGGCTGGATCGCTGGCCGACCTCTGACTCTGGGAAGAAAAGCGGCGCTGAGCGCCCGTTAGGTTCCCAGAGTTCGCGCCATCGCTCCGCTCGAGCCGCCGCGCGCCTCATCGCGCCCCCCTACGGGGTGAACTTGACGGTGATGACGTCTCCGTCGGCCATCACGTAGTCCCGCCCCTCCAGCCGCAGCTCGCCCCGGTCTCGCGCGCCCGCGTAACCCCCGGCGTCCACCAGCGCCTCCCAGGACACCACCTCGGCCCGCACGAATCCACGCTGGATGTCGGAGTGGATCTGCCCGGCCGCGTGCCAGGCCGTCAGCCCGTGGCGCAGGTGCCAGGACTGGGCCGGCTTATCCTCGCCGGCTGTGAAGAACGCAATCAGTCCGAGCAGCTCGAAGGCGCCCCGGATCACTGTCTGAAGACCTGATTCGCTCAGCCCCAGGTCCTCCCGCATCGCCGCCGCGTCCGCGTCATCTAGCTCGCCCAGCTCAGCCTCCAGGCGAGCCGAGATGGCCACGGCGCGAGCGCCCATCGCCTCGGCGTGAGCGGCGATCTCCGGGGGCAGCTCCACGTCCCCCTCGGCCACGTTGGCCACGAACAGAACCGGCTTGGCGGTCAGCGGGCTGAGCAGCTGCATGGCGTCGGGCGCATCAACCGGGACCGGCACGCTCCGGGCCGGCCGCCCGGCCTGCAGGGCCTCGACCACCTGCCTGAGCCACTCGGCCTCGGCCACGGCGTGCCGGTCGCCGCTCTTGGCTGTCTTGGCTACGCGGTCCAGGCGCCGCTCGGCCTGCTCCAGGTCGGCGTAGACCAGCTCGGTCTCGATCGTCTCGATGTCCCCCAGCGGATCGACCCGTCCCTCCGGATGCACGACCGAGCTGTCGTCGTGCACGCGGACGACGTGGAGGATCGCGTCCGTCTCGCGGATGTTGGCCAGGAACTGGTTGCCCAGGCCCTCGCCCCGGTGGGCTCCGGCCACCAGCCCGGCGATGTCGTGAAAGGCGATCGTGTCCGGCACGACCTTGGAGGCGCGGACGGTCGCGGCCACCTGGTCAAGCCGTTCGTCTCGCACCGGGACCACCGCCATGTTCGGTTCGATCGTGGTGAACGGATAATTGGCGGCCTCTGCCGCTACGCCGGTCAGCGCCGAGAACAGCGAGGATTTGCCCGCGTTGGGCATCCCCACGATTCCCACCTTCATCGGCACCCCGCACCTCCGTCCCGCCCCAGTAACCCCGCGCCGTCCCGCCGCCGTGCCATTTCACCGACGGCCGTCCCCAGCGCCGCCCCAGCCAGGACGTCACTCGGATAGTGCACGCCCAGGTACGGGCGGGTCAGCCCGAAGGCAATGGCGGCTGCGTACAGCCAGCCGGTCGGCCCCAGACCCCGGTACACGGCGGCGCCGGCGAACGAGGTCGTCGCGTGGGCGCTGGGGAACGACAGCCGGGACACGGTGGGGGTCAGCGGTGGCAGGTCGCGAAGCTCGGGCCGCCGGCGGCGAACCGCCAGCTTGACGGCAAAGTTCAGGCCGTAGGCGCCGACCACAGTGGCGCCCCCACGCAGCCACAGCCGTCTTCGCCCCGGGCGTCTGTCCCCCAGCGCGCCCGCCAACCCCAGGGCGATCCAGATCGCCGCATGCTCGCCCAGCTTGGAGTAGGCGGCCGCGGAGCGCTCGAGCGCCGGCGCGTGGCCGGCGGTGCGCATCAACACCAGCAGCCGGCGATCGGCATCGAGGAGCCGCTGGGATAGAGGAAGGTCGGACACGGCCAGTCACTGTAGGGGGGCGGGACTCCAAACCCCTGGCCATCCGGCCTCTTGTGCTGCTCCGTACTAACTACGCAGCCAAAACCGGTTGTTACCACGGTAGTAGAGGAATGCCCCCCAGGGCATCATTCGCCGTGCCCTACCGGGGGCTGCAAACAAAAGGCCTCAGGCCGGCTTCATCCCCCGATCTGATGGTCTCTCAGCAGACGACACGTACGGTCTCCTGCCGACGTGGTCCTGCCCAGTGAGCTTCTGTAGCCACTGAACCAGTCGTCCGCCACGGGCGCCTGTGGGGGCAAGCAGTGTGGGGGCAACCGGGGACCAAGGGGCAGTAGTAGTGGGGGCAATTCTGGACCGGGGCAAAGTAGTGGGGGTCACCCGGTTCTCGCCGAAAGGCGGGAACCGGGTTTCTTTTTGGGTCCTGGTCTAGAAGCCGACGCGGTGCTCGTCGTGATCGACCAGCACGTAGTCGACCTTCGTCAGGTCGAGCGCCACCGTCCCATCCTCAGCGGTCAGCTCATGCCAGCCGCTCGAGCCCAGCGCCGAGCGCAACCGTGACAGCTCCTCCGGCTTTACCCGAGCGCCCAGAACCTGGCCGCCGTGAAAGCCGATGCTGACCTTCAGAGGTCTTTCCGTGGTACTCATTTCAGTGTCCCTTCGCGGGTTGAACGATTTCGACGAGGACGCCCCCGGTCGAGCCGGGATGGACGAAGGCAACCCGAGAGTCCCGGATCCCGGTGCGGGGCCGCTCGTCGATCAGTCGGACTCCGGCGCCGGAGAGTTCTCGCAGGGTCGCCTCGATGTTCTCCACCCGATAGGCCACGTGGTGCAGCCCAGCGCCTCTCCGGGCCAGGAACTTGGCGACGCCCGTTTCGGGGCCGAGCGGGGCCACCAGCTCGATGTGCCCGTCGCCCACATCGAGCAGCGCCGCGTGCACGCCCTGCTCCTCCACCGTCTCGCGGTGCACGAGAGCCAGCTTCAGGACGTCCCGATAGAAGGGCAGCGCGGCGTCGATGTCCTCCACGGCCACGCCGACATGGTCGATTGCGCTCAGCATCGGCGCCCGAGCATAACCATCTAGCCGACGCGCTCCAGCCGCGGGTTCGGCCGATGCTGGCGGCCCACCTTCGCGCATGGCCGGCCGTTCACGGCCACCACGTCGGCGGTGAAGTCGTCACTGCCCCGGATCAGCGAGGAGCCAACTCCGTAGGCATCCACCGGCACTTCCTGCGCCTCGAAGCGTGCGATCCGCTCCGCGTCAAAACCTCCGCTGGCCACGATCCGGATCTCGGGGAATCCGCCGTCATCCAGCCCGGCACGTACCTTCTCGACCAGACGCGGGTTGACCCCTCGCGGGTCATAGCCACCCATCTCGTCAAACAGCGAACGATCCACCAGCGACTCCGAGGTGTCCAGGCGAACGCCCCACAGCATTGGCCCGAGCCGCTCAGCCACCTCGAGCGCCGTGCGCACCGAGTCGTTCTCCCAGTCGACCAGCACGGTGACGTTCATCTCTCCGTGATAACGCCGGGCGAAGAGCTCGGCCGCCCGCACCGTGTCGCCACCGTAGGCGGCGATCAGTCCGTGGGGGACGGTTCCGATGCCGCGCCCGCCCCACCAGGAGGCCTGGGCATCTGTGGACACGCCTATGGCCCCGGCCACGTGAGCCGCCCACCCGTCGCCGGTCTGGACCAGCCAGTGGTCGTGCCGGGCGGGGAAGTAGAAGATCGGCTTGCCGCGAGCGGCGCGGACCACATCGGAGACATTGCGCATGATCAGTGAGCGGCGAGCCAGCGAGCCCAGATACACGGTCTCGAGGTGGGCGAACAGGCTGTAGTCGCCCTCGATCGTCATCACCGTCTCGAGCGGCGCGATCCGGTCCCCCTCGTGGAGCGCCCGCACCTCCAGCTCCGGCCAGCCCGGCTTCCACTCCCCATCGCGCTCCCGCCCCGCGCCGAGCTTCACGACCGCGATCGCCTCGTCGATCCCGCCCAGCACCGAGTCCTGCTTCTGAAAGACCTGCATGAGCACGTGCGGATGGTGGTCCTGCTCCTCTAGCAGCCGCTTCGTGGAGACGAAGTAGGCGTCCGAGTAGTAACCGCTCCGCAGCCGGTCGACCGGCAGCCGGAACACTTCGGGATCGAGCCGGCCCTCGGGCATCGCGGGGAGTCTATTTACGTTAAAGGGGGCGGCTCCTGCCGCCCCGCGGCGCACACCAGCGCGGGTGACCCGGCCGCCGCTGGAGTCAGACGAGCAGCTCCCGTGCCATGTCCGTGTAGAACTCGGTGGCGAACCCCAGGTCGCGCACATCGATGCGCTCGTCGGCGTTGTGCACCAGCGGCGCGCTCTCCAGCAGCGACTGGTGGCGCTGGGGAAAGAAGCCGTAAGCGATCAGATCGGGAAACGCCTTGCGGAACCACATCGAATCGGAGAACCCCGGAAGCAGCACCGGCACCGTGGAAGCCTCCGGATCCTGCTTCTCGACCCACCCCTGAATCGCCTCCATGAGCCGGCTGTGAGGCGTCGACACGTTGCCCACCGTCTTGTCGGTGAACTTGATGTCCACACCCTCCGCCGTCTCTCCCAGCACCTCTTCCAGCCGAGCCAGGGCCAGGTCTTCGCCCAGGCCGGGGGGCACCCGACAATCCAGTTGCAGCTCGGCCCGCGCCGGGATCACATTGATCTTGTCCGACGCGTGAGCCATGGTCGGGGTCAGCGTCACTCCGAGCATCGGCTCGAGCATCACCGTCAGCGCCGGATTCTCCTCACCGATGCGCCGCAGGGAGCCCAGCGGATCCGCCGGGTCCTCGCCCAGCCCCTCCAGAAGCGCGCTTGAAGCCTCGGTCAGGTCGATGCCGGGCTGACTGGCGGCCAGCCGGGACAGCACCGGGCCCAGCTTGAGCAACGCGTTGTCGCCCGTGCGCGGCATCGAGGCGTGGCCGGCCGCCCCCCGAGCCGTGAGCTGGAAGCGGAATTTCCCCTTCTCTCCGCAGCACACCCCGTATCGCCGCTGGCCGCCGTACTCGAACACCTCTCCGCCGCCCTCATTGATCAGGTAATCGCACCGAACCTTGTCCGGGTGCTGTTCGGTCAGCCAGCGCGCGCCCAGGTCCCCGCCGGTCTCCTCATCTGCCACGAACACGAGCTTCAGCGCTCCGCGGGTCGGTCTCCAGCCCTGGCGGGCCAGGCTGGCCGCAGCCACGGCCTCGGCTGCCACCTGCGACTTCATGTCCAGGGCACCGCGGCCCCACAGGAAGTTGCCCGAGACCTCGCCCGACCAGGGATCGAACGTCCAGTCCTCCGGCTCGGCCAGGACGGTATCCACGTGCCCGAGGTAGACCATCACAGGCCCCGCCTCGCCGCTGTCCAGAGTGGCGATCAGGTTGGGCCGAGACTCTTCGGTTCCGAGCACCTCCGTGAAGAATCCGGCCTCGCGGAGATAGGTCTCCAGGAACTCGATGGCCGGGCGCTCGTTGCCGGGCGGGTTGACCGTGTTGAAACGAATCAGGGTCTGCAGGACCTCGGTCGTCTCCGCCTGGAACTCGGACATGGAGGGAGCCTAACGCCCGTGATCGGACGGTTCCGCCCCAACCAATAGGATCGCCCCGCCGATGCCAGCCGACCCCGCCCCTGACGCCGACCTCGCCCTGGCGCTGGAGCTGGCCGATCTGGCCGACCAGATCACCCTGGCCCGCTACCGGGCGGCCGACCTGCAGGTCGACACCAAGCCCGACCGCACGCCGGTCACCGAAGTCGACCGGGGGGTGGAGCAGGCCCTGCGCCAGAGGCTGACCGAGGTTCGCCCGCGGGATGCCGTGGTGGGCGAGGAGATGGGCGAGACCGGCGATGCCGACGCGGCCCGCCGCTGGATCATCGACCCGATCGACGGGACCAAGAGCTACCTGCGCGGGATGCCTACGTGGTCCACGCTGATCGGCCTCGAGGTGGATGGGGAGGACCGGGTTGGAGTGACCTCGATGCCGGCCCTCGGGCACCGCTGGTGGGCGCTTCGAGGCGCGGGCGCCTTTCGCGACGGCGCCCGCGTCCACGTTTCAAACGTCGGCCGGCTGGCCGATGCGCAGCTCTGCTGGAGCGGCGTCGAGGACTGGGATGAGGTTGGGCGCCTGGACGCGTTGTTGTCGCTGGCCCGGGCCTGCTGGCGCACCCGCGGCGTGGGCGATGCCTGGCAGTACATGCTGGTGGCCGAGGGAGTCGCGGAGATCGCCGTCGACCCGGCTGCCTCGCTGTGGGATCTGGCTGCGGTCAAGGTCATCGTGGAGGAGGCAGGGGGCGCCTTCACCGATCTGGCCGGCGCGGTCACCGCGGCGGGCGGCAGCGGCCTGGCCACCAACCGACTTCTGCACGAGGCGGTGCTGGGGTACATCGGGGCTCCAGCCGCCCGATGACGTTCGCTCTCGCTGGCCTGGCCGCTAACCTTGTACGAAATGGATCGAACGACCGTATGAGGACGATCGCTCACCCCGTCCCTGAGCAGCTCACCCTGAGCGGGCTGCTTCACGCCCTCAGTGATCCTGTGCGTCTGGAGATCGTCCGCACCCTGGGCGAGCGCGGCGAGACCTCCTGCGGCGGCCTCGGGGTGTCGGTCTCCAAGTCCACCCTGACCCACCACCTCAAGGTCCTGCGCGACGCCGGCCTCACCCAGACCCGGTGCCAGGGCGTACAGCGTCTGGTGTCCCTGCGCGAGGAGGATCTGGAGACCCGTTTTCCAAGTCTGCTGTCCTGCGTGTTAGCCCACCACGAGCCGGGTAGTACACAAATGGGTGTGCTGTAGCCGGAGGGGCGGTAACCGCCACCCGGGTTACGGGTAACAGTTCGATAAGACTTGCTGGACGCGACCTAGGTCGCGCTGAATAATGCAAATCCGCTCGCAGCTCACGCTGCCGAGCAGGCGTCAGACCGGATGGCGCCGAAGTGGCAGGGAATCCTCGGCAGAAGTTCCTTCTCGCCCCGGAACCCGCCCACACCCCGCCGTCAAATGAAGGTTGGGAATCCGGTCGACCCGCCGCTTGCGGCAGCTAGCCGCAGGCGCCGGACAACAGCACACGAGCTTCAACTGAATGAGCGGCGGCGGGACGATCGGACCCCAACCGCCCTTGACTGAACGCCCTATTCGACGTATAATTCGATCATCTTCGAACTAAAGAACATTGGAACTGAATTGAGCAAGCAAACTGTCAAAAGCAGGGTCCGCGGCGAGCACGCCGAGACCCGATCCACCAAGCGGCCGCGCCGCGCGGCTGCCCCGCGCCGTCGTCCGGTGGCGTCCGAGGACCGGCACGAGCTGGCCGAGCGGACCCACGTCCCGGCGGTGGATGGTTCGCTCGAGTCGCTTGATCTGTTCTTCCGGCAGGCCCGCATGCATAAGCTGCTGACCGCGCAGGAGGAGATCGAGCTCTCCAAGCGGATCGAGCGAGGCGACCTGGACGCCAAAAACCGCATGATCAACGCCAACCTGCGACTGGTCGTCTCTCAGGCGCGCCGGTACCAGGGCCACGGCCTGCCCCTCGAGGATCTGATCCAAGAGGGCATGCTGGGCCTGATCCGGGCGGTCGAGAAGTTCGACTGGCGCAAGGGCTTCAAGTTCTCCACCTACGGCACCCTGTGGATCCGGCAGGCCATCCAGCGCGGCCTGCAGAACTCGGGTCGCACGATCCGGGTTCCGGTTCACGTCGCCCAGCGGCAGGTCAAGGTGCGCAAGGTCGAGGCTGAGCTGGCGCTGAAGCTGGGCCGTGAGCCGACGGACGACGAAATCGCCGCGGTGGCCGAGCTGCCGGTCGAGCAGGTGGCCGAGTCACGAGAGCTGAGCCGCGGGCTGTCCAGCCTGGATCAGCCCATCGGTGACGACGGCGAGGCTTCTCTGGGCGATCTTCTGCCCAGCGATCGGCCCGAGCCCTCCGAGGAGGTCGCGGTGACCATGCGCGACCGCCAGGTCGCGGAGGTCGTCGACCGTCTTCCGGAGCTCGAGCGTGAGGTCATCCGGCGCCGGTTCGGCCTGTATGGCGACGAGCCGCGCACGGTTCGCCAGACCGGTGCCGATCTCGGCATCTCAGCCGCCCAGGCCGGGGAGCTGGAGCGCCGCGCGCTTCGGCGACTGGCCGACAACGACGAGCTGGCCGGGCTGCGGGCTGCTGCCTAACTCGCAGCCTGAGCACTCCTTCGAGGGGGCGCCGGCCTGATGGCCGGCGCCCCCTTTTTGCTGCCGAGACCGCCGGGTCCATACTCCACCCTCGTGGAACGGCTCTTCGAAGCTGACGACGCCCCATCGGCTGCGGCGCCGGACGCCCCCCTGGCCACCCGGATGCGGCCCCGGAACCTGGATGAGTTCGTGGGCCAGCGCCGGCTCCTGGGCGAGCCGGGCAGTCGCCTCCCTCTGCGCCAGGCGATCGAGTCTGGCCACGCGCATTCGATGATCCTTCATGGCCCGCCCGGGTCGGGCAAGACGACACTCGCCCGGATCGTGGCCCAGGCCTCGGGGGCGGCGTTCGAGGAGGAGAGTGCGGTACAAGCTGGTCGGCCCGAGGTCCGGGCGGTGATCGAACGGGCCCGAGAGCGGCGCCGGCTCGGGCAGGGCACCGTGTTCTTCCTGGACGAGATCCATCGCTTCAACAAGGCCCAGCAGGATGCCCTGCTGCCGGCGGTCGAGGACGGGCTGGTCACCCTGATCGGGGCCACCACCGAGAACCCGTACTTCGAGGTCAACTCCGCCCTCCTGTCCCGCAGCCGCGTGTATGAGCTGGAGGCGCTTGGGCCCGAGGACGTGCGTGAGCTCCTCCAGCGGGCCGTCGAGCGGGGTGAGTGTGGGGATCCGGCTCGCGTGGATCCGGCCGCGCTGGACTACGCGGCCGGGTGGACCGGTGGAGATGCCCGGGCCGCCCTCAACGGCCTGGAGCTGGCCTGCGAGGTGGCCGGAGACGGTCCTGTCACCGTCGAGCAGGTCAGTGAGGCGCTGCAGCGCCGGACGATCCTCTATGACCGGCAGGCCGACAACCACTACGACACCATCTCGGCCTGGATCAAGGCCACTCGCGGCTCCGATCCCGATGCCTCGCTCTACTACCTGGCGGTGATGCTCGAGGGTGGAGAGGACGCGCGGTTCATCGTCCGGCGCATGGTGATCCTGGCCTCGGAGGACATCGGCAACGCCGATCCCCAGGCCCTGGTCATCGCCACCGCGGCCGCTGATGCCGTGGAGCATGTGGGGCTCCCCGAGGCCCAGTTCGCCCTGGCTCAGGCGGCGATCTATCTCTCGCTTGCCCCCAAGTCCGACCGGTCCAAGCGGTCGATCATCGCCGCGCGGGAGTACGTGCGCGCTCACGGCGCCGAGGCGCCGCCCGCCCACCTGCGCTCGTCCACCCGCAGCGACCACAGCTACGACAATCCCCACCGACATGCCGACCACTTCTCCGCCCAGGAGCTGCTGCCGGCCGGTGCCGTGGACGCCCGCTTCTACGACCCCGACGACGCCGAGGCGGCGCTCCGGGAGCGCCTGGCCGAAGTCCGGCGCGCCCGCGGGCGCTGATTTGCGGGCGCGGCCGCCCGTCCCTTAGGCTGACCAGCCACCAACCTAGGGGGCACGGATGACCGATACGGCGAACCGCCGGACCACTGGCAGCCGGCCGATCAGCGCGGCGGCGCCTTCGCCGTTTCCGCCGATCGCTGACTACGCGTTTCTGTCCAACTGCCACACCGGCGCCCTGGTCGCCCCGGACGGCTCGATCGACTGGCTGTGCGTGCCGCGGTTCGACTCGCCGAGCGTGTTCGGCTCACTGCTGGACCGGCAGGCCGGCTCGTTCCGGCTGGCTCCGTTCGGCGTGTCGTTCCCGACGGCCCGGCTATACGAGCCGGGCACGAACATGCTGGCCACCACCTGGAAGACGCCCACCGGCTGGGTGCTGGTGCGAGACGCCCTGACCATCGGTCCCCGGCGGGGTGAGGACTTGATCACCCCCCATACCCGCCCGCCCACCGACGAGGATGCCGAGCACGTCCTCGTGCGCACGGTGCTCTGCCTCGACGGCCGCGTCGAGATCGAGTTGGTCTGCGAGCCCCGCTTCGGATACGGCCTGACCGAGGCCGACTGGCGGATGGTCGGCGATGACCGCTCGGCGGCGATCGCGGCCAGCTCGGACCTCGAGCTCCGGCTTCAGAGCGACCTGGCTCTCGGGCTCGAGGGCACCCGGGTGCGCGCCCGCCACGTGCTCGAGCGCGGGGAGCAGCGGTTCTGTGCACTCTCCTGGGCTGAGGACCTGGCCTGTCCTCAGACGATCGACGAGGCGAATGCGCAGATGGCGGCCACCACTCAGTTCTGGCGAAGCTGGCTCAGCCGGGCGCGGATCCCCGACCATCGCTGGGGCGAGCACCTGCAGCGCTCGGCGTTGGCCATCAAGGGCCTCACCTACATGCCCACCGGTGCCACCGTGGCGGCCCTGACCACCTCGCTTCCGGAGACGCCGGGCGGCGAGCGCAACTGGGATTACCGGTACACGTGGATGCGGGACGCCAGTTTCACCCTGCGGGCGCTGCATCTCCTCAACCTGGACTGGGAGGCCGAGGAGTTCATGCAGTTCATCGCCGACGTGGAGCCCAACCCCGATGGCTCCATGCAGATCATGTACGGGATCGACGGCCGCCGGGATCTGCCCGAGCAAACACTCGAGGAGCTCTCCGGCTACGGCGGCGCCCGCCCGGTGCGGGTTGGCAACGGAGCGTTCGACCAGCGCCAGAACGACGTGTACGGGGCGGTTCTGGACGCCGTCCTGCGACACACCCGGCGGGGCCAGCGGCTGCCACAGCGCCTCTGGCCGCTGGTTTCCGACCAGGCACGCTGCGCAACCGACGTGTGGCGAGAGCCGGATCAAGGCATCTGGGAGGCTCGCGGGGAGCCCAAGCACTACGTGTCATCCAAGCTGATGTGCTGGCTGGCCATGGACCGCGCCGGGGCACTGGCCGAGATCCGCGGGGACGCGAGCCTGGCCGAGGAGTGGCGGGCAACCGCCGAGGAGATCCGGGCCGACATCCTGGCCCACGGCGTCGACTCCCGCGGCGTCCTGCGCCAGCACTACGAGAGCGATGCCCTCGATGCCTCCAACCTGCTGGCCGCCATCTTCGGCTTCCTGCCCGCTCACGACGAGCGCCTGCGCGCCACCGTGCTGGCCATCGCCGACGAACTGACCGAGGACGGCATGGTGCTCCGCTACCGCGTGGAGGAGACCGACGACGGACTCAGCGGTGAGGAGGGCACGTTCCTGATCTGCTCCTTCTGGCTTGTCTCGGCCCTGATCATCGTGGGCGAGCACCAGCGCGGGCGCGACCTGCTGGAACGTCTGCTCCGGGAGGCGTCTCCTTTGGGCCTGTACGCCGAGGAGTTCGATCCGGTCACCGGACGGCACCTGGGTAACTTCCCCCAGGCGTTCTCTCACCTGGCCCTGCTCGATGCGGTGGCCCGCATCGTCCTGGTCGAGCGGCTGGTCGAGCTCTGACCCGGCCCGATCAGCCGTTCTGATCGCCGGCGCCGCCCACCAGCGCCGGCTCCGGCGGCGCGACGACCGGGTGATCCCGCCGCTCGAAGAACTCGGCCCCTTCGATGCTGAAGTGCGGGACCAGACGATCCAGCCAGGCCGGGAACCACCAGTTGATCTTGCCCATCAGGATCATCAGAGCGGGCACCAGCAGGCAGCGCACAACGGTGGCGTCCAGCACCACGGCGACCGCGAGACCGACGCCGAACTCCTTGATCGTCGGGTCGCCGTTGAGCACGAAGCTCCCGAACACGAACACCATGATCAGCGCGGCCGCGGTGATCACCCGGGCGCTGGTCACCAGCCCGGACACCACCGAGCTGCGGTTGTCCTCGCCCGCGTGCACGTGCTCCTCGATCTGGCTGACCAGGAACACCTCGTAGTCCATCGACAGGCCGAACAGGATGGCGAACATGAACAGCGGCACGTAGGAGACGATCGGCACTGGGCCGCTCAACCCGATCAGGCCGGCCAGCCAGCCGTACTGGAAGACGGCCGTCAGCACGCCGTAGGAAGCCCCGATCGACAGCAGGTTCATCACGGCCGCCTGGGGTGGGACGACCAGCGTGCGGAAGGCCAGCACCAGGAGCACGAAGCTGAGCGCGATCACCACGAGGATCTGCAGGGGCAGCTTGCTCGAGATACGCGAGGCCAGATCCTCATAGCCGGCCGTGCTGCCGCCCACGTCGGCCTTCATGTCGGTGCCCTTGTCGGCCTTCGGGATCACCTGCGAGCGCAGGTCGTCCACCAACTTGGTCGTGGCGTCTTTGGCCGGCCCGGCCTTGGAAATGGCATTGAAGAACGCGGTGGTGCCGGTCTTGTCGATCTGGACCGGCGTAACCGCGGCCACTTCCGGCGTCGAACTCACGTCCTTCTGGAGGGTGGCCAGGCGGGGGTCCGACGCCCGCGGGTCGCTTCCAGACGAGGACGACCCGGACGAGGAGGACCCGGATGAGGAGGAGCCGGATGAGGAGGAGGAGGAACTGGACGAGGAGGACGACCCGGACGAGGAGGACGACCCGGACGAAGAGGAGCCCGACGCCGGCTGGGCGGGGGAACCCAGCTTGACCGCGACGATCAGGGGCCCGTTCGCGCCGGGGCCGAAGTACTTGGAGATCAGGTCATAGGCCCGGCGCGCCGTTGTGGTGGTGGATAGCGCCGCGGTGTCCTGCTGGCCGAGGCTCAGCGACAGCAGCGGAATGGACAGCGGGATCAGGATCGCCACCGCGGCCAGCAGCGCGACCAGGGGGAGTTTGGCGATGTCGTTCGCCAGTGTTGACCAGATGCCCTTGCGGGAGTCGCTCTCGCTGGGCGGATGCCGGACGCGGAGCGAGTTGATGCGCGGGCCGATCAGAGCCAGAAACGCCGGCAGCAGCGTGAGCGCCGCCAGCACGGCTACGACGACCGCGATCGCCGCCATCAGCCCCATGGTGGTCACCAGGGGGATTCCCGCCACGGCCAGGGAGACCAGCGCGATCGTCACCGTCCCGCCGGCGAAGAACACGGCACCCCCCGAGGTGGCGGTGGCACGGGCGATCGACTCGTACATCTCGAGGCCGTCGTGCAGACCTCGGAAGTGACGCGTGACGATGAACAGCGCGTAGTCGATCCCCACGCCCAGCCCGATCATCGTGGCCAGCGTGGGAGCCACAGTGGGCACCGTGGCCACGTGTCCCAGCATCCGGATGATCGCCAGCGTGGACAGCAACGCGAAGATCGCCGTGAGGATCGGTATGAGCATCGCTGTCACGGTCCCGAACGTGAAGGTCAGGATCACGATCGCGGCCAGGATCCCCACCAGCTCGCTCGACTCCGTGGATGGTTTGGACACCTTCTGCCCGAGCTGGCCGGCCGTCTCGACCTGGAGACCGGCGGCCTGGGCGGGCTTGGCCGCCTGGTCGATGATCGCCTGGGCTTCGGATTCCGAGAGCGATCCCGGACTGACCTTGAGGCCCACGCTCAGATAGCCCGTCGTCTTGTCCTTGCTGAGCTGCGCGGCGCCCTGGGAGGTGAGCGGGTTGACCACCGAGGCGACGTTCGGGTTCTTGGCCAGATCGGCCGCCGCCTCGTTGACCGCGCTGGCGTATTTGGAATCCGTCAGCTGTCCGCTCTTCGCGTGCAGCACGATCGGGCTGACGCCGTTGGCCTGGGTCGGAAAGGACTTCTGGAGCGTCTGGGTGGCCTTGTAGCTGTCGGTCCCCGGCAACGACAGGTTGTCGTTGGTGTTGTCCCCCATCCGGTGGGAGACGGCGACCAGGGCGATCGTCGCCACCAGCCAGAAGATGAGCACCGCCACCTTCCGCCGCACGGCGAACTGCGCGATTGCGTACAGGATCCCGGTCATTCACGCGCCCTTTCCATTGGCCCCAACGCTTGACCCAAAAAGTGATGCGTATCATGATTTCCCGCGCTGGGGGTGTCAAGGTATTGGCTCAGACCGAACGATCATCTTTGGGGTCTCGGCCCCGACAGGCTCGGGGGATCGCAGCTAGAGCCAGGGTGTACGACGCCGCGATGGCCCGGTTCGCCGAGGTCGGGGTGGCTGCCACGCGAGTGGAGGACGTCGTGAGCGCGGCGGGCGTGGCCTGGGGGACGTTCTACCGGTACTTCCCCCGCAAGGAGGACGTGCTCCTGGAGGCGGCGGCGCGTCAGTTCCGGGAACAGCTTGAGCCGCTTGTCGAGTCTGACCTCCGGGACCCCACGCAGACCACCCGTGAGCGCCTGCTTCGCCTGTTCGTGGCCATGCTCGAGCCGGGTGAGCATCAACCGCGCGTGCGGGCGGAAATGATCAAGGAGGTCCTGGAGAACCGCGGCCGGTTCAGCGCCATGCTTGACTCCGGGCCCCAGCCCCTGCTCCGCCTGGTGGCCAGCATCCTCGAGGAGGGCCAGCGCCGCGGCGAGGTTCGGACCGACACCGATCGCTTCACGCTTGCCGCCGTCCTGGCGATCGGCGTGATTTATTCGGTCACCTACGCGTATTACGGAGAATTCCGGCCAGCCTCCCTGACCGGGGGACGCGAGGAGTTTCGCGGAATCGTCGAGCGGTTCTTCGCCGTGATCTGGCGAGGTCTGGAGGGGTTGGAGGGTGAGTCCGGACACACAGAGCCGGCCTCCCGCTCTGAAGCTACTACCGTGTAGGAAATGGTCAGCCATCGTGATGGTTCCCAGGCAGTCCTAGCCGGGTCCCACCGCCTGGATGGAGGTCTGCGAGTTCGTGTGCGCCTGGCTCGTCCCGGGGATCAGCCCTTGGTGGCCAACCTGCTCGAGCGGCTTGGCTTCCAGCCGTCCCAGAGCCAGCTGCTCGACGTGATGCGGTTCGATCCCCACCGCCGGGTAGTGGTGTGCGCCACAGCGCTGGTTAGCGGGGCCGAGCGGGTGGTCGGGTTCGGCGCCGTCGATCTTCAGAGCCGCGGCGCGCCGGCCACCGTGGTGGCCGAGCCCGAACACGGCCGGGAGCTCACCGCTCTGCTGAGGCGTGGCCTCCGGGCGCGCGCCCGGCCGAGCGCCGCAGCCTGAGCGATACGCTGCGCGCGTGCAGGTGACGGTCTCCGGCGGCAGGCTCGAGTCATTCAGCCCGGGTACGGGCGAAAGCCTCGGGACCGTTGAGATCACCCCGCCCGAGAAGGTAGCCCGGGTGGTCGATGAGGTGGCTCACGTCCAGCCGTTCTGGGCGCAGCTGACGCTTCGCGACCGGGCTCGCTACCTGGAGCGAGCCGCGCAGGTGGTCATCGACGAGGCCCACGAGATTCGCGACCTGATCGTCCGCGAGCAGGGCAAGCCGCGCAACGAGGCGTTCTCGATGGAGGTCCTGCCGACGATCGACGGGCTGGGCTGGGCCGCCCGTGAAGGGCAGGCGCTGCTGGCCGACGAGAAGATCGCCATGTCGCAGCTGTTCCTGCGCAGCAAGTCATCGTCCTTCGTCTACGAGCCGCTGGGCGTGATCGGCGTGATCGCGCCGTGGAACTACCCTTGGAGCATTCCGGTCGGCCAGGTGGCGCAGGCGCTGATGGCCGGCAACGGGGTGGTGCTCAAGCCGGCGTCGCTCACGCCGCTGATCGGCGAGCGGATCCGGATGGCGTTCGAGCGAGCCGGCATTCCGGAGGGCCTGATCCGCGTGGTGCACGGCCCGGGAACCGGGGACGCGCTGGTGAAGTCCGCGGTCCACAAGGTCTTCTTCACCGGATCGGTCGAGACGGGCCGCGGTGTCGCCGAGCGCTGCGCCCAGCGGCTCAAGGGCTGCGTGCTTGAACTGGGCGGCAAGGACCCGATGATCGTGCTGGCCGATGCCAACCTCGACCATGCCGTCTCCGGCGCACTGTGGGGCGGATTCGCCAACGCCGGACAGACGTGCTCGGGCATCGAGCGGGTCTACGTCATGCGGGACGTCGCCGAGCGGTTCATCGAGGGCGTGGTGGCCGGGGCCCAGCGGCTGCGCGTGGGTGACCCGCTGAGCTGGGACACCGAGATCGGGCCGATGATCTCGCACGATCAGTTTGAGCTGGTCTCGGAGCTGGTCGACGACGCGGTGGCTCGCGGCGCCACCCTCCGCTGCGGCGGTCCCGCCGTCTCGCCGCCCTACCTCCCAGCCGCGGCCTTTTACGGGCCAACCGTGCTGACCGGCGTCACCCCGGACATGCGCCTCATGCGCGAGGAGATCTTCGGGCCGGTTCTACCCATCACGGTCGTCGATTCCGAGGACGAGGCGCTGGCGCTGGCCAACGACTCGCGGTTCGGCCTGGGCGCCTCTGTGTGGACCGCGGATCGTAGCCGCGGCGAGCGTCTCGCCCGGGAGCTCGAGGCCGGCATGGTCTGGATCAACGACCACATGTTCAGCCACGCCGCCTGTCAGTGTTCGTGGGGCGGGGTCAAGGAGTCCGGTCTGGGCCGGACCCACTCCAAGTTCGGGCTCTACGAGTTCGTCAACATCAAGCTGCGGGTCTGGGAGCCCTCGCTCGTGCGGAACCCGTGGTGGTATCCCTACGACGAGACGCTCGGGGCTGCGCTGCGCCAGGCGGCGGTGATCCTGTACGGGCGCCCCTCGATCCGGGCGGCGGCGCTCCGGCGGGGCCTCCGACCCCTCGGTCGTCTCGGGTCTCGCCTGGCCCGGGACGCACTGCGCTGACTGTCTACGCTTAGAACCGTGCCCGCCCAGGCCTACAGCGGCAAGGAGTGCGTCTGCCAGTTCCGCAGGGGGATCTGCGATCAGTCGTGTGTCCGGGACATGCTGGCCGTCCCCTTCTACATCGCCTGCCTGCGCCTGAGCGGACGCCGCTGCCTGGTCGTCGGTGGGGGCGATATCGGCCTGGAGAAGGTCGAGGGACTGCTGGCCTGTGGAGCCGACGTAACGCTGGTGGCCCCCGAAGCCCATCCGGAGCTGGCCGAGCTGGCCCGCGAGGGCTCGATCCAGTGGGAGCAGCGCGAGTATCGCCCCGGGGATCTGGAGGGATGCCTGATCGCGATCGCCGCCACCGGCGACACCGACGTGAACATCGCGGTGTTCAACGACGCTGAGCGCCGCTCGATGCTGGTCAACGTGGTCGACGTGCCCCCGCTGTGCAACTTCATCCTGCCCGCCATCGTGCGGACCGGGCCGCTCGCGGTGGCCATCTCCACCGCGGGTGCATCGCCGGCTCTGGCCAAGCGCATGAAGCGCGAGATCGCCGAGCTGTTCGGCGAGCCCTATGCAGACCTGGCCGTGCTGCTCAACGACGTGAGGGGATGGGCCAAGGCAACGCTGCCCACCTACCAGGACCGCAAGGAGTTCTTTGAGGGGATCGTCAACGGCGAGCCCGACCCGATCGAGCTCCTGCGTACCGGCGACGTGCATGCGGTCCAGGACCTGATCGCCGTGGCGCAGCGAGCGCACGTGCCCGCGTGACCGAAGCGCGCCTGACACATCTCGACGAGAGCGGACGCGCGCGGATGGTCGATGTCGGCGACAAGCCGGCCAGTGACCGGCGCGCGATCGCGCGCGCCATCGTCCGCGTGAGCCCCGAGACGGCCGCTCGGGTGGCGGCTGGTGACGCCCCCAAGGGTGACGTCCTGGGCGTGGCCCGCATCGCCGGCATCCAGGCCGCCAAACGCACGGCCGAGCTAATCCCCCTATGTCACCCGCTGCCCCTGTCCTACGTGGGGGTGGAGGGCCGGATCGACGCCGAGCGAGGCGAGATCGAGCTGGTGGCCGAGGCTCGGACGACCGGCTCGACCGGGGTCGAGATGGAGGCGCTGACCGCCGCCTCGGTGGCCGCGCTGACCGTTTACGACATGGTCAAGGGGATCGAGCGGGGCGCCGAGATCACCGAGATCGCGTTGCGGGAGAAGTCCGGCGGGCGCTCCGGCCACTGGCGCCGGTGAAGGTCCGCACGCGCCGCTCCGTCTAACCTGCGAGCGGCCATGCGGACCGCCATTCTCACCGTGTCCACGTCGGTGGCCGCAGGACGCAGCGAGGATCTCTCCGGACCGGCCCTGGCCGAACTGGCGACTCAGGCCGGCGCCGAGATCCTGGCTCAGGACGTGGTGGCCGATGACCCCACGGCGATCGAGCACTGGCTGCGCCACCACGTCGCCGACCAGGTCCCGATCATCCTCACCACCGGCGGGACGGGCTTCACGCCCGACGACGTGACTCCCGAGGCCACGCGAACGGTGATCGAGCGTGACGCGCCGGGGATCGCCGAGGCGATGCGGGCCGAGTCCCGCCGTCACACACCGATGGGGATCCTCAGCCGCGGCGCGTCCGGGCTGGCCGGCCGCAGCCTGATCGTGAACTTCCCCGGCAATCCGAAGGCCATCCGGGAGCTGTTCGGGGTCATCGCCCCGATCCTCGATCATGCCGCGGGGACCCTGAACCGTGAGCCCGGACAGCCACGCGGCCATTGAGCTGCGGGGCCTGACCCGGCACTTCGGCGAGCGAACTGCGCTCCGCGAGGTATCGGTCGAGGTCCCGGCCGGAGCAACGCTCGCCGTGCTCGGGCGAAACGGCGCCGGCAAATCCACGCTTCTGCGGATTCTGGCCACGCTTCTGCGCCCACACGCCGGCGTTGCGGCCCTGTTCGGGGAGGAGCTTCCCCGGCGGGGCTGGGCTGTGCGCGGAAGGATCGGGCTGCTCGGGCACGACCCGCTGCTCTACCGCGACCTGACCGCCCGCGAGAACCTCCGCTACCACGCTCGGTTGCACGCCGTCGAGCCCGAGCGGGTGGAGGAGGTGCTGGCTGCGGTGGGCATGGCACGGCGGGGCGAGGACCCGGTCCGCTCGCTCAGCCGGGGGATGGTCCAGCGCGTGGCCGTGGCCCGAGCCATCCTCCATCGGCCGGCGCTGCTGCTCCTGGACGAGCCACGGGCCAACCTGGATCCTGGGGCCAGCGCGCTGATCGAGCCTCTGATCGGGCGGGCCAGCGGACTGACCCGGGTGATCACGAGCCATGACCCGCGGTCGGCGCTGGCCGAGGCTGATCTCGTCCTGGCCCTGCGTGACGGGGCCGTCGAGTACGTGGGGCCGCCGGACGGACTGTCGGAGACCGCTCTGCGCGAGGTGTACGCGTGAAAGCCACGCTGGCCGTGCTGCGCAAGGACCTGCTCCTGGAGCTGCGCACGCTGGAGACGGTGCCGGCCATGGCGCTGTTCGCCGTCACCGTATTCGTGATCTTCCACTTCGGGCTGAACCGATCGAGCCTGTCCGGCCAACTGGCCGCGGGCGTCCTCACCGCCACGCTGCTGTTCGCCGCCATGCTGGCCATAAACCGGCTGTTCGTGGCTGAACGTGAGCAGGGCGGCTTTGACGCCTTCTTGCTCGCCCCGGTGGACCGGACGGCGATGCTCGTGGCCAAGGCGACCACGCTGTTCATCTTCCTGGCCGTCCTGGAGGTGATCGCGGTTCCGGCATTTGCGCTGTTGCTGGCCCCGCCAGGCTTGGGTCAGGCGGTGCCCGGGCTGGTCCTGATCCTGGCGCTGACCAATCTGGCCTTCGCGGTGATCGGCACCCTGGTATCGGCGATCGCGGTCCAGACGCGGGCCCGGGACCTGATCGGTCCGATCATCGGGCTGCCCCTGATGATCCCGGCGCTGATCGCCACAGCTCGCGGCCTCGGACCCCTGCTCACCGTTCACGGCTCGGGTGCTCCGCCAGGCAAATGGCTGGCCGTTTTGGGTCTTTATGATCTAGTCAACGCCCTCCTCGCCTACGCGGTATTCGACTTTCTGCTCGAGGACTAGGACTGGCGCGCCGGTATGACTCCCGAGGTCCCATCTTGAATCCGCACACCCGCCACCTGCGGGGGCTCACGATCGCCACCGCCGTCACGATCACCGCCGCGCTGGCGCTCGTGTTCTTCTACGCGCCGCTGGACGTGAACCAGGGCTTCGTGCAGAAGATCTTCTACGTCCACGTGCCGCTGGCCATCGTCTCTCTGTGTGGCTACGTGTTGGGTGGGATCTTCGCGATCGGCTATCTGCGCACTGGGCGGAGGGTGTGGGACATGCGTTCCTACTGCGCCATCCACATGGCGCTGATCTTCTCCATCGGCGGGATCATCTCCGGATCGATCTGGGCCAAGGCCTCGTGGGGCCACTGGTGGGTGTGGTCAGAGCCCACGCTCGTCTCCTACCTGATCGTGATCCTGCTGTTCGCCACCTACCAACCGCTGCGCTTCTCGATCGAGGACCCGGAGCGCCAAGCCCGGTACGCCGCCGTGTTCGCCGTGGTCGGAGCCGCGTTTGTCCCCCTCAACTTCATCGCCGTCCGGCTGTCCACCGCCTTTGTGCACCCGCGGGTGCTCAACTTGGAAGGGGGCGCTCTTCCCGGGTCCATGAAGCTCGTCTTCTACATCTCACTGCTCGGGATCGCGCTGCTGTTCGCCACACTGATGAAGTACGAGATGGCGGCCAAGACGATGCGCATCGAGACCCGGCGGCTCCGCCGTCGCCTGCTTGGCGACGATGCCGTGCGACCGCTGGGCAGGAGCGCGGCTCCGTCATGACCCTGATTGCCAGCGCACCGGCGCTGCCGCTGCATACCGCCGGGCCGTACGTGGCCGCCGCCTACATCGTGTTCCTGGCCGTGATCCTCATCTACGTGGCCATCATGGCCCAGCGCCTGGTTCGCAACCAGCGCGAGCTGGCCCAGCTGCGGCGGGAGCTGGAGGAACGCGACCGGACCGCCGGCGGCGCGGTGCCGGCCGGTTCGGCCGAGAGCTCGGAGCGCGAGGTGACCCACCAGCTGTGACCGAGCTGCTCGCCATCGGCGTCTCCCACAAGACCGCACCGGTCGAGGTTCGCGAACGCCTTGCCCTGACCGACACTCGGGCAGCGGAATTCCTACGTGACCTGCGCGGCACTGCGGAGGTTCAGGAGGCCGTGGCCATCTCGACCTGCAACCGCACCGAGCTC
>DASZNA010000030.1:0-2151 GCA_035551655.1 Solirubrobacteraceae bacterium
CCGCAGCACTGCCCGATAGCGGCCCAGCGCGACAACCGAGATAGTGATCTCGAGCGTGGCCACGACCCCGGCCACGCTCAGCCAGCGCTCGGACAGCCGATGCCAGGGAACGATGAGGCAGCCGAGCCCGGTGCCCACGCCCATCAGTGTGAGGACACACACGACCGGCACGCTGGGGATGCCCATGATGAGATCGCCGGGGAGTGCGACCACGCTGCCGATCAAGAACAGCCAGCCGGCCAGGCGGCCGATGGCGAGCTGCTGGAGTCGGTGCGGGTCCTCGGGGCGGCCGGCACCGAGCGCCTGAGCGGCGCTGAACTTCTCCACCTTGACCGGACGGTCGGCAATCTGGGAATCACGCTCGTAGGCCGCCCGGATACGGGTGAAGACCACCTCGGGAGCCTCCGGGCGGGCGAACAAAAAGCCCTGGGCGTAGTCGCAGCCGAGGCGTCGCAGCACGGCCAGCTGGTCCTCGCTCTCCACGCCTTCGGCCACCACGGTCATCCCCAGCGCGCGGGCCATGTCGATCGTGGCGGCGACGATCTTGGCGCTCCGTGGCTCACGGGCCAGCTCCGCCGTGAACGTACGGTCCAGCTTGAGCTGGGCCAACGGGAACTTGTTCAGATAGCCCAGCGAGGAGTAGCCGGTGCCGAAATCGTCGAGCACGATCGAGACCCCGAGCGCCTCCAGGGCGGCCAGCACCTCCTGTGCGGAGTCGGTGTGCTCGATGAGCAGGCTCTCGGTGATCTCCAGCGCGAGCTGGGAGGGCGCGATTCCCGTGGTCTGCAGCGCTCCGGCCACGACGTCGACCAGCGCGGGGGAGAGCTGGCGGGCGGATACGTTGACCGAGACGGGCACCCCGAGCCCGGCGGGATGATCATCGTGCCAGCGGCGGATCTGGGCACAGGCCGCCTCGATGACCCAGCGCCCGACCGAGACGATCAGGTCGCTCTCCTCGGCGACGGGAATGAATTCCTGGGGACCAAGCCGGCCGCGGGTCGGGTGCTCCCAGCGGATCAGAGCCTCGACCGCGGCCAGGCTGGTGTCGGTGACCGACACCACGGGCTGGTACTCCAGGACGAGCTCGTCGCGGTCCAGGCCCGCGCGCAGGTCGCTCTCCAGCGTCACCCGGTCCAGTAGACGAGCGCGCATCGGCTCATCGAAGATCTCGTAACGATCGCGGCCACGCTCCTTGGCCCGGGAGAGGGCGACGTCAGCGTCACGCAGCAACTCGTCAGCATCGGCAGCCTGCCCCTCGTCGCCGCGGGTGTAGGCGATACCGATACTGGCGCTGAGGGACACCTCCTGACCATCGATGAAAAAGGGGGCGCGCAGGACATCATGAAGCTGCGCAGCGATGCTGACCGCGTCGCGCTCGGTGTCGAGGTCCTCGCAGAGGACGATGAACTCGTCGCCCCCGGGGCGAGCCAGGGTGCAGCCCCGACGGTCGTTCTCCTCCAGAGCCAGGACATCGGCCAGCCGCTGGGAGATGAGCACGATCAGCGCGTCGCCGCGACGGTGGTCGAGTGAGTCGTTGGCCAGCTTGAAATGATCGATATCGACAAACAGCGCGGCGACGTAACCCTGGCCGCGGCGCCGCCGCTCGACGGCATGGGTGGCACGATCGTGAAGCAGGCTGCGGTTGGCCAGGCCGGTGAGACGGTCGTGCCGGGCCTGGTGGGCCAGGGCTCGTTCGGCGCGCCGACGTTGCTGGGCCCCGCGCTCATTGTCGGCAAGCAGGCTGCGCCCCTGCGCGGTGGCCCGCGTCACCCGTAGATGAAGCTCGAGGGCGCGGGCGATCCCCATCAACAGGGACTGCTCATCGTCGGTGAAGGCTGCGCGGTGACGACGGCCGGTGAGGAGCCAGGTCGGAGATTCGCCGGTCAGGCGCGCGGTGACGAGATCGACGGCGCCGATCCCCGGCACCGAACCATGGCCCAGGCCGCGCCGGGCGGCATCGACGAGGATCGGGTGGGCGGCCTCGCCCGGCGTGAGACCGGCGGAGGCGCCGAGAGCCTCCTCCCCGACCAGGGCGGCGAAGTCCGTGCCCAGGATGTCCAGGGCGCCGTTGACGGCCAGCCGGTCGGCCTCGGACTCCTCCTGGCACGCCGACAGCCGGGTCAGGAGCTCCACCAGCGACTGTGCGGCCCC
>DASZNA010000031.1:0-1622 GCA_035551655.1 Solirubrobacteraceae bacterium
GGTGGAGTGCCTGGCCAGAGCGGGCCGGCTCCCCGACGCCCAGGAGGTGTTCGATCAGGCTGAGGCCGCGGCCAACGACCTCGGTCTGTTCTCCGAGGAGCTCGATCCGGCCAGTCGCGAGCTACGCGGGAATTTCCCCCACGGGCTGAGCCACCTGGCTCACATATCGGCCGCGGTCGCGCTGACCGAAGCTCAGGCGGACGCCGGGGTGTAGAGCGGGAACCGGCGCTGACCGAGCGCGGGTTAGCAACCAACGGTCAAGGGTACGCCACAGCAGGAACGCCCGACGCTACAGAAGGGATCGAACGGATGAGCGACAAGGTCGCCGACTTTCTTCTCGAACGGCTGTCCACCTGGGGCGTACGCCGCATATACGGCTATCCGGGCGACGGCATCAATGGGATCCTCGGGGCCTTCGCGCGGGAGGGAACGAACAAGCGACCTGAGTTCACTCAGGTGAGGCACGAGGAGATGGCTGCCTTTATGGCCTGCGCTCATGCCAAGTACACCGGCGAGCTGGGCGTCTGTCTGGCCACATCCGGGCCGGGCGCCGTGCACCTGCTCAACGGCCTCTATGACGCCAAGCTCGACCATCAGCCGGTCGTGGCGATCGTCGGTCAGCAAGCGCGGGCCGGCCTGGGCGGCCACTACCAGCAGGAGATCGACCTGGTCTCCCTGTTCAAGGACGTCGCCCACGAGTACGTGGAGATGGCGATGGTGCCCGCCCAGATCCGCCACCTGGTCGACCGAGCGTGCCGGATCGCACTGGCCGAGCGGACAGTCACCGCGCTGATCATCCCCAACGACCTTCAGGAGGCCGAGGCGGTGGAGACGCCGCCCCACGCCCATGGCACGGTGCACTCCGGTCCCGGCTACCGCTCACCCCGCGTGGTTCCCAACGACGCCGACCTTGATCGGGCGGCCGCCGTGCTCAACGAGAGCTCAAAGGTGGCCATGCTGATCGGGGCCGGAACGCTGCATGCCGGGGCAGAGGTGACCCAGGTGGCCGAGCTGCTGGGCGCTGGAGTGGCCAAGGCGCTGCTCGGCAAGGCCGCACTCCCCGATGACCTCCCGTTCGTGACCGGCGCGATCGGCCTGCTCGGGACCAAGCCGAGCTGGGACATGATGCAGGACTGCGATGCCCTCCTGATGGTGGGCTCGAGCTTTCCATACTCCGAGTTCCTGCCCCAGGAAGGCCAGGCCCGCGGCGTGCAGATCGACCTCGACGGGCGGATGCTCTCGATGCGCTATCCGATGGAGGTGGCGCTGGTCGGAGACAGCGCCGAGACCCTCCGGCTCCTGGCCGGGCGCCTGCAGCGCAAGGAGGATCGCTCCTGGCGTGAGCACCTGGAGAAGGAGATTCGCGAGTGGTGGCGCCTGATCGATGACCGGGCGCAGCTATCAGCCAACCCGATCAACCCGCAGCTGCTGTTCCACGAGCTGTCCGAGCGGCTCCCCGACGGCGCGATCATCTCCTCCGACTCGGGCTCCTCAGCCAACTGGTATGCCCGCGACGTGAAGCTCCGCGAGGGCATGATGGGCACGCTGTCAGGGACCCTGGCCACGATGGGTCCCGGGGTGCCGTACGCGATCGCGGCCAAGTTTGGCCCCCCCCCCCCCCC
>DASZNA010000032.1:0-2549 GCA_035551655.1 Solirubrobacteraceae bacterium
TTCGAGGCGCTGGCCCGGTGGATCGACGCCAACGGCTACACCACCGCCGGGTACGTGCGCGAGGTCTACCTCGACTGCCCGGCGGACGCGCCGGACCAGTGGGTCACCGAGCTCCAGATGACCATAGAAAAGGCCTGACTCTTCCCGGAGCACCCGGGTCAGGCGGAACGTTCGGTGCTCCCGATCCGCGGGAACGGGGTGGTGGAGAACACCACCTCGACCGGCACTTCGAAGTACTCCGCGATTCGCAGGGCCAGGTAGAGGCTCGGGCTGTACTCGCCGCGCTCCAGATAGCCAATCGTCTGGTAGTGGACCCCCAGCGCGCTGGCGAGCTCCCGGCGGGAGATGCCCCGTTCGGTGCGCAGTACCGCGATCCGGTTGTGAATGATCTCGCTCATCGCCGCCTTATCTTCTCAGGTGAAGCGCTGCATGGCGCGCTGGCGCCGGGCCTGCATGTCGGAGCCGGACTCCCGGCGGGCCATGCGGCGCAGCACGATGGGCGCGACGACGAGGCCAATGACGGCCCACGCCCCCAGCACGGCCACGGTTTCCAGATGGCGCCATGACCCGCCGATCTCCACTGCGGATGCGGAACCGGGCAGGAACGCCGAACGCACGCCGAGGCCAAGCCAGTAGACCGGGAACCCCTGGGCCAGCCCCTGAACCCACCCGGGCAGCGCGAAGATCGGGTAGAAGATTCCGGAGATGGCGGTAATGCCGATGATCGGGAGCATCGACAGGCCGAGGACGGAGGCCGGGCTCTTGGCGAGCGAGCCGATGATCGCCCCCCAGGGCAGGGTGGCGAGCAACCCCAGAGCGAGCACCCAGACGAAGGTGAGCCAACCGGTCAGCCCGGTCGCGGCCAGCTTGGGGATCAGAAAAAGTCCCGGAACCAGGATGATCACCAGGCTGAGCACGGTGGCCAGGCATATCGACACGATCCGGCCGGTGAGGTAGCCGATCATGCCGTTCGGTATCGCCTTGGCCCGCAGCAGCGTTCCGTCTTCGCGTTCGGTCGCCAGCGACGAGGCGGCGCCCTGCAGCCCGCCGAGGGCGACCATCATCCCGAGAATGCTCGGCAGCACGGCGAACGCGAGGGATACGTGCGTCCCTTTCTCGGTCGAGTGCCGCTGGAAGAACAGGACGACTACGAACACCACGGCGATGAGCACGTACCAGGCCAGATCCTGCGGGGACAGGAGAATCTGCCGGAACTCGCGCCAGCCGCGCGACAGCCCCAGCCGGACGGCGTAGAGAACCGGATTCACCGCCCGGCCTCCCCGAACCCGGCCACGGCGGCCAGCTGAGCGCGGCCGGTTTCGTGCTGATCGACCAGGGCCATGTAGGTGTCCTCCAGGCTGGCCCGGCGTACTTCCAGGTCGCCGATTTCCTCACCGTGCTGGGTCAGCAGCTCGCGGACGAAGCGGGTGGCGTCATCGGTGGAGTGCACGTAGTGCTGGCCGCACCGGCTCCAGCGCACCTGAGCCTGGCCGGACACCCGCCGGGCGAGCTGATCGGCGCTGCCGCTGGCGACGATCCTGCCGTCGGCCAGGATCAGGATCCGGTCGGCGAGCTTCTCCGCCTCGTCGAGATCGTGCGTGGTCAGCAGGATCGTGGTGCCTTCCAGGTCGGACAGGCGATGCACCACGTCGTGAAAGTCCCGCCGGGCCTGGGGGTCGAATCCGGCGGTGGGCTCGTCCAGGAACAGCAGCTCGGGCCGGCCGACGATGCCGATCGCGACGTCCAGCCGGCGGCGCTCCCCACCGGACAGCGAGGAAATCTTTCGGCCCGCCTGGTCACCCAGCCCGACCATCTCGATCAGCTCGTCCGCACCAAGCGGGCGCTTGCGCTCCGGCGTCGAGTAAGGGGCGTAGTACCGGCCTAGGTCGTGCAGCAGGTCACGCACCTTCCAGCGACCGTGGTCGCGCCACGACTGGAGCACGACACCAAGGCGGGCCCGCCAGCGCTCGTCCCCCAGGGCCGGGTCGACTCCGAGCACGCCGACCTCGCCCGCCGAACGCATCCGGAAACCCTCCAGAATCTCGATCGTGGTGGTCTTGCCGGCCCCGTTCGGCCCGAGCAGGATGAGCACTTCGCCGCGGCGGGCGGCGAACTCGATCCCGTCCAGCACGTCCACCGATCCGTACCGCATCCGCAGGCCTCGAACGTCGATCACCGGGGCGTCCTCCTGACGCCCCGCCATCCCCCGCGGCTCACCAAGCTCCCTGACCACGGCCATGACCCCTCACCTCGCTGTCTAACTGCTCCTTCGAATCATAGTACTTCCACTACAAATTGCCATAGAAGTACTTCGTTGAGACGGTCGAATAGGGCGCGGGCCGAACCCTCCCGGCAGGCCAGCCGCTGCTCAGGAAGCCGCACAGGCGGAGAGCCCCCGGCGGGCGCGGCGAAATTTGGGCCTTGACGTCATCCTGTCCGGACGTACGATAGCCGTATCCTGCCGACGGTATACAATCTGTCCCGGGCACCGGAGCCCCAGTGGCCCCGCCCGGGCCGGTCACAGGGAAGTGACGCCGTGCACCATGAGC
>DASZNA010000033.1:0-4216 GCA_035551655.1 Solirubrobacteraceae bacterium
CCGGAACGCGTTCTGGAGCCCTGAGAAGTTCAGCGGTTCGCCCCGCTGGAAGATGTCGTACCAGCCCCCGACCAGGTAGGCGGGAATGTGGTCCCGCACGACGCGCGACAGCGCATTCACCGGGCTGCGGTCCTGCCAGTAGCTGCCGTCGAACGCCTGATTCCCGCCGAACGTCGTATTGAGCAGCAGGGGAAGGTCGAAGTTGGCCAGATTGGCCACGTGCTGTAGCTCAACCTCAAACGTGTCCAGAGGATCCGACGGGTTCTCTGCCACCGGTGCCACAGCGTTGAGCGAGCCGGTCAAGCCGACGTACAGGGCGCCAAACTCGAGGTTTACCAGCCCACCGTCGGACGCGGTGTCCCGGTACAGATCGTTTGCGGCCACGATCGGGAAGATCGCCCTGACGGGTGAATGGCGGCCCAGTTGCCCGACGGTCAGGAGCTGGTTGATCCCGAGGTAGGAGGCGCCGTACAGGCCGACCCGGCCGTCTGAGTGGGACACCTTCGCCGCCCACCGGACCAGTCGCGCGCCGTCACGCTGCTGGGGAGGATCGAAGAAGCCGAACTGGCCGCCCGAGTCACCGGTTCCGCGCACGTCGGCCACCACGTCGATGAAGCCACGCTCGATCAGATAAGGGGCCTCGCCCGTGACATCGCTCGCGCTGCCGGCAATGTCCTTGCCGTAAGGAGTCTGCGTGAGCAGCACGGGAAAGCGCCCGGATGCCGGATGCCCGGCCCTGGCCGGGTAATAGACGTTGACGCGCAGCACGGTCCCGTCGCCCATCCTCACCGGCAGGTTGCGCTGTTCGTACACGCCGTACCGAGCGGGTCCGGGGTGCCACGCCGCAGCGGCCGAGCCCGTCTGAATCCCCAGTGTGATCACGACCAGGACGAACGACAACAGCAGCCGGACCCAGCGCACAGACACCTCGATCATTCATCGCCTCCCAGGCGCATCGCTCTTCGCGCCTACTACCCCGTATCAGCCCAGCCGCATCGCAAGCCGGAGACCCCCTCGGTCCGGCCGGCGCGCGGGATCAGAGCCCACCCGGGTGAGCCAGCTTGATCCAGTTGCTGGCGATCTCTCGCTGCGCCTGCGCCAGGGTCATCCGGCCGTCGCACACGCGGTCGCGGAGCTCGAGCTCGACGGTGTCCTTGGGATTGGGAGAGGCTCCAGGCTCGGGCCACAGGTTCCGGGGATCATTCGTGGCGCCGCCCAGCTCGAGCGGCACCAGGTGGTCGTACTCATAGCCACTCAAGGAGCTGGTGTCACGGTAGGCGGCCATGCTGGCCTGCTTCTCTGATTCGGTGATGGGTTCGGGCGGGCGCACGGTCGCGGTCCAACCCGTGACGCATATCGTCTGGCGAATGTCTGACTGACGGACGTTCGGATTGAGCGCGCCGGGTGTGCAGCGCGGGTCAGGACGCGTCAGGAGTCCGTGCCCGATGGCGTGACAGGAGCCCGACGCCGGCTGAGGCTGGACGGTCTGGCTGGAGACGCGCGAAACCGCGAGGCCGGCCGGGACCTTCACTCGGTTCCTGGCACCTGCGGCGGGCGCGGTGGTTGTCCGTCCCGTGCCGCCCGCCTGCCCGGCGCATCCGGCCAGGCTGCCCGCCAACAGCGCCAGCAGCGCCATCAGCCCGGTGCGCCCGATCACTGATTAGCCGCGGACCAGCGCACCACCGTCGCCCCCCAGGTGAACCCACCACCGAAGGCGGACAGCAGAACCCTGTCCCCGGTCCGCAGCCGTCCCTCCCGTTCGGCAGTCGTGAGCGCGATGGGCAGCGTGGCCGTGGAGGAGTTGGCAAACCGTCCGACGTAGTCGACCACGCGCTCGCCTGGCAGCCCCAGGCGCTCTCCCACTGCCTTGAGGATCCTGGAGTTGGCTTGGTGGTAGACGAACAGGTCGATCTCCTCCTTGACCACGCCGGCCGCCTCTAGAGCCTCGTCGGTCACGCGGCTCATGCGATCCACCGCGGCCCGAAACGTCTCAGATCCCTGCATCTGGATGGGGCCGCCCCGTTCCAGCCGGATCAGCTCGGCGCCGGCCGCGTCGGCATGCAGGATGACCGGCCCGATCGCCTCACCGGGGGCGATCTCCTGGCGCGAGATGACTGCGGCTCCGGCGCCGTCGGCAAACAGCACTGATGTGGCTCGGTCCGACAGGTCCAGAAACTGGGACAGGAAGTCGGCCCCGATCACCAAGACGTGCCGAGCCCGTCCGGCCTCGATCTGCCCCGTGGCCAGCGCCATCGCGGCGAGCCAGCCGGTGCAGGCGGCCCCGACGTCCATCGCCCCGGCCGAGCCGGCTCCAAGTAGCCCGGCCACCAGCGGCGCGGCATTGGGGGCCATCTCGTCGGCCGTAGTGGTGGCCACCAGGATGAGGTCGAGCTCGGAGGCCGCGACTCCCGCCCGCTCCAGCGCCGCTTGTCCCGCTCGGGCGGCGAAATCGCTCAGCCGGTCGCCCGCCGACGCCCACGGTCGCACCCGGGTGCCGGTCCGTTTGACGATCCACTGCTCGTCGATGCCCAGTCGCTGGGCCAGCTCGGCATTGCTGACCAGTCTTTCCGGGACCGCCATGCCCACGCCGGTGATCGCCGCTCCGGCGGGGGTGTTCACGGGGCCAGCCACGGCGGGCGAGTCTAGCCCGGCCTCCGCTTCCACCACAGCAGGCCATACAGACCGACGGCGACCAGCAGCCAGGCCGCCGCGGCCAGCACCAACACCACCCCGCCGGGCAGCACCTCGAACAGCACGCCGCCCACGACTCCGAACACCGCCATGGCGGCCGCGCCGGCCATGGCCCCCCGGGAATCCTCGCGGGCCTCCTCGCTGTCCTCCTGCTCCTCGATCAGGGTCAGGCTTGCCACCAGCACGGCCGGGAAGGCCAGCGGTATCCCGCCGATGCGGGGTCCGAACAGCAGCGCCAAAATTCCCGAGACCACCGAGGTCGCCGCACCGGCCGCAAAGCGCAGGAGCAGGGGACCCGGCTTGGCCTTCAGGGCCTTGCCGGGGTCGAACCCGGGCTGCTCGGGCACGCGATCACTCAGGTCGAGGCGTTGATGCACAGGGCTCATCGGACCATCATTGGGACAGCCACCACCACCGCGGTGAGCAGCCACGCCGACAGCGCCACTGCGGCCGCCGTGGAGGCGCGGAACCTGCGCAGGAGCGGGATCGCGGCTGCCGCGTAAGCGACCAGCGCGACGGCGCCCACGACCATCCCGAGCGAGCTCTGATGGGCGGCGTGCCCGCCCTTGTCGAGCAGCGTGATCGCCAGTCCGGCGATGGCGACCGCCGGCGAGGCGCTGAACAGCCCGGCAAAGCGCTTCGGGCGTAGCCCCTCGCTGATCAGCGAGAAGAGGACGACCAGGGCGCCGCCGGCCACGGCTTTGATCGCCAGCACCGCCACGTTGGACATCCCGCGGTTCTACCACGGCGGGGCCGTCCTATCCCGACAGCGCCCGCCTGACGGACTGGCCGACCTCCAGCGCTTCGGCATCAGTGAGCGTGCGAGGATCGAGCAGCAACCGGTCCTGCTGGATTCTCGCGATCACCGGCACGTTGAGGCTGCGCAAGCGTTCGGCCAGTTCATGCGCGGAAGCGGGCGAAGGATCGACCTCCACCACCGGGCCCTCCAGCTCGACCAGCGGGAGCGCGCCGCCGCCGACTCGAGCTTGCCCGGACACGACACGTCCTGGTTCTCCCAAGGCCTCCCGGATCGATTCGGCCCGAGCCCTGAGTTCATCCGGGGAGGCGCTGAGCATGGCCAGGACCGGTATCTCCCGCGTGGCCTCCTCCGGATTCAGATAGAGGTTCAGGGTGGCCCGCAGTGCGGCCAGCGACAGCTTGTCGATCCGCAGGGCCCGGGCCAGCGGGTGGCGTTCAGCGAGACGGATGGACTCCGGGTCTCCGACCAGGATCCCCGCCTGCGGCCCGCCCAGCAGCTTGTCCCCTGAGAAGCAGGCCAACGCGACCCCAGCTCGCACCGAGTGGCGGACGTCGGGCTCGTCGTGCAGGAGCTCCAGGTGGCGGGCCAGCGCTCCCGAGCCGAGGTCATCGACTACCGGCACCCCCAGCCCGCACAGCTCCTCCGGGCCGACATCCTCCACGAATCCCACCGTGCGGAAGTTGGATGGATGAACCCGCAGGATGATCACCCGGGCGGAGTCCTTGAGTTTGGCTAGGGCCGCCGCGTAGTCGGCCCTCCGAGTCC
>DASZNA010000034.1:0-3579 GCA_035551655.1 Solirubrobacteraceae bacterium
CTCGCCGAGGGAGTCCCCAGGGTGATTGGCGCCGCCCTGGCCGGCCTCGCGCACATGGGGTTGATCGAGGTCCGGAACGACCGTACGGTGGTTCCCTTGAAGCCGGCGCCGACCAGTCTCACGGATCCGATTCTGCGGACCGTGGTCAACATGGTGTCAAGGTCGGCGGTCCCGAGCTCGGTTGAGGACATCCGAAATTATGCCGAGCCCGCCACGGAGCCGGTGCGCGCTGCTCTCCAAGCCTCGGGCTTGCTCCTGAATGAGCGGGCCATCTGGACCGGCGGATTGGCGATAGCTGCCGGAGGTCTGGCGGCCTTCGTCGGCATCCTGCTGGTGACCGCCGCGATCGGCGGCAACCCCGCGAACTCAGTGTTTTGGGGATTGCTGGTCTCGTTCATCCCGACCGGTCTGCTCATCCGACGGCGACACCGCACCCGGCGTGGAAACGCCGTCCTCAAGCGGCTGCAGGAGGACCACGTGGCCCTCAGAGAAAGCACGGAGCACGCCCCGGCGCTGCTGACACCGACGGATCTGGCGCACGCCGTGGCCATCTACGGACCGTCGATCCTCCACGGCGGTCCGCTGAACGACGTTGGCCAAGCGCTCAAGCGTGAGAGAAACAGCTGCGGGGCCTGCGGTGGATGCGGCGGGTGCGGGTGTGGCGGATGTGGTGGCTGCGGATGATGCCGCTGTTAGGTTTCGGAATCGGCTGGCGACCTGAACTGGCGCTCGCAATCGAGCGGCGCGACGCTCTCAGCTTTGTCGAGGTCACGGCGGAGAGCATCCGGCTCGACGACATCCCGCCGGCGCTCACACGGATGGTCGCGCAGGGGGTCCCAGTGATCGTGCACGGCCTCAGCCTTTCGCTTGGAGGCGCCGAGCGGCCGGATCCGCGGCGGCTCGACCACCTGGTACGCGTGGCCGAGCGATTGGGCGCCAGGCTCGTCAGCGAGCATCTCGCATTCGTGCGGGCGGAAGGCCTGGAAGCGGGACACCTGCTTCCCGTCCCGCGAACTCGTGAGGCGCTGGAGGTCATCGTCGAAAACGTGGCGTGGGCCAAGCGAATGCTGCCGCTCCCTTTGGCGTTGGAAAACATCGCCACGCTGGTGGAGTGGCCGGGAGTGGCGATGGATGAAGCCTCGTTCCTGGCCGAGATACTCGAGCGAACGGACACAGGATTGCTCTTCGATGTTTCCAACATGTACGCGAACGCGCGCAACGGCCAGTGGGATCCGGTGATGGCCCTGGCTCGCCTGCCTCTCGGCCGCTTGGCCTACGTTCACGTGGCCGGCGGCACGGTGCGCGACGATCTGTATCACGACACTCATGCACACCCCGTGGGAGAGGGCCCGCTGGCTTTGCTTGAAGAGCTCTGCTCGCGGATTGCGCCGCCCGGGGTCATGCTGGAGCGTGACGACCACTTTCCGCGAGAGTCGGCGCTGGAGGCCGAGCTGGAAGCCATTCGCATGGCCGTGGCGCGCGGGGCCACGCGGCGCATCGGCAACCCGAACTGATCATGGACGCGGTGCGCGACCGTTTAGCTTCAGTGGAAGCCGAATTCATACGCTCCCTCGTGGCCGGCGGACCCTACTCCCCCGGCTCAGATCTCCGCGGGATGCGGGCAACATCCCAGCTCCTCTTGGCGAAGCGCGTGCATAGCGTGGCGAGAGCCTGGCCAGAGCTGGCAGGCGTCCTCGGGGACGGTCTTGTAGAGCGAGCGACCCAAGTGTTGGCCGGCGCGCCACTTCCTCCCGGTGACCACGGGGTGCAGGACGGGCTGAGGGTGGCCCGTCATCTCGAGGCAGCCGGGCCCATTCCCGACAGCCTGAGGCTGCGGATGCTCAGCGTCAGGCTGCGTTACCGCGAGAAACGGGGCCTGCTGGTACAGCGGCCGCGCCTTGCAATGGGATACACCTACCTTCGTGAATCGAGGCGCTTGATCTGCGCGCTCCGAGTTCCTGGATCACGGCTGCTGAGTCTCTCCATCAGGGCGGGGTGCCCACGCGGACTGTCTGCTGGGTGAACTAAAACAGCGGGAGAAGGGACTCGAACCCTCGACATCCAGCTTGGAAGGCTAGTCGGTCAGCGTTTTCCGTTCCCCCACAACGGATTACGGGTGAAGTAGCGTCCTGACGACTTATTTCCGAGGCCGTGGGCACATCCCGCGAGTGGATCGGTTAAGGAGGCTGAGCTAGAGTTGCCCCCGAATAGCTGGGGTGGCCTCGGGATCTGCTCGGCGAGGATCTCCCCGGTACGGTCCGTGCCCCAAGCGCTACGGGGTCTAGGGAACCGGGTCATCTCGCGTCGGCCGTGGGGTAACCTTGCGGCATGGCCGACCCCGCTACACAGGCAGAGCGCGTGGCGGCCTTCCTTCAATTGCACCACGGCGATAGACCGCTGCTCATCCCAAACCCATGGGATCGGGGCTCCGCAAAGGTGCTCGCATCGCTAGGGTTCAAAGCGCTGGCAACCACGAGCGGCGGCTTTGCCGCCACATTGGGCCGGCTCGACGGGGGTGTAACCCGCGATGAGGCCCTGGGGCACGCAAAGCTCATCGCCTCGGCCACCCACCTTCCGGTGTCGGCAGACCTGGAGAACTGCTTTGCGGACGATCCCGCCGGCGTGGCGGACACCATCCATGGGGCCATCGCCGCCGGTCTGTGTGGCTGCTCCGTCGAGGATTACACGCGGGATCCAGCCGACCCCATCTACGAGCTGGCCCTTGCCACCGAAAGGGTTGCTGCCGCGGCCGAGGCGGCCCACCGCGGGCCGGTAGACCTGGTTCTGACTGCCCGCGCCGAGAACCACATCCACGGGATCCACGACCTCGAAGACACAATCGCGCGTCTGCGCGCGTACGAGGAGGCAGGAGCAGATGTCCTCTTCGCCCCCGGGTTGACCCGGCCCGAGGACATTCGGCAGGTCGTCGAGTCCGTGAACCGGCCCCTCAATGTAGTGACCCGGGCAGGCTTGCCCTCAGTATCGAAGCTCGCGGCCCTAGGGGTCCGCCGGATATCAGTGGGGCAGGCCTTCGCCTATGGTGGATACGGGGCCCTCGTCGAGGCGGCTCGCGAACTCCTCGACGACGGGACGTACGGCTTCATGGACCGCGCCGCTGCTGGTGTAGAAGCTGGGCGAGCAGTTTTCACCACGTGACAAGGTGAGCTCCCGGGCGTCCCGCCGTCGGCGAGCGCAAGAACCAGCGTTCCGACGGTACATTCACGGATGCTCGCCTGAGCGACGTTCGAGTGACCACGCCTTCCACGCTCTCATCGCTGCACTGATCGCCCGGCCGATGCGCGCGGCCTATGCCACGCGATACCCGACTCGGACCGCGAGGCTCCGATCCACGAGGGCTGGATCTGCGTGCCGAACGGGACGGTCGATGCCTGCCCTAATCGATTGAGTCGGTAGGCTCGGCCCGGCCATGGCGGTGGCCGCCGGGACGTGGAGCGGGAGACGAGACTCGAACTCGCGACATCCAGCTTGGAAGGCTAGCGCTCTACCAACTGAGCTACTCCCGCTCGTCGGGCAAGGATACCAGCGCTCCGATCAGCCGCTGAGCACTCCCCCACTGCC
>DASZNA010000035.1:0-16900 GCA_035551655.1 Solirubrobacteraceae bacterium
CGAAACAGGTCATAGACGTCCTCCATCCCCCTCAGTGTATGCCTCCCCTCCGCTGTTCCCGCGCCGCCGAGGGCCCGGCCAGAGGAGGCAGCGCGAAGAGGGCGCGGGCCCATCCGAGCGGGCCCAGACCCGAGCGAAGCCGGCGGCGGAGCGCCCGGCGCTGGTCGCCAGTGGGCAGCTGCGATCCTCCCGCATAGCGAGCCGTCCGAAGGGTGCGGACGTACTCGGCCGCCTCGGGCACGTCAGCCAGCCGCCGCTCCAGTCCGGTCAGCGTGAGGGCTGGAGTCAGTGGACGTCCGCACCGGGAGAAGGCCCGCTCGAGTTCGGCCAGGGCCCCCTCGGGGCCGCGTGGCCGCCGGTAGCGCACGACGGCCAGACCCAGGATCAGCACGAGCAGGAGGCTCACCCCGACAATCGGCAGCACCGACGTGCCGCGTCCGGATGGCGGGGTCGACCGTTGACTCTGGTGCCGCGGCCCTTTGGGGGCTGCGGCACCGATCCGGCGGTGGCCCAGAGCCGGCGTGGCTCCCGAGGATCGTCCCCCGGCGGCCGGCGAGGTTTGGCCGGCCGGCAGAGCGATGTGTCCGCGCAGTGCCGGATCGGAGGGCGGGGTGGGATCGAACGTCACCCAGCCGAATCCGGCGAACCAGGCCTCTACCCAGGTGTGGGCGTCCAGGTCGGACACGCTGTAGGTGTGGGTGCGGTCGTTGTAGACCCCGGTGGTGAAGCCGGCGGCCACGCGGGCCGGCACGCCGCCCATTCGCAGCAGCATCGCCATGGCGCCCGCGAACTGCTGGCAGTAGCCGGTCCGCGTCTTGAACAGGAAATTGACCAGCGGGTAGCGCCCGGCGGTCGCGGTCTGGTCGTAGGTGAAGCCCTGGCCCAGGTAGCGAAGGATGCTCTCCAGATATTCGTACGGGGTGTCACCTCGCGCCCGCAGGCTCAGGGCCAGGCGGAACACGCGCGCGTACGGCGAGTGGCGCACGAGCAGTGACTCATCGAAGCGCGACAGTCCGCCGTATGGCTCGACGTGGTGTCTCGAGCCGAACGGAGTGAACTGGACCGGACTGGCCGGAGCGCCGAACAGCACCTGATCGCTCGAGGCCGCGGGCAGGATGAGCTGGAGCTCCGGGGCCAGGACGCTCATCGGGTAGCTGGCCGGAGCGCTGACCAACTGGCTTCGCGTCGGTGAGGGCGCGTACACGTCGACCTGGTAGCTGGAGTGGGGTTGCAGGGGCACCTCGGTCTCCCAGGTCCCGGGACCGTTGCCGGGGATGACCTGGAAGCCGTTTGACTGCGGCGGGCTGGCCACTCCGGCGGCAACGATCTGGCTCGTCGACATCGCGCCCAGCGTCACAGTGATCGGTTCGGTCCAGCGGGCCAGGCTCGATCGGTCGACGCCGACTGTCTGCGCTCCCCCGTTGACGTCGGTCGACACCCAGTCCGATCCGTTGAACAGGTCGATGTCCTCCGCCTTCCAGTAACTGGGAAAGCGGGCCTGGACGCTCAACACGTCGGTGCCCTGATGAGGCCAGTTGAGCCGACCGTAGGTCTGGCTCCAGTTGAAGCGCTCGCCTACGTGAACCCGCCCGGCGCCAATCGTCTTCACGTTGATCCACCCGTGCGAGGTCTCGATCACGGGGCTCAGAATCAGGGCCGCCACGGCCGCCACGAGCGCAAACACGGCGGCTCCGGCCACCCGGCGGGAGGCCACCCGCTCGGAGAACAGAAGGGCCATCAACAGCAGGAACAGGATCACCCCGTGCACCCCAGCCAGGCGCGGCTCGGACAGCACTGTGGGGACGATGGCCAGGACGATCAGGGGAATCGCGGCGGCCGTCAAACGGCCCGGGCCGAGCTGACGGCGGGGCGTGCACAGGGCAAGCGCGCCGGCCAGGAGGAGCATGGCGGCGCCCAGGACGATCACGCCGTTCACAGCCATCCGGGAGCCGCTGTAGGGGACGATCACGTGCGGGAGCGCCGACAGCCCGCGGCCGACCGCCTCCCACAGGCGCCCGAAGTGCAGCTCCACCAGCCACCTGAGGGGGAAGCCGGACATCGGGATCATGGCCAGAGCGGCCACGAGAATCCCGGCGGTGATCGCTGCCCGAGCCGCCAGCCGGGTGGCGGATAGGCGACTGCCCAGCCAGCCGATGAGCAGCGTCAGCACGAGCAGGCCGAACAGGCGGCCACCGGGGACCTTGCCCAGCATCGTGCTCCACCGCAGCACCCCGTAAATGGCCAGGACCATGAACGCGGTCAGGGTCAGGCCCCGCGTGGCGCTCGCGTCGAGATCGTCTCGCTCGGGCGCGCCCAACCGGGCGTCACCCAGAACAGCGAACTGGGCGGTGCTCATGCCACCGCGCCCCGGCGCAGATGCCGGGCCCGTGAGCGGAGCACGAAGCCGACGCAACCGGACACCTCGAAGCTGGATGGAACCTCGACGCGGCCCGCCAGACGGCGAGGAATCACCAGGATCAGCGGCTCGGCATGCCCGGGCACAGTGCTCAGGGCCATCTGGGGATCCAGGCGAATCGACACGAGGATGACGGGTCCGCGAACCGCCTTTGACCGCAATGCCAGCCCGCTTGCCGCGTCGGAGGCATCCTCCACCAGCGCCAGCCGGGTGTGGACTGCCGGCCACGCGGCCAGGTCGGGCCCGACCGGCGTTGGCATGCGATCCCCCGGCAGGAGCACGCGACAACCGCCGCCTCGGGCCAGGTCGAGGGTCAGCGAGGCCGCTGCGCGGACGGCTATGTCGAAGAGTTCAGGGTCAGGTCCACCCACCCGGCGGCGGGCATCGAGCATGAGCAACGGCAGCGTCTGCGTGTCGGCCACGAGCCGGCGCTCCAGTAGGACGGCCGGGTTCGGATACCGGGCCAGGGCAGGCCAGTGAATGCGCGACGCCGGCGTGCCGGGTACGTACTGGCGCAACCCGTCCACCTCGCCGGCTCCAAGCGGCTCGTGGGCCACGCGGTGGATCGGGCCGGTGGACGACCGACGGTGGTGAGAATGGGCCCAGTGCACCGGCTCGGTGCGGGGCAGGACGAGGATCTCATCGGGCTCTCCGGCACCGTCCCGCTGGAGCTGGACGAGACCCAGGGAATCGCTCAGCCTGAGGCTGGGCGGAGCGAAACGATGCCGGCCACGCCGGGGGATTCGGGCGATCACCCGGAGCTGGGCCCGGGGGTGGCCGGCCAAGACCGAGAGCGGCTCAGCGACCGAGACGGTGGTGCCGGCCAGCGGGTCGTACACCTGCGCCCCCGGCAGACCGAACCAGCCACGATGGAGCTCGATCACCGATTCCAAAGGCTCGTTCTCCACGGCGCGGTGAACGTCGGTCCGGCGCCGGAGCGTGGCTCCGCGGGCGGCCGCCAGCACCCAGGCGGCCGAGAGGACTCCGACCAAGAGGAAACCGATCCCGACCACGAACAGCGGTATGGCCCCGAACATACGCCCGGCCAGGACCAGGGCCGCCCCCAGCCCGACGACCCTCAGAGCGGGCAGAACCCGCAGATGACTGGCCCGCGGGGGACGCTCAGAGGGCGCGAGTGGCGGCGACGGCATCGGCTATCACCTCGGCGGCCGTGGCGTGCGGCGCCTCGGCAGCCAGAACTAGGCGGTGGGCCATGACCGGCTCAGCCAGAGCCTGGACGTCGTCGGGCAGGGCGTGATCGCGCCCGCGGATCATGGCCAGTGCCTTGGCCGCTCGAAGCAGCATCAGGCCAGCCCGCGGGCTGGCCCCCAGCTCGACCCGGGGGTCGTCACGGGTGCGCCACAGCAGGGAGACCACGTAGTCGCGCAGCGCCGGAGCCACCAGCACCTGCCGCGCCGCGTCCTGCGCGGCCAGCAGGTCGGACGCCGTGGCCACGGGGCTGAGAGTCAGCAAGGGATCTTGGTCGGCATGATCGGCCAGCATGGTCGCCTCGGCGTGCCGATCCGGGTAGCCGATCGAGATCCGGACCATGAATCGATCGACCTGTGCCTCCGGGAGCGGGTAGGTGCCCTCGTATTCGACGGGGTTCTGAGTGGCCAGGACCAGAAACGGCCGGGCCAGCTCATGGGTGTGGGCATCGACCGTCACGCGACGCTCCTGCATGCACTCCAGCAGGCCGGACTGGGTCTTGGGCGAGGCTCGGTTGATCTCGTCAACCAGGATCACGTTGGCGAACACCGGCCCGGGGCGGAACTCGAAACGCTGCTCGCGCTGGTCGTACATGTTGACCCCGACCACGTCGGCGGGCAGCAGGTCCGACGTGCACTGGATACGAGCGAATTGGCAGTCCAGTGAGCGGGCGATCGCCCTGGCGAGCGTGGTCTTGCCGACGCCGGGATAGTCCTCCACCAGCACGTGGCCCTCAGCCAGGAGGGCCACGATCAGGCACTCGAGTACCGCTGACGGGACCTGGACCGCCCGGGCCACGTTCTCCTGCAGAAGCGGAGCCAGGTCGGCCCAGGGGACCCGAGGCCGCCGGCTAGACCGTCGTCGTGCCGACGGAGACCGTTCGACCGGTTCCACCGCTCCCCCCTTCAGAACTCGACCGCAGCCGATCCACCTCGTTCAGGATGTCCTCAGCCACGTGAGCCTTGTCGGCACGCGGGATCGTGCGCTCAAGGCCGTCACGGGCGATCAGCGTCACCTCGTTGTGGCTCGTGTCGAACCCGATGTCGCTGCGGGCGATGTCGTTGATCACGATCAGGTCGAGGTCCTTGCGCTCCAGCTTGGCACGCCCATAGGCGATCGCCTCCTCCCCGTGCTCGGCAGCGAAGCCGACCACGGACTGGCCGCTGCGCCTCCGGGCAGTGATCTGACTGAGGATGTCCTCGGTCGGCTCGATCTCCAGCGTGGGCACGCCGCGGTCTTTTTTGAGTTTGTCCGCGGCCGGCCGCACCGGGCGAAAGTCAGCCACCGCGGCGGCCATGAGGATCACGTCCGATACGGGAGCGTGGGCCTCGCAGGCCAGCTGCATCTCGGCGGCGGTGCGGACGGGGACAACCTGGACGCCGAGCGGGTCGGCCAGCCGGACATTGGCAGCGACCACGACGACTGCCGCGCCGCGCGCGGCTGCGCCGGCGGCCAGCGCGTAGCCCATCCGGCCGGAGGATCGGTTGCCGATGAAGCGGACGCTGTCGATCGGCTCCTGGGTTCCTCCCGCCGTGACCAGCACGCGCAGCCCGGCCCAGGCGTCCGTGCGGGACGCGGCCTGCTCCCATCTGGCTGCCAGCTGTTCCGGCTCGGGGAGGCGGCCAATGCCGTGCTCGCCGTGCGAGGCAAGCTCGCCCTCGCCCGGCGGGATGACTGTGACACCGCGAGCTTCCAGCTGCTCCAGGTTTCGCTGAGTGGCCGGGTGGCGGTACATGCGGTCGTTCATGGCCGGGGCTACCAGCACCGGGCACGCGGCGGCCAGCGCGGCCGTGGTCAGGAGATTGTCGGCGTGGCCGCCGGCCAACTTGGCCAGGGTGTTGGCGCTGGCTGGGGCGATCAGGAACGCATCCGCGCGCTCGACCAGGGCCAGGTGGCTGATCGGCGCTCGGTCGGGCACCGGTTCACCGGGGTAGGCGCCCCGGGCCGGGTCGGACTCGAATTCGTCGAGCAGCACGGGTGCGCCGGTGATCGCGGCAAACGAGGCCCGACCCACGAACCGCTCACTGGCGGGGGTCTGGACGACCCGGACGCTGTGGCCGTGCCGCACGGCCAGGCGTGCAGTCTCCAGAGCCTTGTAGGCGGCGATACCGCCGCTCACACCCAGGAGCAGCCGCGCCACCGAAGTCTCCCTCTCCAGTACCGCCTAGCGGTAGTGGTACTTGATCTTGCCCTGAGCGACCTCTTCCAGGGCGATCGTCAGGTAGTTCTTGGAGCGGGTCTCGACCATGGGCGGGGGAAACTCGTCGAAGGTGCCTTCGCCCAGGTTGTGGTAGTAGGAGTTGATCTGGCGGGCACGCTTGGCAGCCACGATCACGCTCGCGTAGTCGGAGTCAACGTGGTCGAGCAGCTTGTCGATGCGGGGGGAGATCACGAGATGTTCCTTCCTGGAAGTTGGGGTTCAAGGTTAGCGGGCGGCTAGGAGGCAAGCGCCTGGTGCACGATCCCCACCAGGTCCTCCACCGCGTCCTCGAGCCGGTCGTTGACCACCACGTGAGCAAATTCCGGGCGGGCGTCCATTTCCCGGTCTGCTGTCGCCAGCCGTGCCTCCACCTCCTCGGCGGTGTCCGTACCGCGTCCGACCAGCCGGGCCCGCAGAGCATCGCGGGACGGCGGGGCGATGAACACCGCCACGGCGTCCGGCATTGAGTTGCGCACCTGCCGGGCCCCCTCAACCTCTATCTCCAGCACGACCGGCACGCCCGCCGAGCGCCGCCGCTCGAGCTCCGAGCGCAAGGTGCCGTAGCGGTTGCCCGAATACGTGGCGTACTCGAGGAAGTCCCCCGAGCTGATCCGCTGGTCGAACTGCTCGGGGGTCAGGAAGTGGTAGGCGACGCCGTCCTGCTCACCCGGGCGAGGCTGGCGGGTGGTGGCCGAGACCGACAGCTCCAGGTCAGGGATTCTGTCCAGGAGCGCGCGGATCAGCGTGCCCTTTCCGACCCCAGAGGGCCCGGTGATCACGAACACCTGGCCGGACTGATGCGCCACCCGTTTCCGATCCGGGATCGGCTAACGGCGGCGCATGAGGTCGACCAGCTCGGTGCGCTGCCGTTGCGACAGACCACCGATCGTCTTGCTGGGCGAGATCCGGCACGTGGAGAGGATCTTGTTGACCTTCACACGTCCGTACTTGGGGACGGCCAGGAGCAGATCAAAGACCTTGGCCGTCTCGAGATATGCCGGCGGGTCCAGCAGCAGTTCGTGGATCGGCTGCCGGCCTGCCTTGAGGTCCCGCTTCAGCTGCGCTCGGCGGCTGCGGATGTTGTTGGCTCGCTGCAGCGCCTCCATGCGCTGAACCAGCGAACGCTCAGGCGCAGAAATGGCTTTGGCAGGCGACTCACTGACCGGCGGCATGGGCGGCGACTATACATCTTGAAGAGCCGAGGTGGGGCACGTTTGGGCTAATTCGGCTTGACCTCAGCTTGAGGTTGAGCAATGTCGAGGATACTTGCGGGAATGTGGGGACTTTGCAGGGCCTTTATCACGAACCTGTGCCGGGGGCAAGGCCCGTCCTGGTCCGCTGGCTGACTAACGACCCCGGAGGTCTTCGGAAGGCGTCACGACGAGCTCAGACAGCTCTGCGGCGACCCGGGAACCGGCCGCCGGGTCGCGGAACGATTCGGTCCCCACGGCAACCACATCTGCACCGGCGAGCGTGAGATCCCGGGCGTCGGTTCCGCTGCTCACTCCCCCCATCCCGACCACGGCGATGTCCACCGCAGCGCTCACGGCGTGGACCTGGGCCAGCGCCACCGCCCGAACCGCCGGACCCGATACGCCCCCGGTGATCCCGCCGAGCCACGGCTCGCCCGTGCCGGGGTCGAAAGCCATGCCGCGGAGCGTGTTGATCAGCGAGACGGCGTCGGCTCCGGCCGATTCGGCCGCTCGGGCCACCGCGGCGGGATCAGACGCGTTGGGCGTCAGCTTGACGATCAGCGGCTTGTCCGTGAGCGGGCGGACGTGCTCGAGCAGGGCCGCCGTCTCACTCGGGTCAGCCCCCATGATCATCCCGGTCTCCACGTTGGGACAGGAGACGTTCAGCTCAAGGGCCGCGACCTCGTCGCGCTGGGCAAAAGCCTCGATGAGCTGGCCCACCTCCTCGCGCGAGAACCCCATCACGTTGACGATCAGCGGGACGGGCAGCCTGGCCAGCTCGGGCAGGTCGTGCTCCAGGTACCCCGCGAGGCCCTTGTTGGGCAGGCCGATCGAGTTCATCATCCCGCCGGGCAGCTCCCACAGCCGAGGCGGAGGATTCCCCTGGCGCGGCTCGAGCGTGACCGTCTTGGACACGAACGCCGCGAACGGAAAATGTTCGAGCAGCTCATCGCCGAAAGCGCGACGGGCCGCGATCGCGTCGAAGGTGCCCGAGGCGTTGATGATCGGGTGAGCCAGCTCGAGGCCGCAGAACCTCACACTCATCCCGCTGTGGCCCCCACGCCGACGACGCTCTCGAGCCGGGCGGCATCGAGCACCGGCCCGTCCACACAAAGGCGGATAAGACCCTCGCGGGTATGGACCACGCACCCGAAACAGGCGCCAAACCCGCAGGCCATGCCGGACTCCAGCGCGAGCTGAGCCGGCACCTCACGCTCGGCGCACATCTGGCGTACGGCCTCGAGCATGGCCGGAGGGCCGCAGGCGTAGACCTCGCGGTGGGGGTCTAGATGCAGCTCTCGCTCCAGCAGGTCCGTGACCAGTCCGCCGTGCCCGGCGCTGCCATCGTCGGTGGCCACCTGCGCTGCGGTCAGCAGCGCCGCGGCCTCGGCATGCTCCGCGTCCCGGAAGCCGAGCAGCACCGACTGCGCTAGATACTCATCCTGGAGAATGGCCAGCGGGGCGATCCCCACCCCACCCCCCACGAGCAGCAGACGGCGGCCGTCTCGAGGCGGCGCGAATGGGACGCCCAGCGGACCGAGAATCACCAGCTCCTCCTCCGGCTCGAGCTCGCACAGCCGGTTTGTCCCGGGGCCCACGTCGTGCAGGAGGAACTCAAGAACGCCGCCCGCGGCACGCAGGACGCTGAAGGCGCGGGGCAGGAACGGGCGCTCCCCCTCCCCTCCGCCCCACCGCTCGGCGGCGGAGAGCATGTAGAACTGGCCGGGCGCGGGGTCGGGGCCGAGGTCGTCCTCGACCTGGATGACCACGTAGGGGCCGTACTCGGTGCGACCCACGACCGGCACGACCCGCCGGCCGAAGGGTGCCTGGGGCCGGTCGGCGCTCACTGCGTCGGGGTGGCCTCGGCGTAGATCTCCTGGAGGGAGATGACCTCGGGCTCACCCTGGGCGGCGGCGGCGATCGCCCGGGCCGCGGCCATGCCGCCGCTGATCGTGGTGATGCAGGGAATCCGCCGGGCCACGGCGGCGCTGCGGATCTCGTAGCCGTCGGTGCGGGCCGCGCGACCGGTGGGGGTGTTGATCACAAGGTTCACGTCCCCCCGCTCGATCCAGTCGACCACGTGCGGCGATCCCTCGGCGATCTTGTTGATCGTCTCTGCCGGGATGCCCATCCGCTGAAGCGTCTGCGCTGTGCCTCGGGTGGCCACGATCCGGAAGCCCAGATCGTGCAGCTGCATGGCGATGCCCGTGGCGGCCGGCTTGTCGGCGTCGGCCACGGTCAGGAACACGGTTCCCGAGCTGGGCAGTCGGGCGCCGGCGGCCGCCTGGGCCTTGGCGAAGGCGGTGGGGAAGTCGTGGGCGATGCCCATCACCTCCCCGGTGGAGCGCATCTCCGGTCCGAGCAGGGCGTCGGCCCCGGCGAAGCGGTCAAAGGGGAGCACGGCTTCCTTGACGCAGACATGCCCGTTGGTGGTGTCCTCGGGCAGATCGAGGTCACCCAGCCGCTCGCCCAGCATGATCCGGCAGGCCAGCTTGGCCAGCGGCAGTCCGATCGCCTTGGAGACGAACGGCACCGTGCGGGACGCTCGGGGATTGGCCTCGATCACGTGGAGACCCTCCACGCCGTGGATGGCGAACTGGACGTTGAGCAGCCCAACCACGCCCAGCTCCAGCGCGATGGCGGCCGTCTGCTCCTTGATCTGGGTGAGCATGTCTGACCCCAGCGCGTGCGGGGGCAGCACGCAGGCTGAGTCCCCAGAGTGGATGCCGGCCTCCTCCACGTGCTGCATGATCCCGGCCACCCAAACCTCTTCACCGTCGCAGAGGGCGTCCACGTCAACCTCGATCGAGTCCTCCAGGAACCGGTCGAGATAGATGGCCGAGCCGGCCTGCGGCCTGACCCGGTCCAGATAGTCGCGCAGGCCGTCGGTGTCGTAGACGATCTCCATGGCCCGGCCACCCAGCACGTAGCTCGGCCGGACGAGCAGCGGGAAGCCGACCAGGGGCGCCCGCTCGAGCGCCTCCTCGGCCGAGGTGGCGGTGGCGTACGGCGGCGCCTTTAGACCCAGCCGGTCGAGCATCGGGCCGAAGCGAGACCGGTCCTCCGCCAGGTCGATCGCCTCGATGCCGGTGCCGAGGATCCTGAACCCCGCCGCGTCCAGACCTTCGGCCAGCTTGAGCGGGGTCTGGCCGCCGAATTGCACGACCACGCCCTCGGGCTGCTCGATTTCGCACACTCCCAGGACGTCCTGGAGCGTGAGCGGCTCGAAGTACAGCCGGTCCGAGGTGTCGTAGTCGGTGGAGACGGTCTCCGGGTTGCAGTTGATCATCACCGCGTCGCGCCCGGACTCCCGGACCGTCTGGGCCGCGTGGACGCAGCAGTAGTCAAACTCGATGCCCTGGCCGATCCGGTTGGGGCCAGAGCCGAGAATGACCACGCTCGGCCGCTCGCCGCGATCGACCTCGTGCTCCGCCCGGCGTTCCCAGCCCGAATAGAAGTAGGGCGTCGAGGCGGCGAACTCAGCCGCGCAGGTGTCGACCGACTTGTAGGTGCGCTCCCCGGCAAACGGCGCCTCCGGGTTCGCCACCAGCTCGGCCAGCTCGTGCAGGAACCAGGGATCGATGCTGGTTCGGCGGTGGATCTCCTCGACGCCGTGACCACGGCGCAGCGCCTCCAGAATGTGGTCGAAGCGCTCGGCCCCGGCCTGGCCGAGTAGCTCCAGGAGGGTTCCATCGTCCTCGGGCGAGTGGGGCTCCAGGTCGAGCTCCCGGGAGCGCAGCGCCTTGGCGAACGCCTGCTTGAACGTCCGGCCGATGGCCATGGCCTCCCCCACCGACTTCATGTGGGTGGTCAAGCCCGCCTCGGCCCCGGGGAACTTCTCGAACGCGAATCGCGGCCATTTGATCACGCAGTAGTCGATCGCCGGCTCGAAGCTGGCCGGTGTGGCCCGGGTGATGTCGTTGGGAATCTCCTGCAGCGTGTATCCGACGGCCAGCCGGGCGGCGATCTTGGCGATCGGGAAGCCGGTGGCCTTGCTCGCCAGCGCGCTCGAGCGAGACACCCGAGGGTTCATCTCGATCACCATCACCTCATCGGTGGCCGGGTTGACGGCGAACTGGACGTTCGAACCGCCGGTTTCCACTCCCACGGCCCGGATCACCCTTATGGCCTGATCTCGGAGCGTCTGGTACTGGCGATCGGTAAGCGTTTGCTGCGGTGCGACACAGACGCTGTCCCCCGTGTGCACGCCCATCGGGTCGAGATTCTCGATCGAGCAAACGATCACCACGTTGTCGGTGCGGTCGCGCATCACCTCGAGCTCGAACTCCCCCCAGCCCAGCACCGACTCCTCGAGCAGAACCTGGCCGATCGGCGAGGCTTCGATGCCGCGACCCACCACCGTCTCGATCTCGGCCTCGTGGCGGAGCACGCCGCCGCCCGTGCCCCCCAGGGTGAAGGCCGGGCGGACGATCAGCGGCAGGCCGATGTCCACCACGGCCTGACGGGCGTCGTCGAGCGAGTGGGCGATGGCTGAGCGCGGCACTCGCAGGCCCGCCTCGGTCATCGTGTCCCGGAAGCGCTCCCGGTCCTCGGCCTTGTCGATCGCGTCGTAGTTGGCGCCGATCAGCTCCACGCCGTGGCGCTCCAGCACGCCGTTCTCGTGCAGCGCCTTGGCCAGGTTGAGCGCCGTCTGCCCGCCCAGGGTAGGCAGCAGGGCGTCGGGGCGTTCCCTCGCGATCACCTGCTCGAGCGGACCGGGCAGGAGTGGCTCGACGTAGGTGGTGGTGGCCACCTCGGGGTCGGTCATGATCGTGGCCGGGTTCGAGTTGACCAGCACGACCTCGTACCCCTCCTGCATGAGCACCCGGCAGGCCTGCGTGCCCGAGTAGTCAAATTCGGCCGCCTGGCCGATCACGATCGGTCCCGAGCCGATCAGCAGGATCTTCTGGATGTCGTCGCGTCTGGGCATCAGGCGGCCGCCTTGATTTCGTCCACAAAGCGATCAAACAGATAGAGGCTGTCGTGCGGCCCCGGGCCGGCCTCCGGGTGGTACTGAACCGTGGCGCCGGGGACATCCAGCAGCGTCAGGCCTTCGACGGTGCGGTCGTACAGGTTGATGTGGCTGAGCTGAGCCTCGCCGAAGTCGGTCTGCCAGCGCACCGGCTCATCGACGTCGATCGTCCGAGTGCCGTCGGGACCGAGCACGGCGAAGCCGTGGTTCTGGGAGGTGATCTCGGTGCGTCCGCTGGCCAGGTCCTTGACCGGGTGATTGGCCCCGTGATGGCCGAACGGCAGTTTGTAGGTCTCGAGACCGACCGCCCGGCACAGGAGCTGGTGGCCGAGGCAGATCCCATACACCGGCTTACGACCGACCAGCTCGCGCACGGTCTGGACGATGTAGTCCAGGGCGGCGGGGTCCCCCGGACCGTTGGCCAGGAAGATCGCGTCGGGGTCGTCGCGCAGGAGGTCATCTGGGCCGGCGGTACAGGGGTGCAGGGTCAGCTCCGCGCCGCGATCAGCCAGGTTGTTGATGATCGAGCGCTTCACGCCGGTGTCGATCATCGCGACACGTGGGCCTCCGCCGCTCCCTTCTAGCCGGAAGGGAGCGGCGGGCGTGACCGCCTGTGCCAGGTCACGACCAGCCATGGACGGCTCGGCGTCGATCAGCCCCCGGGCCTCGGGTATGGAGATCCGATCCGGGAACACGCCGCCCTTCATGGCGCCGGCGTCCCGGATGTGGCGGACCAGCGCGCGGGTGTCCAGATCGGTGATGGCCGGGATGCCCTGGCCGGTGAGCCAGTCCAGCCAGCCCTGGGTCGCCCCGGGAGCGTCGTCCCGGTTGACGGCCGCCCGCATGATCGCCGCGCCTGCGTGGACGCGATCTGACTCCATGGCCAGCTCGGACACGCCGTAGTTGCCGACCTGGGGATAGGTGAACGTGATCAGCTGACCGGCGTAGCTTGGATCGGTCACGGCCTCCTGGTAGCCGGCCATCGAGGTGGTGAAGACGATCTCCCCGACGGCGGGGGCATCGGCGCCACAGCTCAGGCCGTCGAAGCGGGTGCCGTCCTCGAGCAGGACGTAGGCCTCGGTCATGCCGTGCCGAGCCGCTGATCGACGAGGGAATGAGCCTGGAAGGCGAGCCGGCCGGCGGCGACGGTGAGCTCGACCCGGCCGTGCAGGGTGCGGCCGTGGAAGCAGCAGTTGGCCGACCGGCTGGCGTAGCCGGCGGCGCCCACCTCGAACTGAGCGGCCAGGTCCACGAGGACGAGGTTGGCCGGCTCATCGGGCGCGATGCGCGGGATCGACAGGCCGTACAGCGCTCCGCCGGCGGTCAGGCGCTCGATGATCACCTCGAGCTCGAGTTCGCCCGGCATCACCAGCTCGGTGAACAGAGCCGGAAACGCGGTCTCCAAGCCAGTGGTGCCCATCGGAGCCTGCTCGAACGGCACCTCCTTCTCATGGCGAGCATGCGGCGCATGGTCGGTGGCGAGGCACTCGATGACGCCGCTGCGCAAAGCCTCGATCAGGGCCCGCCGATCGGACTCGGCCCGTAGCGGCGGATTCATCTTGAACCGGCTGTCCAGCGTGCGGACCATGTCCTCGGTCATCGTCAGATGATGCGGAGTGGCCTCGCCGCTGACCCGGGCGCCGGCGCTCCGAGCGGCCTCCAGCGCCTCCACCGACTCGACGCAGCTCAGGTGCTGGAAGTGCATGCGGGCGTCCTCGTAGAGGGCCAGCGCCGCGTCGCGGGCGACCATCGTCGATTCGGACACCGACGGGATGCCGGCCATGCCGAGACGGGCCGAGACCCGGCCCTCGTGCATCACGCCCGTACCCGACAGCGCCGGGTCCTCTTCGTGCAGAGCGATCACGCCGCCGGACAAGCGCTGGTACTGCAGCGCCTTGCGGAGCATCCCGGCTGAGGTGACCGGCTTGCCATCGTCGGTGAAGCCGAGCGCACCCGCATCTCGCAGAGCAGCCATCTCGGTCAGTTCCTGGCCTCGCAGACCCAGGGTTATGGAGGCCAGGAAGCCGGTGGGAACCCGGGCCTGTCGCTCAGCTGCCTCAACCAGCGAACGCAGAACCGAGACGTCGTCCACCACCGGATCGGTGTTGGGCATCGCGATCACGGCGCAGAAGCCTCCGGCCGCGGCAGCCGCGGTCCCGGTATCCAGATCCTCCTTGTACTCCTGGCCGGGGGTGCGCAGGTGGACGTGCGGGTCAACGAAGGCCGGGAAGACATGCTTGCCCGCCGCGTCGATCACCTCCGTGCCGTCGGGCGCGGTCAGGCTTCCGGCTGACCCGAGCTCGGCGATGCGACCGTCCTGGACGAGGATGTCCCGCGGTTCATCGAGCTCGGTCCGGGGGTCCAGGACGTGGGCGAAGCGGATCAGCAGCTCCGCCGGGGGCAGGTCGTCGCGCTGGAACATGGGCTGGTCGTTCATGCTGCGGTCGCCATTTCTGCCACGGGCGCACCAGCCAGGAGCTCGTAGAGGACGGCCATACGGACGGCCACGCCGGCCTTGACCTGCTGACCGATCAGGGCCTGGGGGGAGTCGATCGCGTCGGCTGAGAGCTCGACCCCGCGGTTGACCGGGCCGGGATGCATCAGGAGCTGGTTGGGACCCAGGCGGGACAGCCCGATCTGGTAGCGCTGGGCGTACTCGCGCAGCGAGGGCACGTAGGAGTCCTGCATCCGTTCGTGCTGCATGCGCAGGACGTAGAGGACGTCCGCGCGCTCCACCCCGTCGAGGGTGGGCGAAGCTTGACAGCCGAGCGCCTCGATCCCTCGGGGCAGCAGCGTGGGGGGCCCGCACACGGTGACCTCGGCGCCCATGCGCCGGAAGGCGAGGATGTCCGAGCGGGCGACGCGCGAGTGCAGGACGTCGCCGACGATCCAGATGTTCAGGCCCTCGAGCGACCCGAGGCGCTGGCGCAGGGTGAACACGTCCAGCAGCGCTTGGGTGGGATGCTCGTGCTTGCCGTCACCGGCGTTGACCACCGCGGCGTCAGTCCACCGAGCCACCAGCTGGGCGGCCCCGGCATACGGCGAGCGGATCACGATGGCCGCCGGGTCATATGCCGACAGCGTCTGCACGGTGTCTCTGAGCGACTCGCCCTTGTCGACGCTCGAGCCGGCTGAGCGGATGCTGACCACGTCGGCGCTGAGCCGCTTGGCAGCCAGTTCGAAGCTCGAGCTGGTCCGGGTGGAGGATTCGTAGAACAGGTTGACGATCGTGCGCCCGCGCAGCGCGGGGACCTTCTTGATCTCCCGGCCGGCGACCTCGGCGAAGGACTCGGCCCGGTCGAGGATCCGCTCGATGCCGGCCCGATCCAGGTCGTCGATGCTGATCAGGTGTCTCATGCGGCTTCTCGGTGCAGTTGCGTGGCCGGCCCGATGGTGACCTCCTCCGAGCCGTCGATCTCGTCCACGCGAACGTTGACGCGCTGGTCCTGGGCGGTGGGGATGTTCTTGCCGACGTAGTCGGGGCGGATCGGAAGCTCGCGGTGGCCACGATCGACCAGGACGGCCAGCTGGACGCGGGCCGGGCGACCGAAATCGAAGATCTCCTCGATCGCGGCCCGGACGGTGCGGCCGGTGTAGAGGACGTCGTCGACGATCACGATCGTGCGCCCATCGATGGGGAAGTCCAGCTGAGTGGCGTGGACTACAGGCGCGGCGCCGCCCTTGCCGGGGAGCCGGAGGTCATCCCGGTAGAAGGAGATGTCCACGAATCCGAGAGGCACGGCGGGCTCGATCAATTCGCTGGTCAGCGCGTGGAGGCGGCGGGCCAGAACCGCCCCGCGGCGCTGGATGCCGACCAGGGCGATGTGTCCCGGGCCGGCCACGTTTGACTCGGCGCCGGTCTCGGTTTCGCCCGGAGGGTTCTTCTCGACGATCTCGTGAGCGATCCGCACGAGGGTGCGGCGCATATCGTCGCGGTCGAGGACGACCGTGCTGGGTGACACTGTGCTCCTTCCTGGCCTCACGGGACCGGGTTAAAGGTGGCGACTTGATCCAGCCTATCAACGCCGGCGGCGGACCTCGAGGGTCCGGCGGCTTCGCTAGGGGGTGACCGGCTCGGCGCGTCGCTCGGACCAGCGCACGAGCTCCGGCGATCCCCGCTCGATGAACGGGATCTCGACCGTGTCGAAGTCCCGGGGCAGCACGGCTCCGGGGAAGATCTCCCGAGCCTCATCCCGCAGGACGCCCACGGGATAGCGGATGGAGAAGTGATACAGGGCCAGCATCTGGACTTCGGCGTCGCGGGCCACGCCGGCCGCCTGGGATGCCGTGGAATGTCCCGTCTCGTAGGCCCGCTCGGCGTCCTCCATGGCGAAGGTGGCCTCGTGGACGAGCAGGTCGGCACCCTGGGCGGCCGCCTTGAGCGACTCGGACGGGCGCGTATCTCCGGAGACGGCGATCTTGCGGCCCCGGCGCGGTGGTCCCATGACCTGCGCTGGAGTTACGCCTCGAACCGTCTCACCGCGCTGGAGGCGCCCGAACTCGGGACCGGGCGTGAGGCCGGCCGCGACGGCGGCCGCCGGATCGAACACTCCGGGTCGCTCGTCCTCGAAGAGCACATACGCATAGGCGGGCGTACGGTGACTCACGGGCACGGCGGCGATTCGGTAGCCATCGCGCTCGAGGACCTCACCGGGGTCCAGCTCGATGATCCGGAGCTCGAAGGTGGTGCGCCCGGCGAACCGCATCACGTCAGTCATGAGCGCCCGGATTCCCGGAGGGCCGTACAGGCGGAGCGGGGCCTCCCGGGCGCGCAGATCAAAGGTTTTGAGCATGCCCGGCAGACCCAGCCAGTGATCGGCGTGGAAGTGAGTGAGGAAGATGTCGTCGAGCTCGACCAGGCCGATCGAGCTGATCAGCTGCCGCTGGGTGCCCTCTCCGCAGTCGATCAA
>DASZNA010000036.1:0-27280 GCA_035551655.1 Solirubrobacteraceae bacterium
AGCTCTGGCGGCGGGTCGACGAAGGCCAGCTCTGGCGGCGGGTCGACGAAGGCCAGCTCCGGCAGTCGGTCGACGAAGGCCAGCTCCGGCAGCCGGTCGACCAAGGCCAGCTCCGGCGGCGGGTCGACGAAGGCCAGCTCCAGTCGGTCGACGAAGGCAAGTTCCGGGACCGGCAACGGGCGCACCACGAAGGCCAAGTCCAGTGCTGGAACGACCAAGTCGACCGGAACGACCAAGTCGACCAAGTCGACCAGCTCCAACTCCGGCTCGTCTCGCACAACCAAGCCGACTCCCAAGACGACCGCCGGGCGGGCGTCAACCGCCGCGAGCAAGCCGAAGGCGGCTGCGCCCAAGCCGAAGGGGAGCGCGAGCAAGCCCAAGGCCGCCGCGCCGAAGCCAACCGGCAGCGCGAGCAAGCCCAAGGCCGCCGCACCCAAACCGAAATCAACCGCGAGCAAGCCGAACGAAAAGGGCCGCTCGTCGGCAGCTCTGCGCAAGAAGAGCGACACCGGTCGCTCGGCGCGTGCCAAGCGACCGGCCAGTTCCGGCAATGACGATCAGAGCAACGGCCCAGATAACGGAGAGAATCCCGTGACGTCCGGCGGTAAGCACCTGGCCTCCGCGCTGTTCTCATCCACCTCCCATCGGCCCAAGAAGCATCCGATCGCTCGCACCCTGGCCAAGCGGACGGCCAAGAAGGGCCTCACGGCGGTGGGACGCAAATCGCTCAGCGCCGGCGGTGAGGCCCTACGGTCACTGGCGGACAGCGCCGGGACGCTCGGACGACAGGCCGTGCGGTCCGGGATGGCCCGCGTGGTCGATCACCGGCCTCCGGTGCAGGCGTCGGTTGACGTGGCAGCTCCGATTTCGGTGGTGTGGTCTGAGTGGATGACCTTCGAGTGGTTCACCGAGGGCCTGCACAACATCGAGGACGTCGAGCGGGATGGCGACGAGCTCACCGGCCGTGTGGTGGCGCCCCACGAGCGTGACTGGCACGCAGAAGTAGTCGACGAGCGCGAGCAGCAGGCGTTCGCCTGGCGCTCGGACGAGGGCACGGACTGTGCCGGGCTCGTGACATTCCATCAGTTGAGCGATCGACTCACCCGGGTCGAGGCGGACCTTGATGTTTTGCCCACCAACCCGAGCGAGACGCTCCTTCTGTCGCTACCGATTCCGGCCCGCCGGGCCGAACGCGTGCTGCAGCTGTTCAAGGCTCACGTGGAGTTCATCAACCCCGACACGTACGAGGAGGAGGGCTCCGACGAGTCCGACTCAGACGAGCCGGACGATGCTCGCGCGCAATCAGACGATGACGCGCAGACCCAGGACGACAACGACGGCGACCGCGAGGACGCCGAGACCGACGAATAGGGAGGACACCGAATGTCAAGTATGGGAACGCGTGGCCCGGGTGGTGGATATGTGCAGCGGTCCAGCGCGAGCGGACTGGTGGATGTGCTCAACGTGCTGCTCGACAAGGGACTGGTCGTGGATGTCTTCCTGCGCGTGTCGCTCGTCGGGATCGAGCTGCTCACCGTGGACGCCCGAATCGTGATCGCGAGTGTCGACACATATCTCCGGTTTGCCGAGGCGGTCAACCGGCTCGACCTCGGGCAGAGCAGCGATGAGGGACTGCCTCAGCTGGTTGAGGACATGACCTCAGGTGGGGCCGAGAGCAAGACCAAGGGAATGCTGGAGGGCGCCAAGGAGTCTCTGTTCGGCAGCAGCGACGACGACGACGGCGATAGCGAAGAGAGCAGCAGCGGCGGATCGTCGAGCTCCGGCGGAACACGCACACGGTCGCGGTCCGGCTCGCGCTCTTCGTCCTCGCGCGGCCGCTGATTCGGTAGCCAGGAACGAACGTGCCCGAGTACGTGTACGGAGTGGTGGCGGCCGATGTTCGCCTCCCAAAGACCGAGGGGATCGGCGGACAGCCGATCCGATCGGTGGTTGGGGAGGACGGCGTGGCCGCCGTCGTGAGCGATCTGAGCGCCGATGAGGAGCTCCGGCTCGGGCGCGACGAAGTGCTCACCCACAGCCGGGTGCTCGGGGAGGTTCAGGGTTCCGGGGCAGTGCTGCCGATGCAGCTCGGCATCGTGATGGACAGCGACGACGAGGTGCGCGAGCGCCTGCTCGAGCCTCACGCACCCGAGCTGGTCGAGCAGTTGGAGCAGTTCCGCGGCAAGTTCGAGGCCAACGTACGCGTGGTCTACGAGGAGGACGCGCTGATGCGGGAAGTCATTGCGTCCGACCCGCAGATCGCTGAACTCCGCCAGGCTATCCAGGGCCGCGACCCGGACGGGACGTATTACGAGCGAATCCAGCTGGGAGAGCTGGTGGCGGGCGCTGTGGAGCGGATCCGCGAGGCGGACGAGGCAAACCTGATGTCGGCGCTTTGCCAGGTCTCGCTCGAGCAGAACGTTTCCCCGCCGGCGCACGAACGTGTGGCGCTGAACGCCGCGTTTCTGCTCGAGCAGGCGCGCGCAAAGGAGTTCGACGACGTGCTCGAGGCGATCGCCGAAGGGCAGTCGGGCCGGCTGCGCTTCCGTTACACCGGCCCCCTGCCCCCGCACTCATTCGTCGAGTTGGCGGGAGCGGGATCGTAGATGGGATTATTCAGCCAGCTTCTTCTGCTTCCACTGGCTCCGGTCCGGGGGGTGGCCTGGGTGGTCGAGCAGGTGGCCGACGAGGCCGACCGGCAGCTCTATGACCCGGAGGCCATCCGGCGTGATCTGCTCCAGCTGGAGCTGGATTTTGACGACGGGCGGCTCTCGACTGAGGAGCGCGAACTGGAGGAGGAGCGGCTGATGGAACGCTTGGCCGTCAGCCAGGCGCGAACCGCGGCATACGAATCCGAGGAGTTTGATCTTGGCTGACGACAAAGATGAGAAGAAGGGCAGCTCCGGGTCGAAGTCGACCGGTAGCTCCGCCTCGAAGTCGACCGGTACCTCCGCGTCGAGGTCGACTCGCAGTTCCGCCTCGAAGTCGAGCGGCAACTCCCGATCAAAGTCGAGCGGCAATTCCGGATCGAAGTCGAGCGGTAGCTCCGCGTCGAAGTCGGGTGGAAGCTCGAGTTCGAGGTCCCGGGGCAGCTCCGGCTCCGGCGGCAGCTCAAGCTCGCGATCCAGCGGGTCGAGCTCGCCGTCTGGCGGCTCGAGCTCGCGGAGCGGCAGTTCCGGATCGGGCTCGCGCTCTCGCGCCAGCAGTTCCGGGGCCGGCTCGCGGTCGCGGAGCAGCAGCAGCGATTCGGGATCCGGCTCAGGCGCCAGCAGTTCCGGATCGGGTTCCGGCTCTGGCTCTGGCTCGGGCTCACGCTCTGGCTCAAGCTCCGGCTCCGGCTCGGGCTCGCGCTCTGGGTCCAGCTCGCGCTCCGGCTCCGGGGGCTCTCGGAATGGTTCGAGCGACCGGCTATCCGGTCGGGAGGCCATCGAGCAGGTCCGCCGTGACCTCCCGCCGCTGCTCGGCAAGCCCGTGGAGGCGGTGCTCGGCCTGGAATCAGACGATGATCGGGACGGCGGCTGGCACGTGACCGTGTCGGTCGTGGAGCTATCCCGAATCCCCAACTCCACCGACGTGCTGGGCGCCTACAAGGTCTCCCTCGATTCCGACGGCGAGCTGGCCGGCTACCGCCGCCTTCGCCGCTACCAACGCAACCAGGCCGACGAGGACTGAGGTAATTCATGAGCAGACCGCCGCAGTCACGTGGAGGACCGGGTGGACAGAGCCAATCGCTGTCCGGGATCCCTCCGGCCTACGGGCGCAGCGACCTCACACCGCGGGGTAGCGGGCCCGCGAATCTGGCTGACATCCTCGAGCGCGTCCTGGACAAGGGCATCGTGATCGCGGGAGACATCCAGATCAATCTGCTGGACATCGAGCTTCTGACCATCAAGATCAGGCTGCTCATCGCGTCTGTCGACAGGGCTCAGGAGATGGGCATCAACTGGTGGGAATCAGATCCCAACCTGAGCAAGGACGCCAAGGAACTGGAACGCGAGAACGAGGATCTCCGCCGGCGCCTGGATCGCGTCGAGGGCATGCTGGCCGGACAGCTTCCGCCTGGTGAAAAGGGAACGCGCCGTGAGCACGTTGAGTGGAAGGAAACCGAGAAAGTCGAATGGAAGGACGATGACGAAAGCTGACGCTCAGCTTGCCGCGCTGAAGGAGTTGGTCGGCCGGCTGGCGGCGCACGACGCCGACCAGATCGTGGCTGAGGCTCGGGCCGAGGCGCGGACTCGCGTGCGCGCCGCGCTGACCGATGCGCTAACCGATTCGCTGCGCGAGGCAGTCGAACGCCAGCTTGCGTCAGACACCCCAGCTCCGCCGACCCTCCCGGACCCGTCGCCTCGACCTGCGCCGTCCCCGGCGGTCGATGAGCAACCTGCCGACTCGGACGATGCAACTCGCGGACCGGAGACCCCGGTCGTCCTGGGCACCTACGTCTACGGCGTGGTGTGGGGGACCGACGCTCCGTTCACCGAAGATATGAGCGGCCTCGACGACGACGGACCGGTCACCACCGTGATCGAAGGTCCGCTGGCCGCCGTGGTCAGCCGAGTGCCGCTGGCCGACTTCGAGGAGGATGAGCTCCGCAGTCATCTGTCCGACATCGACTGGGTGGAACGCGTGGCGCGGGCCCACGAGGCGGTGCTCGACGACCTGTGCGCCCGCACCGTGGTCGTCCCGATGCGGATGTGCACCGTTTACCGCAGCGACGAGAGCCTCCGGGCGATGCTCCAGCGTGAGGAGGTCAACCTTCGGTCCGCCCTCGAGTTTCTGGACGGCAAGCTGGAGTGGGGCCTCAAGGTGGTCGCTCAGGGCGAGGCGGAGCCCCTCGCGGCGCCCGAGTCTGGCGCGGCCGCCGACGACGCGCGCGCGGCCAGCTCCGGCGCGGACTACCTGGCCAGGCGCCGGGCCCGACGCGACGAGCAGGCGGAACTCGAGGGACTGCAGGCTGACGCCGCCGCGGAGATTCACGAGGCCATGGCCGAGGTCGCCCACGACGGCCTGCTCAACCCGATTCAGAGCAGCGAGCTGCCCGGCCGGCAGGGGAGGCTGGTGATGAACGGCGTCTACCTGGTCGAGCGAGAGGCGACGGAGGAGTTCCATCAGACCGTGGAGGAGCTTGAGCGCAGGTTCGCCTCGCTGGGACTGGAGCTGCAGCGCACCGGACCGTGGCCGCCGTACAACTTCGTGCCCGGAGATGTGGGGGCGGCCTGGTGAGCCGGTCTTCGCGCAGCGGCGAACCCCAGAACTCGATTCGAGACCGGCGCGCCGGTGCGGTGCCCGCCCGCGAGCGGGTGCTTCATCCGCGACAGGTGAGCCTGGTCGACATCCTCGACCGTGTGCTCGGCAAGGGTGTCGTCATTCGAGGCCAGGTGACGCTGTCGGTAGCCGAGATCGATCTGGTCTTCCTGGACCTCGCCCTCCTGGTGGCGGCGGTGGATACGGCGGCGCGCCGATGACCCACGAGCTGCCGTCCCCGCGCACGCGTGCCACCGAGCGGCTCGAGGCCTCGGCCGAGCGTCAGCGAGTCACGGCCGATCCCGAATCGCTCGAGAAGGGCCTCGCTCAGCTGGTGCTCACCGTGGTCGAGTTGCTTCGCCAGCTGATGGAGCGCCAGGCCCTGCGCCGGATCGACGCCGGCTCGCTATCGGCGGAGGAGGAGGAACGCCTAGGGCGCACCTTTCTTGCGCTGGCGGAACGGATGGAGGAACTGAAGGAGATCTTCGGTCTGCGAGACGAGGATCTGAACCTCGACCTGGGACCCCTCGGGAAGCTGATCTAGGAACAAGGAGGAGCACATGCCCCCACTGCAGCAGCGGTACTTCGACATTCTCATCGAGCGGGTCCGCAACGACCGCTACCCCAGCCTCCAATTACTGGATCGGATCGAGGGGATTCTGTTCACGGCCGAGCAGTACGCGGAATACGTGGACGTCCTGATCACCAAGGTCGACGAGGCCTGGTACCCCAGCGGCCAGCTGATGGACCGGGTGGCCCGGATGATGAACATGGCCGCGGTGGCAGCATGATCGGCCCGCTCAAAGTCGTGGGCAAGGCGGCCACCGAGGCGCTGACCGGAATGGGACCAAGTCCTGTGCGCGCCGCCGCCGCCGCCACCGTGGTTGGTGCGGCGAGCGCCGTGGCCACCTACAAGCTGTTGCGTTCACGGAACTGAACGCCTTACTGATCGAAACCTGAGGGAGGAACCGATGTCAACTGGATTGATAGTGCTGATCATCATCGTTGTGGTGATCCTCGTGGCCGTGCTGGTTCTGTTGCCCCGGCTGCGTGAGCAGGCTCGGCTCAAACGGGAGCAGCGCGAGCTGGAGCAGCGTCGCGACGAGGCCGCCAACGCTCATCGCGACGCGGCGGGCGACCGGGAGCGGCGGGCCGAGCTGGCCGAGCGGCAGGCCCGAATCGCCGCCCAGGAAGCCGAGCGGGAGCGCGCCGAGGCTCGCCTGCACCAGGAACGGGCCGAGCTTCACGAGCGCGGGATGGCCGACGAGGCTCTGCCCGCCCGGGACGGAGAGCAGGGCGACCTGGCTGCCGGATCAGCTCAGCCGGGAGGCGTGTCCCAGCCAGGCGCGGTCGCCGGCGAGCCGGGGGCTGCTGCAGGCGGACCCGGCGCCACGGAGTCAGATCTCGAAGGCGCCAGTCCCCGCGAGTAGCCACCGGAGGCGGGGCGGGCTGGCTGGCCCGCCCCGAGCTGACTCACAGCCGGATCCGCCGCCCGGACTGGCGCTGGTGTAGCGCCACGTTGACTGCCACCAGCGTGAGCTCGGAAGCCAGGTTGAGCGCGCCGGTCGCATTGACCAGTCGCTTCAGCGTGGCCGCCCGGCCCGGTGTCTCGGGCGCGGGCGCGCGGCCGGACTCCACCGGCACTGCTCCGTCGGGCTCCTCGGCGGCGAACGCGACCCCACCAGCCGCGGAGATCAGGCCGGTGAGCGCCACCGCACCCACGGTGGCGTCCTTGGCCGCGATCAGCGAGCGGTCGGCCCGGCTGATCAGTCGCCGGTCCAGCTCAGCCTGGCGCAGCGGTATCCAGGTGCCGACCAGGGTCGCCAGCGCCGCTGAGTTGACGGTTCCGTAGCGTCTCCAGCTGGTGTTCAGGACCTTGCCCCGCTCGCGCTTGTCAGAGATTTCGCGAAGGGCTGGGCCCAGCGCCAGACGCCCGAACAGCTGGCCGCCGACCAGGGCGGCCGTCGAGAGCTGCTGGCCGAGAGCGAGTGCGGCCGGGGTCGGTTCGAGCTCAGGGAGTTTGATTGAAGGCATGATTGGGGCCCTACCCGGCCCGAGGGCCGCCCTCACTGCGTCAGCGTGTAGTTGAGCCGCTCGAGCGGAGCCGTTTCCAGCGCGGCTTTGAGTTCGCGCTCGTCGCCAAATCGCTCCGTCAGCCGCCGGGCCTCACAGTGCACATGAACCTCGGGGGCTGCGAACGGCCAGGGGTGGACGCGAACCCGATCGGGCGCCGTACTGCGCATCTCCACATCCACCTCGCCGTCGGCGGCGGGAACGCGGGTGGCCGTGTGTGGATCCCAGGGCAGGCACACGGCGAGTGACATCGAGTCCCAGGTCCACAACAGCCGCTGGTTGCGCGCCAGCTGTGCCTCGTCGGCGTCCAGCCGGGCCCTGAGCCCCGTTTGGCGTTCTCGCTCGGAGTCCAGATAGCCCCGGATCAGGGTGGCGTCCGCTTCTGGCAGGTCGTCGAGGTCCCGCCTGGCGTACAAGGCGGCGCCGTGCATCGACACGAGTAACGCGGCGTAGGCGCTCTGGGTCAGCACCTTGTCGGGAGCCGCCCTCCACAGTTCGATGTGCGTGGCCAGGTCGGGCATGTTCAGGAACGAGTGCGGGCGCCCATCTCGCCGGTTGAGGGACGGCTGCAGGTCCCATTCGGCCCAGCCGATGTCGTGCTGGCAGGCGGCCAGGCACACCTCCTCGCGTGGAGCGGGGGCCGGAAACCGCTCGTTTCCCCAAGCTCGCGCCAGCTGACCTGACAGCCAGGCATGCGACCCTTGCCCGATGGCCAGCACGTCCGGTCGAGCGTCTCGCAGCAGCACGGGGTCAACGCTACCCCCCGGCTCGTGAGCACGGGCGTCCTGGTCGGTTTGTTCGCGCTGGCTGGCGGGGTCAGCCTGCGCACGGGATGGGTCCTGGTGAACCGGCTCGAGCGGGTCGGGGCCCGACTCGGGATGACCGAGGCGCTGCTGGGGATGCTCGCTGCACTGGCCGCCGACGCGCCCGAGATCACCGCTGCCGTCAGTGCCATGGCTGCCCATCAGTCGCACATCGGTGCGGGGGTCGTGGTCGGCTCCAACGTGTTCAACCTGGCCGCCCTGCTCGGGCTGGGGGCGGTCGTGGCCGGCCGGATCACCCTGCATCGGCGCGTGGTCCTGATGGAGGGGGCCGTCGCGATCTGGATCGCGACGGTGTGCCTGCTCGTGATCACCGGCGCGCTGACTGCGGGAGCCGGCCTGGTGCTGGTCCTGGCCGTGCTGCTGCCCTACGGGGTGCTCCTGGGTACCCCGCACGACAGGCTGTCAAGGCTGCGCCTGCCGCGGGCCTGGACCGGGTGGATCAAGGAGGCCATCGAGGAATCCGAGGTGGAGCTAGAGGTGGCATTCCACCCCCGGCGGGGCCAGACGCGCGACGTGATCGAGGCGATCCTGCTCACCGTGATCGTGGTTGGCGCGAGCGTGGCGATGGAGCAGACCGGGGCCCGTCTGGGAACCCGGCTGCACTGGCCCGAGTCGGTCACGGGCGGACTTGTGCTGGCCGCGGTGACGAGCATCCCCAACGCCACGGCCGCCGTCTATCTGGCCCGGCGCGGACGCGGCGCCGCCACTCTCAGCACGGCCATGAACAGCAACGCCCTGAACGTAGCCGTGGGTCTGCTGCTGCCCGGCGTGATCGCCGGCATCGGTGCCCCCACCGGGGCCTCGACGTTCACGGCGGCCGCCTACCTGGCCGTCACCGGTCTGGTGCTGCTGTTCGCCTCGGTATCGGCCGGACTCCGGCGCAGCCAGGGCGCGGTGGTCATCCTCGTCTACGCGGCGTTCGTCGCCATCCTGCTGACGATCGCTTAGCGTTCCAGGAACTGTGCGTCGTCCTGCGCCTCGGTTCCTCTACGACTTCAACTCCCCTTACGCCTACCTGGCCGCTTCCCGGGTGGATGACGTGCTGCCCGTGCCGCCGGAGTGGCAGCCCATCGCGTTTGCTTTCGTGCTCCGAGCCCGGGGTCGGGACCCGTGGTCGCTGCACCCCGAGCAGCGGGCGGTGGGCGTGGCGGAGTGCGAGCGGCGGGCCCGCGGGTACGGGCTGGCGCCGATGCGCTGGCCTCCGGGCTGGCCTGTGAAGAGCTACTCGCTCCTGCCTCTCCGGGCTGCTCTGGCCGCGGAGGAGGAGGGACTGCTGCGGCAGTTCAGCCGGGCCGCGTTTGCTCGGAATTTCGTAGACGGCGGTGGGCTGGGGCGCCCGGAAGACGTGGCGGCCGTCGCGGCGTCCGTCGGACTGGACGGCCAGGCCGTGCTCGCCCGGGCGGCCGCGGAGGAGATCAAACGGCGGCTTCAGGAATCCACCGAGGCTGCCATCGCCCTCGGCGTGACCGGAGTGCCCACCGTGGAGCTCGGCGACCAGCTGTTCTGGGGCGATGACCGCCTCTCCGCGGCGGCCGCTGCCGCAGCGGATCTGGGCTGAGCGCGATCGATCTAGCCGCCGGAGCTTGTGCGAACATGTGTTCGTGTCCGGCCAGGCCTGCATCCTCCATGCCGATCTCGATGCGTTCTACGCCTCGGTCGAGCAGCGGGACGACCCGCGCCTGCGCGGCCGGCCGGTGATCGTCGGCGGCGGGGTCGTCCTGTCAGCCAGTTACGAGGCGCGTGCCTGCGGTGTGAGGACCGCGATGGGCGGGCGCCGGGCGCTGGCCCTGTGCCGCGAGGCCGTCGTGGTGCATCCCCGGATGTCGGCGTACAGCGAGGCCAGCCGGGCGGTGTTCGCGGTGTTCCGGGACTCGGCGCCGGTGGTCGAGGGATTGTCGATCGACGAGGCGTTTCTGGACACGCGCGGACTCGAGCACATCCTCGGTTCGCCGGTGCAGATCGGTCAGCAGCTACGCGTTCGCGTGCGCGAGGAGGTCGGTCTGCCGCTGACGGTGGGGATTGCCACCAGCAAGTTCGTCGCCAAGGTGGCCAGCGGCGTGGCCAAGCCCGACGGACTGCTCCTAGTGGAGCCGGGCCGGGAGCTTGAGTTCCTCCACCCGCTCGCGGTCGAGCGGCTGTGGGGAGTGGGAAAGGTGACTTCCGCCAAGCTGAGGGGCCGTGGACTGAACACGGTCGCCGACGTGGCCGCCCTGGGAGAGCCGGCCCTGGTCGAGTTACTCGGCCGGGCCGGCGGGCGCCACCTGCACGCCCTAGCCCATGCCCGGGATCCGCGGCGGGTCCGCCCGGCCCGGCGGCGCCGCTCCGTGGGTGCCCAGCGGGCCCTGGGGCGTGGCCACCGGCCGAGGGCGGAGATATCGGCTGCGCTCCTGGGCCTGGTGGATCGGGTGAGCCGCCGACTGCGCAAGGGACGGCGGAGCTGTCGCACGGTCGTTCTGCGCCTGCGCTTCGGCGACTACGCGCGCGCCACCCGATCCCGCACGATGCCCGACCCCACCGATCGAACCATTCCGATCCGAGACACCGCCCAGCAGCTGCTGGACGAGGCTTGGCCCTTGATCGAGCAGCGAGGGCTGACGCTGATCGGAGTCGCCCTGACCAACCTGTCCGATGCTCGCGACCCGCAGCTGACCCTGCCCTTCGGGCCGGGGACCGAACTCGACGCGGCGCTCGACGGAGTCCGTGAGCGGTTCGGCTCCGGAGCCATCACCCGCGCCGCGCTACTCGGTCAGAGCGGCGAGGACGGAGTGCCGATCCTCAGCGACTGACCGGTTGGCGAGAACGAGCCGATCGTCCTGGCCGGATTGGGCTCAGGACTCGTCCTCGCTGCTCGAGCTCACGCTCACCGCGTGCTCGAGCCGGCCATGCCCGTTGCTGGAGAAATCTGCTTCGACCACGGGCGGGGCGGGTTCAGGCTCGGCGTTCAGACGCCGCTCGAGCTCACCCAGCACCAACCCGAAGAGGGCGTGACGCCAGATCGCCTGGTAGAAGGCGCGCCGGTTGCCGCTGAGCGTGGGGATGTCCTGGCGGGCCGGGTGGAAGCGATCACTGAGCGCGCCTAGCGGCCACAGGGCAAAGTGCTCGGCCAGGGCTACAGCCGGGCCACGCAGCACCGCCGGAATCGGCAGGACCGGAGCCAGGTTGGCGTAGGCCGCTCCGAACAGTGCCCCGTTCTGGAGGTGCATGGCCAGGCCCACCGGGTACCAGCGCTCGCCCTGCGTCACCGACTTGCCCAGCAGCTCGATGTCGTCATAGCGGGACGCGAAGGCTCGCTTGTCGAGCGGCTGCTGCACTGCCCACAGGCAGGCAGCCACGGCGCCGGAAACCGCTCCTCGAAGCGTTCGCGTGCGATCGATGCCCAGGCTCAACCCGGCTAACTGTAACGGGCGGCCTCTGAGCGGGTAACCCTGTGCGATGGATCACGCAACCCTGCATCTGCGGGCGCGCCAGAAGGGCGCCAACCTGCTCGTCCTCTTCATCGTGCGCGGCGTGCTCGAGCCGTTCTTCCGGATCTACTTCCGGATGACCCGGATCGGTCGCGAGCACATCCCGGAGGGCCCCGTGATCGTGGCCGCCAACCACAGGAGCTTCCTGGATCCGTTTGTGATCGGGACGATGCCCCAGTTCCGGCGGCCCATGTACTACGTGGCCAAGCAGGAGCTGTTCCGTCACCGCTGGCAGGCCTGGATCCTCAACGCGCTGGGGGCCTTCCCGGTCAACCGGGGTGCCGGCGACACGGAGACGATTGAGACCGCCAAGGCGATCCTCGCCCGCGGCGACATCGTCCTGATTTTCCCCGAGGGCACACGCACGCGGCCCGGCGCGCTGGGCAAACCGCACCGTGGCGTCGGCCGGCTAGCCCTGGAGAGCGGGGCCCCGGTCGTGCCCGTGGCCGTGATCGGCACCGAGGCGATCCGCCGCGGCTGGCGGATCCGCCCCCATAAGGTGCGCATCCGGGCCGGTCGTCCGCTGCGCTTTCCGCAGGTCGATGAGCCCTCTCCGCAGCTGGCCGCCGCGGTCACCGAGCGGATCTGGCCCTGCGTGATGCTTCAGTGGGAATGGCTGGGTGGCCTGCCCCCGATCCGCCGCGCGGGCGTCATCGGTGCCGGCAGCTGGGGCACCAGCCTGGCCGTCGGCCTGGCTCGGGCGGGCTATGACGTAGACCTGGCCTGCCGTACCCAGGAGCAGGCTGAGCTCCTCCGCAGCGCCCGCGTCAACCAGCACTACCTCCCTGACGTACAGCTGCCCGACAACGTGAACGTGATCAAGGCTTCCGAACTGGAACTGGGTGGCCACGACCTGATCTGCCTGGCCGTGCCGGCTCGGGCCCTCCCCGCCGTTCTGGCCGCGCACGGCCCGCGCATTCCCCGCCGAGCCGGTGTGCTCGTGTTGTCCAAGGGTCTGGTGCCGCCGTTGGGCACGCTGCCATCCGCCTTCGCCGCCGAGCGCTGCCGGGCGCGCGCGATCGCCGTGCTGGGCGGGCCGGCTCACGCGGCCGAGGCGCTCGAGCATGGTGCCTCCGTGGTGGTCGCCTCGATCGACAAGGGCTTCTCCCGGCAGCTGTCCGACGTGTTCGTCGCGGCCGGTCTGGACGTGAGCACCAGTTCCGATGTCACCGGGGTCGAGCTGGCCGGCTGCGCCAAGAACGTGGCGGTGCTGGCCGCCGCTGCTGCCGCAGGCGCCGGTCCGAATGTCGCCGGTGCCGCGGCCGGGAAGGTGTTCGCCGAGGTGGATGCATTGGCGCGTGCCCAGGGCGGGCGGCCCGAGACGTTTGCCGGTCTGGCCGGAGCCGGAGATCTGGTCGCCACCGTCGTGGCCGCCGGGTCACGCAACCGCCGGGCGGGCGAGCTTCTGTCGCAGGGCGTGGCTCGGGATCAGATCGCGCCGATGCTCGGTCACGCCGTGGAAGCCGTCGACTCGATACCGCTGCTGGCCGCCGCCGCGCGGAGCGCCAGCGTCCAGGCTCCGGCGATCGCCGGCCTGGCCGCGCTCGTGGAGGGGCGCATCGAGCCGGACCGCTGGACCGAGACGGTGACCGCTCCCCGGCGCAAGAAGCGGTCCGCGCCAAGTCGCGCGGCCTAGATCCCACCGGGAAGCCGAAGGTAGGCTCTTCGTGACATGGCTCCGCACACCCCGACTTCCAAGGCGGAGCTCGACGCCGCTTTTACGGTTCTGTACCGCGCGCACCTGCGCGACGTCTACTCCTACAGCTACTACCGAGTGGGCAATCACCACGATGCCGAGGACCTCACCGAGCAGACGTTCCTGCAGGCCTACCGGCATCTGGAGCGGGCGCTGCGAGAGTCGAACGGCCGGCCGCTGCGCCCCTGGCTCATCCGGATTGCCCACAACCTGGCCGCCAATTTCTACCGCGACCGCTCGCGCAAGCCGGAGTCGGCCATCGAGGACGCCGGCATGATCTCGGCTCCGCACACTACGGAGGCCCTGGTCGAGGGCCGGGAGGAGCTCGCCGCCATCCTGGAGGGGGTGCGCCAGCTGCCCGACGATCGACGCGAGGCGCTGATCATGCGCTTCGCCCTTGGTATGGACAACCGGGAGATCGCTCGCTCGCTCGGCCGTAGCGACGGAGCCACCAAGGTGCTGCTGCACCGGGCGATCCGCCAGCTCGAAGGGATCGTGTCCGACGGAAACGCTCCCGCCGGGGGCGCTGCGGTTGCCCGGGCTGCGGCCGAGGCGGAGGAGTCGGCATGAGCGCCCACCTGAACGTCGAGGCGCTCCTGCGGGAAGCGCTGATTCCGGTCGAGCCCCCGGAGGCGTTGACCGAGCGTCTCGAGACCACCCTCGCCACGCTCACCGCTTCAGCCCAGGAGGAGCTGGAGGCCTGGGAGCTCTCGACGATGAGCGATCCCCGTAACTGGGTGCGCCCGGCCGCAGCTGCGGTCGTCACGGCGACGGCCGGGTCGGCGCTGGTCGCCTTGCGCGTCCGCCGTCGCCACCAGGCCCGGATGGACAGCTCGAGGACCGTGTGGGAGCTGGCCGAACGCACGCTGCAGGACATTGCCCAGGAGGCGCGGCGGGTCTTCCCCGAGCGCTGATCGGCCTGGCCTGGCGAGGCCTGCTCCGATCCCAGCCAGGACTCTTCACACTCGCTGCTAGCGTCACGCGCCGTGGCCACCTGTTACCGACACCCCTCCCGAGAGACCGGGGTGTCCTGTTCCTCGTGTGGCCGCCCTATCTGTCCTGACTGCATGACCCCCACTTCGGTGGGCATGCGCTGCCCCGAGTGTGCCCGGGACCGCACCAAGGTCCGCACCATGCATCGTTCGCGGGGCCGCTGGGGCGCCGGCAGCCGCAGCGCTACCGAGATCTTGATCGCGATCAACGTGATCGTGTTCCTGGCCGAGGTGGTCACCGGCGTCTCACTGTTCAGCGGCACCGAGGGCGGGTGGGTCTACATCCACGGCGTGCTGTTCGGCCCTGCCCTGACCTCACACGACCCGTACGGCGCGGGCACGGATCAGTTCTGGCGCCTGCTCACCGCCGGCTTCCTGCACGCCAGCCTGATTCACATCGGTCTGAACATGCTGTCGCTTTGGTTCGTGGGCCGGGTGCTTGAGCCCGGGATCGGCCGCCGGAACTTCGTGGCCATCTACTTCGCCTCGCTGTTTGCCGGGTCGTTCGGGGCGCTCCTGTTCCAGCCGCGGATTCCCACGCTGGGCGCCTCCACCGCCATCTTCGGGATCTTCGGGGCGCTGATCGTCGTGGCCAACGCCCGGCGCATCCCGGTATGGCAAAGCGGGCTGATGCCCGTTCTGCTGCTCAACTTCGTGTTCACGCTCACCTACGCGGGGGTTTCCATCGGTGGCCACCTGGGCGGCCTGATCGGAGGAGTGCTCTGCGGCTACCTGGTGATCGAACTCGACGAGCGCCGGGGCAAGAAGGGGCTGGCGCTGGCCGGCTGCGCGCTCGTCGCCGTGGTCAGCATCGCCGCCGGGATCGCCGTGGCCGGCGGCACCGGTCTGACCCCCAACGGCTTCACCCTTTGATCACCCCCAACGGGGGCTTGCCCGGCGCTGCGGGTCAAAAAACGTCCGCGATATGGACGAATTTCGACCCGCACATCCTCAGAGATCGAGGGTGAGCGCCTGCCCCGCCATCTCGTCGGTCTCGGGCAACAGGTCAGGATGCAGGACCGAGCCCAGCAACTCGAGCCCATCGATGAGCCGGGGTCCGGGCCGGGAGAAGTACGCGGCGGCGTTCAGCGCCACCACCTGACCCGCCCCCAGCGAGGCCAGCTCCTCGCGGTGCATCTCCGCTTCCCGGAATGCGATCTCGGCGTCGTACCCGCACGGCATCACCAGGACGATGTCGGGCTCCGATAGCGCGGCCTCCTCCCAGCTTCGCTCCTCGGAGTTCTCGCCCGCGAACCCCAGCACGTCCTCGCCGCCGGCGTACTCGATCAGCTGAGGTGTCCAGTGCCCGGCGGCGAACGGCGGATCGAGCCACTCCAGCGCCAGCGCCCGGGGACGGCGGGCTCCCCGCACGGCTACCCGCACTCGGTCGATGCGGGCGGATGCCTCGCGGATCAGATCGACGGCGGCGTCCTTGGCGTCGGTGGCCTGAGCCAGCGTCCGGGCATCTCCCAGCACCTCGCCCACCGTGTGCGGGTCGAGTGCGATCACCAGCGGCTGGCTGTCGATCTCCTCGGCGACCGCGCGCACGTCGTCCACCGACACGGCGCACACCGAGCACAGCGCCTGAGTGACGATCAGGTCCGGGCGCAGGTCGTGAAGCAGTTCGTCGTCCAGCTCGTAGATCGACTGGCCGGCCAGCGTGCGCTCCTTGACCGCGGCGTCGATCTCGGCCGAGCTCAGCCCGGCGGGCAGGACGTCCCGAGTCACCCTGGGCAGCTCCTGGGCCGCCGGCGGGTAGTCACATTCATGGGTCACCGCGATAAGGTCGCCCCCGAGCCCGAGGGCGAACAACATTTCGGTCGCTGAGGGAACCAGGCTGACGATTCGCATATCCAGGAGACCAAGCATGGCAGAGCGCCTCACTGATGATCAGATCTCCGAGCTTCTCGGAACCTCCGACTGGCGGCGGGAGGGCGAGGAGATCGTCCGCGACCTGGAACTCAAGGACTTCTCTGCCGCCATGGCTCTGGCCAACCGGGTCGCCGAGGTAGCCGAGAAGCACAACCACCATCCGGACATCCTCATCCACGGCTGGAACAAGGTCAGGCTGTCGCTGACCAACCACTCGGCGGGGGGGCTCACCGACACCGACTTCGAAGTGGCGCGGGCGTTCGACGCGGTGATCTGATCAGACAGCAACCACCGGTGGCCGTCGGGGCGGCTGATACCGTTCGGGCGGTCGCTTGATGAACGACGACCCAGACCGATGTAGCAGCGCACAGCCACGGGTGGCGGTGGGGAGAGCCGGTCGATGACTGCGCTGTTCATCGTCCTGACCGCCCTGCTGGTGCTGGTCAACGCCTTCTTCGTGATCGGCGAGTACGCGCTCGTCAGGTCGCGTCGCGCCCGGCTGGAAGCGCTGGTCGAGGAGGGCGGTCGACCGGCCCGAGGGGCCCGGCTGGCGATGCACCAGCTCGACAACATCGGCGATTACATCGCGGCCTGTCAGGTGGGGATCACAATGGCCTCGATCGGTATTGGTGCCCTGGGTGAGCCGGGCATCGCCCACGCGCTGGAGTCACTGTTCGGCAAGGGCGCCGGGGGTGCGGCGGTGGCCGTATCGGTGGTGATCGCCTACATCCTGATCACCTTCTTCCAGAGCACGATCGGGGAGATCGTCCCCAAGCTCTACACGATCCAGCATGCCGAGGGCCTGGCCCGCCGGGTGTCCCGGCCGATGCATTTCTTCCGGGTCTCGTTCACGCCATTCATCTACGTGCTCAACGCCAGCTCGGACCGGATCCTGCGGATGCTCGGTACCGATCCGGACGCCGAGCCCGAGGGCGGTACTCCGGACGAGCTCAAGCGGATCATCGCCGAGTCCCAGACCGGCGGCCAGATCGACGCGGGCGAGGCCGAGATGCTCACGGGTGTCTTCCATCTCCACGAGCAGGAGGCCCGGCAGGTGATGACCCCGATCCCGGCCGTGGTCACCGTCGACCTGGCCGAATCGGTGGGGGAGGCGCTGCGCCGGTGCGTGTCGACCGGTCACTCGCGGCTGGTGGTCACCGAGAACGAGAACCAGGACCAGGTCCGGGGGATCGTTCACGTCAACCAGCTGGTCAAGCTGCTGATGTCCAACGGAGAGGATGCGTCGTTCGCCGCGCTGGTCCGCGAGGCGCCGATCTTCCCCGAGACCAAGCCTCTGGACGACTTGCTGGCCGACCTGCAGCGGGAGCGCACGGAGATGAGCATCGTGATCGACGAGTACGGCCGGACCGCGGGCATCGTCACGATCGAGGACATCATCGAAGAGGTGGTGGGGGAGATCTCCGATGAGACTGACCCGGCCGGCGGAGCGGTGCGCCGGCTGGCCAACGGCGACTGGTTCGTGCGCGGTCACGTGGCGGTTACCGACCTCGAGGACTACGGCTTGAGCCTCCCGGTCGACACCGACGCTTACAACTCGGTGGGTGGCTTCGTGTTCGCCGAGCTTGGGCGGCTGCCCAAGCGGGGAGACACGATCGCCGCCAACGGCTACTCGATTCGGGTTGAGTCGGTGCGTCAGAACCGGATCGAGGCGGTGCGAATCCGGGAGCGGCGGGAACCGTCCCCGGCTGTGCCGGTCGCGGCGGACGGCGCCTGATCTGCGCCAGGTCGAGCCCGGTCCCCGGCGCTCGCAACATTCGTTACAATTTCCCTCACTCAGGCAGCCGGGTCACGTTCTAGCCAACGTGGCAGCTTCCCCGGTGGTTGAGAGGAGAGATAGAAGCCGGCCTTCGGGCCGGCTTCGTTATTTCCGGCCCGCGCCGCCCCCGGTCCTTAAATGGAAACCGGCCCGCGGGGGCGGGCCGGTTTCGCGCTTCTGGGGAGGAGGTGCTGCTATGAGGTACGTCGCGCTACATAGATTGCGCCCGATCCCTCAACCGTTGCTAAATAGTCAGTAGGTGTATTCGCAGAAGCGGATCTACTCGTACTGATAGAAGCCGCGCTGGACCTTCCGGCCCAGGAATCCCTCGGCCACCAGTTCCTCGACCCGCTCGGGCACCGCCACGCCGATCTCCTCCCCGATCGCCTTGGCCACGTCGAGGCCCACGAAGTCCAGGAGCGCGATCGGCCCCATCGGCATGCCGGCTCCGAGGGTCATGCACTGATCCACCGCAGCGGGCTCGAGTCCGGTCTCCACCAGCAGGTCCACGGCGCTGAACAAATAGGGGAACAGCAGACGGTTCACCACGAACCCGGGGGTGTCCGGCACCTCCACCGCGGTCTTGCCCAGCGCCTGGCAGAGCGCTCGCGTGCGCTCGCGGGTCTCCTCGGTGGCCGTGGCCGGAAACACGAGCTCAATCAGCTCCATCCGCGGGACCGGGTTGAACACATGCAGGCCCACGAACCGCTCCGGCTGTCCCGAAGCCTCGGCCAGCTCCTCAATCGACAAGGAGGAGGTGGTGGTGGCCAGGATCGCGTCACCCGCCTCGTGCTGGGTCAGTTCGTTCAGATCGGCCAAGAGCGCCGACTTACTCCCGTGATCCTCCACGATCGCCTCGACCAGGTAGCTGGCCTCTCGCAGGGCGTCGATGTCGGTCACGAACTGCACCCGGCTGGCGTCGGCTCCCTGCTCCGCCAGACGCCCGCAGGACTTGTCCACGCTGATCTGAGCCCGATTGGCCGAGTCCGGCGAGCGGGCCCACAGGATGACATCAGTGGTGACGCTGGCCACCGCGGCCAGCCCGCAGGCGATGGTTCCCGAGCCGGCGATCCCAAGTTTTTCGTTCACGTCTGACGTTCTCCCGTTTCTTTGACGAGTCGCGGCAGTGTATGTACCCGCCCGTTCATCTGGCGTCCCGCGCTCAGGACGGGGTGTCGCGCCAGCGAAAGCCGGTGGCCTCGGGTGCGGGCTCCAGCGGGCTCGAGGGCAGACCCGCGGGCGGCTGGTTCAGGTTGTACGGGGCCGGGGCCAGGTCGTTGGGGGTGTCAGGGTGAAACAGGCAGGCCAGGTACTGCGCCTGCCCGCGACCCGGTCCCAGTTCGGTCTGGCCGCCTCCGTAGGCGCCGATGCCCCGTTCCGCGCAGAAGTCGTAGGTGGCCATCAGCCGGCGCAGAGACCCGAGTCGAGATGGCTTGATGTTCACCATCCGGGGCGGGAACGGCAGGGCGAGAATGTCGTCGATGGAGTGAATCGGGGCGTCCCAGGTGATGCGGTCATGCTGGTCGGCCAGCACGGCCGCCGTTTCCGGATTCGCCACGTCGGGATCCTCCAGCCAGGCCTCGGGGAACGCGTCCACCACGCGCTGATAGAGCACGGCGTCGGCGCCCTGGTCGACGATCGTGCCCCGGTAGTGAGCCTTGAAGTCGACCGAATCCACCGCTTCGGTCCTGACCAGCTCATCGATCAGCTCCGGCGTCCAGGCGCTCACCGCATCGAGCTTGAAGCGCAGGTCTGGGTCAAGCGCCAGTCGCTGGCGCAGCGGCTCCATGGTCGGTGGCTCGCCCAAGCGCAGCGACACCACATACCGCATCGGCCGCATCGGTCGCTCCAGCACCTCGTGCAGCGGCCGGCCGGCCTGCCGGAGGGCCAGGTCCAGGGCCGCGCTGTGAAAGGCCCAGATCCGATAGATCCGGGAGACCTCGCGCTGCGGCTCGACGGGAAACAGGTCAAGGCCCTCGACCAGCTCACAGAACTCCCCGAGCGCGTAGCGGCCCGCCAGCTGGTGCACGGGCCCGGCTTCCGCCAGGGCGACGTGATCGACCTCGTCGTAGACGACATCTTCGCCGACCCCCTCCTCTCCGCCTCCGCGGAGATGCACCACTGTGCTCACCCGTTCAAACCCACCGGAGACCTGCTGGCGCAGCATCTCGTAGCCGTAGCTCTCGATCTGCAGCGGCAGATCGGCGAGCGGGTCGAACGTGGCCATGCGCGGCAGCATATGATGCGCGGCCGTGGACCTGCGGCTCTCACCCACCGAGGAGGCGTTCCGTGAGGAGCTCCGCGGCTGGCTGGTCGACAACCACCCGGGTCCCGAGCCGAGCGGTGACGAGGCCGCCTTCCAGTTTCGCCGCGACTGGCAGCGCAAGCTCAACGCCGCCGGCTGGGCCGGGGTGTCCTGGCCGGAGGAGTACGGCGGCCGCGGCGCCTCCCTCATAGAACAGGCCATCTTCAACGAGGAGGTGGTCCTGCAGCGCCTGCCTTCCGTGGCCAACGTGCTGGGAATCGCCATGGGCGGGCCCACGGTCATCGCCCACGGCACCGAAGAGCAGAAGCAGCGCTATCTCCCGGCGATTCTGTCGGCCGAGGAGATCTGGTGCCAGGGTTTCTCAGAACCGGAGTCCGGGTCCGACCTGGCCAGCCTCAAGACCCGCGCGGTGCGGAGCGGTGACGACTGGGTCGTGACCGGTCAGAAGGTGTGGACCACGTTTGCCCATCACGCCAAGTGGTGCATGCTCGTGGCGCGGACCGATCCCGACGCCCCCAAGCACAAAGGGCTCACGTACTTCCTCATGGACATGGAGCAGGAGGCCGTGCAGGTGCGGCCGTTGCGCCAGATCACTGGAGAGGCCGAGTTCAACGAGCTGTTCCTGGAGGAGGCCCGGATCCCGCACGAGAACATCGTGGGTGGCGAGGGGAACGGCTGGGCGGTGGCGATCACGACGCTGATGCACGAGCGCTTCACGCTCGCCTTCGGTCTGCAGATGGCCGTGCAGATCGCCCTCCGGCAGCTGCTCGAGCGGGCCCGCGACACGCCGGGCGAGGACGGGCGCACGGCCGCGGAGGATCCGGTCATCCGCCAGCGCCTGGCCCAGTTGATGATCGAGGCCGAGGTGCTGCGCCTGAACGCCTACCGGGGGCTCAGCTCGGTGATGCGCCATGGCGTGCCCGGTCCGGAAGGGTCTTTGGGCAAGTGGCACTGGTCGGAGGTCAACCAGACGCTCACCGAGCTGGCCATGGACATGGCCGGGCCCCGGGCCATGCTGGCCGAGGACGAATGGACCTACCGGTTCCTCCGGGCCCGGGCTAACTCCATCGAGGGCGGCACCACCGAGATTCTCAAGAACATCGTGGCCGAGCGAGTGCTCGGCCTGCCCCGCATGCGGTGACCGCGGCGCCCGAACCAGACCAGCCATGAACTTCGACTTCACCGACGATCAGCAGGCCATCAAGCGCACCGCCCGTGAGTTCCTCCAGGCTCGCTACAAGCCAGAGCTCATCCGGGAGCTGGCCGGGAGCGAGCACGGGTTCACCGACGAGCAATGGGCGGCGGTATCGGAACTCGGTTGGCCCGGAGTGATGATCGACGAGCAGCACGGAGGCCTCGGACTCGGCGCAGTGGAGCTGATCGTCATCCAGGAGGAGCTGGGCTACGCGCTGGCGCCCACGCCGCTTCTGTCGAGCGTGGCCGCTGGGCTGGTGATCGAGGCGGCCGGCTCTGAGGAGCAGAAGGAGCGCTGGCTCGAGCCGCTGGCCAGCGGCGAGAGTCGCGGCGCTGTCGCGATGTGGGACGAGAACTCCGGCTGGTCGCCGGCGCACTCGAGCGCGGCGCTCACGGACGGCAAACTGACCGCCACCAAGGTCGGGGTGGCCGACGCCGCCACGGCCGACGTGCTCGTCGTGTCGGGACGGGGAGCCCACTGGATCGTCCAGTCCGGAGCGCCCGGACTCGAGATCGCCCGCGAGCCCTCGCTCGATGAGACCCGCAAGCTCTACCGGGTCTCGTTCACCGATACGCCCGTCGAGCCCTTGCCGGCCGGCACGATGGAGTCATTCATGCTCGCCTACGGCACCGTCTCGGCGGCCCTGGCCGCCGAGAACGTCGGCATCGCGCAGCGGACCATGGAGATGGCTGTGGAGTACGCCAAGGACCGCAAGCAGTTCGATCGGCCGATCGGCAGCTACCAGGCCGTCTCCCATCGCTGTGCCCAGATGCTGCTGGAGGTGGAGGGGGCCCGTTCGCTCACCTACGGTGCGGCCTGGGCGCTTGATCACGAACCCGAGACGGCGGTCCGGGCTGCCTCCATGGCCAAGGCCTACGCGGGCGACGCCGGGTTCCGGGTCAGCGCTTCGGCGCTGCAGGTGCACGGCGGGATCGGCTTCACCTGGGAGCACGACCTGCACTTCTTCCTCAAGCGAGCCAAGGCCAACGCCCATGCCTACGGCGACTCGCGGTGGCACCGGGAGCGCGTCGCCGAGCTCTCCGATCTGTAGCACTCGTTTCTGGTCGAACGTCTGTCCAGAAAGCTGATGGCCAGTCTCCGCCCCGGGGGCCATGGCCGATTCCCAAGGTGCGGACTCCATTGGGAGGACCTACCACCCCCCGGGCATAGGGGTGGGCCGGCAAATGGGAACGGCCGAGGGCGCTCCGGCGCTCTCGGCCGCTGGCCCTCCGGTGTCGGCCGCCAGCCCTCCGCTACCGCGCAGTCGCGTAACCCGCGGGCCTCACTCGGGCCCGCCCACCACCACCGGTTCGCGTAGTTCGGGTCTGTGAGCACGCGCGGATCGGCCACCTCAGGCCGCCGGGAGAAGTACCCGCGGAAGAACGGCCAGGAGGCGAACATCAGGATCACCCCGAGGATCAGGCCGCCGATGCCGACCACGATCGGCGTCTGGATGCCCAAAAAGGGCTTGGAGTAGTTGTTGCCGGGCGTGCTGTAGAAGCTGAACGACTTGATTCCCACGTAGGCCATCATCAGGCCGCCGACGAACGGGACCAGCCCGATCAGCACGAAGTTCTTGACGCTCTTCAACAGCTCGCGGCGGAAGTAGAACCCGCAGGCCAGCCCGGTGAACCCGTAGTAGAAGCAGACGGAGAAGCCGAGGGCGGAGATCGTGTCACCGAGGACGTCCTGGTTGGGGTGGAAGGCCAGTAGCGCGATCGTCCAGAGGATCGACAGGCCACCCATCAGGAGGGTCGAAAAGCTCGGCGTGAGATACCTCGGGTGTACTTGCCCGAACGCCGACGGAATCGCTCGCCACTTGGCCATCGACAGGGTCGTGCGGGCCGTGGGCAGGATCGTCGTCTGCGTGGACGCCGAGGCGGAGGTCAGCACGCAGAGGATCAGCAGTTTGCCGGCCACGCCGCCGCCGAATACCGCCTTACCGAGCGCGTTCAGCACGTCGTTCTGATTGTTCGGATTGGCCAAGAAGCCGGGACCATGGACCGCCTGGGCACCGGTGGTGACGGCCACGTAGATGGCCAGCAGGAGGAAGGTGGACACCACCGCGGCCTTGCCCGGGCCGCGCCGGGGGTCCTTGGATTCCTCGTTGACGGCGACGCCGGAATCCCAACCCCAATAGATGAAGATTCCCAGCAGGACCGCGACGATCAGCGAGTTCCAGCCCATGTCGAACGGGTTGAACCAGGAGGCGCTGATGTGGATTGAGTTCGCGTAGTCGCCCGAGTAGACCCTGATCAGCGCGGTGATCGTGAACGCGATCAGCATCACCACCTCGAAGGACAGCAACAGCTGCTGGATGCGCGCCGAGAGCTCGATCCCGCGATAGCAGATCCAGGTCATCAGAGAGATCCAGATCACCGCGCCGGCGATCAGGGCACCGTTGGACGGATGCCCGTTCCACAGGGCGAACGTGTACTGGCTGGCAATCACCGCCAGCGAGGCCATGACGATGATGTCGGCCAGGAAGATCGCCCAGTCATCGATCCAGCCCAGCTGCGGGCCGAAGGCCCTGGTCACCCACGCGAACGTCGTGCCGGCATCCGGTCGGCCAGGTTGAAGTAGCGATACCCGACCGAAACGAACAGGATCGGGACGAAGGACACGATCAGGACGGCCGGCGAGTGCGTGGTGACCCCGCCGATGGCGGCGATGAAGCCGAGCGTGGCGGCCAGGCTGTAGGCGGGAGCCGTGGAGGCGACCGCGATGACCACGTTCGATGCGTAACCCAGCGCGCCGGACTTCAGTCCTTTGGTCCCGATCGGGTGCGGGGTATCCCGCGACGGCGCGGGAGCAGTGGTGGTGTCCATTCCGTGGCTCCTCTTCCCTGACGCTGAGCAGAAGCAGCCGGTCTAGCCGACCAGCCAGGCGGTCTAGGGGTGGCCCAGGCTGGGCAGCGGCCGCAGGCCGTCCTCGGCCTCGTGCCCGCGCACCTCACCCAGGTACGCGATGCCGTCCAGCCGTGCGATCTCCTGCTCACCCAGTATCCGGGCCGGATGATCGGCCGGCAGCGAACGGATCAGCGTCCGAATCCGCTCGCGCAACTGCAGCGCGAAGTGGGGGGTGGAGGCACCCATCAGCGCCCGCACGTCGTCTACCGTCACCTCACGGCCCGGCTTCAGGCGATCAGGATGTTCCGCTTGGCTCACGGTTCAGCCGCCTCCTCGCTGCGGCACGGCCTCGAGCAGACTGTCCACCTGGGCCTGCATCCCCAGCGAGATCGCGCTCGTCGGGCCTATCAGCCAGCCATGGTTGTACACGGCGGACGTCGGGCCCTGCGAGGTGTACCCCGGCGTGGCGTAGTTGAGGAAGTAGTTGAGCACGGACTTGGGAAGCGTATTGGCATTCTGCACCAGAAGCTGGGGGCCGTACCCGCCGGCGCTCGACAGTGGAGCCGCCGCGGCGGCATCCAGCGGGTCGGCGGAGTTGATCAACACATAGGCGTGCCCCGGGCTCCGGATCGCCCAGCCGAAGCTGTGCGGGACGTGGCCGCAGGGCTGTCCCGACGGGCAGGCGGGATCGCGATAGCCGGCGAAGGCCACCGAGCTGGCCGCGGGGTCCGATCCCGAGATCCGCTTGACGGTGCCGTAATGGCCCAGCTTGCGGAGCACAGAGCCGGGGATCACCGACGGGGGACCGAGCACATAGATGTGCGGGTGGTGGTGGGCCTGGAGCGCCGCCACCGTCGGGCCCGGCACCGAGTGTGAGTTCACGTACAGGATCGGATCCCCGCTTTCGGCGGCCCAGCCGGCCGCCGGCATCGCAAACCCCGGGGAATCGGCCGACGCGACCACGACGTCGCCGCTCTCGCGACCGGTGGCCTGCGCCTCGAAGTGATCGATCGAGGCGGCCAGGGTGTACGGATCCGAGCCTGCGATGGGCGTCGACCGCAAACCCGGCGCTGAGGCCACGCTCCCGATTCGCACCACCTGGGCGCCCCCCAGCGAGCGCTCTCCCGTGGGCGCCAGGCTGTGCAGGGCGACTCGCGTCGTCCCGGTCAGAGTCCCCGGGCGGCTCAGCAGCACCGGCGCGCGAAACGGTGCGGACATCAGGGAGGTGGCGGCGATTGCGGCCTGCCAGTCGCTGGTCGAGACGAGCGCCACGCCGGGCGGATGGGTCCCCGGGATGGCCGAGGGATACACGGCCAGCGCGACCGCGGCAGCATTCTGGATGGCGTTGCCGGCTGCGCGCGTGGTGTTCTTGGTGGCCACCATCGGGAAGTTCAGCTGGCTCTGGCCGGAGGCCGACTGGACGGCCCCCGAGCCTCCCGAGACCGGCGGAGTCACCGAGGTGCTTGTGCTGCCCGTCTTGGACGCGAGGTGCGTCCCCCCGCCGCAGCCGGCCAGGCCGAGGGCCACCACGGCCACAGCGGCCCCCTGGCGGCAAAGCGCGGGCAGGGTCCGAGATCGTCCACGCAGCGCCATGGGCGGCTGACCATAGCGAGCCGACCTCGGCGTCCGTCGAACCGGGCCGGTCGGAAATGCCGACAACGCGTGATCAACCCCCCGGCGCGGCTGTACGCTAGGAGGGCAATTTCAGACACCCGTCAAGGAGGATGCGATGCCGGGCCTTTCCGGGCGCATGTCCACCGTAGTCAAAGCCAAGATCTCCAAGCTCCTCGACCGCGCCGAGGATCCGGCCGAAACGCTCGAGTACAGCTACCAGAAGCAGCTCGAGCAGCTGCAGAACGTGAAGAAGGGCATCGCCGACGTGGTGACGGCCAAGAAACGCCTGCAGCTCCAGGAGGAGAAGTACCGCGACCAGGTCGTCAAGCTGGATACTCAGGCCCGTCAGGCGCTGGCTGCCGGACAGGAGGATCTGGCTCGCACGGCGCTCGAGCGCAAGAATGCGATCCAGACCGATCTCCAGGGGCTGGATCAGCAGATCGTCCAGCTCGAGCAGCAGCAGGAGCAGCTCACCGCCTCTGAGCAGCGCCTGCGCACGAAGATCGAGCAGTTCCGCTCCAAGAAGGAGGTCATCAAGGCCCAGTACTCGGCCGCCGAAGCCCAGGTCCGGATCTCCGAGGCGGCAACCGGCGTGGGCGAGGAGATGGCCGATGTCGGATTGGCCATGCAGCGCGCGCTCGACAAGACCGAGCAGATGCAGGCCCGGGCCGGCGCCGTTCAGGAGCTGGAGGCGTCCGGCACTTTCGAGGACCTGACCGCTCTGGGGTCAGGCGAGGACGACATCGATCGTCAGCTCAAGGCCCTGTCCAGCTCCACCGAGGTGGACGACGAGCTGTCCCGGATGAAGGCCGAGCTGGGGCAGGGCAACCGCTCGGCTGGCGAGCTGGGAGCCGGAGAGGGCGAGCAGACTGGCTCCGGCGGCGCGCCCGCGCAGGCGCCGGACGCGGAGCAGGCCGGTTGATCGTCCGCATCGCCACCGAGGGTCAGTACGAGCTGGATGGCGATGTCGGGCAGCTGAATGAGCTCGACAATGCCGCCGTGTCGGCCTGCGACGCCGGCGACGAGGCCCAGTTCCACGATGTATACACCCAGCTCCTCGACTACGTGCGCAGCCACGGCCGGCCGGTGGAGGAGGACCATCTGGGTGGCTCGGATCTGATCCTGCCGCCGCCCGACGTGAGCCTCGAGGAGGCCAGCGCCGGGTTCAGCGGCGAGGGTTTGATCCCCGACTGACGCTGCCGGCCAGCCGCCCGGCGTCGGCCAGCGCGTCCACGACCCGCACCGCCGCCTCGGCAGGGGACAGCTGGGCGGTCTGCAGGTGGATCGCGGGGCTCTCCGGCGGCTCGTACGGCGAGTCGATTCCGGTGAAATTGATCAGCTCCCCCCGGCGGGCCTTGCGGTAGAGCCCCTTGGGGTCGCGGGCCTCGGCCACCTCGAGCGGGACATCCACCCA
>DASZNA010000037.1:0-4233 GCA_035551655.1 Solirubrobacteraceae bacterium
GTCCATGGCCCGGCTCATCCCGATCAGGCGGGGCAGCCTGACCGTGCCGCCGTCGATCAGCGGCACTCCCCAGCGCCGGCAGAACACACCCAACACTGAGGAGGCCTCGGCCACACGGAGATCGCACCACAGCGCCAGCTCGAGTCCCCCGGCCACCGCGTGGCCGGCCACCGCCGCGATCACCGGCTTGCTCAGACGCAGGCGCGTCGGACCCATCGGCCCGTCGCCCTCCTCCACGGGGGTCACGTGATTTCCGGCAGCGGTCCCCACGGCCTTCAGGTCGGCGCCGGCGCAGAACGTCCCGCCCTCCCCGTACAGGACGGCCACCGCGGCCCCGGGGTCGGCGTCGAAGCTCCGGAAGGCTTCGGTCAGGGCGGCGGCGGTCGGCCCATCCACGGCGTTGCGCCGCTTCGGGCGCGACAGGATCACGGTCCACACCGGCCCGGCGCGCTCGACCCGGACGGCCTCCGCGCTCACGCTCCGACCGCCCGCCCGATGAACTCTCTGAGGGTGGCCACGGTCTGCTCGGCATCGGCGCCGGTGGCCGCCAGCGGTCCAACCAGCACTTCGGCGCAGCCTCCGACGAGCGCCGCGGCGATCACGTCCTCGGGCTGAGGCGGAAGCTCGCCCGCCGCCACCGCCTCGCGCAGGCACTCGGCCAGCAGCTGCGCGTACGTGGCTCGGTATGCGAGCCGCTCCGCATCAACGGCCGGATCGACCGGCTCGGCGGTAAGTGCCCAGGTCAACCGAGGACGCTGCAGCGCCCGACGAGCGAACGTCTCGAGGACGCCGAGGAGGCGCTCGGTGGCCCGGCCGGGTGCCCGAGCCGCAGCCCGCATCTCCTCCACCTCGCGATCGCACACCGAGCGGAACAGCTCGACGAACAGATCCGCCTTGGAGGGATAGTGCCGGTACAGCGTCCCGGCGGCCACGCCGGCTCGCTCGGCCACGGCGAGCACGGACGCGGCGCCGTAGCCCCCCTCCTCCACCAGCTCTCGCGCGGCCTCCAGCAGCCGCCGGCGGGTGGGCGCCACAGCGCTCACGGTGCTAGGCGGGGTAGGCGCGATCGATGATCGCCCCGGCATCGACGCTGGCAGGCAGCGTCCCGTAGGCCCGGCCGCCATCTCCGCTGAGTCGCGCACAGAATGCGTCGGCCACCGCGGCCGGGCTGTTCCGCACGAGCAGCGAGGCCTGCAGCGCCAGTGCCAGATCCTCGACGATGCGCCGCGCCTGGAATTGTGGATCGCCCTCCGAGCCCAGACTCCTGAGGCGATCGCGGAGCTTGGTCAAGTGCTGATCGAGCCGGGCATCTGCTCCGGCCCCCAGCTCGCATTCGCCCAGGAAGGCGGGCAGGCCCGCCGGCTCCCGGACCAGAGCGCGCAGCACATCGAGCGCGGCGACATTGCCCGAGCCCTCCCAGATTGAGCCGAGAGGTGCCCCCCGGTACAGGAGCGGCATCCCGGAGTCCTCCACGTAGCCGTTGCCGCCCAGGCATTCGAGCGCCTCCGCCGCATGAGCGGGCGCCCGCTTGCACAGCCAGTACTTCATGACCGCCGTGGCGAAGCGGCGGAAGTCCCGCCCGTCATCCCCCTCGTCGTAGGAGCGCGCCACGCGCAGCGCCGCCGCCGTGGCCGCCTCCGAGTCGAGCGCCAGGTCGGCCAGCACGTTGCGCATCGCCGGCTGATCGACCAGCAGCTCGCCGAACGCGCGCCGGTGGCGGGCGTGATGGATCGCCTCGACGGTCCCCCGCCGGCAGCCGGCGGCGGCGCCGAGCATGCAGTCGAGGCGGGTGTGATTGACCATCCGGATGATCGCGGCCACACCGCGACCCCCCTCGCCGACGAGCTGTCCCCGGGCCCCCCGGAACTCCACCTCGCTGGAAGGGAGCGACCGCGTCCCGAGCTTGTCCTTCAGGCGCTGGAACTCCATGCCAGCGCCGCGCTCCACCAGCAGGCAGGACAGTCCGCCAGAGGTCTGAGCCAGCACGAGGAAGATGTCGCACGGCGGATACGAGCAGAACCACTTGTGACCGTGGAGCTCGTAGACGCCGTCACCCACCTCCTCGGCCCGCGTGATGTTGGCCCGCACATCCGATCCACCCTGGCGCTCGGTCATCGCCATGCCGGCCAGGGCGCCGCGTTCGTAGTCGCCGGCGGTCAGGCGCGGCTCCCAGATGTCGGCCAGTTCTGGAGCTCCATCGCGCAGGGCCGGGACGGCCGCGTAGGTCATCGACACCGGGCACATGACCCCGTCGTTGATCTGGCCCCACACGGCAAACAGCGCCGCCCGCACGACGTGGGCCCCCGGGCGGGTTTCGCTCCAGGGCAGCCCGGCCATGCCGCGCTCGATGGCGCCCTTCAGCATCCAGTGCCAGGAAGGGTCGAGCTCGACCTGATCGATCCGATTCCCGAAGCGGTCGTGCGTGCGGAGGATCGGCTCGTTGCGCTCCGCCCGGCGGCTGTGGTCGCGGGCCTCCTCGCTCCCAGCCACGGCTCCGGCCTCTCGCGCTTCCTCGACGCCCCACTCCCCACCCTCCCGCTCGAGCGCCTCCTGCAACGGGAGGTCGGTATCAAACAGATTGACTGGCTCCAGCGGCGGCGGCTGGTTGAGAACCTGGCGTGCCGGATCGGAGATGTGCATGGTGGCCATCCGGCCACCTTAGTGAATCCGGATTCACATGGCAACGGGGCCGTCGCCGGCCGGCGCCGGGCGGGCCACGTAGTGCAGCTCGGGCGACTCGGCAGCAGCCGGGTCTGAGGGAACCTGGTGGCCACCGAGATCGAGGCACTCGGCCAGCTCGAATCCGAGCTGCTCCAGCTGCTCTGTCTGAGCCGCGCGGGTGATCCGGAAGGGGCCGACCGACAGGTCCCCGTCGATCCCGCTCAGCAGCTCGCTGCCCAGCTCGTAATCGTCCATCGGGGCGCGCGAGGAACGCACCCGTAGGCCACGCAGCAGCCCGCCTCGCCGGCGTCCGGATGACTGCTCCGCGATCTGCTGGAGCTCCACAGAGGCGGCGTTGTGGGAGGAGAAGATCCACAGCCCCCCCGGGCCGATCGTGCGGTGCACGGCTTCGAACAGGGCCCGCCGGCGCTCCGCGCCCAGGCTGTCGATCGCGCACCGCCCGGCGAACACCACGTCGAAGCGACCGGGCTCGAACTGGTCGAGGTCGCCGACATCGGAGATCACGAAACGGCCGGCCACGTACATCTGCCGGCACACGTTGATAACCGCAGGAGACGGCCCGATCCCCACATAGGCGCGGGACTGGTGGACGAGCTCCTCGGTCAGGCGGCTGCCGCCAGGGATCATCTCCAGCACCGACCCTTGCAATGCCGCGCGATAGCGCTCCAACAGCACGCTCTCCACGTCACGCAGCCGTCGCGCCGCGTGCTGGAGCGCGAGCGGGGAATCGTGCGGTGAACCGGTGGTGGCCGTCTCGATCGGGGAGGAAGCGTGGGCGTTCTGCGGACCGCCCGTGAGCCCCAATGGGCGCACGAGCCGGGTTACTTTAGTGGACCACTCTCCGCCGAACCTCAAGAAAGAACCACCCCGGCGGAGGACCGGGGCAGTTCGGGTCCTGCTGAGGTGAGTGGGGCCGGCTGGCGGGCCGGCCCCACGCGACTACTCTTTTCCGTTTGAGGACCCGTCAGACGGCGGCAGATCCAGGTCGGCGAACTCGTCGAATCCGTACGACGGCCCGCCGTTGCCGATGTCCTCCAGGTCGGAGAGGTCCGCCTCGATGCCGCCGAAGCCGCCGAGCGCCTCGCCGCCGGACAGGCCGAGCTCAGCCGCCAGGTCGTCGTGGTCGAGCAGGCCGACCTCATCGATCCCGCGGGGCAGCGGCTCCGAGGGCTCGATCTCGATCCGCCGGTAGCGCTTGAGGCCGGTGGCGGCTGGGATCAGCTTGCCGATGATCACGTTCTCCTTGAGGCCGTTGAGGCGGTCGATCTTGCCCTCGAGCGCGGCGTCGGTGAGCACCTTGGTGGTCTCCTGGAACGAGGCGGCGCTGAGGAACGAGTCCGTGTTCAGCGAGGCCTTGGTGATGCCGAGGATGATCTCCTCCGCCTGCGCCGGCTCGCCGCCCGCGTCGATGACCGCCTTGTTGATCCGCGCGTACTCGTGCCGGTCCACGAACACCCCCGGCAGCAGGTCGGTGTCGCCCTTCTGGTCGACGCGGACCTTCTTGAGCATCTGCCGGACGATCAGCTCGATGTGCTTGTCATTGATGTCCAC
>DASZNA010000038.1:0-14759 GCA_035551655.1 Solirubrobacteraceae bacterium
AGCCCAAAGGGGAAGTGCGCGGAGACCTGCTTCCGACAAAGCCAGGTCCCCGGGATCCTCAGGGCTCATGAGCAGCAACCCATCTGCTTAGGCGACGAGGGGGTTGGCGTATGCGTGATGACAGCGCGGGCCGACCCATGCCCGAACGCCCTGGCCACAACACGCCGATCCGGCTAAGGTTTGCGCGGAGCTGAAATTTTCTGATTTGGGGGCGCCACATTTCGCTTCAGGGGGACATCGGGGGTATGGCTCGAAGCGAGTTCACGACCTCGACCCATGAGGTCGGTCGCTGCAGCGGTCCGTGCTTGTTGGCACCATCGAAACGCTTCGCAGAATCAAGGGGCCCCTTTCTATGAACCGCAGTAGGCTGCGCGGGACCACGGGCGGACGGAGGCTCTTGGGCGTCTGGCTCGGGATGGTCGTCGGCTTAGGTTTGGTGCCGCCTGTGCCACGGCTTACGTAATTGGAGGCAAGCGATGGCCCGGCCATAGGATCACCTACTTCAACGGGGTGCGGAGCGACGCCAAGGAGGTCAAAGCGGCAGTCAACGCGTGGAATCAGAGCGGGGCGCACATCCGCTTCGTCGCGACCTCCGCTCGGCGCGCGGAGGTGAAGATCTCCACGTTCCCGCGGCACTTCTTTCCTGTTGTCACGCTGCCGGGCCAAGGGAAGGTCAACCTCGGTGCCGATCTTGGGGGATACGCCTCGATCGGTTACGTGTCACGGCAATCGCGGATGCCATCGCCGTCCGGTCGGTTGTGGTTTCGTGGGGCACACATCTGGCTCAGGCTCCCGAATCCGAAGCAAGGCTTGGATGTTGCGGGGCTCACGCGGATCGCGGCGCACGAGTTCGGCCATGTGTTGGGCCTGAACCACGAAAAGCACAAGTGTGCCCTGATGAATGGCGGCTTGATGTCCACAGATCCATGTAGCCCGGAGCCCTGGGATGGCGCGTGCCACTTGATCAATGCCGACGACGTCCGCGGAGCTATCGCGCTGTATGGCGGCCGCGTGAGTGCCCGGGTCCGGGGTCCGCAGGTGTGCCCGTTTGGAGCCCTCCCGGCTGCACCGTCTGGCCTAACCGCGAAGGTGACTGACCCTTCACAGGCTGAGGTGACCTTCACCTGGACCAACCCGCCCGGGCTCTCCTTCCCGTCCGGCGCGCCTTTTGAGCCGTACTCGATCGCGGGAAGACCCACGGTGAACGGTTACGCGGTGTGGGGGGCCCAAGGCTCTTGTCCATCCACTTCTACTTCGGCGGCGTACCTGAACGGTGGCCCCGCCACGGCCTCAAAGCCCGACTCCGACTGGGAATATGGTCAATCGGGCACCACGTGGTGCTTTGAAGTAGCGATCCAGGACGTGTTCAATCGGTACGGTCCGCCCGCCAAGGTCTGGGTGACCTTTCCCTAACGCTTCGCCTGCTTTCAGACGAGGGTGTCGCCCAAACCGGAGCGGTTATCACGATCTGACATTCCAACGGCCTTGCCGAGCCATCAAATAGGTCGCCGACGACCCGGCAGGCCGTCCTAGCCCTGTGGATCCGCCTTCCGAGGGACTCTGGGAAGGTTTTGCGCGCTCAGCGCGGCTTTTCTTCCCAGAGTGGTCCATGCGGTCGTCCCCGACATTGTCAATAGCTGATAACCAGGCCAGCCTCGACCGGCCTTGACAGCGACGCCCTTCGGGGGCGAAGGAGAGCGTAAATGCCGCGCCCGTCGGAGAACAAAAGCAGGAATCCCTCGGGGCTGCCGGACCTGGCAGAAGAAGAAGTCTTGCCCGGAGCGTTCCGGGCCGGCCGAAACAGTCGGATGTTCATGAAGACGGGAGCGGACCGCGAGAAACGCACCCACCGGTCGGGGCCTAGCTTGCTTCGAGCGTCGCCTTGAGGCGACTCGCGTTAGACGGCATCTCGCTAGCGGCCTGGCGCCGAACAACGAGCGGTACCAGCAGCTTCCCGATGCCGTGACCCTCGAAGTCGAGGATGATGGTGACGCGGGAGCGGGCACCGCCGTCAAGCGGCTGAACGTCAACGGACACGATGCCGCGGATCGGCCCGTCGATGCCGTGATCGGCCCAACGACGCGGCGGGACATACTCGGTAATCCGCGAGTGGATCTCTCGGACTCCACCCCCGATCTTTCGTTTTGTGGTGCAGATCGCTCCCACGCGAACCTCGCGATCGAGCGCGCCTTCGAGAACGGCCGGCTGCCACGCCGGAAACGTCCGCGGGTCGATCACGTATGGAAACACCACCTCGGGAGGGCGGTCGATCTCGACGGTGGTGATGATCGGTCCCACGTACCGACCGATCCTCCCAGACATGCCTCACCCCGCGCAACACCCGGGTGCGACTCGTGGAGAAGGCCCTGCCGGACTGCTGCACCGTCGCGCGTCTGGTACCCCCGCCGAGGCTGTTCGCGGAGGGCGTCGCCCAAACCAGAGCGGTTATCACGATCTGACACTCCAACGCCCTTACCGGAGTCATCAAATAGGTGTCTGACGACCCGGCATGCCCCTCGTAGCACCTGTGGATCCGCTTTCGAGTGGCCTCTGGGGAGGTTTTCCGCGCTCAGCGCGGCTTTTCTTCCCAGAGTCGTCCAGGCGGTCGCCCGAGACGTTGTCAATACCTGACAACGAGGCCAGCCTCGGCCGACTTTGCGCGACACCCTCAGACGAAAGCAGGCACGACCGGTTCGGCCGAAGACGGCTGGAAAGTGGATCAGCAGAGTGCCGCTTTGATCGAGGAGCGGAACTAGCCCAGAGCAGAAACGAGACGGGTGCCTTACGAACTGCCTCCGTAGCAGAGCAGCAGCGCACGACTTCGGCTAACGAGTATCCCTCCGGGGCGCCGATACTCCAGTCATGAGTCGTCGTCGCCCATTTCTCGGCAGCCTCCTCTCTCTGTGGGCATTTCTCGTCGGATTCCTCGCCTCTCTGGCTTGGTTCATCTGGACGGAAACGCAACAGACCAACAGCACCTGTGGCAGGGGCACGGACTATGTGCAGTCGGCCGCGATCACGTTCGCCGCGATCATCGCGCTCACGGTTGCCCGGCGACGTCCAAGGCGAGGGGACATTGTGTCGCCGTTACTGGGCGAGGTCCTAGCCACCGTCGCGTGGACCGCGCTCGGCCTTGCGGTAGCCATCTACTTTGCAGGGGTGACTGGTTGCAGCGCTTAGCAGCGTGAGCCTCAGCCACCGATCAGGCTGCTGCTTTGATCGAAAAGCAGCAGTCCTAGGCCGACAAACGCAAATACCTGACCGCCGGCGTTTTGCCGCCTCCGTCTGTTGTTTGGGTCCAACACCTGCTCGGCGGTGACCGCTTCACTGCTATGCAGCTGCCGGGGGACTGGACCACCGCCTGAACGTTCTGACGGCAAGTGGAACCCTCGCAGTCACGCGCGTAGTCGGGTTCCCGGATATGGGACCCAACCATTAGATCTAATCCTTCTGAGGTATGTCTGTAGGGGAGTGAGGACTCCTTGCGGGTATCGCCGAGGGGGGTCCCCAAACGCGGATCCTGGCGAACCAGGCCTTCCGCGGGCTCGCCACATGAAATCGAGCCAAATTGGTGCCCAGTCATAACGGTCACCGCCAGCAGAAACACGAAACGCCCGGGCAACCGGGCGTTTCTCGAATCGGGGAGACAGGATTTGAACCTGCGACCGCCCGGCCCCCAGCCGGGTGCGCTACCAGACTGCGCCACTCCCCGTGGTCGGAGCCGATGATAGGGCTTAACGCGTGCGCCCAAAGTCGGCGACGCCCGCCCATTAGGATGGCGCAGCATGCGAGTGGGTGTCCTGACTGGTGGCGGTGACTGTCCCGGGCTCAACGCGGTGATCCGCGCCGTCGTCCGCAAGGCGATCGATGCTCACCACGCGGAGGTGATCGGATTCAAGGACGGATGGCGAGGCCCGCTCGAGGATCTCGTCCAGCCGCTCACCATCGAATCGACTCGCGGCATCCTGCCCCGGGGCGGCACCATCCTGGGCAGCTCCCGCACCAATATCTTCAAGCACGAGAACGGACCTGAGCGGGTCGTTCAAACCCTTCGGCGTCACGAAATCGACGGCCTGATCGCGATCGGCGGGGAGGACACCCTGGGTGCGGCGAACCTGCTCCAGCAGCACGGCGTCAACGTGATCGGCGTGCCGAAGACCATCGACAACGATCTCGGCGCCACCGACCAGACCTTCGGGTTCGACACCGCCCTGCACGTGGCCACCGAGGCGGTCGACCGGCTGCACACCACCGCCGAGAGTCACAACCGCATCCTCGTCGTCGAGGTGATGGGCCGCAGTGCGGGCTGGATCGCACTGCACAGCGGGATCGCGGGTGGAGCCGATGTGATCCTGATCCCGGAGCTCCCCTTCGACATCGACGAGGTGTGCCGGCTGATCACCCGTCGCCACGAGCGGGGGCGCTACTTCTCGATCGTGGTCGTGGCCGAGGGCGCCACCCCGAGAGAGGGCACCACCATGACCCTGAAGACGGGGGAGACCGATGAGTTCGGCCATCCCCGTCTGGGCGGTATCGGCCAGCGCCTCGAGCAGGAGATCGAGCAGCGCACCGGCTACGAGACGCGGGCCACGGTCCTTGGCCACGTGCAGCGAGGCGGCACGCCCACGGCGTTTGACCGCGTGCTGGCCACTCGGCTCGGTCTGGCGGCCATCGATGCCGCCCAGGACGGCCAGTGGGGGATGATGACCGCCCTGCATGCCACCGAGATCAAGCTCGTCCCGATCGCCGAGGCGGTCAGGGAGGTGCGCCGGGTTCCGGTGGAGGAGTATGAGCGCTACGGGGTGCTATTCGGTTGAGCCCCGGCACCCCCGACCCAAGGAACCGCCCATGACCACTCAGACAAGCACGATCGATGAGCTGTGCGTCGACACGATCCGCACGCTGTCGATGGACGCCGTCCAGAAGGCCGCCTCAGGCCATCCCGGAACCCCGATGGCCCTGGCCCCGGTGGCCTACGTGCTGTTCACCCGCGCGATGCGCCACAACCCGCATGACCCGCACTGGCCGGACCGGGACCGCTTCGTCCTGTCCTGTGGCCACGCATCGATGCTCCTCTACTCAAGTCTCTACCTGAGCGGCTACGACCTCACCCTGGACGATCTGAAGGCGTTCCGCCAGCTCGGGTCAAAGACACCCGGTCACCCGGAGTACGGCGAGGTGCCGGGAGTGGAAGTGACTACCGGCCCGCTGGGACAGGGGATCGCTCATGCCGTCGGACTCGCGCTGGCCGAGCGAATGCTCGCCGCTCGCTTCAACCGCTCGGGACACGAGATCGTCGATCACTACACGTACGTGATCGCCTCCGACGGCGATCTGGAGGAGGGCCTGAGCGGCGAGGCCGCGAGCTTGGCCGGCCACCTCGGCCTGGGGCGGCTGATCAGCTTCTACGACGACAACCACATCTCCATCGAGGGTCCGACCGAGCTCGCCTTCACCGAGGATCGAGCGAAGCGTTATGAGGCCTACGGCTGGCACGTCCAGAACCTGGGCGAGGACATCGCGCTCGACCGGCTCCAGGATGCTCTCGAAACCGCCCAACAGGTCACCGACCGGCCCTCGCTGATCGTCGTGCGCACCCACATCGCCCAGGGCTCCCCGCACAAGCAGGACACGGCGGGCGCCCACGGGAGCCCGCTCGGTGAGGAGGAGATCCTCGAGACAAAGCGCGCGATGGGCTGGCCGAGCGAGGAGCCGTTCTATGTCCCGGCCGATGCCCTCGAACACTTTCGCCACGCAGTCGACCGGGGCGTAGCCGCCCAGGATGACTGGCGCGAGCGGTTCGACGGCTTTCGCCGCGACCATCCGGATCTGGCCGCCGAATTCGAGCGGCTGACGGCCAAGCGCCTGCCGGACGGCTGGGCCGACGACCTGCCTAGGTTTCCCCAATCGGATTCGATGACTGCGACCCGCAAGTCAGGTCACGAAGTGCTCCAGTGGGCCGCCGCGAAGGTCCCTGAGCTCGTAGGCGGCTCGGCGGACCTGGCCCCCTCGACGCTCACCCACATCGATGCGGCCGAGGATGTCGAGAACGGCACCTACGCGGGTCGCAATCTGCACTTCGGCATTCGCGAGCACGCGATGGGCGCGGTGGTCAATGGCCTCACGCTTCACTACCTGCGCGGCTACGGGTCCACCTTCCTCACCTTCAGTGACTACATGCGGGGTTCGATCCGGCTGGCTGCGCTGATGCGCCTTCCGTCGATCTTCGTGTACACCCACGACTCGATCGGCCTGGGCGAGGACGGGCCCACGCACCAGCCGATCGAGCACCTCGTGGCGCTTCGCGCCGTTCCCAACCTGTCGGTGATCCGCCCGGGCGGGGCCAACGAGACAGCGCTGGCCTGGCGGCACGCGATCGCCTCGAGCGACCATCCCTGTGCCCTGGTGCTGTCCCGCCAGGGGATGCCGACCTGGAACCCGACCGACATCCCGGACGACGCCATCGAGCGCGGCGCCTACATCCTCCGGGACTCCTTCGAGGCCCCTGAGCTCCCGGACATCATCCTGATCGGAACCGGCAGCGAGGTGCAGCTCTGCGTCGCGGCCGCCAATCTGCTCGAGGACCAGGGACTGGCCACACGGGTCGTGAGCATGCCGTGCATGGATCACTTCGGCGAGCAGTCCAAGGAGTATCGAGATCATGTGCTGCCACCCCCCTGCCGGGCCCGCATCTCCGTCGAAGCGGCCAGCCCGGTTGGATGGGATCGGTGGATCGGCGATTGGGGGGAGCCGATCGGCATGGAGAGCTTTGGGGCGTCCGGACCCGCCGGCGCCCTTTACCAGCACTTCGGCTTCACCCCCGATGTGATCGCCGACGCCGCGCGCGAGGCCCACTCGCGAGCCGAGGGAGGAGAGGAATGATCAAGCCGAACATCCAGGTGCTCGACGATCCGGTTCCCGCGTTCACCGAGGCGCTGCTGGAGGTGGCCCGGTCACATGGCCATGTCGCGCTGACCGGTGGTTCCACGCCAAAGGTCGCCTACCAGCAGGCCGCCGAGCAGCCCGAGGCATTCGAGGGCGCGCACATCTGGTTCGGCGACGAGCGCTGCGTGCCGCCCGAGGACGAGCAGTCCAACTTCGGAATGGCCCAGCAGGCCCTGCTCGAGCCAGTGCAGCGGGTGGGGGTCAGGTTCGGTGCCGTCCATCGCATGGCGGGAGAGCTCGGACCCGAGGAGGGAGCCGCGGACTACATACGCCAGCTGAGCGAAGCCGGCGACCCCGAGCTCGACCTGATCCTGCTCGGGATCGGGCCCGACGCGCACATCGCGTCGATGTTTCCCGGGCAGAGCTCGCTCGAGGAGGACTCGAGGCTGGTGGTCGGGGTGCCTGAGGCCGGGCACGAGCCCTACGTCCCCCGCATCTCCTTCACGTTCCCGGCCCTAGCCCGGGCGCGCCAGGTTCTCCTGCTGGCCACCGGGTCGAGCAAGGCTGATGCGGTGGCCAAGGCCTTCGGCTCCGAGGCTCGGCCCACGACGGCGGCGCCGGCATCGATGCTGGTCGAGCACGCCAAGGCACTCACCGTGCTGCTCGACCGCGATGCGGCGGCCGGCCTGTGAGCACAGTCGTCGGGATCGACCTGGGAGGAACGAAGGTCGCGGCTGCCGTCCTGCAAGACGGCAGCCTCAGCGAGTCCCACCTTCTGCCGACCTGCCTGGACGACGGCGATGCGCTCGTGGCGCAGCTGGTGGAGATCGTCGGGCAGGCCCGCGCGGAAGGTCCTCTGGACGCGGTGGGGGTGGGAGTTCCCTCCACGATCGAGTTCAGCACCGGGCGCGTGGTCTCCTCGGTCAACATCCCGCTGGCCGACATCCCGCTGCGTCAGGTGCTGGGGGACGCTCTTGGGGTGCCTGTGTTCGTCGACAACGATGCCACCGTGGCCGCTCTGGCCGAGGCGCACGACGAGGAGCTGCAGCTGGTGGCTCGCAACCTCGTGATGCTGACGATCGGCACCGGCGTCGGCGGGGGCATCGTTCTGGGTGGGCGAATCTTTCGGGGCGCCACGGGCGGGGCCGGCGAGCTCGGCCACACCCTGGTGGCGGTCAAGTGCGACCCGGACGTGCCCGCCGGCGAGGACTTCCCGCAGGTCGGCTCGCTGGAGTCGCTGGCCGCCGGGCACGCGCTTGACCGCGCCGCCCGGCGCATCGCCGGCGAGGACAGCGATTCCACCCTGGGCCGCAAGGCGGCCTCCGGGCAGGAGGTCAGCGGAATCGATCTGGTCGACGCCGCGCAGGAAGGGGACGCGGCCGCGGTCGCGGCGGTCAAACGGTGGGCTCATCTGGTTGGCGTCGGCGTGGCCAATGCAATCAACACCTTCGATCCCGACGAGGTGGTGTTGGGGGGCGGCGCCGCCCGGGCCGGCGAGCTCTTGCTCAACCCGGCGGCCGAGATTGCCGAGGGGTACATCCATCCCGGGCTGCGGGGCCACGCGCGCATCCGGCTGGCCCGGCACGGACTGCGGGCGGGAGTGCTCGGCGCGGCGCTCCTGGCCGAGCAGGAGCTGACCGGCGGCTCCCGGCTGGACGGCGGCGCCGAGCTGAGCGGACACAGCGGCGCGCCGGCATGATCGTCGCGTGTGGCTTTGACCACGCCGGGTTCCCCCTGCGGGCGATCCTGCTCTCGACGCTCGAGTCGGCCGGTCATCAGGTGCTCGACCTGGGAACCGACTCCCCGGAGCCGATCGACTACCCCGACAAGGCGCTCGCGGTGGGGGAGGCGGTGGTGTCCGGACGGGCCGAGCGCGGGATCATCGTGTGTGGCTCGGGAGCCGGAGTGTCGGTGGCGGCCTGCAAGATCCGGGGGATCCGAGCAGCCACCGTTCATGACACCTATACCGCGCACCAGTGCGTGGAGCACGACGACGTCAACGTGATCTGCATGGGCGGCCGCGTCATCGGGGTGGAGGTCGCCCGCGAGGTGGCGCTGGCGTTCGTGGGCGCCGCGTTTACGGGCGCCGAGCGGCACATGCGCCGGCTGGCCAAGGTGGCGGAGATCGAGCGCACCGGAGGTACCGGTGTTTCGTTCGGCGCACCCGGGTAGAGCCGATCATGTCTATGCGGACGATCGAATGCAACGTATGCGGTGAGCCGTTAACCGGCCACGACGATGAGGCCCTGGTGCGGCGGCTCCTCGAGCATGTCCAGAGCACCCATCCCGACGTGTCCTACGACGAGCAGACGGCACAAGCCGAAGTGGCCGCCGAGGCCTACTCGGCCACCGACAACTGATGGCCGAATCACTCCCGGACGGTGGCATCGTGCTGGTGCGCCACGGCGCCACCGAGTGGAGCGAGGCCGGGCGTCACACCGGCCGCACCGACCTTCCCCTGCTGCCCGAGGGTCGCCGCCAAGCCCAGGAGCTGTCGCAGATCCTTCACCCCGATGACTTTGGCCGGGTTCTGTGCAGTCCGTTGCGCCGCGCCCGCGAGACCTGCGAGCTGGCCGGGTTCGGCGACCGAGCCGAGATCACCGAGGAGCTCCACGAATGGGACTACGGCGAGTACGAGGGCCTCACCACCCCCGAGATCCGCGAACGCCGCCCCGACTGGTGGCTGTGGAGCGACGGCTGCCCTGAGGGCGAGTCCCCGGAGGAGGTGGGCGCGCGCGCGGACCAGGTCATCGCACTGGCCGCCTACCGAGAGGTTCAATCCGGAGCCATGCAGGCCGAGGCCCAGAAGCCGGCCATCCTGGTCGCCCACGGCCACATCCTCCGGGTGCTCAGCGCCCGCTGGATCGGACTCGAGGCCGACGGCGGCAGTCGGCTGGTCCTGAAGCCCGCCGCCCTCGGTCTGCTCGGTCACGAGCGCGAGACCCGCGTGATCGACGGCTGGAATCTCAGGCAGCTGGCCTGACAAAAGTCACGGCCGATTCCGGCCACCCGGCACTTCCCGGCGCGGGCCGCGGGATCTACCTTGCTCGGCATGAGCAATACCGGGAGTGAAAGCCACGGTCTGGCCGTCGAGGTCCACGACCTGAAGAAGTCCTACGGCGACCTTGCCGCCGTGAGCAACGTCAGCTTCGATATCGCTCGCGGCGAGGTGTTCTGCCTGCTCGGCCCCAACGGCGCCGGCAAGACGACGACGGTCGAGATCCTGGAGGGCTTCCGCCACCGCGACGGAGGCGACGTACGGGTCCTCGGTCTCGATCCCGCCGGCGGCCCCCGCGTCGGCGGCCATCACGCTCGCCGCAATGCTCGCGCTGCCGCCTTCCTGACGCTCGTCCAGGACGCCGGCTGGGGCTTCCTGTTCATCTACTGCTCGGCCTGCTGCGGACTGCTGCGGGGGGAGCCGTCTGGGGTTCGGCGGCGTGGCCGTCTGTACCGCTCTGGCCGCGCTTCTGCCGGCCGTGTCCGGTGGCGTTTACGGGGACTCGGTCGGGTACGGCGCGAGCTCCGCCGGAGTCGGCCTCCTGATGCTGCTGATCCGAGATCTTCGGGTCCGCAACGAGGAGCTCAACCAGGCCAGGGCCGAGCTCGCCCGGACCGCCGTGGCCCACGAGCGCGAGCGCTTCGCCCGGGATCTCCACGACCTGCTCGGCCACTCGCTGTCGGTGATCGCCATCAAGGCCGAGCTGGCCCGGCGCCTGGCTCCGGTGGACGGCGAGCGGGCAGCGGCCGAGGTGGCCGACATCGAGACGGTGGCCCGGCAGGCCTTGTCCGAGGTGCGCGATGCGGTCAGCGGCTACCGGCGCTCGATGTCGAGCTGGAGGGGGCGCGGGTCGCTCTGGAGGCAGCCGGAATCGAGGCGATGGTAGAGCGGAGCTCGTCGAACCTGGACGAGGACGTGGAGGCGGTGATCGGCTGGGCGGTCCGCGAGGGGGGGACCAACGTGATCCGCCACAGCGCGGCCCGCCATTGCCGCATTCGAGTGACTGCCGACGCGACGCGTGCGGAGCTCGAGGTCGCCGATGACGGCCGGGGTCCCAACGGTGCCGGCGCTGGCAATGGTCTGGGCGGCCTGCGCGACCGGGTCGCCGCCGTACAGGGAACGCTGAAGGCTGGCGGGGGGCAGGACGGCGGCTACCGCCTGTGCGTGGAGATCCCCCTGGCCGGCCAGCTCGCATGATCCGCGTGTTGATCGCCGAGGACCAGGGTATGGTCCGCGGCGCTCTGGCCAGCCTGCTGGAGCTGGAGCCCGACATCTATGTGGTGGCCCAGGTCGGTCGCGGCGACGAGGTGGTGGCGGCCGCCCAGGCCCATCAGCCCGACGTGGCGCTGCTCGATATCGAGATGCCCGGCGCCAGCGGCCTTGAAGCCGCTGCCGCTCTGCGTGAGCAGCTCCCCGACTGCCGGGTCCTCATCCTCACCACCTTCGGGCGCCCGGGCTACGTCCGCCGGGCCATGGCCGGTGGTGCGTCGGGGTTCCTCCTGAAGGACGCCCCCGCCGACCAGCTGGCCAATGCGGTGCGCCGCGCGATGGCGGGGGAGAGGGTGGTCGATCCGGGCCTGGCGGCCACCGCTCTGAGTCAGGGCGACAGCCCGCTGACCGCCCGCGAGCGGGAAATCCTTTCGGCCTCCCGCGGTCATCCCACCGTGGCCGAGCTGGCCGGCGCGCTCCACCTGTCCCAGGGCACGGTGCGCAATCACATCTCCGCCGCGATCGGCAAGCTCGATGCCCGAAACCGGCTCGACGCGGTCCGAATCGCCGAGGACAACGGCTGGCTGTGATCCGTTGTTCCTTTATCCACGTTGGCGGTGGATAAAAGAACAATCGACAACCCTCGTCGCCCGACGGCAGGTCGCCGATTGTCGATTTAGAGGGCCCCACGCCCACTAAATGAACAATCGATGCGCCAGCAGCCCCGACCCATGCGGCTGAGAGGACTCGAACCTCCACGTCCCGAAGAACACAGGCACCTGAAGCCTGCGCGTCTACCAATTCCGCCACAGCCGCGGGGGCTGATCAACTTAGCATCTGCCCGCTCCATCCCGTGATTCCACGGGTGTCCACCACCCTTCAGGCGGAGCACACCGCGGCCTTTCAAAAAACCGGAAACTGGAATGTTTTTAGAATTGTGGGTATCTCACGACCGTGAGACCACTCAGGGGTGGTTGTATGGGGGATCGCGCTCGCTCTTCTCGGGGCAGTACTGCTCGGCGCGCTCGCCTACCTTCTGGTACTCGCCTTCTCGGGCGACGAGTTGTTCAAGCTGGCTCTGCCGTCCAGCGGCACCGTCCTCTCCAAACACGACGCCCGACCCTGGCTGACCGCGGCCGCGGTGGCTGGCGTGCTGACGTTGCTCGGCTGGGCGGCGGCGGAACGCCGGCTCCGGGCTCTGGCTCGAGTGGCCGAGTCCGAGCGCGAGGCACGGGCCGCCGAAGAGGAGGCCAAGGCACAGCTGCGCGAGGCTGAGAAGCGGCAAAAGCGGTACGAGCGTGAGCGCGACGAGGAACGCACCAAGACGGCTCAGGTTGTTCGCGCGTGGCGCAGCGAGCGGGCGTGGAACCGTGAACTACGCGACCAGATTCATCACATGCAGCGCAAGCAGGGCCTCCTGGGCAAGCACGACGACGTCCGGGAGATGGTTCTCGAGCTCACGATGGGTCTCGTTGACGCCGAGAAGGGGCTCCTACTCTCTCCGCACGCATCATCCGGGGACCAGTTGGAGATGGTCTGTTACCTGGGGTTCGACAACGATCCCAGCGACAGCGCCCTTGCCCAGCGGTTCGCTCGTGAGGTGATCGAGCGCGACACCACGATCAGGGAAGACGATCGCCAGCAGGTGGATGCCCAGAAGCGCAACGAGGCTGACGAGGAGGTGCACAACCTTCTGGCCATCCCGCTCTACCTGGCGGATGAGTTCTCCGGCGTCATCGTCTGCGCCAACCGTGAGGGCGGCTTTGAGAGTCTGGATGACAACGTGCTCGTCGCTGTTGGTGATCACGCCGGTGCGGTGCTTCAGAACTCCCGTCTGCACGGCGACCTTCGGAGCGCATACCTGTCGACGATCCGCGTTCTCGCCAGCGCCATCGAACTGAAGGATCCAGGCCTGCGCGGTCATTCCGACGCGGTCTCGGAATATGTGCTCGCCGTCGCCGACAGGCTCGGGTTCGACCCTCAACGCCGAGAGGCGTTGATCTTCGCCTCGCTGCTTCACGACGTCGGGAAGCTCGGCATCTCCGAGCGGATCCTGCTCAAGCCGGCCGCTCTGACTGACGAGGAGCGCAGTGTGATTCAGCTGCATCCCCGGATCGGTTATCAGCTCGTCGGCCAGGTCCCAGCCCTGCAGGGAATCGCGCCCGCCGTGCTCCACCACCACGAGCGCTTTGACGGAGACGGCTATCCCGGCCGGCTCCGTGGCGAGACGATCCCGTTGGAGGCACGGATCATTGCGATTGCTGATGCGTTCAGCGCGATGACGAGCGACCGGCCGTACAGCCGGGCACGTTCCTACCAGGACGCGTGTACCGAGTTGGAGCGGTGCGCGGGTGGCCAGTTCGACCCCGAGGTGGTTCGCGTGTTTGTCGAGGAGGTTCGGCGCAATCCGCCCGAACCCGCACAGCAAGAAAGCGGTGCCCCGGATCCCGAACTGGAGGTGCACCGCAGCCAGGGCGAGTTCAAGCTGGGCGCGCCCTCATTCGGGATCACCGATTCGTTGACGCTGCTGTACTCCCATCGCCACCTACACGAAACTGCTCGCTCGCACGCTCAGCGTGCGGCCTTGCAGGATCGCCCGTTCGCCGTTGTCATGGTCGAGCTTCTCGACCTGGCGGAGATCAACCGCAGCCGGGGATTTGCCGAAGGCGACGAGGCGCTGCAATCGGTGGCGGCCACGCTCCAGGCCGCGGCTGCGGCTTGTCAGGGACTCGCGTTCCGGGCCAGCGGGCGCCGGCTCGCCCTGCTCTGCCCCGACCTCGATCAGGCCGGGGCCGACCGACAGGTTGAGGCCCTGAGCGGCTCACTGCGTTCGGGCCCGGCCGTGAGCGTTACGGCGGCGGTCTGGTCACCCGGCGATGAGGGAGAGCAAGTGATCCAGCGAGCTCTCAAGGGCGCCCAGCGCCCACTCGCGGCGGCTCCGGGCAGCCCGCAGCAGGGCACGCGCGCCGGCCTCCAGGCCTAGTTAGACCCGATCCGTCTCGCCGGCTGACTCCGGCGGTCGCGGAGCAGCGACTTGAGCATTCGAGGTGGTTCTGGCCGCATCGCTGAGAGCCATCAGACAGGCGTCCAAAACCTCATGACGTTCCTCGGTCGCTGGTCGCTAGCTCCCGATGCGAGGGCCGATGATCCTCGGCCGCCGAGACCTGACCTTGCTGCTTCTCGCCTTCGCCCTCGTTCTCGGGATCGCCTGCGGCAGCCTCCCCGCTCTCGCACACGTCTCAAGGCATCACCGGAGACATCACGTCTGCCGAACCAGGCATCACCGCCACGCACGGCGTCGCTGCCGCGCCGCCCATCGTCAGATAGTGAAGGGGGGGCGGAAAAAAGGGTCGGGATCCTCGGGGTCCCCGACGAGTACCGGGTCGGCCACCAGCACGGCAACCACGACTGGGACGAGTACCGGGCCGGCGACCAGCACAGGAAGCACTACCGGGACGGGCACGACGACCACCACCGGGACGGGCACGACGACCACCACCGGGACCGGCACGACGACCACCACCGGGACGGGCACAACGACCACCACCGGGACGGGCACAACGACCACCACCGGGACGGGCACAACGACCACCACCGGGACCGGCACAACGACCACCACCGGGACCGGCACAACGACCACCACCGGGACCGGCACAACGGCCACTAC
>DASZNA010000039.1:0-13016 GCA_035551655.1 Solirubrobacteraceae bacterium
CGCCACCGACTCGCGCATCCCGCCCTACGAGAAAAACGTCTACCAGGGCCCTCACGAGTGGGACGTGGTGTTCCGCGCCCAGGGCCTCGCGGTGGAGCTGGACGGCCGCCCGTACCACGTGGCCCTCCAGGACATGGAGAATGACCGAGCCAAGGACATCTGGGCCCAGCGGCGCGGCCTCCGGATCATGCGGATCACCGACTTCGCCTGGGATTACGGCCGCGATCAGGCGGTAAGGGACCTGCTGGCGCTGCTGGCTCTGGGCGGCTGGACGCCTTCAGCCGCCTAAACTTAAGACCTGTGTCCGAAGCCGTAGATCAGCTGGAAGAAACCGAGCCCGAGGTTGACGACGGGGCGCCGGTCGAGCCCCCCGAACTTGACCCCGAAGTCAAGGCGCGCCGTGACGCCGCGCTCATGCATGTGCGCAAGTTCGGCGACCCCGTGCTCAAGACAAAGGCCCGGAAGGTGGAGCTTTTTGACGAGGCGCTGCGCCAGGAGGTCGCCCGCATGGGTCTCCTCATGAACGACGCGCTGGGGATCGGGCTGGCCGCCACCCAGATCGGCGTCCTGCACCGCGTTCTGGTCTATCGGGTGCAGTCGGACGCCCCCGTCTCGGTGTTGATCAACCCGGAGCTGGAGTGGACGAGCTCGGAGGAGGAGTTCGCCGAGGAGGGATGCCTGAGCCTGCCGTTGGTCCACGTGGAGGTCGAACGGCCCGTTTACGTCCGGGTGAAGGCTCAGGACGAGTACGGCGAGTCGCTGCTGGTCGAGGCATCCGGCCTCGAGGCTCGGGTCATCCAGCATGAGATGGATCACCTCGACGGTGTCCTGATCCTGAACCGGACCTCGCGCGACCAGCGCAAGGAGGCCATGCGGCTGCTGCGCGACCAGCTGCAGCCGTCGTGACTCCGAACCGCCCGCGGCGCGTCTCGTGAACACCGTCTATCTGGGCACGTCGGCATTCGCTGCCGCGGTGCTGGGCGAGCTGGCGCAATCTCCGCACCGGCCCAGTCTCGTGGTCACCCGGCCGGACCGCCCCCGCGGACGGGGCCGAAAGGTCCATCCGCCGGCCGTCGCCGCGGCCGCCGAGGAGCTGGAGCTCCCGCTCTACCAGCCTGAGTCGGTGAATTCAGATGAGGCTCGGCGGCGCATCACCGAGACAGGGGCCGAAGCCGTCGTCGTGTGTGCCTTCGGGGCGCTCATCACGGAGCCGCTGCTGTCAGATCACCTGATGCTCAACCTGCACCCCTCGCTGCTGCCCCGGTGGCGGGGTGCGGCCCCCATCGAACGGGCGATCATGGCCGGTGACGAGCAGACCGGCGTGTCGATCATGGTGTTGACCGAGGGGCTGGACAGCGGCCCGGTGTGCCGGCAGATGGCCGAGCCGATCCGCCCCGATGACGATTACGGCAGCCTGTCCACCCGGCTGCAGACCCTGGGCGGTCAGCTGCTCATCCAGGAGCTGAGCGAGCGCTCGACATGCCGGGAACAAGATGACTCGCAGGCCACGTACGCCGAGAAGATCGCCCCCGAAGATCGCCGGCTTGACCCCGGGCAAGCAGGCGCGAGCCTCGAGCGACAGGTCCGGGCCCTGACGCCCCACATCGGCGCCTTCATCGAGCTGCCCGACGGCGAACGTCTGGGCGTCGTGCAGGCCCAGCCGATCGCCGCGGAAGTCCAGCCCGGCCAGCTCAGCCTGGACGGGCCCAGGCCGGTCTTTGGCTGCGCCGACGGCGGCCTCGAGCTGATCGCCGTCCAACCGCCCGGCCGACGTCCGATGGGGGGCGAGGACTACCTGCGTGGCCGCCGGCGCTGAGGACCGCGTCGCCCCGGCCCGGCGCTGCGCCTACCGGGTGATCAGGCGGGTGTTCGAACACGGCGCCTACGCCGACCGGGCTCTCCACGCTGAGGCGGCCGTCCTGCGCGATCCGCGAGACCGGGCGCTGGCCACCACCCTGGCCTACGGCACCGTCCAGCGCAAGCGCACCCTGGACCACATCGTGGGCCGCCTGTCATCCCGGTCCCCGGCCGAGCTCGATCCCCCGATCAGCGCCGCCCTGCGGCTCGGCCTGTTCCAGCTGGCCTTCCTGAACGGGATTCCCGATCACGCCGCCGTCCACGAATCCGTGGAGCTGGCCAAGCAGGAATCGCGCGGCGGCGCCAACCTGGTCAACGCGGTGCTGCGCCGAGCCACGCGCGAGAAGGCCGGACTCACCGCAGACCTCCACGACGACACGCCGCAGGCGGCGGCGGTCATGCACTCCGTGCCCGACTGGTTGGCTGAGATGTGGTGGCGCGAGCTCGGACCGGCCGAAACCCGCTCACTGCTCGAGCACATCAACCACCCACCCGAGTCGGCCCTGCGCGTCAACACCCTGAAATCCCCCCTCGACCTTCAGCTCCCTGTCCCCAGCCACCCCGCACCAGAGCTCCCGGAAGGGCGCGTACTGGAGGGGCCCTTCGATGTCTTCGGCTCAGACGCCTGGCAGAGCGGCCTGGTTATGCCTCAGGCGCGGGCGTCGATGCTGGTGGCGCGAGCGCTCGATCCGCAGCCGGGTGAGGTTGTGCTCGACGTGTGCGCGGCACCGGGGGCCAAGACGACCCACCTGGCCGCGCTGATGGAGAACCGGGGGAGCGTCACGGCGGTTGAGGTCCACCCGGGACGGGCCGAGGGCCTCGAGAAAACCTGCCGTCGTATGGGCGCCGCCTGCGTCGAGGTCGTCCGGCGGGACGGGCGGGAGGTGCCAGCAGACCAGCCGCCTTACGACCGGGTGCTGATCGATCCCCCCTGCAGCGGACTGGGGACCTTGCAATCCCGCCCCGACCTGCGCTGGCAGGAGCGCCGCGCCCAGCTCCCAGATCTCGCCGACAAGCAGCTCCAGCTGCTGAGCAGCGGCGCCGCGCAGCTCAAACCCGGCGGAACCCTCGTCTACTCCGTGTGCACGATCAGCCGGGCCGAAGGCGAAGAGGTGGTGGAGCGGTTTCTGACTGAGCACGAAGACTTCCGGCCCGACAGCACCCGCCAGCTACTGCCTCACCGCGACGAGACCGACGGGTTCTTCATTGCCCGGCTTCGGCGTGACTGAGCTCCCGCCGGAAGCCGCACGCCGACACGAACCCCTCGAACACACCCCGCGAGCGGGGGTCGATGCGAACCTCCTCCTGAAGCTCCCACTGAACGCCGAGCACGGGACAGCCCGGCAGCTCGATCGCCTCGACCACGCCATCCGGGGCGACGGCCGTGACCACCAGGCCCTCACCCAGCCGTACCAGCGCCTGATGGTGAAACGAGTTGACGGTGATCTCGCCGGCCCCCAGCGCCCCGGCCAGCAGGGAATCCGGAACCACGGTCACGGGATGACGAGGGTGAGCAGGCACCGGACCCTGCACCACCGAGGCCGCCTCCACCTCGTGCCAGTGATGCCATCCCGGGTCGCTCGGGTGCTGGGCCCACGCGAGGGACTCCCTGAGGTCCTGAATGAGCGTGCCGCCGAGCGCCACGTTCAGGACCTGCATGCCCCGGCATAGCCCGAGGATCGGCAGACCCCGCTCGAGTGCCTTGGGGACGAGCGCCAGCTCGAACGCATCCCGCTGCGGCTCGGTGGCCGCCAGCAGCGGGTGGGGCTGTTGCCCGTAGGACTCAGGCGCCATGTCCCGGCCCGGCGCGAGTAGAACGCCGTCCACCAGATCGAGCAACTCATCGATCGCCTCCGGCACCTGCGGGAAGGTCATCGGCAGGCCACCGGCGGCCAGGATGGGGCGCTGCACACCCACCCCGCCGTAATCGCCGAAGTCGTGCATCGAGGCCGAGACCCCGATCAGCGGCCGGCCCATCGCCCCATTTTGCCCAGACTCCTCCGGCACCGACGATCCTTAAGCGTGGTCCCTAGACATCAGCGCCCGGCTCCGCTAGAAATCGCATTGAACATATTTGTGCAGTGTATGCACGTCGGAGGGATCGATGTCTGAAAAGACCTGGGGTGGAGAGGCCTTCTGGGGCCTTGGTTACGAATGGGATCCGGAGTGGGTGCTGACCGACCGTCAGCGCGAGCTGCGTGACCTCCTGATCGAGCTGTGCCAGAAGGAGATGCGGACGAACGCCAAGATCTCCGATGACGAGCTGAAGTTCCCGCGCCGGAACCTCGAGCTCCTAGGCGAGCACGGCTTCCTGGCCCTGACCGTGCCCACCGAGTACGGCGGGCTGGGTGAGGACCACGTTGCGTTCGCGATGACCTGCGAGACGATCGCCCGCTACGGCTGCGCGTCGACGGCCATGTGCTACGTGATGCACTGCGGTGCCGTCAACACGCTGATGCTGCGCCCCACGCCGGAGCTGATCGACAAGTACATCCGCCCGCTGAACAGCGGAAAGATCGGCACCCTGTCCTACTCCGATCCGGAGACCGGCTCGCATTTCTGGTACCCGATCTCTTCCGGCGCCGAGCGGGCCAACGGCGGCTACCGCGTGCGCAAGAAGGCCTCGTGGACGACCTCGGGCGGGTTTGCCGACTTCTACGTGATCCAGACCACGAGCCCCAACTTCAGCGGCTACGACGACCTGTCGGTGTTCGTGATCGACGGGGACCAAGTCAAGTCCCAGCCGTCCACCTGGGACGCGCTCGGCCTGCGGGGCAACCAATCCGGCCCCATTCAGGTCGACGACGTGGAGATCCCGGCCACCCAGATCGTCGGCCCCGAGGGCGACGGCGCCGCCTCCAACGACGAGGCGGTCGACCCGTGGTTCCTGCTCGGCTCCTCCTCGGTGTGGAACGGGATCGCGCTGGGCGCCATCGACATCGGCAAGCGGCAGACCACCCGCAAGCGCCACGTCGACGTCGGCCTGCGGGTGGCCGACTACCCCACGATTCAGGACTACGTAGGCGAGGCCGTGATGGACACCAACGCCTGCCGGCTGTTCGTGTTCTCCGTCGCCCAGGCGATGGACAAAGCCACCCAGCACAACACCGTGCAACCGCCTCCGGGTGAGTTCGCCCGGGCCAACTACCTCCACTGGGCGTGGCAGATCAAGTTCGAGGCGGCCAAGAACACCGCCCACGTGGTGGACAAGATGCTCCACGCCTGTGGCGGCACCGGCTACAAGCGGGACATGGAGCTCGAGCGCTACCTGCGGGACGCCAAGGCGGGCTGGGTCATGGGCCCGACCAACGAGGTGCTCCGCCAGTTCGTCGGCAAGGCCGTCCTGCTCGGGTTCGAGAGCCTCGATTACTGGAATCAGCACTACAACCGCCGCGCCGTGGAGAACGAGATCAAGAAGCTCGACGCCGAGGGCAAGCGCAAGCTGGCGGAGGAGCTGATGGCGGAGGTCGAGAAGGCCTCCGCGCCGGCCTGACCTGAGTCGTCCGCCGGTCAAGCCATGGCCACCCTCACGCCAGCCCGCCGCGATCTGGTCGCCGGCCTGCTGGCCCGGGACCCGGCGCTCGAGACCTACCGGGTGCCGGCCGGAGGCGCCACCCAGGTCCGCCTGGGGGGGGATGACCAGATCCGGATCATCGACCCCTACGGGGGTCAGACGGCCCAGCTGTCGGGCGGTCTGGAAGCGCTCGGGCTGAGGGAATCCCGGCTGCTCGAGCAGGACTCCGCTCCAGGCAGCCACGTCGATCTGGTGGCCGACCGTCCGGCCGAGATCCTGGTCGCGGCGCCCGGCGGCCGAGTCATCGACGGGGATCAGCCCGCCACCGAGCTGCGGATCGAGATCCGGCGCGCCAACCCGAAGCCCAGAGACGCCTACGAGCTGCCGCCACCGCTGGCCGAGCCCCGGCTGGATCTCCACATCGACGCCGCCACGGCCCGCAGCTACGAGGTCAAGGCCGGCGAGTACATCCAGGTGATCGATGTGCAGGGGCGCCAGTGCTCGGACTTCCTGGCCTTCCACAGCCACCGCCTCCAGGAAGGGCTGGAACGCGGGCTCGACGCCACCGTCACGCGAACCCTGATGGGCAGCGCCTATCCGCAGCCCGGGCTGTACGGGAAGTTCTACGACCAGGATCTGAATCCCCTGGTGGAGGTGGTCTGGGACACGGTCGGGCGCCACGACACGTTTGCCCTGGCCTGCCAGCCGAAGTACTACGAGGACCTCGGCTACCCCGGCCACATCAACTGCACCGAGAACTTCAACCGGGCCCTCAACCCATTCGAGATCGCCCCACGCGAGGGCTGGCCGGCGCTCAACTTCTTCTTCAACACCGCCTTTGATCGCAACATGCAGCTCATCAGCGACGAGCCGTGGTCGCGACCCGGCGACTACGTGCTGCTGCGAGCCATGACCGATCTGGTCTGTGCGTCCTCGGCCTGCCCCGATGACATCGACCCGTCCAACGCCTGGGAGGTCACGGATGTCCACGTCCGCGTGTATTCACCGGAGAATCGCTTCTCCATGGCCGTCGCTCGCCGCGTGACTGCCGACGCTCCGGCGGTCCTGACCCGGGAAACCGCCTTTCACCCCAAGACCTCCGAGCTGACCAAGAGCTTCGTCGAGTACCGGGGCTACTGGCTGCCTCATTGCTTCGACAACGAGGGCGCGATCGCCGAGTACTGGGCCTGCCGCGAGCACGTGGCCCTGATGGACCTGTCTCCGCTGCGCAAGTGGGAGGTGCTCGGACCCGATGCCGAGCTGCTCATGCAGCGCACGGTCACCCGAGACATCCGCAAGCTGGCCGTGGGTCAGGTCGTCTACACGGCGATCTGCAACGAGACCGGCGGCATGATCGACGACGCCACCGTCTTCCGGCTGGGCGAGAACAACTTCCGCTTCGTCGGCGGAGACGAGTACGACGGCATCTGGCTGCGCGAGGTGGCCGACCGCGATCGTCTCAAGGTGTGGATCAAGCCGGCCACCGACCAGCTGCACAACCTGGCGCTACAGGGACCCGACAGCCGCGAAGCCCTGAGCCGCATCGTCTGGACCCCGCCCACCCAGACCGCCCTGCCGGATCTCAAGTGGTTCCGCTTCCTGGTTGGGCGGATCGGTGGCTACGACGGGACCCCGATCATCGTCTCGCGCACCGGCTACACCGGCGAGCTCGGCTACGAGATCTGGTGCCATCCCGACGACGGGCCTGAGGTGTGGGACGCCATCTGGGCGGCCGCCGAGCCCCACGGCGTCAAGCCGCTCGGCCTCGAGGCGCTGGACATCCTGCGCATCGAGTCCGGACTGATCTTCGCCGGCTATGAGTTCGACGACCAGGTCGATCCGTTCGAGGCGGGGATCGGGTTCGCCGTGGCCCTGGCAGGCGAAGAGGACTTCGTCGGACGCGACGCACTCATCGAGCGCAAGGCGCACCCTCAGCGCCAGCTGGTCGGCCTGGAGCTGGAGGGCAACGAGACGAGCGGTCACGGCGATGAGGTCTACGTGGGCCGCCAGCGCGTCGGCGTCGTCACCAGCGGCGCGCGCAGCCCCACCCTGAAGAAGTCGATCGCCCTGTGCCGGATGGCTGTGCAGTACGCCGACCTCGACACCCAGGTGGAGGTGGGCAAGCTGGACGGTCTGCAGAAGCGGATCCCCGCACGAGTCGTGCGCGTCCCGTTCTACGACCCCGACAAGACCCGCCCGCGCTCGTGAGCGAGCGGGAGGGCATCGCCCGGCTGACCCGGGTGGCTCAGGTGGCCGAGCCAACGGCCAGCTCCGGGCTCATGCCCCCACCGCGGCCGACCAGGACGCCCGAACCCACGTCCACCCCGGTGCCGCCAGCCAGCGGGCAGGCGGCACCGGCACCGGCGACCCCGCCGGCGCCCACCGGAGTGGCCAGGCTCACCCCGAAGGCAGCCGCCGTGGAGCGGGCGGCGCGAGAGCTGCGACAGGTGATGGGCCGGTTCGCCACCGGGGTGACGGTGGTCACGACCTTTGATGGGGACACGATCCACGGGATGACGGCCAATGCCTTCCTGTCGGTGTCCCTGCATCCGCCGCTCGTGCTCGTCTCCCTGGGCCGTTGCCGGATGGGGGAGATGCTGCCGCGCACCCGCCGGTATGGCGTGAGCATCCTCGCCCACGACCAGGTCCAGTTCGCCGACCACTTCGCCGCCCGCGGGCATGCCGCCAGCGAACCCGAGTTCCTCTGGCGCCAGGGACTTCCCCTGCTCGACGGAGCGCTGGCTCACCTGGTCTGCCGGGTGGTCGACATCCATCCGGCGGGGGACCACGTCCTGTGGATCGGCGAGGTCGAGCATCTTCATCACCGGGACGGAGAACCGCTGCTCTTCTATACGGGCCGGTTCGGGACGCTGCGCCAGGTGGAGGAGCGGCTCACTCCGAGCTGATCCAGACCAGGCACGGTGCCTGGCGGCGGATGGCTCGCGCGGCCCGGCGAAACCGCCACCTGGGCAGTCGCGAGCGCTCGGGCCCGAACACGAGCAGCCCCACCTGGCGCTCCTCAGCCAGCTCGAGCATGGCCTTGACCGGGTGCGGGCTGGAGATCCGCAGGAGCTCGGTGGCCACTCCGCGGTCCGCGGCCCGGGCCGCGGTCTCCCGGACGGCGTCCAGGTCCTCCTCGTGGGGCAGGATCGCGTATTCCCGGGCCAGAACCGAGGTCAGGCGTCCCGGCCGGAAGGTGAGCAGATTGGCCAAAATCAGCGATACCCCAGCCTGGAGGGCGCTGTCGATCGCCATCTCCTCCGCCTCCAGGGCCACCCGTACCGACAAGGTGGCCAGCAGGACCGGACCGATTGGCGCAAAGCCCTCGGGACTGCCTCGCCGGCGTCTGACCGCTTCCCGGACGCTGGGCATAAATCTTAGTGTCTCATGTTGCAATGGCTTTGAACCAACTGGTATAAGGCCCTCTGCGAACACCGGCGGCGCCGGACGCCGCTTTCCCGGACCGGAAGGAGAGTCGTGGGTACAGCGACCGTCGAGGAGGTTCAGCTCCTCAAGACACTGCGTTGGTGGGACGGCTTTGTCATCGCCCTCTGCAATCCGGGCTTCCTGCTCGGAAGCCTCGGGTACACGCTGGGGATCTTCGGAGCCACCGGCTCGCTCATCCTGTGGGGCGCATCGGCAGCCATCGGCATGCTCCAGGCTTGGATCTACTCGGAGCCCGCCACCATGTTCGGGCACCGCAGCGGTGGCATCTCCCTGTACGCCCACGAGGGATGGCGCCAGTACTCCACGTTCGTCGGTCCGCTCGCGGCCTTCGGTTATTGGATCGGCTGGTCGGTCGTGCTGTCGATCTTCGGCAAGATCATCGGCGACCTGGCCGTCGCGCAGTGGTGGCCGCACTCGACGTGGACCGTCACGATCTTCTCCAACCACCTCGGTCTGCCGCACTTCATCGCCATCGGCACGATCCTGTTCGTGTGGGTGTTCAACATCTTCGGCATGCGCCCCGCCGTGTGGTTCACGTACGCGTGCGCAGCGCTACTGATGATTCCGCTGGCGCTGTTCATCGTGGTGCCCTACTTCACCGGCGACTGGCATTCGTCCAACGTCCACGCCACGTTCACCGGGCCGTGGAGCGGGATCAAGCTCGCGCTCGTGTACATGTTCATCCTGGCCTGGTCGACGTATGGCACCGAGGCGGTCACCACCTTCGCGCCGGAGTTCCAGGACACCAGACGCGATACCAGTCGAGCGCTCCGCAGCGCCGCGGGCTTCCAGCTGATGGTGTGCATCCTCGTCCCCCTGGGCCTGGGCGGCGTCACCGGAGCGGTGTCGTCGGCCACCGCGGAAGGTCAGTTCTACACCTCAGCGATGGCCCAGATCGCCGGGCACAGCGCGGCCAGCTTCTTCACGGTCTGCATCATCGGCAGCCTGCTGCTGTCGATGACCTCGTCCACCGCGGACGCCGGCCGGGCGCTGTTCGGCATATCGCGGGCCGGAATGACGATCAAACAGCTCGGGGTGCTCAACCGCTACCACGTGCCCGCGCGCGCGATGACGGTCGACATGGTGGTGAACATCGCCCTCGTCGTGTTCATCACCTCGAACCTGGCCATCCTCTACATGAGCAACATCGGTTACGTGCTGTGTCACGTGTTCGCGCTCAGTGCGTTCCTGCTGTTGCGCCGCGACCGTCCGAATTGGCCGCGGCCGATCAAGGTGTCCTCGTTCTGGCTGCCGGTCGCCGCGATCCTGCTCGTCCTCAACGCGGCGTTCCTGGTCATCGGCGCGCTGGCGCCGCACTTGAACGGCTATGGCAGCTGGACGGACTTCGCGATCGGGATCGGCGTCCTGGTTGGCTCACTGCTGCTGTTCATCTACCGGCGGGTCAGGCAGGACGGCGAGTCGGTGCAGTTCCGGGACCACGTGTCGCCGGTGCCCAGCGAGACCGAGCTGCGCGAGCTCGGACAGGCGAGCCCCCAGCCGGCGACGGTCGCCTAGCCGGCGCGCGCCGGCTGGACGCCGGTTTCCGTCAACTCCGCAGCGGCTCGCAGGCCGCTGCGGAGGGCGCCCTCCATCAGCCCGTGCCAGGCCCCGGCCGTGTGCTCGCCGGCAAACGCGATCGGACCCACCGGGGCACTCAGCGCAGGCGTATCCATGGGGGAGGAGATGGACGGCGCCGAGTAGGAGCCGAGGACCCAGGGATCCTCGGCCCAGGCGTACATCTGCACGGCGGCCGGATCGAGCTCCAGGTCAAGGTCGTCTCGCAACGCCGCCAGGGACTCCAGCCAGCGCTCCGGCCCGCGCGCCACGTCCAGAGCGGTCAGGGCGCCTGGAGTCCCGGCGAAGGCCACCATCACCGGTAGCGATTCTCCTTCCGCGTTCAGCTGGGTGTAGGACCAGTAGCGCTCGGGCACCGACAGGATCGCGCTGGGCGGTGCCGGCGAGCGCAGAGGCACGAACAGCTTGGCCGCCGCGCCGTAGCGCACTCCCTCGAGCGCCCGCGCCTTGAACGCCGGCAGCGGCGGATCGAACTCGATCAGCCCGGTCACCGAGGCGGGCACGGCGAGCACCAGCGCATCTGCCGTCTCCGACAGACCATCCGAACCCTCGACCGCCACTGACCCGTCTGACCACCGCACCCGCTGAACCGCGGCTCCGCACCGCACGGCGGGGCCGAGGCTGTCGGTCAGCGCCGTGGCCAGCTGAGCGTTGCCGCCCTGGAGCGTCCAGGTGTCAAATTGCCCGAAGCTGCCGGCCGACTCGGCCAGGACCGCGTCATCCAGGTCCTCGGCCGGATACGTGGAGCTGACCTCGATCCGGGCGATGATCGCCTCGCTCAGCGCCTCGGGCAGACCCAGGCGGGCCAGCGAGTTGCGAAGGGACTTCCCGGCCGGGGGCAGCGACCGCACCGCCTCCATGGCCTCGGCGACCTGCTCGATGTCCGCTGCCCAGCCACTCCCGGGCAGGCGGTAGCCGTACTGCGTTCCCTTGCGAACCAGCCCGATCCCCAGGCGCTCGGCCATGGATTGCATAACCGGATAGTCGGGCAGCACGAACTCGGCCCCGTACTCCACCATCGCCCCGGCGAACGGGACCGACCACACCCGGCCGCCCACCCGGTCGCGGGCCTCCAGGACCTGGACCTCGACACCGGCCCGGTTCAGGGCGTCCGCCGCCGCGAGCCCGGCGTACCCGGCTCCCACGACGATCGCGCTCCGCACCGCCTGTCCGGAGCTAATCGGGCTCTATCTCCCAGCTCGGCAGCTTGGCCAGGGCCTGCCGATGCTTGCGCTTGTGCAGCGGCCGGGCGAACATGCTCCAGGCCGACACCGCGAAGGCCACCAGGATCAGTCCGCCGAACGGCTTACCGGCGATCAGGAAGGCCACGATGCAGGCGAGGGACACCAGGCTGATCACCATGGGCACCCGCCGGTAGCGCAGCTGCGTGCGGCGCAGCGCGTCGTACTGCTCGAGGGGGATCCGGCGGGTATTCCAGCTCAGACCGCACTTGGGGCAGCTCCAGCGGTCCCCGTACCTCAGGTAGTCCTTCTCGCCGCACCGGCAGGTGAGCGTGATCCGCGGGCCGTGGCGGACCGAACGCGGCAGGGGCGCCTCAGCCTCCGGGGCGGACGGCTCCGGAGGCACCGGTGAGCGGGTCACGCTCTCAGTGGGCAGGCGGCTCCCATCCCTCCAGCACCGGCGGGTGGTAGTCGCTCCCCACCGTCCGGGAACCGTCGACCCACGGCCCTAGCTCGGGCTGGGGGAACTTGCAATGACGTTCCTTCAGCGCGATCCCGTAGGAATTTCCCGACTGCAGGTGCTTGATCAGCACCTTGCGGGCGATCTCGTCCTCGCGGCCGGCCGGAATCGGGAAGTAGATCCGGACGAACGAGTTCGAGTAGCGGTCGAACACGGCGGGCGTGCCCTCTTCCTCGAGCAGACCCACGTCCTCGAGCCAGTTGAGGTCCGGGCCGGGCGTGGCGGCCATCAGGTCGACGTCCTCCACCTCGGCCAGGTTCTCCTGGTAGGACAGGCGGCGTCCGGACAGGTACTCGGCATCGATCGAGACGATCTTCTCCGGTTCGGCGGGCAGTCCGCCGGCTTGCGACGTGGCGCTCATGGTCAGCTCACTCCCTCCCCGCCCGACTGGCTGGCCACACCCTCCGGGGCGGGCAGGTAGTCGATCGGATTCTCGATGTGCCGCTCCAGCAGCCGCTTGATCTCGGCCAGCGCCCGGTCCTCGGTGACCCCGGGGATGTACTCGGTTCCGGCCAGCGGCACGCGGGCCATGGCCGAAGCCTCGACGGTCAGCGCGCACAGATCCTCGGGCTCGAGGTTGTGCACGTTGGTCTTGCCGCACGCCCGGGCCATCATCTGGGTCTCCAGCGTCAGCGTGTGCAGGAAGTTGTAGACGCGCTGGGCGGCGTCGTCCACGACCAAGCGCTTGCGCAGCTCCGGATCCTGCGTGGTGATGCCCACCGGGCAACGACCCGTGTGGCAGTGGTAGCACTGCCCGGCCGGAACTCCCACGGTGCCCTCGTAGTCGGTAACGCCGGGGATCTCCTTGTTGCAGTTCAGCGCCATCAGTGCCGAGTGCCCAATGGCGATTGCGTCCGCTCCCAGGGCCAGCGCCTTGGCCACGTCGCCGCCGTTGCGGATCCCGCCGGCCACCACCAGATCG